>CAMNIN010000034.1 GCA_946540735.1 uncultured Prevotellaceae bacterium | reverse complement strand
CAAACTTTAACACTTGAAAATAAGGGTGTTACGGGCTTATTTTTGCAGATTTTATTATTTTCTTTGTAGTGGCTTCACTTTCCCACGCAAAAATGTGAGAAAATATTGCTGAGTGTTTCATCCGGGGTTATAGTGCCACCGACGATTTCAGAGAGGTGGCCGATACAGGCGCGAAGATCTTCACTGAGCAGATCGCCACTCAAATTCATTTCCAGTCCACCGATGACTTTCTGAATGTCTTCATGGGCATTCGTCAGGGCTTCGAAATGGCGTATGTTTGTGACTATCACATCGTTTTGAGTAATTGAGGGGATGCCAGACGCATCAAAGATGGCTTCCTCAAGTCGATCTATATTTGTGCCGTGTTTGGCACTGATCGGAATTGTGATGGCTTTGTCGGGTGGGGTGGGGAGCGATGCGAATGGTTCGTATGATGCCCCTCCGTGTTTGTCTATCTTGTTCACCACGGCAATAAGTTCTTTCCCCTTGGATTTCTCCACGATCATATCTACTTCATCGGCCGATGGCGGCTCGTCGGTTATCCAAAGCACGATGGTGGCCTCCTCCAGTTTCTGATAGGTGCGCTCTATACCGATTCGCTCTACGGCATCCGATGTATGGCGGATGCCAGCGGTATCGATGAAACGGTATGTGATGCCGTGGATTTGTGTCGTGTCCTCGATACTGTCGCGTGTGGTGCCATGGATGTCGCTCACTATCGCCTTGTCGTCGTGTAGCAGGCGGTTGAGTAGGGTGCTCTTGCCCACATTCGTCTTGCCCACGATGGCGACGGCTATCCCTTGACGAAGGGCTTTTCCCATGGCAAATGAATGGATGAGCGACGAGATTTTCTGCTCGGTATTGTTTGCCAGTTGTGACAGTTCGTCTCGGTCGGCAAACTCTAGGTCTTCATGGTCTGAGAAATCCAGCTCCAGTTCAAGCAGGGAGGTGAGATGCAACAATTGGTCGCGCAAATGGGCGAGTTGATGGCTGAAATGCCCTCTCAGTTGGCTGACCGCCATCTGATGGGATGCAGCATTGGTGGAAGATATGAGATCTGCTACGGCTTCCGCCTGACTGAGGTCTAATTTCCCGTTGAGGAATGCCCGCTGGGTAAATTCGCCGGGAAGGGCTTGCCTACAGCCTATTGCGATCAATCGCTTGAGAATGAGTGAGATGACATAGCTGGAACCATGACAGCTGATCTCGGTTGTGTCTTCTCCTGTGTAAGAGCGGGGGGCACGAAATATCGTGACAACCACGTCGTCGATGATGTTGCCTTCTTCGTCATGCAATTCTCCGTAATGAGCCGTATGGCTTGCGCATTCGGTTAGTCGGCGGCCTGATGGGGAATGGAAAATGATGTCGGTTAGGCGGATGGCTACAGGTCCTGACACACGTACAATAGCCATCGCACCACCGGCAGCAGTGGAGAGCGCACAAATTGTCGCATCACTCATAAGATGATTCATGAATCAGATACGGTCGAGTACTTTCTCAATGAGAACCTCAATGTTGTTCTTGTAGTTGGCATTGGCTTGCTTGGCCAGACGGTTGGCTATCACCATGCAGCATGTCATGGCTTTGTGTCCTAACAGCCGTGAAAGGCCAGCTACCGCCGAACTCTCCATCTCGAAATTGGTAATATGGTATCCTTTGTATTCGAAGCGTTCCACTTTCTCATTCTGCATGGGGTCGGCCAGAGGTATGCGCAACTCACGGCCTTGGGGACCAAAGAATCCGCCACAGGCAATGGTCACTCCACGCACCATGTCGTCGCACGCCACACGGTCGATCAGTTCCTTGTCTGCATCGATTACGTATGGAGCACCAAGCTGTGGATTCCAGTCCATGTGCTGACAGAAGGCCTTTTCGAACTCAAGGTCACACACCTCGTTGCGTCCGTCATAGAAATTGAGGAGGCCGTCGAAACCAATACTCTTCACACTTGCAATAAAAGTGCCGGTTGGTGTAAATGGCTGCAAACCTCCGCATGTGCCTATCCTCACAATCGAGAGACTGCGTAGTTCGTCTTTTTCCATCCGTGTCGAGAAATCGATGTTGGCGCATGCATCCAGCTCATTGAGCACGATGTCGATATTGTCGCACCCGATGCCGGTGCTTTGAACGGTTATACGCTTCCCTTTATAGTTTCCTGTTATGGTATGGAACTCCCGGTTCTCCACATCACACTCTATCGAGTCAAAGAAACCCGCCACTTGGCTGACACGGCCTGGATCGCCTACGAGGATAACCTTGTCGGCAAGATGTTCTGGTTTCAAGTGAAGGTGGAATATACTTCCGTCGGGATTGATAATCAGTTCGGACTCTGGAAAAAATTTGCTCATTATTTTCTATTTTAGTTTAACAAAGGTTCTACGGTTTTCATGTGCCGCAAAACAGAGCACTACTTTATGCAAAGATAGCAAATTATTTGCAACAAAGGATTCCTGCCTGCCTTTTTTAACTAAAATTTGTATACGAACTACTCAAAGACTTACTCAGTACCCCCCACATTTCCCTCTTATGTTCTACCTATGTACTGAGTAATGACCACCCCGAGGAGCATGTGGCCTTGCATTTCAGTCTTCTTCGAGTTTCCCTGCTGTCTCAAGAGAATGCCATACACATGACCGGGCTTCAGGATTCATAGCCTCTATCTTATCAAATAGATTCCTGATGTCTGTCCGATGCGAATCGTTCTCATATGGGCATAGTTTCTTCTGTTTCTGGTATCCTCTGATTTCAGCCATTTTCTTGAGGTCTTTCTCTGGCACCAAGCATAATGGCCTGATCAGCGTCAATGGCATTTTCCGCATTCGAAGACGGGCTGGCATACATCCGAATTGTCCTTGATAGAAAAGTCCCATCAGGGTGGTGTGGAGAATGTCGTCTTGATGGTGCCCGAACGCTATCTTATTGAATTTCAGTTCTTGTGCCAGGTTGAATAATTCTTTGCGGCGGTACCATGAGCATAGGAAGCATGGCGACTTCCGCTTGTCGGTCGAGGGGTCAAAACTCGTCGTGCGCACGTGAAGCCTCACACCAAGCTTACCACAGAAATCCTCCAGGTAACTCACATCACTCTCGTACTTTATGTTCTCCATCCTCACGTGCACGGCTTCCACTTCAAACCGAGGGTGTCGGATCCGGCTCCTGCCAACGAGTATCTCGGTCAGGCACATCGAGTCTTTGCCTCCCGATAGTCCCACGAGGATTTTATCGTCATCCTCTATGAGATGGTAGGTGACCATGGCTTTCACAAAGCGTTCGTTGATGCGCTTTTCCAACCGCTGTTCGTCAGTCAATGTCGGCATCCTTTATTTCATGAATACAAGATACACCGCACAGATAATGAGCAAAAAGGCGAGGATATGGTTCCAATGGAGATTCTGCCCTTGGAAAAGGATGTTGGCGATGATGGCGAAGACACCAAGGCTGATGCATTCTTGTATCACTTTGAGTTGCACCAGATTGAATGGTCCGCCATTCCCGCTGAAGCCCATGCGGTTGGCGGGTACCTGGCAACAATACTCGAAGAAAGCTATTCCCCATGAGAACCCGATGACAGCAATGAGGGGCCAGTTTTGGCTGACCCCGGATTGCTGTAAGCGAAGATGCCCATACCATGCCAGTGTCATGAAGACATTGCTGGTGATAAGCAAGATGATCGTATAAAGTCCGTTCATTATTCTGCTGAAAGTTGTTGATGCATGTTGGCTGCAGCTGCTCGTCCGTCGCCCATGGCCAGAATGACGGTGGCACCACCACGCACGATGTCGCCACCGGCGAAGAGGCCGTGGTGCGACGACTCCATCTGTTCGTTCACGGCGATGGTGTTCTTGCGTCCCAGTTCGAGGCCAGCCACGCTCTTCGGCACGAGTGGGTTGGGGGAGACGCCGATGGCTACAATCACCTGGTCGACATCGATGGTCTTCGTCTCGCCGGTGGGTTCCGGACGGCGTCGGCCGCTGGCGTCAGGTTCTCCGAGGCGCATCACTTCGAGCACGGCTTGTTTCACTGCACCGGTCTCATCACCGATATACTCGATGGGGTTGTGCAGTGTCAGGAAGTCGATACCCTCCTCCTTGGCATGCTTCACCTCCTCAAGACGGGCGGGCATTTCTGCCTCGCTGCGGCGATACACTAAGGTGACTTTCGCCCCGAGGCGCTTGGCTGTGCGCACAGAGTCCATGGCGGTATTGCCGCCTCCGACCACCATCACGTTTTTGGCCGGGTTGATCGGTGTATCGGTGGTGGGATTGGCTGCGTCCATCAGATTGACACGGGTCAGATATTCGTTCGACGACATGATGTTGATCAGATTCTCGCCGGGGATATCCATGAAGTTTGGCAATCCAGCGCCAGAACCCACGAAAATGCCTTTGAAGCCGTTGTCTTCGAGCTCTTGAATGCTGATGGTCTTGCCTACGATGCAGTCGGTCTGGAAGTGGACGCCCATCTTGTGCAGGTTATCAATCTCCACGTCGACGATATGGTTGGGCAGACGGAATTCGGGGATGCCGTATTTCAGCACACCACCGATTTCATGGAGGGCTTCGAAGACGTAGACATCGTAGCCGAGCTTCACCATGTCGCCGGCAAAACTCAGTCCGGCGGGGCCGGAGCCTACGACGGCGATTTTCTTGCCGTTAGAGGGTGCGATCTCTGGGATGCTCATGTTGCCGCTCTCGCGTTCGAAGTCGGCGGCGAAGCGCTCCAGGTAACCGATGGCCACTGCTGGCTCGTTCATCTTGAGGTGGATGCAGCGTGCCTCACACTGCTTCTCCTGTGGGCAGACTCGTCCGCAGACGGCAGGCAGGGCAGAGGTGTTCTTCAGCACCTTGGCTGCGGCCAGGAATTGTCCGCGCTCGATATTCTTGATAAACGACGGTATATTCACATTCACAGGGCAACCTTCCACACAGGTGGGCTTGGCGCAGTCGAGGCAGCGCTTGGCTTCGGTGAGGGCCATCTCTTTGGTCAGTCCCTTGTTGACTTCCTCCAGACGGGTGGTGGCCCTGTATACAGGGTCGAGTTCGGGCATTACCACACGCGGGATGGCTGTGCGCTCCTTGGCTTTCATCGATGAGCGGAGGGTCTTGCGCCATTCTGCATTGCGGTCGGTCAGGATCTCAATGGTATCGTTGGTGGGGTCTTCATCCATCACCACGTCGGTGGTCTCTACGATCACTTGCTCTTCGGTCGTGCCGAGATGTTCCTCGAAATGCTCCAGTTCTTCCTGTTCCGCACGCTTGAAGGTGCCCATGCGCTTGAACATTTCATCCCAGTCCACAAGGCTTCCGTCAAACTCCGGTCCGTCGATACACACAAACTTGGTCTTTCCGCCAATGGTGAGACGGCATGCGCCGCACATACCCGTACCGTCGACCATGATGGTGTTGAGCGACACGTCGGTGGGGATATCGTATTTCTGAGTGAGTAAGCAGCAGAATTTCATCATGATGGGAGGGCCGATGGCGAATACTTTGTCGATGTGCTCCTGGTTGATGAGTTTCTCGATGCCAATAGTCACCACGCCTTTCTCTCCGTAGCTGCCGTCGTCGGTCATGATGATGGTCTCGTCGCTGCTCTCACGCACCTGGTCTTCAAGTATGATGAGGTCTTTCGAGCGTCCGGCAAGCACGCTGAGCACACGGTTGCCTGCGGCTTTGAGGGCACGGATGATGGGAAGCATAGGGGCTACACCGACTCCTCCGCCGGCGCAGATCACGGTACCGAATTTCTCGATATGGGTGGGGTTGCCCAGAGGACCCACCACGTCGGTGACATAATCACCCTCATTCAGGTTGCATAACTTGATCGACGATAGTCCCACTTTTTGGACGACAAGCGTGATCGTACCCTTGCTCGTATCGGCATCGGCTATGGTGAGGGGCATGCGCTCGCCTTTCTTACCCACGCGCACGATGACGAAATTTCCGGCCTTGCGGCTCTTGGCGATTAGGGGAGCCTCTATCTCAAATAGGAATACCTTTTCCGAGAATTGCTCCTTTCTGATGATTTTATTCATAATGTCAATAGCGTGTATGTATCTCAGTTATTCGAAGTTCTTGTCATCCAGGTATTCGAACCCGCAATAGGGCACGAGCACCTTCGGAACGCGTATTCCCTCCGGTGTCTGGTTGTTCTCCATGATGGCGGCCACGATGCGTGGGAGTGCCAATGCTGAGCCGTTGAGCGTATGGCACAGCTCGATCTTCTTGTCATCGCTATGACGGTAGCGGCACTTCAGACGATTGGCTTGATAGCTCTCGAAATTAGATACCGACGAAACTTCCAGCCATCTTTCCTGAGCCGCACTCCAGATTTCGAAGTCATAGCAGAGGGCGGAAGTGAAACTCATGTCGCCACCGCACAGACGGAGGATATGGTAGGGCTGCTCCAGTTTTTTCATCAGACCTTCCACATGGTCGAGCATTTCGTTCAGACTCTCATATGAATGCTGCGGGGTGTCGATGCGGACGATCTCCACCTTGTCAAACTGATGCAGGCGGTTGAGTCCTCTCACGTCCTTGCCATAGCTGCCGGCTTCACGACGGAAACATCCCGAGTATGCGCAACGCTTGATGGGCAGTTGGTCTTCATCGAGAATCACGTCTCTGAAAATATTGGTCACGGGGACTTCTGCAGTGGGAATGAGATAAAGGTTGTCGGCAGTGCAGTGATACATCTGTCCTTCTTTGTCGGGCAACTGGCCTGTGCCATAGCCGGAGGCCTCGTTTACCACATACGGCGGCTGCACCTCCAGGTAGCCGCTCTTGCGTGCTTCGTCCAGGAAAAAAGCTTCAAGGGCACGCTGGAAACGTGCCATTTTGCCGATATAGACAGGGAAACCGCTACCAGTGATTTTCACTCCGAGATCGAAGTCGATGAGATTGTATTTCTTGCAGAGATCCCAGTGGCAAAGTGCCCCTTCGGGCAACTGTGGCTTCTCGCCTCCTTCTTTCACAATCACGTTGCCCGAGGCGTCTGCACCTTCTGGCACACACTCATGGGGTATGTTGGGGATTGTGCAAAGATGGGCCGTGAGCTCTTTCTCCGCTTCTACCATCGCTTCCTGGAGTTCTTTGTCACGTGATTTTAACTTGCCCACTTCTTGCTTGGCGGCCTCTGCCTCCTCGCGCTTGCCTTGTTTCATGAGCGCACCGATCTGAGAAGCCATCTGCTTGGCTTGCTGTTTGGTGGCGTCAAGCTCACGCTGTGCCTCGCGGCGACGCTTGTCGATGGCAAGTGCTTTCTCCACTGCCTCACGGGCACCATTGAAGTGTTTTTTCTCAAGACCTTTGATCACGCGTTCAGTTTCCTCACTGATAAGTTTGATTGTTAGCATATCGTTTCTATGTTTAATATTTTTTGTTGCTTCGGCTTGGTGTGATAAAATCGGAGCAAAGTTACACCAAAATCAGTAAATATCAAAGATTTGGCGGCGATTATTTGCAAAAAGCAGAATTCCCAGCCTGATGGGCTGGGAATCTGTGTTTGTTTGGAATAAGTTTTGATTTGAATTTATGCCTGGGCATCGGGGATTACCGACACAACACTCTTGTCACGGGCACCTTTGTGGAAATTCACCACGCCGTCGACAAGTGCATACAATGTGTCGTCCTTACCAATACCTACGTTCTGACCGGGATTGTGCTTTGTACCACGCTGGCGAACGATGATGTTGCCGGCTGTTACACGCTGACCACCCCAAATCTTCACACCAAGTCGCTGTGATGCTGACTCGCGGCCGTTCTTTGAACTACCTACACCTTTTTTATGTGCCATTTCTTAGTCCTCCTCTTTTAGCCGATTATTGATTTGATTTCTACTTGGGTGAACTGGGCGCGATGGCCGTTCTTCTTGCGTGAGTCCTTGCGGCGCTTCATCTTGAAGACAATCACTTTGTCACCCTTAACAAGTGGCTTAACCACTTCACAAACTACTTTCGCTCCTTTCACGGTCGGAGCACCTACGGTCACGGCTCCCTCATTGTCTAAAAGGAGCACCTTCTCGAACTCAACAGACTGGCCTTCTTCCACATCCTTCATGTGGTGAACGAACAGCTTCTTTCCCTGCTCGGCCTTGAACTGTTGACCCATGATTTCTACAATTGCGTACATTATTTATTGTATAACAGGTTGTTCCGCAAGGCGGACAGCACCGCGCCGCCACTTTTTAGAGCCTCCACGGAGTAAATCGGGTGCAAAATTACTACTTTTTCTTCGTATTTTCAGATCCTCGCCTGTCTTTATCTTAATATTTAACAGAATTTAAGGGTCTGACGAGGACTTGAGGGCTTGTATGACCCTTTCGTATTCGGGTCGGGTGATGTCGCATTTGTCTTTGCAGCGCGTGTCTTCCGGATGGGCGTTCAGATAATTGTTTCGGATAAACTCATGGGTGACCACGTTCTCTATCGGAATTTTGTATTGGCTCATCACGGGCTTGAGATATTTTACGGCGCTTCTGATTTGGTCGTCGGTCAGTGGCTTCTCCACGGTGTTGCCCTGAAACTCCACACCGATGGTGAACTCATTGCATTTCTCCCGTCCGTTGAGGATGGATTTCCCGGCGTGGAAAGTCACAATGGTGGGTTCGGCCAGAATATAGCGTGTGCCGTCGGTGTCGATCACGCAGTGGGTGCTGACGATGTTCTTGGGTAGGGTGAGCATCTCGAGCGACCGCTCGATCGTGGGGAGCGCGGTGTGGTGCAAGATGATGCCTTGAACGTCGTTGTTCATGCTCCGGCTGTAATTCTGGGTGGGGTATTCGATTTCCAGATACTGTCTATTGGTCAACTGCTCGTCATTCTCGCATTGCGTAAATGCCACGCCTAAAGCCAGGGTGATGACGAGAGCTGCGAGCAACGGGAGTATCGTCTTGCTTCTTCTTTTCTTCATTCGTCTGCGAAATGATAAGATCCGTATTTTATTTGCAAAAGTAATCATTTCATCTGAATAACCGAAATTTTTCTGTCTGCATCCAAGTCCATTTCTTATCCAATTGTTAATCATTTTCAAAATAACACTGTGTTTTGTATGTTAACATTGATTTTATATGTATAAACATTGTCAACAGATTGAATTTCTTTCTACTTTTGCTTGTTTGTGATGTTTTTTCATATTATTTTTATCCCCCTACGGATCCTGACACCAACCAATGGTGGCATGTTTATATTTTTAATCCCCTGACCTATGAGAATGGCAAATGGATAATGTATGATAGTTATACATTTGCCGCTGCTGAGACGTCTTTAGCTGTGGCGTCAAAGAGTTGATTGACGACCAAAATAACGTGTTCTAAAGAATACCAATCCTTATAAATACAGAGCTCCCCAAGGTGAAGTCACCCGGGGGAGCATCCGTCTATAGGTAGTCTTTTCGATTATAGAATGCCTTGAGCCATCATAGCCTTGGCCACTTTCAGGAAACCGGCGATATTGGCACCCTTCACATAGTTGATGTAGCCATCAGCCTCTGTGCCATACTTCACGCAGTTGGCGTGGATGTCGTTCATGATGTCATGCAGTTTGGCATCGACCTCCTCACGGCTCCAGCGCAGACGCTCGCTGTTCTGGCTCATCTCGAGACCCGAAACGGCCACACCACCAGCATTGGCTGCCTTACCTGGTGAGTAGAGGATCTTCGCATCCTGGAATACCTTGATAGCCTCGGGGGTAGAAGGCATGTTGGCACCTTCGCTCACAGCGATCACACCATTGGCAATCAGGGTCTTGGCCGCGTCGCCGTCAATCTCGTTCTGGGTGGCTGACGGGAGGGCTATGTCGGCCTTCTCACCCCATGGCTTGGCACCTTCCACATACTTCACGCCATATTCCTCAGCATATTCACGGATACGGCCACGCTCCACATTCTTCAGCTCCATGATCCAGTCGAGCTTCTCACGGTCGATGCCGTCGGGATCGTAGATATAGCCGTCGGAGTCAGACATGGTGACGACCTTGCCGCCAAGTTCAATACATTTCTCTACTGTATACTGAGCCACGTTGCCACTACCGGAAACAAGGATCGTCTTGCCCTTGATGTCAAGACCGCGGGTCTTCAGCATGTTCTGGAGGAAATACACGTTGCCGTAACCAGTGGCCTCAGGACGGATGCGTGAGCCGCCAAACTCCTGGCCCTTTCCGGTCAGCATGCCTGTGAACTGATGGGTGAGTTTCTTATACATGCCGAACATGTAGCCCACCTCACGGCCACCAACGCCGATATCTCCAGCGGGTACGTCTTCATCGGGACCTACGTGACGATAAAGCTCAGTCATGAATGCCTGGCAGAAACGCATCACCTCTGCATTGCTCTTGCCGCGAGGGGAGAAGTCGCTGCCACCCTTTGCACCACCCATGGGGAGTGTGGTGAGTGAGTTCTTGAATGTCTGCTCAAAAGCGAGGAATTTCAGGATTGAGGGGTTCACTGATGCGTGATAGCGGATACCACCTTTATAAGGACCGATGGCATTGTTGTGCTGGATACGGTAGCCCATGTTGGTCTGAACGTTGCCCTTGTCGTCTGTCCAAGTCACACGGAATGAAATAATCCTGTCGGGAATGCACAGGCGCTCGATGAGGTTGGCGCGCTCAAACTCAGGGTGCTTGTTGTACTCTTCTTCGATGGAACCTAATACCTGACTGACTGCCTGGATGTACTCAGGCTCGTTCGGGAACCTCTGCTGCAGATTCTCTACAACTTTTGATGCGATCATAATCTTTTTACTTTTTATTGGTTATCAAAAAATGTTCATCCTTTTATTTTCTGCATGCAAAGGTACAACTATTTTGTGAACCTCCAAACAAATTGAAAGAAAATTATCGAAATAAATAGAAAAAAGTTACTTTTTTGCCTGTTTATGAAATAAAAAGGCATTTTTAATGCCATTTTGGGTCTTTTTTTGTATAAAAAAGCATGGTGGGCTGTGTGCGCCCACCATGTCTTGTCATATTATAATAATAGGTGTAATGTTATTTTTGCAGTATCTTTTTCCCGTCTTTGATATACAATCCTGATGGAAGGTTATCAGCCCCATTCGGTATGCGCCGGCCATTGATGTCGTAAAAATAGGTTGGGGTGGTCGGTGATACGACTTGACGCACGCCGGCACCTCCAAGAAAATTCTTGAGAATGTAGAGTGCGGGTTCTGCTTTGCCGGTTTGGTTGTCAAAGAGACCGGCATTATACCATTTGTCGGTCACTCTCTGGGTGTTCCAGTCCAGGCCGTATTCATTGGCTTCCATAAACCACCAGAAGAGTCCGTTCACCTGGGTGTGCTTGTTGGCGGTGGCAATCAGGGCCTCGGTGAATGCTTTCTGGCCTTCTCCATTGACGGGATAAGTCGCTGATAAGTCGTGTGTCACGTCGTTGGGCTGCCAGTCATGGTAATAACCCACCTCGACGAGCATGATTTTCTTATCGGGGAAATTGCTTTCCAATTTGTTGAGGGCTGCATCAAGCTGCGGGAGGTCGCCATGGAAGTAGGAATAATACGAGAGGCCGATGATGTCGTAGTCGACTCCGTATGCAGCCATCTTGTCGTAGAAGGCTTTGAGATAGTCTGGCTGTGCCACTCTTTCAGTGTGGAGGATCACTTGCGCGTCAGGGCAAGCATCATGACACGCTTGGATAGCTTGCTTCAGCAGGAGGGTGAAACGAGGCCAGTTGGTGTCATCGTAAGCATAGCATTTCTTGGGCGAAGACGTGCCTTTCTTGCCCCAAAGCATGCCGTAACTGATTTCATTGCCGGTCTGTATGAAATCCGGAGTGGCGCCTGCAGCTTTCAGTTCCTCCAGCACCTCTTTCGTGTAGGTATAGATCTTGTCGTTGAGCTGTTCGTCGTTAAGGTTTGCCCATGCGGCCGGAGTCCATTGCTTGGCAGGGTCTGCCCAACTGTCGGAATAATGGAAGTCAAGCATGAAGGCCATTCCTGCGTCTTTGATCATCTTGCCCAGTTGCTTCACATAGGCGAGATCTTGCACCACTCCTTGTCCTTTATCCTCAGAGGTGGCGTTCTCGGGATTGACAAACAGTCTCACTCGCATGGTGTTCATCTCGTTGGTGTGATGAAAATAATAGAGGGGGTTGTCGATTCTCTCCCCATCTTGGGTGAGATAAGTGGCTCCATGGTCTATGTAGGATTTGAGCAGGGATATGTCGCCACCAAAGAATTTCCCGTCTGCCATGCAGCTGATGGCGAGGAGCAGGAACACGAAAGTGAGGTTCTTTTTCATATCAAGATTGCTTTAGGATTGTTTCTTGCCAGAAGAGCGACGACGGTTCTTGCGAGGCTGTGATGATTTCTGGTCAGAGCGGGTGCCGCGGCGCCTGCGCCCATTGTGCCGGCCTCTGTCGTTGTGGCTTTTCAGATTCATGGGCTTGTACTCCGGTGCTTCGCCCAGTCCTTCGGGGAGTGGCATTTTGTCGACGGCATACCCCAGGAATTTCTCTATCTGCATGAAATCACGGATTTCCTTTCCACGCACCAGTGTGATGGCCTTTCCGTCGCGCTGTGCCCTGGCGGTGCGGCCGATACGGTGGACGTAGTCCTCGCTGTCGTGGGGCACGTCGAAATTCATCACCGTGGCGATATCGTCGATGTCGATGCCGCGGGCCACGATGTCGGTGGCCACAAGCACATCCACTTGGCCGCTCTTGAAACGATACATCATCTCGTCACGCTGGCTTTGGTCGAGGTCGGAGTGCATTTCGCCGCAGTTGATTTTCATTTGGCGCAGCGAGCGGTTGATTTCCTTGACTTTCAGCTTTGAGCCGGCGAAAATGATGACACGGCTGAGTTCATTGTTGCGGAACAGATGACGAATGATGCCGAGTTTCTGGTTCTCATGACATACGTAAGCCACTTGGCGGATATTGTCGGCTGGCCGGCTCACTGCGAGTTTCACCTCCACGGGATTCTTCAGCAGGGTCTTGGCCAGTTGCTCGATCTTTTCGGGCATGGTGGCGGAAAACATGATGGTCTGGCAGGTCGGCGGGATGTGACTGCTGATTTTCAGGATATCCTCGCTGAATCCCATATCGAGCATCCGGTCGGCCTCGTCGAGCACGAAGAATGACAGCCGGCTGAGGTCGGCATGTCCCATGGTGATGTGGCTGATGAGCCGGCCAGGTGTGGCGATCACGACATTGGCCCCGAGTTGCAGCCCCTTGGTCTCCTGGTCATATCGGCCGCCGTCGTTTCCGCCGTAAACAGCCACACTGCCGATGCCATTGAGGTAATAGCCAAATCCTTCCATGGCCTGGTCGATCTGTTGCGCCAGCTCCCTCGTCGGACTCATGATGACACAGTTGATGGCGTCATCAGGATAGAATCCGTCGTCGATCAGGCTGAGGATGGGCAGCAGATAGGCCGCGGTCTTTCCCGTTCCGGTCTGTGCCACGCCGATCAGGTCTCGGCCGTCAAGTATTTCAGGGATACACTTCTCCTGGATGGGGGTGCATGTTTCGAAGCGCATGTCGTCAAGCGCATCAAGGATATTGTCGTTCAGATATAGTTCGTCAAATCTCATAGTCGCATGTTGATGAAGTCAGTTTAATTGGGGGCCTGACGGTAACAGAAATATGCCACAAAGGCGAAAGTGATATTGGGCACCCATGCCGCCATCATCGGGGGGAATCCGGCATTGATGGCGAAGGTGGACGAGATGGTCTGGAGCATGATGTAGCTGAAACTGAGCACCAGACCTATGCCCAGATACATTCCCATGCCACCCTTTCGCTTGCGCGAGGAGAGCGATGCACCGATAATGGTGAGAATGAATGAGGCAAACGAGGAGGCGATGCGCTTGTGGTACTCTACCTCGTATTGCACCACATTTCCTGAGCCCCTGCTCTGTTGCTTTGAGATGTAGTCTCGCAATTCAGGACTTGTGAACGTCTCCTGCTGTCCTTTGGAATAGACAAGGTCAGTGGGTTCCATCATGATCACCGTGTCTTTCTGCGATCCCTGCGTGATGGTCTCTTTCAGTCCGTGCAGCTCGCGGATTTTCCAGTTGTATACCCGCCAATGAAACTTGCTGTCGCTGATGGTGTCGTAACGGATTTCCGTGGCGTTCATGTGGCTGACGAGTTTCTTGTTCTCAAACTTGTCAAGGCAGAACCCATAGCCGCATTTCCGGGTGTTGTCGTAATGTTGGATATAAGCGATGACACCCTGCGCCACTTGCATCTGCACGTTTTCGGCCGATGTGTTCTTGCGCTTGTTTTTGTATAGCGTCTCAAAATTCTGCTTGATCACTGTCCCGTGGGGGATCACGTAGGCACCCAGATAAAACGTGACCAGCGAGATGATGACACATGAGATCATATAGGGGCGCAGCAGGCGGCGGAAAGACATGCCTGAGGCCAGCATGGAGATGATCTCGGAATTGCCAGCCAGTTTCGACGTGAAGAAGATCACGGAGATGAAGACGAAGAGCGGACTGAACAGGTTGGCGAAATAAGGCACGAAATTGGCGTAGTAGTCAAACACAATGGCTTTGAGTGGCGCATTGTATTGCGAGAATTTCGCCAGGTTCTCATTCACATCAAAGACGATGGATATCGAGATGATGAGGATGATGGAGTAGATATACGTCCCGATGAATTTCTTGATGATATACCAGTCCATGCGCTTCATCCAGTGGCGTGGGCTGAAGAAGGACAGGCCTCTGAGAAGCCATGCCACACCCCTTTTGCACTTGGCAGCTATCTGGCGTAAGCTGCGGAGGGCTTTCAGAAGAGGCAGATATCGGCGTATGGTCTGTCGGGTCATGGGTCAGGGGAGTTTTTAGATTCTTCGTCCTAACTGGTCTATCACCCCGGCTTTCCAATGGGTGAAGTCACCGTCGATGATATGGCGGCGGGCATCACCCACCAGCCGGAGGTAGAAAGCCAGGTTGTGGATGCTGGCGATCTGAAGGGCCAGCAATTCCTGGGCTTTGAAGAGATGGTGCAGGTAGGCCTTGGTGTGTATGCGGTCGACAAGGCACCCGTCGGGGTCGATGGGTGTGAAGTCACTTTCCCACTTCTTGTTGCGCATGTTCATCGTCCCTTCGTAGGTGAAGAGGTTGGCGTTGCGGCCATTGCGGGTCGGCATGACGCAGTCAAACATGTCCACGCCACGCTCTATGGCCTCAAGGATGTTCTGGGGTGTTCCCACGCCCATCAGATAGCGGGGGCGGTCTTTAGGCAGGATGCCGTTCACCAGTTCCACCATCTCATACATCACTTCAGTGGGTTCTCCCACAGCGAGTCCGCCGATGGCATAGCCGTCGGCTCCTTTATCGGCAGCGTGCAGGGCTGCGTCGGTGCGTAGGTCCTTGTAAGTGCAGCCTTGAACGATGGGGAACAGGCTTTGGCGGTGGCCATAAAGCGGTTCTGTCTCGTTCATGCGCTTCACACACCGGTCGAGCCATCGCTGAGTGAGGCCCAGACTGCGCTTGGCATAGGAGTAGTCGCTGTCGCCCGGTGGACATTCGTCGAACGCCATCATGATATCAGCACCGATCACGCGCTGGGTGTCAATCACGTTCTCTGGCGTGAATATGTGTTTCGAACCGTCGATGTGTGACCGGAACTCGCATCCTTCCTCGCGCAATTTTCGAATGCCTGTGAGCGAGAAAACCTGAAAACCGCCCGAATCGGTCAGGATGGGCCTGTCCCATGTGTTGAAACGATGCAGGCCTCCGGCAGCACGGAGCACCTCCAGGCCAGGGCGCAAGTATAGGTGATAGGTGTTGCCGAGGATGATCTGGGCATGTATTTGATCGCGCAACTCTGCGAAATGCACTCCTTTCACACTGCCGCATGTTCCTACGGGCATGAAAATAGGGGTGAGGATCTCACCATGATCGGTAGTGATCTTGCCCGCACGAGCGTCGCTCATGGGGTCGTTGTGCTGAAGTTCGAATGTCATACCCCTGTCGGTTTTGTATCTTCTTCCACGGTGAGCGACATCGGGTGGGCCACCAACTCATCTGTCAAGGCGAAGTCCCATACGTCCTGCACGTTCTCCACATAGTGGAACTCCAGTCCACGCAGATAGATGGAGGGTATTTCGTCGATGTCTTTCTTGTTGTCCTTGCACATCATGATGTCGGTGATGCCGGCACGGCGTGCAGCCAATATCTTCTCCTTGATTCCGCCCACAGGGAGCACCTTGCCCCGAAGGGTGATTTCGCCTGTCATGGCCGTGTTTCGGCGCACTTTGCGCTGTGTTAGGGCGGAGGCGATGGAGGTGGCGATGGTGATGCCTGCCGAAGGGCCGTCCTTGGGTGTCGCACCTTCGGGCACATGGATATGGATGTTCCACTGGTCAAAGATCCGGTAGTCGACTCCAAGTCGGTCGACATGGGCTTTAACATATTCGAGGGCGATGACAGCCGATTCCTTCATCACGTCGCCCAGGTTGCCGGTGAGGGTGAGTTTGGATCCCCGTCCTTTACTCAGCGAGGTCTCTATGAATAGGATCTCACCGCCCACGCTTGTCCAGGCGAGGCCTGTCACCACTCCGGCATAGTCATTGCCCTGGTAGATGTCGCGGTAGTAGGGAGGCTTGCCCAATAAGTCATTCAATTTGTCGGGAGTGATCTTCACGTAGGGCAGTTCTCCGTCGCGGGCTTTGATGAACGCCAGCTTCCTGAACGATTTGTTGATTTGCTTCTCCAACTGCCGCACACCGCTCTCGCGGGTATATTGCTCGATGATTTGCTCAATGGCAGCCTTGGTGAATCCAGGACGGGTGGGGAGGGTAGAGAGTCCCGTGTTCTCCAGTTCACGTGGCACGAGATGGCGTTTGGCTATCTCTATTTTCTCCTCCGTGATATATCCGCTGACCTCGATGATCTCCATGCGGTCGAGCAAAGGCCGTGGGATGGTGTTCAAATCGTTGGCCGTGGCGATGAAGAGCACCTTCGAGAGGTCGTAGTCAATATCGAGATAATTGTCATGGAAGGCATTGTTCTGTTCCGGGTCGAGTACTTCGAGCAGGGCAGATGCCGGGTCACCATTGATGGTGTGTTGAGTCACCTTGTCGATTTCATCGAGGATGAATACGGGATTGGAAGATCCCGCTTTCTGGATACTCTTGATGATGCGTCCTGGCATAGCACCCACATAAGTGCGCCGATGTCCCCGGATCTCCGATTCGTCATGAAGGCCTCCCAGCGAGATGCGCACGTATTTGCGTTTCATGGCCGAGGCGATGCTCTTGCCCAGACTGGTCTTGCCTACACCCGGAGGGCCATACAGGCAGATGATGGGCGATTTCAGGTCGCCACGCAAAGAGAGCACGGCGATATGCTCCAGGATGCGCTCCTTCACTTTCTCCATGCCATAATGGTCGTGGTTGAGTATGCGCTCCGCACGTTTGAGATTCATGTCGTCCTCGGTATACTCTCCCCATGGCAAAGCCACCATCGTCTGTAGGTAGTTGATTTGTATGCTGTAGTCGGGGCTTTGGGGGTTGAGGGTGTCAAGCTTGTCCAACTCTTTGTAGAACACGCGCTCTACGTCCTCCGTCCATTTTTTCTCCTCGGCTTGTTGCAGCAGTTCCAGACGCTCAGGAGATCCTTCGCCATTGCCAAGTTCTTCCTTGATGTTCTTGATCTGTTGTTGCAGGAAATACTCGCGTTGCTGTTCATCGATATCCTCACGAGTGCGGATGCGGATATTCTGTTTGAGCTCCACCAGTTGCATCTCCTTATGGATGAATTTCAATAGCATGAACACGCGTTCCTTGGTCGAAGTACAACGCAAAAGCTCCATCTTGTCAGCTATGCTGAAGGGCATGTTTGAACTCACGAAGTTCACCATCACGATGCTGTTGCTGATGTTGGAGAAAGCAAACTGTGACTCATCGGGGATATCGTCGTTCTTTTTGATGAATTCTTTGCTTGTCGCACGCAGGTCTTCCACGGCGGCATTGAATTCAGCATCATCTTGCGCGGGAAGGAGCTCTTTCACAGGAGTTGTGATTCCCATGATATAAGGACGAAACTTGGTCAAGCTCTCTAAGTGGCATTTCCCAAGGCCCTGCACGATGGCTGTCAGGTTGTTGCCATTGCCTGGCATCTCCAGTACCCTGATGATTTTGGCATATACGCCTGTCTCATAAAGGTCTTGGTTCGTAGGGCTGTCGACATTCGGATCCTTCTGGCAGAAAATGGCAATCACTGAGTTCTCAGAGGCCTGTTGCATGCGCTTGACCAGATTGATGCTGCTTGAACGGCCAACCAGTACAGGGGAAATGACTCCGGGAAACATCACCATATTCCGTGTGGCAAGGATGGGTATCGCACCCTCCACGTCCACCTCGAAAAGTTGGCTGATGTCACCCTCGTAGTCGGCTATCATTTGAAATGAATTATTCTGTTCTCTATCCATATTTCACTTTTTGAACTGCAAAGTTACGAAAAAACGAGGGCAGAACAAAAAGAACTTGTTCTTTTTTTATGCCGAGTGCAAAGTAACTTCGCCTCGTAGAGGCAAAGTTACGAAAAGTCGGGCGGAGAACAAAAAGAACTTGTTCTTTTTTTATGCCGAGTGCAAAGTAACTTCGCCTCGCAGAGGCAAAGTTACGAAAATAGAATGTAACGAAAGACGGTTTTTGGAGATTACATGCAGAATGACCGTAAATTAAAGGCTGGACAGGGAAAAAAGAGGAAGTTCTGTTTCAGGCTGAATGCAATACGCTTTCTCTCAATTATCCTATTGATTTCGGATGGTAACTACCCAGCACTCCACTTTCCCTTCTTATGACCATCGGGATTTGTCGTTGTTCATCGGGATTTGTCGTTGTTCATCGGGATTTGTAATCCCGATGCTGTGAGTATCAGGATTTTTAATCCGCTAAAAGCGCATTGCAAATGCTTTCACTCAATGCGGCCGGATTCTTGGACAAGCCAAGCGTCACCCTATCGGGTGCCGAGCGGCAAATCCGCCCGAACAAATGCAAATCCACCCGAACAAAAGCAAATCCACCCGAATGGCTATGCTTACTTAGGTGCTGAGTAATTACACGCCCCATGCAGGTGTATAAAAAAAGTTAAAAGTAGCTTTAAACAAAAGAAATGTTATTTAGGACAAAAGTTTTTTTTTAATTTTGCGCCCGAAAATGACAAGACAAACTATCTGTATGAATTCTGCTGAAATTGCAGACTTGATGAAATAACTAACACAATTCTGAATAAAAGACTGACAAGCTACGGTAGAAAACTTTTATTTAACAACCTAATATTTTTTAAAACGTGTTTATGAAGAAGATTTTACTATCTTTATTCCTGACTGTCTTCGTCTCCATCGGGGCGTGGGCGCAAAATTATGCGCTGTCGGAAGACACATGGTGCTCAAGCACTGCTAACGAGAAAGCAGTGGTTATCGAGCTAAAAACGGCAGGAAAGCTTTCAGAAGCTATCACTGCGGCTGCTACCCAGTATCCTGACTATGATCAGGTCTTTATCAAGACTGCGGATGGTGTAGTGCTTGACAATGCGGACATTATTGCACTTGGAAGTCTGAGTTACGAGACCATCGACTTGCAGGATGCCCAATGCAGCGCTGCCTTCACTTTCCAGAATAGCACGGTAAAGAATCTGATCCTCCCCAATGGCTGGACAAAGGAAGAAGTGACCACTTGCGCTAAGGCCGTTGGTGCCCAATTGGGCTCCGCCATCAGCTTGGCTTCCTATAAAGGCGGCACTGTCGGCACCCAGCTCAATGCTTACGTAAACAAGGGAAACACGCTTTATGATGCCGTCAACCGCACTTTCCTTGACAACACGGAAACCCGTGCTTCATTGAGATCGGAAGGCAATATGTTTCAGTCTAACATGCAAAAAACCAACCTGAAATGCCTTTCCATTGCAGGAAATCCTGTGGCTCGTGATTTCAGCGGCAATAATCCCAATACGATAAAATTCACTGAAGACGGCCATTTCCAGTTCGACCAGGAGGCTGACGAGAATTCGTGGGTTATAAACCATGGTGTCAATGATGAGGAAGGCAAAGGCACAAGAAAACTTGTCGGAACCAGAACTGACGGAGCTATGGACGGAGCAAGTCTCGTCGAACTTGACTTAAAAGATGCTGTTATTAAAGATGAGTTTTGCAATGACCTCACTTTGTCATGGACAGGTGTGTTAGGAGTAAATACCTTGTATGTGAAGATACCCGAATGCAGCGAGCTGACCATTTTGCCGGCAGACTTCATTGCTAATGTCAACTCCATTACAGACATTTGCATTCCTTCCAATATCCAAACCATCAAGACTCGTGCATTCGCAGCTTCTGTCGACCATATTTGGACCACAAAAGCCGATGGCGACATCGACAACACTACATACGATAATGGTTTCACCAATGAAGAAGCAGAACAGATTCTTGGAAGTGACGGCAAACCACTTCTCGGCTATGGCCTTATGGAATCTGGCCAGAAATATGATGCCACCCATTTCGGAACATATACTTTCTCCAGCAACCTCAAACTGATAGAGCGCTTTGCTTTCGCTAACACAGAGCCATTTGTCAGTGATGTATATGTACTGGCAGTAGAAGCCCCTGAGTGCCATGTAGATGCTTTCGGGCGTTCATTCTATATCAGCTACGGAGGGTATAACGTCTCTGTCGATCAAACACAAGGTATCTTGACACGTGGAAGCTTCAAAAATGGTACTCGCTGGCAAACAATGCTCCACTATCCGCGTGAGTGCACAACACCTCAAATACAGCGATATACAGATCCAACTCGTATGTATAGCATTGCTACCGGTCTTACAGACGGAAAAGGTGCTCAGATCTATTTCCCCATGCAAGAGGAATTCCTGTGTGCTTATCTGCAAGGAACCTACGGCTACACTTGGAATGCTTGGGATGTTGAGACCCGTTCCAACTACGGTGATCTTGCCACTCATTTCGGAAACATCCCCATTGCAAATACATGGAATGCAACAGATCAAGCAGCAGCAAATGCGTATTTCACAGGCGATGATCCTACCGCTACATTCTACGATGTGACACTTGGTGGAAATACCAAGCCCGCTGGTCTCCAGAACTATTACGATGTGAAATGGGAAGGCCAGAAGCTCTATCCGAGAATTGAGTATGTGAAGGGTGCTGTCATTTATGATGTGGCTACAGCAGAGGATGCCGAAAACGGCAAAACGCTCTATGAACTTACAGACGGCACGTACACCGAGTACACTGGGAACTTTGCTGATTATAACGGAACACTCTATGTGGCCAGACAGACACAGGCCACTAACCAATATGGTGAATTGCAATACGAGAAATGCGGTCAAGGATCTTTTGTGAAAAACTATTATTTCTCAAAGAAAACTAATGGTGAGTATATCCACGACATCACCGCTACAGAAGCTCCTGAAGGCACTACTCCATCAACAAATCTCTACGTGCAAGATTATGAGTATGTAGCTTTCAATGGAACTCCTGAGGAGGGTGTGACCTACTATTATCACCCCCTTGTGAAAGAAAACAATAAAGATCAGTCGAAGCCTACTCAGTATTACTATTTTAAAACAAATGGTAATTACATTGCGGATCCTAACGGTGGATATATCAATGTAAAGGAGTTTGAACAAGGAGCAAATCCCGAATACTATACCATTGAGGTTGCACAGTCATGGTCGATGGATGTTAGCAATTACACAAGATATCGAGCTGATGGTTCTTGGACTCATATCACAGCAGTGAACGCTGACTTCTGGAATAATGACCTCTACAAAGTGAGCACTTCCTATGCTGTATGGAGCAGCAGCGTTACAGATATTATTAATGGTGTAAATAGCACTATCTATACTAAGGAATACAAAGACGAATATCGCGCCTACAACGCCGAAACTGATGAAGGAGAGAAGCTGTACTCAGCAGTTGAAGACAATGGCTATGTCAAATATGACGAGACCAATCCCGCCCATGCAGACAGACAGCGTTATGAGAGAGTTTGGGACGGAACATACAGACTGGCCGTGGATGAGAATGAAGAACCAGACGACAGGTATTGCCCCGTTCCGGAAGACGCCAAGGAGACCACGACTATCCAGCATGACTACCGCGGCTGGCATCAGTTCGTACTCACCGGCTATGCAGCCAACACCGACGTGCCCATGATATCCTATCGCTCATACCTCACCGACACCGACTGGTGGACACTCTGCTCGCCCTTCGACATGAACTACAATGACGCCATGCTGATCCTGGGTGATCCGGGTACCAACAAGATACCTTTCGTCAGCCAACTGCTCAATGTCATCCGTGACGAGAAGAAAGGCACCATCACCCTCAACTTCAGCGAGAACCTGATGCTTCATAAAGCCACCAAGGATACTGATGGCAACTGGGTGGTAAGCGAGACAGAGAAACCCTCAAAAGAGAGAGACGCACAGGACGATGATATCGTGATTCATGCAGGTGTTCCTTACCTCATCCGTCCTAACTTCATATCTGGCCGCCAGTTTGACATCTATCCTGACCTTTCAGACTATCCAAGTGCAAATCCCGAAAAGATTTCGGAAGGTCGTATCATCGCCTCACACACCGACTATCCCGGTCTGTTTGAGAAGATCAAAAATGCGGAGAACAGAGCTGGTAATTTACAGAGAAGATATCAGCAAGAAGGCATCGTGACCGTGCCGGCACTCGTGGCAGACGGGAGTTTGGAAAAAACAGTCAGTGGGAAGACAGTGACATATAATGGTGTCACCTACCCTGTCTCAGCAGAATGGGACTACTCCTTCGTTGGAGCTTTCTACAACAACATGATGCCCGCCAACAGCTATTACCTGGGCTACAACAACAAGCAGAAGAAAGCCATGTTCTATGTGGCTACCCAAGAGGCAGCTTCCGTCTATAATGGATTCAAGTGGATCAACAACACCGCTATCATCTGCCCCAACCTGCTCATCAAGAATGCATCCATTACACGCACCTACAACCTTGGTTTGGGTTCACACAATGGTGAAGTGACTCAAGCTAAGATAGAGAATAATATTGTTAAGCCTGCCCAATGGGTCATCAACAGCCTCGTACTGGATGACCTTGGCACAACAAGTGGCTCCAACGGCTTCGGCATGGGCTTCGGCAACATGACCGCAAGCGAAGGCACAGAGGGCGTCGAGAACATGAAAGTTGTCGTAAATGCTGGTGGTAAAGTATACACCATCGACGGCAGATACGTAGGCGACTCTATCTATGGTCTCTCTAAGGGTGTTTACATCCAGAATGGTAAGAAACTGATTGTCAAATAAGAAAAGGCTTATAAAAATGAAAAGAATATATCAAGCACCAAGTATTTTCATAGAGATGACCATCGAATACGAATCGGTCATTGCAGCCACTCGACTGACCGACGGAGGTCCTCATTCCGACGATATCAAAGCCTTCCCTCACACCGTGATGATGAGTATGGATGGTGATGACGGTATGGACTCAGAGCATGGACAGGGAAGCGGTGGTATCGGAAACCGTAGCAATTCTAGTTTGTGGGATGAATAACATCCTTTATATTTAATCTTTCCGACGAGGTGCACGCCTGTGACAGGTGTGCACCTTTTAATCATTTCAACACACCAAAAACTCTATGAAAAAGACCATCATAAACTTCTGCCTGCCGGCACTGCTGGCATGTCATGCCGCCGTGGCGGCAGGCCAAGGAGTCTTTACGCTGCCCACCACAGAGGAGCAGACCAACAACATCATCCGCATGAAAGGACAGATCAGCGACGTGCCTACCGTCTATATCTGGATGCTGGATGCGGAGACCAATGCCGAGGGCACAAAACCCATGGAATACAAGCCCGAGGGGTCGACGGACAAAAACGATGTCTACTACAAAATCAAACTCAACGGCAGCTCCTCTTACGACACGCCCATCTCCAACAATATCATCTCCGCCACACCCTCCATCACCGACAATGCGGTGCTGAGGCCCAACTATGACAGATATGAGCAGAAATCGGAAGAATACCGCCTGGCCCGCATCAAAGTGGTGGATGGCTACGGCAGCATCAAGACACGCGACGAACTGACCACCATCCGCGGAAGAGGCAACTCCACCTGGTGGTGCGAGAAAAAGGCATACCGCCTGAAATTCCCCAGCAAGACCAAACTGCTGGCCAACGGCGACGGCACCAACGAGTATGCCGACGCGAAGAACTGGACCCTGCTGGCCAACGCCGCCGACAAGACGATGCTGCGCAACGCGCTGACACGGGAGGTAGGACTGCGCATCGAAGAGAAAACTGGACTGAAAGCCCTGCCCTACTATCCAGCCTATCAATTCGTCGACCTGGTGATCAATGACAACTACCGGGGCACCTACCAAATCTCCGACCATAACCAGATACAGAAAGGACGCGTGGAGATCAACAGCGACCGGGGATGGTTTCTCGAGGCAGTCACGGGCGACAGTTTTGTAGAAGAGCCCTATGTGACCATCGGTGCGGGCAACAACACCTGCGTCGTGAATGTCAAAAACCCGGAGGATGAGTTCCTGACCGATGAGGTGAAGGCCGAAATCACCGACTACCTGAGCAAGGCGTTCCTGTCGACCGTGCAATATGCTCCGGGCACCAACGATTTCTCCGAGGAGACCGGCCTGTTCAAATATGTCGACATGGAGTCGCTCGTGGCCTACACCATCGGCAATGAGATCACGGGCAACTACGACGGACTGATCAGCAACTACGTCTACCGCGACATCAACGAGGGTGACAAACTGAAGTTTGGCCCGCTTTGGGACTTCGACATCGCTTACGGCAACTATGGCAATATGGAAAAGGCCTTCGTCTACCAGTCGGAGAAATACTCCAACCTGAAATACCGCGTCCAATATCTGATGGAAAACTGCCCGGCGTTCACCAACCTGCTCGCCATGCGCTGGAAACAGGTGTACGACAACGGTTCGCTCATCACTTACCTCCATGAGAAGGTGGACAAGATCGCGGCTGAGATGCAGTATTCGCGGCAACTCAACTACACGCCCAGAGCCAACGGCGGCGCCGGGTGGGAAATCAACAGTGATATGCTGGGATGGGGCGTGAAGACCTATCAGGACTACGCCTCTGCCATCAAAGACGTGAAATCATTCATCAGCACCCACGTGGAGTTTCTCAACACGGAGATCCTCAAGATGCAAACCGACGTGGAGCAGGGCGACGTCAACATGGACGGCAAGGTGGATGCCAGCGACCTGGTGCGCGTGGTGAAACACATCACAAAGGAAAGCACCAGTCTCAGCGAGGACCAGATCCGCCTGGCCGACATGAACAACGACTCACAAATCACCGTCACCGATGCGATGAAGATCGTGGACAAGATGGAGTGAACGAAATCAACGCAGACGGGTGCCGTCCCACTTGAAAGTGAGCGTGCGCCCGTCGCTCTCGTTGATGAAGACCAGGTCGGCACTGTCGGCGCTGAGTTCGGCGCGCCACTCGTTGCGGTCGAGACGTGGCAAGCCCTTGCCGACCGACTTGAGATAGGGAGCTGAGCCAGGAGCCAGGTAGCGGCAACGCCCCTCTTTGTCGCAGTCGAAGAACAAGAGGCTCACCTCATCACCCTCTCCGAGGCGGTGGCGGCTCCTGGTGAGTTTACGTTCCCCCTCCCTGGAGAAATCCACATCTTCCTTTGGGGCACACTCGGTGTAGGCAGCCAGGAGCATGGTGCCATTGGGGCGCTTCCAACTCCTCACATAGAAATAATAGAAGCCCTCCATGGCCTCGGCGGAGGCGAAGCTGTCGGTCGTCGTATCGCGCAGGGCTACGCAGATGGGCAGGCTATAGATGGACCCCCCATTCAAATCTTTCCGTTCGGGTTTCGGCATCCGGAGTTCCATGTCATGCCGGCTGACGATCTCGTCGAGCAGGGCGAGAGCCTGGTTGCCGTCCCCGCGGAGCGTGATGACTCCCGGCATGTCAGAAGGATCGTAGTGCATTCTGTTGATCCTCTCATGTGCATCCTCCATCTTGAATCGGCCGTTTTCCCAGTCAAGAAGGCTCTCGATGCCGCATCTGCCCCAACGGTGAGTCATATTGGCCCGGTTCTCGTCCTTCTGAGGCGAGAAAATGGTCTGTCGCTTGATGATGCCTCCCGTGAAGTCGCTGCCCTTGGCCAAGGGAGTCAGGGTGCGGGTGGCTGCATTGAAGCGGTAGTAATACGCATCCTGATGCTTGGTGGTGAGCGATTTGAGGAAGCACACGCCCAGGGCGGCCGGCCGGCCGTTGGTATAGAATACGCGCATGGCGAAGCTGGCATTCTCCAGGAAGCAGGAATCCTTGTCGATTTTGATGTAAGGCTCCTTATGGTTGAATCGCACTTCCTTGTCGCCGTCGATGGCCATCAGGAGCAGGCGGTGGTAGTCGCAGGGATAGGTGTTGGCCACAGCACGGAAGAAGTCCACGACATTGGGAGTCTTCTTTCCTGGCACACGGATGGTTTTGGTCTTCCAGACAGAATCGACCTTGACATCAATGCTGTGCACCCAGAGGTCTTTGGAATTTGGGGTGTCGTTGTCCTGGGCAAATGCAGGCAGTGCAAGGGTCAAGCAGGCTAAGAGCCATAGTTTTTTCTTCATGGTCATATCCTTTCGTATGTTTTTGGGGGCTCATAGATTTTTTTGGTGAGCCTGTAGTTGTTTAGTGAGCGCTTGATTGTTTGGTGAGCACAAGATGATTGTTGAGCGAAAGATGATTGTTGAGCGCAAGATGATTGTTGAGCGCAAGATGATTGTTGAGCGCAAGATGATTGTTGAGCGCAAAATGATTGTTGTGCGCAAAAATACGAAAAAATGACAGGACCACAAAAGAATCCGATGTTTTTTCTGAATCAGGGTGTCCCGTTGTCGCCGTTTATCGGGATTTGTCTTTGTTCATCGGGATTTTGTCGCTCGTTCATCGGGATTTGTCGCTGTTCATCGGGATTTGTAATCCCGATGCTCTGAGTATCAGGATTTTTAATCCGATAAAAGCGCATTGCAAATGCTTATACTCCATGCGGTCGGATTGCAAATCCGCCCGAACAAAGGATTTTTAATCCGATAAAAGCGCATTACAAATGCTTACACTCAATGCGGCCGGATTACAAATCCGCCCGAACAATGCAAATGCGATCGAACAATGCAAATGCGATTGAACAATGCAAATGCGGCCGGATTACAAATCCGCCCGAACAAAACAATGCAAATGCGGACGAACAAAGAATAATGCAAATGCGGACGAACAAAGAACAATCCGGCCGAACAAAGAGACGCCTCAATGCGACGTCTCTACATTTGGCTTTGTGGAATCCTTTTCATGCTGCAAAAATACGAAGAATAAACACTGCCCGCATCATTTTGCTATTTTTTTGCCATTCTTGATATAGATACCCTTCGCAGGTTCCTGCCCCAAGAGTCGTCCGCTCAAGTCGAGGATGGGGGTGGATGACGCAGCTGTGAGTCGTGTCCTTGGGACAGCCGTCACCTGCTGGTAGTTGATGGAGGTGAGCCAGTTCTGGATCAGCGCGCTGCGGTTGGAACGGTTGGAATTATGGATCCAGAGGTTCTCACTGAAATAGCGACCATCGGGAACAAGCCGTTTGCAGTCATTCACCACCCCGTTGATGCCGCTGCTGGCACTCGACACAATCAAGCCAATGTTTTTATTGGCCATCTGCGGGCC
The DNA here is from genome assembly GCA_946540735.1 of uncultured Prevotellaceae bacterium. Taxonomy (GTDB): domain Bacteria; phylum Bacteroidota; class Bacteroidia; order Bacteroidales; family Bacteroidaceae; genus Prevotella. The sequence continues at coordinate 13,386 of CAMNIN010000034.1, read as the reverse complement.
ATAGTTGAACAGATAGGTCTGCATGATGGCGGCCATCTGGCTCCACCAAAGCGGAGTGACGATGATGATGGTGCCGTAGTCTGAGAGAACAGTGGAGACGGGGTCGATGGCAGGATAACTGCCGGCATCGTTTGGATTGGCTTTGATGGCATTGAGCAACTGGGTACCCAAGGCATAGTTGTCAGCCTCATACTTGAGTCCTTTCTCGGCCGGCTGAATCTCGAGGACGTCAGCTGTGATCTGGCTGGTCAGCGAATTGACAATGTCACGGCAATTGTTGGTATAACTGTAATACACCACGAGAGTCTTGCCGCCTTCTGCGGTCTGTGCTTTTACCTCGTTGCCCTCATGATCACCGCATGCGACCACAGCAATGAGCGCCAACAGTGTCATACATCTTCTGAAAAGTGTCTTCATCATGATTATGATCTTTATTTTTTTGACTTGTGTTATTTTTCACTGGCAAAGGTAAGCCAAAAGTGCGGAACCATGCCTAAACGTTTTACAGATTAAACAACCCATTTTACCGTTTTTCGACATTTGCAGTGACTTTGCCATCCGAACTTCACCTGCAAAGAAACAAAAAACGATGCGGAAATGACGTGATTACGGATAAAATGTGTATTTTTGCTCGTGAAATACTAAAACACATCAACTACAGCCGATGATCATGAAAAAAATCTTTACAACAGCCGCGGTATGCTGCATCGTGGCCACCATGACCGCCCAAGAGAACATCGCTCATGGCTATCCCATCACTCCGGTCCCCTTCACTCATGTGAAAGTCACCCCCGGCACCTTCTGGGGCCAACGCCTGGAGGCCAGCCGCAACGTGACCATCCCCCTCGCCTTCGCCAAATGCGAGGAGACCGGCCGGTATAAGAATTTCGAGAATGCCGCCGCACACCTCAAGGACCCGTCGAAGACCTTCAAGGTAGGTGGACTGTCGTTTGACGACACCGACCCCTACAAGACCATCGAGGGAGCCAGCTATATCCTCCAGACCTATCCTGACAAGAAACTCGTGAGTTACATCGACTCCGTGCTCGACATCATCGCCGCAGCGCAAGAGCCCGACGGCTATCTCTACACCTCGCGCACGCAGAACCCCAAGCATCCCCATGAATGGGCCGGCGACAAACGCTGGGAGAAAGAAGAGGACCTGAGCCATGAACTCTATAACCTGGGCCACATGGTGGAAGGCGCCATCGCCCACTACCAGGCCACGGGGTCGCGCAAGTTCCTCGACATCGCCATCCGCTATGCCGACTGCGTGGTGCGCGAGGTGGGACCCGGAAAAGGACAGGCCTGCGTAGTGCCGGGACATCAGATCGCCGAGATGGCACTTGCGAAACTCTATCTGGTGACCGGGGAGAAGAAATACCTCGATGAAGCCAAGTTCTTCCTCGACCAGCGCGGCAAGACCACCATCGTGCATGACTACTCCCAAGCCCACAAACCCGTGGTGGACCAAGACGAGGCTGTGGGTCATGCGGTGAGAGCCGCCTACATGTATGCCGGCATGGCCGACGTGGCCGCCCTGACCGGCGACCAAGCCTACATCCAAGCCATCGACCGCATCTGGGACAACATCGTCAACAAGAAACTGTATATCACCGGGGGCATCGGTGCCACCTCCAGCGGCGAGGCTTTCGGCAAGAACTATGAGTTGCCCAACATGAGCGCTTATTGCGAGACCTGCGCCGCCATCGGCAATGTGTACGTCAACTACCGCCTCTTCCTGCTCCATGGCGACTCGAAATACTACGACGTGCTGGAGCGCACCCTCTACAACGGCCTCATCTCGGGTGTATCGCTGGAAGGCAACGGGTTCTTCTACCCCAACCCCCTGGAGTCGATGGGACAGCACCAGCGCCAACCTTGGTTTGGCTGCGCCTGCTGCCCGAGCAACATCTGCCGGTTCATCCCGTCGCTGCCCGGATACGTGTATGCCGTGAGAGGCCGCAATGTGTACGTCAACCTCTTCCTCTCCAACACAAGCCAGGTCGACGTGGAGGGCAAGAGCGTCACCCTGCAGCAGGAGACACAATATCCCTGGGACGGCGACATCGCCCTCTCGGTGAACCAGAACAAGGCCGGACAGTTTGTCATGAAAATCCGCATCCCGGGATGGGTGCGCGGACAGGTGACCCCCGGCGACCTCTACACCTATGCCGACGGCAAGCGCCTCAGCTACCGGGTGACGGTCAACGGCAAGAAGGAGTCGGGTGTGCTGACCAGTGACGGCTACCTGACCATCGACCGCCGCTGGAAGAAGGGCGATGTGGTGAGGATCCATTTCGACATGCAGCCCCGCGTGGTGAAAGCCAACCGCAAAGTGGAAGCCGACCGTGGCATGGTGAGCATCGAGCGCGGCCCCCTGGTGTACTGCGCGGAATGGGTGGACAACGACTTCGACCTGATGAGTGCCCTGATCAACCAGAAGCCCACTTTCACGCTGGGCGAAGCCACCATCGCTAACACGATGGTGAAGACGCTCAACACATCGGCCCAGACCCTTGACTTCGACCAGCAAGGCAAGTTGAACGTGAAGGATGTGGAACTGCGGCTCATCCCCTATTACGCCTGGTGCCACAGGGGATCGGGCAAGATGCGCGTGTGGCAGGCACAAGACCTGAGTGCCACCAACCCTGCACAACCCGCCACCCTGGCCTCAGAGTCGAAAGTCACGTCATCCCACCAGGCCGCTGCGCTCAGCGCCATCAACGACCGCCTGCTCCCCAAAGACGAGAACGACCGCTCCGTCCCCTATTTCCACTGGTGGCCCAAACAGCAGTCGACGGAATGGCTCGCCTACGAGTTTGCCGAGCCCTCCAAAGTACAGAGCTGCACCGTGTATTGGTTTGACGACGGCCCGTGGGGTGGATGCCGCATACCGAAGTCATGGAGAATCCTCTACAAGGACGCCGCCGGCCAATGGACACCCGTCGGTGGTGCCGACGGCTATCCCACGGTGAAGGGAGAGGCCTGCACCGTCAACTTCGACCCTGTGGAGACGACAGCACTGAAGTTGGAAATCACCCTGCCCGATGACAACTCAGCAGGCATTTTCGAGTGGGAAGTGAGATAGGAGAATCAAATAATCCCCGAATCTTTGGGCAAAAAGAAAAAATTGCACTACCTTTGCAGCTTGATGCGAACGAAAGTAAGGACATCATAACAAAGTTGCAATATGCCAGATATCTCCATACGCGGAATTGAAATGCCGGAGTCGCCCATCAGGAAATTGGCTCCCCTTGCCGCCGCCGCAAAAAAAAGAGGCACAAAAGTCTATCACCTCAATATCGGACAGCCCGACCTGCCCACCCCGAAGGTAGGTCTCGACGCCCTCAAGAGCATCGACCGCGAGATCCTGGAATACTCGCCGTCGCAGGGCTATCAGAGTTTCCGTGAGAAGCTGGTCGACTATTACGCCAAATACAATATCATGGTGACCGCCGACGACATCATCATCACGTCGGGTGGCAGCGAGGCTGTGCTTTTCGCTTTCCTCTCCTGCCTCAATCCCGGTGATGAGATCATCGTGCCCGAGCCCGCCTATGCCAACTACATGGCCTTTGCCATCTCCGCGGGAGCGAAGATCAAGACCATCGCCACGACCATCGAGGAAGGCTTCTCGCTGCCCAAAGTGGAGAAATTCGAGGAACTGATCAACGAGCGCACCCGTGCCATCATGATCTGCAACCCCAACAACCCCACCGGCTACCTCTACACCCGACGCGAAATGAACCAGATACGCGACCTGGTGAAGAAATACGACCTGTATCTCTTCTCGGATGAGGTATACAGGGAGTATATCTACACAGGATCGCCGTATATCAGCGCTTGCCACCTGGAGGGCATCGAGCAGAACGTGGTGCTCATCGACTCCGTATCGAAACGCTACTCCGAGTGCGGCATCCGCATCGGCGCGCTCATCACCAAGAATGCCGAAGTGCGCGCCGCCGTGATGAAATTCTGCCAAGCCCGCCTCTCGCCCCCGCTCATCGGACAGATCGTGGCCGAGGCCTCGCTCGATGCTTCCGAGGAATACCTGCGCGACGTCTACGACGAATACGTGGAGCGGCGCAAATGCCTGATCGACGGACTGAACCGCATCCCCGGGGTGTACTCACCGATCCCGATGGGAGCCTTCTACACCGTGGCCAAACTGCCCGTGGACGATGCGGAGAAATTCTGCCGCTGGTGCCTGGAGAAATTCGAATACGAGGGTGCCACCGTGATGATGGCCCCCGCCTCTGGATTCTACACCACACCAGGAGCCGGAGCCAACCAGGTGCGTATCGCCTACGTGCTGAAGAAAGAAGACCTCAACCAAGCTCTCATCGTGCTCCGCAAGGCACTGGAGGCCTATCCCGGACACGTATATGACGACTGACCGCCCGTGAACCTTCCCCTATTCATAGCCCGACACATCTATCATGACGACGACGACCGCCGGAAGGTGAGCCGTCCCGCCATCCGTATCGCCACCGCCGGCGTGGCCATCGGCCTGGCCGTGATGATCGTCTCGGTGTGCGTGGTACTCGGTTTCAAGCACACCATCCGCGACAAGGTGATCGGCTTCGGAAGCCACATCATCGTGGGCGACTACATGGCCCTGCAGCATGAGGCCCCCTACCCCATCTGCATGGACGACAGCATGATGCAACTGCTGGGACATATCGACGGGGTGAAGCATGTGCAACGCTATGCCCTCAAACAAGGCATCCTCAAGACCGACCAGGACTTCCTCGGCGTGACACTCAAGGGAGTGGGGCCTGAGTTTGACTCCACCTTCATCGCCAGCAACATGGTGGAAGGAGAACTGCCCTCCTTCAGCGACAAGAAGAGCAGCAACAAGATCGTGATCTCGAAAATCATCGCCGACAAACTGCAGGTGCGCGCCGGCGACCGCATCTTCGCCTACTTCATGGGCGACAACAACGTGCGCACACGACGACTGACGATCAGCGGAGTCTACCGTACCGACCTGAAGCACTTTGACGAGAACACCTGCTTCGCCGACCTCTATACGGTGGTGAAACTCAACGGCTGGCAACCCGACCAGGCAAGCGGCGCGGAAATCACCATCCGCGACTATCATCTATTAGATAAGGTGGACCTGGCCATGAACGATGCCGTGGACCGCAAGGAAGACCCCTACGGCGCCACCTACTCCTCACTCACCATCCAGGACGCCTATCCCCAGATCTTCGCCTGGCTCGACCTGCTCGACCTCGACGTGTGGATCATCCTCGCCCTGATGGTGGCCGTGGCAGGATTCACCATGATATCGGGCCTGCTCATCATCATCATCGAGCGTACGAGCATGATCGGTACACTGAAAGCCATGGGAGCCAAGAACAAGACGATACGCCACACGTTTCTCTGGTTCGCCGTCTTCATCATCGCCAAAGGCATGGCCATCGGCAACCTCCTCGGACTTGGCATCTGCCTGATCCAACGGCTGACAGGAGTGGTGAAGCTTGATGCGGAAACCTATTATGTGGATGTGGTTCCCATCGAGATCAGCATCCCCGCCATCGTGCTCATCAACATAGGCACACTGCTCATCAGTGTCATCGTGCTGATCGCGCCGAGTTATCTGATTTCGCACATCCAACCGGCGAAATCCATGAAATATGAATAGTTTTTTCCTTTTTTTTAGTCTATTTAGGATATAACCCTACATAGTCCCGAATTTTTGCACATTTTTTTTTGAATTGTGCAAAATAGATATTACCTTTGCACATTATTTGAAAATTTGTGCAATGGATTTGATCAACAATTTCAATAAGACCATAGAAAGAAGCATTGTATCAAATTGGGACTACGACGCACTCACAGATTACAAAGGTGCGACACTGCAATTCAAGGACGTAGCCCGCAAGATAGAAAAGATGCATATCATGATGGAGCAGATCGGCGTGCGCAAAGGCGACAAGATCGCTATTTGCGGCCGTAACAGTGCCCATTGGGGCGTGGCTTTCCTGGCCACGCTGACCTACGGAGCCGTGGCAGTGCCGATTCTCCATGAATTCAATGCCGAGCAAATCCACAATATCGTCAATCATAGTGAGTCGCGCCTGCTGTTCGTGGGCGATGTGGTGGCCAAATCCATCGACCCCGAGCAAATGCCTGGTATCGAGGGGATTGTCTATCTGCCCGATTTCTCTGTCTTCATGTCGCGCTCCAACCAATTGGTCTTCGCCCGAGAGCATCTCAACGAACTCTTCGGCCAGAAATACCCCAAATCCTTCAGGAAGACCGACGTCAACTACTATGAGGATGACAAAGAGGAATTGGCGCTCATCAACTACACCAGCGGTACGACGGGATTCTCAAAAGGCGTGATGCTCCCCTACCGCACGCTCACCGGCAACGTCAATTTCTGCATCGAGGAACTGGGCAACCCCCACCTGGAGCCGCATAGCAGCATGCTCAGCATCCTACCGATGGCACACATGTATGGCATGGCCATAGAATTTCTCTTCCCCTTCAGCTTCGGCATCCACCTTTTCTTCCTCACCCGCCTTCCCTCCCCTGCCATTATCGCACAAGCCTTCGCCGATGTCAAGCCGACACTGGTCGTATCGGTGCCGCTGGTGATCGAGAAAATCATCCGCAAGCGCGTATTCCCGAAGATCCAGAACAACGTGGTGAGGCTGCTGCTCAACATGCCCGTGATCAGCAAGAAGGTGAAGCAGAAAATCTGCGAGCAGGTGTACGAGGCCTTCGGAGGCAACGCTTATGAAGTGATCATCGGAGGAGCCGCCCTCAACAAGGAAGTGGAGGCTTTCCTTCATAGCATAGAGTTCCCCTATACCGTGGGATACGGCACGACAGAGTGTGCGCCGCTCATCTCCTACCAAGACTGGAAGAGCTACGCCATGGGAAGCTGCGGCCGTCCGGTGAGCGGCATGGAGGTGTGCATCCTGAGCCGCGACCCCCAGTCGGCAGAAGGCGAGATCATCACCCGCGGCCGTCATGTCATGCTCGGCTACTACAAGAACGAGGAAGCCACGCGCGAGGCCATCGACAGCGACGGCTGGTATCACACCGGCGACCTGGGCACGATGGATGCCGACGGCAACATCTTCATCCGCGGCAGGAAGAAGAACATGCTCCTCAGCAGCAACGGGCAGAACGTGTATCCAGAAGAGATAGAGGACAAGCTCAACTCGATGGCGATCGTCAGCGAGAGCATCGTGGTGCAGGACGGCGACAAGTTCATCGCCCTCGTACACCCCGACTATGAAGAAGCCAAGGCAATGGGATTCACCCAGGAAGACGTGGAGAAAGTGATGGAGCAGAACCGGCAGGACATCAATGCCGTCATGCCAGCCTACAGCCGGCTGTCGGCCGTCCGCATCCATGAGGATGAATTCGCCAAGACCCCCAAGAAAAGCATTAAGAGATACCTATACCAAAACATCAGATAAGGAAATACTTGATGGAACACATACCCAATTTCAACGAACTGATCGAAAAGAGCATCATCCAGCATTGGAACCTGGATGCCCTGACAGATTATAAAGGCATCACGCTGCAATATCATGATGTCGCGCGGAAAATCGAGAAGCTCCACATCATGTTTGAGAGCAGCGGTGTGAAAAGAGGCGACAAGATCGCACTGTGCGGACGCAACAGTGCGGGATGGGCAGCAGCATTCCTCGCCACACTCACCTATGGGGCCGTGGCCGTGCCTATCCTGCATGAGTTCACGGCCGACCAGATCCACAACATCGTCAACCACAGCGGAGCCAAGCTACTCTTCGCCGGCGATGTAGTATCGACGCAGGTCGATGCCACCAAGATGCCCGACATTGAAGGTATCATCTATATCCCCGACTACTCGCTGCTGTTCTCCCGTTCCGACAAGCTCACGTTCGCCCGCGAGCACCTCAACGAGATGTTCGGCAAGAAATATCCGAAATATTTCCGTCAGGAGCATGTCAACTACTACAAGGAACAGAGTCCCGACGAGCTGGCGCTCATCAACTACACCAGCGGCACCACCGGATTCTCCAAGGGTGTGATGATCCCCTACAGAGCCATCTGGAGCAACTACGACTTCGCCTGCCACGTGATGGGCGACAACGTGAAAGAAGGCAGCAACGTGCTGAGCATCCTGCCCATGGCCCACATGTATGGCATGTCGTTCGAGTTTATCTATGAGTTTCTCCGGGGATGCCATGTCTTCTACCTGACCCGCGTACCTTCGCCAGCCATCATCGCCAAGGCTTTCGCCGAAGTGAAACCGGTGATCATCATCGCCGTGCCCCTGGTCATCGAGAAGATCATCAAGAAGAAAGTGTTCCCCCTCATCCAGAACAACCGCATGAGGCTTCTGCTCAACATGCCTGTGGTCAACAAGAAAGTGCGGCAGACCATCCGCGACCAGGTGGTGAAATCCTTTGGCGGCAATTTCTTTGAGGTGATTATCGGCGGCGCAGCCTTCAACCAGGAGGTGGAGTCATTCCTCCACCGCATCGAGTTCCCCTACACCGTGGGCTATGGAGCTACGGAGTGCGCACCGATCATCTGCTACGCCGACTACCGTGAGTTTGTCCCAGGCAGTTGCGGCAAAGCCGTCATCCACAATGAGATCAGGATTGCCAGCAGCGACCCGCAGAACATACCCGGCGAGATCCTGGTCAAGGGACTCAACGTGATGCTCGGCTACTACAAGAACGAGGAAGCCACGCGCCAGACCATCGACAAGGACGGTTGGTATCATACCGGCGACCTGGGCGTGATGGATGCCGAGGGCAACGTCTTCATCAAGGGCCGCAGCAAATACATGCTCTTAGGAGCCAACGGGCAGAACATCTACCCGGAGGAGATCGAAGACAAGCTCAACTCGATGACCCTCGTGAATGAGAGCATCGTCATCCAAGAGGAGGACAAGCTGATCGGACTGGTTCACCCCGATCTCGACGAGGCACATGCCATGGGCTTCACCAACAGCGACCTGGAGAGCATCATGGAGCAGAACCGCAAGGAACTGAACAACATGCTTCCGGCCTACAGCAAGATCTCCTCCATCCGGCTGCAGGAGGAGGAGTTTGAGAAGACACCGAAGAAGAGCATCAAGCGATTCCTTTACCTGACTAAATCACTGATGTGACGAAATAACGAAGAGGGCGGCTATCAGGCCGCCCTTTTTGTTTCATCAGTCATCAGCGCAACCCTTATTGGCGAAATACACGCCGATAAGGATGAGCGACGACCCCGCATAGGCCATAGGCGTCATAGGCTCATCGAGGAAGATGGCACTGAAGATGACCGTAGCCACGGGGATGAGGTAACAATAGTTGGATATGGTGACGGCGCCCAGTTTCGTGATGGCGATATTCCACAGGGCAAAGCAGACGAAGGAGGCGATAAGTCCCAAGAAGAGCAGATTGAGCATCACACTCGACTGCATCAGTCCGTCAAGGCCAAAATGCCACGGTTTGAAGTAGAAGACGGGCAGTGTCGACACCGTACCATAGAAGAACACTTTGCGGGTGAGGAAGACGGAATCATAGCGGTCGCCCATGATTTTGACCAGATAGCTGTAGAATCCCCAGCACAAAGCAGCCGCAGCCGACATCAAATCACCCATGGGATTGAGTTTCAGCACCACCTGGCCATTGAAGATCACGATGCCGATGCCCACGACAGCCAATATGCTGCCAAGGATAAGAATTTTCCTCACTGGCAACCCCTTGTAGGTCATGAGGATAAAAAACATGGTGATGAGCGGTGAGGTACTGACAATGAAACTCACATTGTTGACATACGTCAGCCCCACAGCCAGGTTTTCGGTGATGAAATAGAGAGAACCGCCTGTGATACCCAGGAGAAGCATCATCAACTCGTCTTTCCAGCCATCAGCAAACAGCTTGCGTGGCGAGAAAGCGATAATAGCCAGATAAGCAATCAGAAACCTGGCGAAAAACACCTCGTCGGCACGCATACCCGCCTGCATCAGCAGTTTGGTGCTCACCAGCGTACTCCCCCAGATGGCCACCACGGCGATGGCCACGAGATGGTATATCATATTGGAGCGGGTGATTGTGCTGGCAGAGGATTTCATAGTAGTATAAAAATTGAACTTTTATGCAAAAGTAATGATTTTTCCGGAAAAAACCAAGAAAATGGAGACAAAAAAAGATATGCCGCAGCATATCTTTCGTTTGTCTTCTCATCCGGGGCCTCCGACAGGAGTCCGTATCAGTCGAGGAGCGTGGCCGAGCGCACGCGGCTCAATGTCTCCGGACTCATCTGCAAATAGTTGGCAATATAATTGAGCGGCGCGCGCTGCACCACCTTTGGCATGAGTTTGCAGAGTTTACGGTACCTGTCCTGTGCCGACTCAAACCTCACCAGGTCGGCATGCACCTGAGAGAGGATCAGCGATTCCTCCAAGATCTTGCGGTAGAGAATCTGGATATTGACATTGTGCAAGGCCACCTCCTCAAGCCGTTGCTTGGGAAGCGCGTAGCAGGTGGAGTTTTCCAGCGCCTCAATCTGCAGCGTCGTGGGCTCCTCGCGGAAGAGGCTCTCGATGCACATCACGATGGTGCCGTCGACCCCCAGGTGCTCAGTGACCACCCTGCCGTTCTTCCTGTAAAACTGCCTCAGCAGCCCCGTGTCGATATAAAGGATATCGCGGCAAACCTCCCCTTCTTTCAGGACAATCTGCCCTTTGGTGAATTTCCGCATGACAAGGACCGACTCGAGGGTGTCGAGTTCGTCATGCGTCATGGTACTGTACTTCCTTGCCAATTCGCGGGCAATGTCCCGCATGGTGTGTTGCGGTTCTCTCATCGTTTCTCTCCTTTCCAAAAGATCTTTAGTCTAACTTCAGCACAGCGAGGAAAGCCTTCTGCGGCACTTCCACATTTCCGATCTGCTTCATGCGCTTCTTTCCTTTCTTCTGTTTCTCAAGCAGTTTGCGCTTTCGTGACACGTCACCACCATAGCATTTCGCCGTCACGTCCTTTCTGACGCACTTCACGGTTTCACGGGCGATGATCTTGGCGCCGATGGCAGCCTGGATGGCGATATCAAACTGCTGCCGTGGGATCAACTCCTTGAGTTTCTCGCACATTCTCCTTCCGAAAGCCACCGCATTGTCCTGATGGGTAAGGGTGGACAATGCGTCGACAGGCTCGCCATTGAGCAGGATGTCGAGTTTGGCCAACTTGGACGGGCGGTAGCCACAGATATAATAGTCAAACGACGCATATCCCTTGGATATGCTCTTGAGTTTGTCATAAAAATCGATGACGATCTCACCGAGAGGCAGGTAGAACTGGATTTCCACCCTGTTGCCACTGACAAATTCCTGACTGATCAGCTCACCCCGCTTGTCGAGGCAGAGCGTCATGATCGGTCCGATGAAATTGCTTGTGGTGATGACCGAAGCCTTGATATAAGGTTCCTCGATATGGTCGATCAGAGTCATATCGGGCAGGCCGGAGGGGTTGTGCACTTCTTTCGAGCCCCCCTGCTTGTCATAGACGATATACGACACGTTGGGCACCGTGGTGATGACATCCATATCAAACTCCCTGTCGAGACGTTCCTGGATGATCTCCATGTGGAGCAGTCCGAGGAAGCCGCACCGGAAGCCAAAGCCCAGGGCCACCGAAGACTCAGGCGAGAACGACAGCGAAGCGTCGTTGAGCTGCAGTTTCTCCAAGGAGGAGCGCAGGTTCTCATAGTCTGTCGGGTCAATGGGATAGACACCGGCGAACACCATCGGCTTGACCTCCTGGAAGCCCTCGATGGCCTTCTCGCAGGGCCTGTCGATATGCGTGATGGTGTCACCCACCTTCACCTCCTTGGCATCCTTGATACCGCTGATGATATAGCCCACCTCGCCCGTATTGAGTTGCTGGCGGGGGATCATGTCCATCTTGAGCACGCCCACCTCGTCGGCGTCGTACTCCATGCCCGTATTGAAGAACTTCACCTTGTCACCCTTGCGGATGCTGCCGTTGGTGATCTTGAAATAAGCGATGATGCCACGGAAGGAGTTGAAGACCGAGTCGAAGATGAGTGCCTGAAGCGGAGCCTTGGGGTCACCCACGGGGTGCGGGATCCGCTTGACCACCGCTTGGAGGATCTCCTCCACACCTTCCCCGGTCTTGCCGGAAGCACGGATGACATCCTCGGGGTCGCATCCCAGCAATTCGACGATCTCATCCTCCACCTCATCAGGCATGGCAGAAGGCATGTCGATCTTGTTGATGACGGGTATGATCTCCAAGTTATGGTCGATAGCCATATAGAGGTTGGAGATGGTTTGCGCCTGTACGCCCTGGGTGGCGTCCACCACGAGCAGGGCACCTTCGCAAGCAGCGATACTTCTCGACACCTCGTAGGAAAAGTCCACGTGTCCCGGAGTATCGATCAGGTTGAGGATATATTTTTGTCCCTCATATTCGTACTCCATCTGGATGGCATGGCTCTTGATCGTGATACCACGCTCACGTTCCAGATCCATGTTGTCGAGCATCTGCCCTTCGGTGATCTGAATGGTATGGGTATGTTCAAGAAGCCTGTCAGCCAAGGTTGACTTACCATGGTCGATGTGTGCGATAATGCAAAAATTTCTGATGAGGTCCATTTTGTTTTTCTATAGAAAATGCAAAATTACGAAAAAAAACGCTCGTTTTCTCCTAATCGGGGCCCTGATGCCACAATTTTAAATATTTTTAAAAAATAGGTCTACGATAGTAGCTCTGCTGGATTCCCCTTATATTGGTGAGTCGCTCGGGCGGATACGTCTTTGTTCGGGAGGATTTGACTTTGTTGTTCTGTTGTTCGGGCGGATTTGTAATCCGGCCGCATGGAGTATTAGCATTTGCAATGCGCTTTTATCGGATTAAAAATCCTTATACTCACAGCATCGGGATTGCAAATCCCGATGAACACGGACAAATCCCGATGAACACAGCATCGGGATTCTTGGACAAGCCAAGCGCCACCCTTGTACCGTTCGGGCGGATTTGTAATCCGGCCGCATAGAGTGTTAGCATTTGTAATGCGCTTTTATCGGATTAAAAATCCTTATACTGTTGTTCGGGCGGATTTGTAATCCGACCGCATGGAGTGTTAGCATTTGTAATGCGCTTTTATCGGATTAAAAATCCTTATACTGTTGTTCGGGCGGATTTGCAATCCGACCGCATGGAGTATTAGCATTTGTAATGCGCTTTTATCGGATTAAAAATCCTTATACTCACAGCATCGGGATTGCAAATCCCGATGAACACAATTACAAATCCCGATGAACACAGAACTCCCGTTCGGGCGGATTTGTAATCCGGCCGCATGGAGTATTAGCATTTGTAATGCGCTTTTATCGGATTAAAAATCCTTATA
>CAMNIN010000033.1 GCA_946540735.1 uncultured Prevotellaceae bacterium | reverse complement strand
AAGAACTCGAAATTCTTGAATCTATCTATCAGCGTTTCAAGACAGAGAACTCCACCAAGATCTCAGACATCAGTCACAACGAAGATGCATGGCAAAAGTATGTTGACAGCGGACAGATGATTAATTTTGATATGGCATTCACATTAAAGGCAATTTAAACTATATTAATATGGAAAATAAAATGATTCAAATTATGATTGGCATCGGCCAAATTATAGCTGTGGCTGTTAAGCGTGATTAACCATACTAAGAATAGGGATAAATTCATCAACTCACTTGTTGAAACAGGTTATCTTGAAAAGACGCTGCCGGATGTGCCCAATTCTCCAAAACAGATATATATTGCCACGAAGAAGAAGTGACAGGGCATTTTCGGTACGGCTATTGACAACATATAGAAAACTCTCCTTGCCTTAATTTGATGTTATCTTCATGGTTCGGAGAAAACCAGCAAAAGTTCGGAGAAAACAAATAATATGGAAAAGCAACAGTTGAAGGAAAGAGAAGAGAAGATCATCCAACTCGCCGTTGCGTTTTGTAATGAGCATCTGGATGAGGAGTGCGCCGAATTGTGCACCAAACTGGTGCAGAAATTGGGTCGCAAGCGCAGCAAGCCCTTGCAGTCGGGGCGTCTGGAGATATGGGCCGCTGCGGCTGTCTATACCATTTGCAGCATCAATTTCATGTTCAGCAAATCTTCAAGGCTGAGCACCACCTCCAATGAGATCAGCGACTATTTCGGTACAAAGCCATCCACCCTCGCGCAGAAGTCGCGTACCATTAAGGATCTGCTCAAGATCAGCAACTTCTTCGACAGGGAATTCTCGCTGAAGGAAGTGGCCGAAAGAAATCCTTTCAACATGCTGAGGATGATGGGAGGTTTTTTCTTCTTCGACAAAGACTGATGACGAACAAGTCGAATAAAACCTGCTGATATAGAGCATGAATGACGATTGTTGGGATAATACAGGATTTTCGGTATTTTGCATGCAAAATTGCCTGAAAAGCATTACTTTTGTATCCCACAGATAAAATGACGGATATTTATGCTCACCAAACATAATAAACACTCTTTAGTATGCCATTAAAGATAACGATACAGGACATCAAGGCACACCACCCGAAAGGGGTGAACGACCCTTCAGAATTCTACTATATGCGTCTGGCCAACAGGCTGCTTGCCATCACAGGGCAGACTCTAATGAGTCCCCAACTGACTCAGGAGATGCGACAGCGCATAGCCCTATGTGTGACGCTCTATTTTGAGGATGTGATTTGCGACAGCGGCATTTGGCGCTCATTCATCGCCAAGAATCAAGAGATGTATGGCCGACGTTTGCCTTTCTACGAAACCACTGACGACTATCTGCCCGACGAACCCTATTTGGAGGACGTGAAGCTGGTGGTGTGGGATGCCATCATGACATTCAAGTACGAGTCGGTGGTCAATCCTGAGAACATTGGCCTGAGCCTGTTGGCCGAACAATTATATGATGTCATCGATGGCGAATTTGAACGAGCGCCTATCAATGAGGCTTTGGCCAACTACTTCCGCGAATGCCGTTTTGTGAGTGACTTCTATCACATGCGAGACGCGCTAAAATTTTTCGTATTCTCATGTTATCTGACCAGTGGCCGCCATGTGGAGGGATACATGAAATACCAGATTGACACGGCAATGGAACTGATCGATCAGCCCGACTTAGCCTACTATGAGGCGGAGTGCGCCATGGCCTGGCAATACCGCATCGGGCCTCTGGCTCTGTTGCCAGAAGAGTGGTTGGGCATGGTCTTGCGAGCTGTAGGGAAAACGGATGAGGCCGAAGGTGTGGAGTCAATCAAGTGGCGTGATTACGAGCCTTACCTCGTTGAACAGTATGATAACAAGGAGTTCACTCTGTGCAGCATCGATGGCGAGCAACTGAAACTGACCTACGATAATATGGCACAGAAAGATGACAGCATTGTCAGTAAACACGACTTCACAATGGCTATGTTTGCCAATTACCGTGGAGAATGGTATCTGAACGGTCCGGCTTCGTGGGGAGATGGGGAAAGGGTGTTCAATGAGGTGTGTGATAATGTCCGGAACTTGCATGACGATGGTTTGGAAAACTATGCGGATATTGTGAAAAAGAATGGTGACAGTCCGCTGTTCTACTTCAAGGATGTCAAGGAAGCTATGTCATTTCTGAATCAAGTCACGGGACAGCCGTTTAAGGGCAACTTGCCCAAAGAATGGGATAAAAAAGATAAAAACGTGGTGCTTTTCCTTTCACCCACCAGGCATATCTTCGCTATGGCACCAGGGGCAGCCGAGTGTATCTGCGACCCGCATAATCCCTATTACGACAAACAGCTGGCAGCAGAGCACGCCCTGCTACTTGTGGTCCAAAATGCCGTTCCAGGAGAAATGCTCCAGTACCTGATAGCCAACAACATGTTGTCTGATGCCTGTCTGAAGTCCACTGTCTCGGTAGAGCATGGAAGACAACTCATGCAGCAGAATATCGACTTCTTCGCCCGCACCCTTCGCAGGGACGACTATCACAAATAGAATCGATTTAGGCACGAAAACTTTCTTTTTCTTGGTTTTTCTTTAAGAAAAAGTAAATTCTCGTGCACTTTTTGGTTGAAAGTAGAAAAAACGCTTAGTGTTTTCTACTTGTCAACTTCCTTTTTTGTATGCCCCTTCAGTTAAAAAATCGGGATGCGGATGTCACAAATCACCCTTTTTTGCGTATAATATACAAAAAAGCGTCGGATGACACACGAGGAGTTCAACATGCAAGTCAGACTTTTACGCCCCCTGCTCAGGGGCGTGGCCTGCCGCTATCTTGATGACGACGAGGCCGAAGACACGGTGCAGGATGTGCTCCTCAGACTCTGGCAGATGGTGGCGGAGCTGCACTCACCCCTCGAACCTTTGGCCAGGAGACTGGTGCGCAACTTCGCCATCGACAAGCTGAGGCGCAAGCTGCCCATGGCGCCACTGGCAGAGGTGAGCGATGACGATGACGATGTGGACAGCGAACTGCTGGAGCACACCATGCGTATCGTGGAAACCTTGCCCGACATGCAGCAGCTCGTGCTGCGCCTGCGGCACATGGACGGTATGACGATGCACGATATTGCCCAGCTCACGGGTTCTACCGAGGTGGCGCTTCGCCAGACGCTGAGCAGGGCAAGAAAGGCCGTGCTGAAGAAAATGAAAAATCATGCGAAAGAAGAATAATTCAACTTTCTGAAGTAGTTAAGAAGTCAGTAGTTAAAGAAGTGAAGCCATATGCAAAGTGGTACACCATTCTGACAACAAGGCAATGGCTTAACTTCTGTCCGCAGGACGGGCGAAGCGATGACTACTTTAACTGCAAAGAAGTTGAGCAAATGCGAAACTTGAAAAGAAAAATATGGATAAAGAACAGAATCTGAGATTGCTGGCCGAGCGGTTCATGCAGGGCGACACCTCGCTTGAAGAGGAGCGCCGGCTGCTCAGGCTGCTGCACGGCACTGGGGTGCCTGCCGACCTGCTGCCGCTGCGCGATATGATGGACGGACTGCAGGCCATCGCCCTGCGCGAGCCCCAGTGTGAGGATGTGGCGCCAGTCTCACGCCGTTGGTGGCAGTCAGACCGTCTGCGCCGATATGTGGCCGCCGCCGTCGTCGTGGCTCTCGTGGGAGGTGCGGGCCTCGTCTGGCACCTCCATCCGGAATCCGATCATGTGGTCATCGTATATGGCAAGCGTTACGCCGACCGAGAGATGGCGCTCAAAGAGATGACGCAAAACCTCTCTTTCATGGCCGAGACACCTATCGACGATGTGGACCATTTGCTTGATGACATGTTTGATTTGTAAAACTCCAAGAAAGATGAGAAAGATAATCTTTGTCACATTGATGTGCTTTTCGGCCATGATTGCCGATGCACAGCACGGACTGGCCGTCAACAACGTGTTTGAGGGGCGCATCGTGCCGCTCGAGAAAATGGTGGAGACGAGGGTGCGCGGAAAGGACATCGCCAAATACCAACTCTCCTACTTCAGAAGCTTGCGTTTTGAAGCCACTGTGGCACAGACCGATGAGATCTTTGCCCTTGTGGAGAAAGACGTGCACGAAGAACTCATCAGGTCGGGAGGCAAGGGCTCCAAGACCACACGCACCCTCATGGTGAGACTGCGGCCCGCCGGCAAGGCCAACCGCTTCGTGTGTGTGAAGTCGAGAAATCTCTTCGACAAGCATAATGAGGTGATACTCATCTATATGGAGGGCGCACTCAACTCGCTGGAGAAACTGGGTGAGATACTGAAGAATTAAAAAAACAAAACATTCAAGGAATATGAGACACTTTCTTTTACTAACGTTTGTTCTTGCTTACACCGCCATGTGGGCTGCCGACAACGACACCGTGGTAATTAACAAACCCACCAAGGTGACCGTCATCACCAACGACTCGCTGCAGAAAATTATCGTCAAAGGACAGGAGAGCGACAGCTCCTATGTCTATCGCAACACCATCCAGATGGTAGACTCCAACTATGTGAGCCAGACCACCATCGACCGCGACGACTGGTCGCTCATCCCCAAGGTAGCGGTGACCAAGAACGACAGTTGCAAGGGTACCCTTGTCGAAGGCACCGCACACTTGGGCGTCGGATTTCAAAGTGTGGCCAATGCCTCGGCGGGCACCAACTTCAAGCTGTTGCGTTCGACGGACTTCTTCTTCGTGCCCCTGCAGTTTGATGTGCACCTGCGCGGCCATGGCCGCCGTTCGCGCAACATCCTCTCGCTGGGAATAGGGCTCAATTGGCGCACTTACTGCATGAAAGGCGACATGAGATTGATGAAGAACGAAGAGGGCAGGGTGGTGCTCAGCTCTTATCCTGATGGCAGCAAACCCGGCCACTCGCAGGTCAACATTTTCAGCCTCTCTTTCCCGCTCCTCTACCAGCATCGCTTCGGCCATGGATGGGGATTCAAGGTGGGGCCGGTGTTCAACTGGAACACCTATGGCCGCCTGAAGACCGTATACGACAAGGATGGTGGCGAGTACACCTTCAAGGAGAAAAGCATCGGTCAGCGGCGGTGGACCATCGACTGCCTGCTGGTGCTCAAGAATCCGGTGATACCCCTCTATGTGAGATACAGTCCCATGAACGTGCTCAAAGGCACCGACGTGGAGTTCCAATCCCTCTCTTTCGGCCTTTGCTTCTGAGCATCAAGCATCGGCAAATGTCTTGCCGTCGTCGAGTGTGATCTGCAGTTTGGTGTACTCGCAGTGGAAATCGTGCTGCAGGCGGTCGAGATAACGGGCGCTCTCCCACTTGCACATTGGCAGGTCGTGAAGCAGGTAGTTGCCACACGTCTGCGGTTCGGTGGCGGGCACTTTGTCCTGTGTGAGGATCCACTGTAGGCACTCGATGGTGAGGCGGCGCATGTCGTCGACGGAGTACTGCCCTGCCATGATGACATACATGCCTGTGAGACAGCCCATGGGGCCTACGTAGACCACGTCCTCCTTGGCCTCGCTGTTGCGGAACCAGGTGGCCATGAGGTGCTCCAGGCTGTGGATAGCCGCCGGAGCGACAGCGGGTTCTTGATTGGGCTCAGTAATGCGCAGGTCGAAAGTGGTGAGACCCTTGTCTATGCGTGAGACGTAGATGCCTGGTTTGAGGTGGGTGTGGTCGATGGTGAAACTTTGTATGACTTCCATAATTATAGATTGAGGATTGAAATAGCTGAATGGTGAGAGGTTGGATTTGGTTTCCGATGCAAAAATAAGCATTTTCTTCAGAATGACAAAATAATTGTCGGGGTGAAAGGCCTGGCTGTCTTTTCCCTTTGCCCACGGCAATACCGGCACTTTCACATGACTCATCACATTTTGAGTTTTTTATGTAGCTATTTCAATAAAAAGATGTACCTTTGCTACCTTAATATCAACCCGTCAACAGATAGGGGAGGCACGGATGGTGCCATCCCCGCATTCACTTTCCGCTATGGCAAATTTAAAATCTCTGGCAAAAGATACGGCCATTTATGGATTGAGCAGCATAGTGGCACGATTTGTCAATTACCTGCTTGTTCCCATACAGACTTCGAAATTCGCTTCCACTGGAGGTGAATATGGCATCATAACCAACGTATATGCTTATGTGGCCATTCTCATCATGCTGCTGACCTTTGGCATGGAAACCACTTTCTTCAGATTCATGAACAAGGAGGGCATGGATCGTGAGAAGGTGTATTCCACGGTGCTCAGAATGGTAGGTACAGTGGGTGTGGTGACGACTTTGATCATGCTGCTCTTCTGCAGGCAGATCGCAGAACTGCTGGGCTATGGCAGCCATCCGGAATATGTGGTGGTGATGTATCTCACCGTAGCTCTCGACGCATTCACCGCCATCGCCTTCGCCTATTTGCGGTGCGTGCACCGTCCGATCAAGTTTGCCTCCTTGAAGATAGCCAATATCGCACTGAACATCGTGCTCAACCTCATCTACTTCTTCGGCTTGCCCATGCTTCACCTCAATCCGTTTGGCATCTATGGCGAGACGTTCCACTATGATGTGGCATGGGTGTTCTATATCAATCTTTTCTGTTCGATGTTCAACCTCGTCTTCCTGCACAAGGAACTCAGAGGTATCCGTCACGGATTCGACGGCAAGATGTGCCGCCAGATGTTGACTTACGCTTGGCCAATCCTTGTCATGGGCATCGCCGGACAGCTCAACCAAAGCCTCTCTCAGATCATGTTTCCCAAGGTGTATCCGGGCGACAATGGATTCAGTGAGCTGGCCATTTACGGAGCATGTATCAAGATAGCGATGATCATGATGATGATCACACAGGCATTCCGCTTCGCTTACGAGCCGTTCGTGTTCAGCAAGGTGAAGGACAAGGACAGTAAGGAGATGTATGCACAGACGATGAAATACTACATCATCTTCACTCTGCTGGCTTTCCTCGTGGTGATGGCCTACATCGATCTGCTCAAGTTTCTTATCGGCGAGAGCTATTGGAGCGGACTGCGGGTGGTGCCGATCGTGATGGCGGCAGAGATCGTCTTCGGCATCTTCTTCAATCTCTCTTTCTGGTACAAACTCACCGACCGCACCATCTGGGGAGCCTATTTCTCTGGCATCGGAGCCGTGGTGCTCTTCGTCATCAACCTGCTTCTCATCCCGCGTTTCAGTTATATGGCGTGCGCATGGGCAGGGCTCATCGCTTACAGCGTATCGATGCTGTTGTCCTATTTCATCGGGCAGCGATACTTCCCGGTGGCTTATCCTCTGCGAGAGATCTTCTCTTATCTGGCAGTGGCCGCTCTGCTCTATGCCTGCATCCATCTTGCTTCGGCCAGCCTGCCTCTCTGGGCCTCCCTGGCCGTCAACACGCTGCTTGTGTTGTGCTTTGTGGCCTACACGGTGAAGCGCGACTTCCCATTGTCGAGCCTGCCTTACATCGGCAAATATTTCAGAAAATAAACATTAACAATCAAGATATGATTATGAGAAAAATTGCTTTGTTCATTACTGGTCTGGCCATGTTGACACAGGCCAAGGCCGACGAGGGAATGTGGACCATCTACAACCTGCCTCCGCAAGTGTATGAGATCATGCAGAACGAGGGTTTCCAGATGTCTTACAACGACCTCTATTACGGAGAGAATGCGCTCAAGAACGCCGTGGTGAATTTCAGCGGCTATTGCACGGGAGTTGTCGTCTCGCCCGACGGACTGGTGTTCACCAATCACCACTGTGGTTTTGAGGCAATCCGCAGCCACTCCACGGTGGAGCACGACTATATGCTCAATGGCTTTTACGCCAAGTCATACAAGGAGGAGTTGCCCAATGAGAACATGTTTGTGAGTTTCATGGTCGACCAGAAGGACATCACCGGTCGTCTGAACGCCTTGGGACTGGAGTCGATGAGCAACATGCAGCGCGAGCTGCTCATCGACTCGCTCACCAATGCCATGACCGACTCGGTGAAGCGTGCCGACAAGACCCTCCACGTCAGCATCGACCCCTTCTTTGAAGGCAACCGCTACTATGCCACCACCTATCAGGACTTCACCGACCTGCGGCTCGTTTTCACGATCCCCAAGTCGATGGGTAAGTTTGGTGGCGAGACAGACAACTGGATGTGGCCCCGCCAGACCTGCGACTTCTCCGTCTTCCGCATCTATGCAGACCCGAAGACCAACGGTCCGGCAGCATACAGCGAGGACAACGTGCCCTACCACCCCAAGCGCTGGGCTCAGGTGTCGATGCAGGGTTACAAGGACCGCGACTTCGCCATGACGATCGGATATCCGGGCAGTACGGAGCGCTATCTCTCCTCGTATGGTATCAAGGAGATGAGAGACGCCGGCAACTCGGTGAGGGCACAGGCCCGTGGCGTCAAGCAGGAGGTGATGCTCAGGCACATGCGTGCCGACGAGGCAGTGCGTATCAAGTATGACAGCAAGTATGCCAACAGTTCCAACTACTGGAAGAACTCCATCGGCATGAACAAGTGTATCGACTCCATTGGCATCATCAACCAAAAGGCGCAGTTTGAGCAGAAGATCCGCAACTGGCAGGATCAGACGGGCTATCTGAAAGGCAAGCTCGACTTCGACAAGATGAAGACACTCTATGCCAAGAATTTCGAACCGACCTACGCCTTCTACTATCTGGTGGAGTCATTCTTCAGCAACAACGAGTTCTTCCGCCGTGCCAGAATGGTCAACAGCCGTGTGGAACTGAAGGGCCCCGAGAACAAGCCCAACAAGCAGTACGCCCTTATCGAAGACAACTCCAACGAATGGGACGAGGCCCTGGAGAAAGAGGCACTCGCCGCGATGATGAAGAACTATGCCAACCAGGTGAAAGAGCAATACCTGCCCAAGTTCTACACCACCATCCGCACGAAATTCGGCAATGACTATACCAAGTACGTCGACTACCTCTGGAAAAAGTCTGTCTTGATGAAGAAAGGGAAGAAGCTGTACGTCAACAAGAAGAAATTCCAGAAAGATCCCGGTGTGCGCTTCGGTGCCGACATCATGGACGTGCTTTATGACCTCAGAGGTGCCCTCGCCGAGAATGGCGATGAAATCGCGACACAAGAGCGCTATCTCTGTGATGCAGTGGTGAGGATGGAACAAGACCAGCCCCACTACAGCGATGCCAACTTCACCATGCGCCTGAGCTACGGTCAGGTGGGTGAATACCTGCTCAACGGCGCTCCCTCTGGTTACTACACCACAGCAGAGAGCATCGTCGAGAAGATGGACAAGGCCAGTGAGAATTTCGAGTATGAGGCAGAGCCCATCATGAGAGAACTCCTCTCGGCAAAAGACTTCGGACCTTATACCGACAAGACCACCGGCAAGATGCAGCTCTGCTTCCTGACCAACAACGACATCACGGGCGGCAACAGCGGTTCGCCGATGTTTAATGGCAAGGGAGAGCTTATCGGACTGGCTTTCGACGGCAACTGGGACAGTCTCTCGAGCGATATCTTCTTCGACAAGCAACTCGCCCGCTGCATCGGTGTCGACATCCGTTTCGTCCTCTTCATGATGGACCGCTGGGGACATGCCGACAGATTGCTCCGTGAGATCAACGCAAAGTAAAAAAACGCACTTACCATGAGAAACGTGATGATTTCGTTGCTGCTCCTGGCAGCAACAGCAGCCATGGCCGCAGAAAAACCCTTCCGCGACCGG
Organism: uncultured Prevotellaceae bacterium; assembly: GCA_946540735.1. Classification (GTDB taxonomy): domain Bacteria; phylum Bacteroidota; class Bacteroidia; order Bacteroidales; family Bacteroidaceae; genus Prevotella. The sequence continues at coordinate 32,202 of CAMNIN010000033.1, read as the reverse complement.
ATCAACTTGGCGGGCGAGTGGCAGTTTGCCCTCGACCGCCAAGCCTCGCTGCATGTCGGTGATGCCTTTTCCGATCAAGTCGTCCTGCCTGGCACCACCGATACCAACCTGAAGGGTGACGCTCCCGCAACGACGACAGAGACCACACACCTCACTCGCCTGCACAGTTATGTGGGCAAGGCATGGTACCGCCGCGAGGTGACGATTCCCAAAGACTGGAAGAAACAGCAAGTGGTGCTGGTGCTTGAGCGCACAAAGCCCTCGGTGGTGTATGTGGACGGACAAAAGGCCGGAGATTGCGATGATATCTCCACCGCCCAGGTCTATGACCTCTCGCAGTGGCTCACCCCTGGCCGTCATACCCTTACCCTGATGGTAGACAATGGCGAGACCGTGCCACCGCAGTTGCTCAGCAACTCACATGCCTATACCGAAGACACCCAGACCAACTGGAACGGAGTCATCGGCGGCCTCTATCTGGAGCGCCGGCCCCGTGTGCGCATCGACGGCATGGAAGTGATGCCTGATGCCAAGAGCAAGACGGTGGAGGTGAGACTCACCGTGAAGGGCAAGATGAAAAAAGGCACCCACATCGTGATGGAGGCCGTGCCGCAGAATTTCTCAGGCAAGATCAAAGCCATGGACTACTGGACCGGTCGCAACCTCACCCCTTCTGCCGACGGAGTGTTTCACCTGTCGCTGTCGCTGGGAGAGGAGGCGCAGTTGTGGGACGAGTATCATCCCAATCTCTATACCCTTCGGGTGTGTGTCGAAGGGCATGATGAGGTGAACAAGGATTTCGGCCTGATCGATTTCGTTGTCAACGATCATCATTTCCAGGCCAACGGCAAGGAAATCTTTCTTCGGGGCAAGCACGACGCCTGTGTCTTTCCCCTCCAGGCCCACGTCCCGATGACCAAGGCCGAGTGGTTGGCTTATCTGGGCAAAAACCAGGCTTACGGCATCAATCACATCCGTTTCCACTCCTGGTGCCCGCCCGAGGCAGCCTTTGAGGCGGCCGATGAACTCGGCATCTACATGCAGCCAGAGTTGCCCTTCTGGGGAGACTTCAACAAAGATGATGCACGCCTGATGTCGTTCCTTCACAAGGAGGGAGAGCATATCATGCGCACCTATGGTCATCATCCCTCGTTTGTCATGTTCGCCTTGGGAAACGAATTATGGGGCTCCATCGAGAAGATGGCAGAATTCGTGGCTGATTTCAGGGCGATGGCCCCACGGAAACTGTTCACCTTCGGTTCCAACTATTACCTGGGCTACCAAGGTGTGAAGCCCGGTATGGATTATTTCACCACCTGCCGTGTGGGAGGAGAAGCCTGGGGCTCTTTTGACACGCATACGCGAGGCAGTTTTGCTTTCGCCGACACCTATGATGGAGGAATGATCAACCACACGGCACCCAACACCACGATGAATTTCAGCCATGCCTGTGGGCTGTCTACGGTGCCCGTGATCAGTCATGAGACAGCACAGTTTCAGACCTATCCTGATTTTGACGAGATCCGCAAATACAAAGGTGTGCTGTATCCGTATAACATGCAGGTGTTTTACAAGCGGTTGGTGCAGGCAGGCATGGCCGATCAAGCCAAGGATTTCCACCGGGCCTCAGGTCTGTGGAGCCTGCAGCTCTATAAAGCCGATGTGGAGATGGATCTCCGCACGCCCAACATGGCCGGTTTCCAACTGCTCGACTTGCAGGACTATCCAGGGCAGGGCAGTGCCTATGTCGGATTGCTCGATGCCTTCATGGAAGAGAAGACTTTCATGAAAGAGCATCATGGCAAGAAGGTTTGGGATGGTTTTTGTGCAAGGATCGTGCCGCTGGCCGAACTGGAAAAGATGTGTTTCACCAACGACAGTATGCTGCAGGCCAAGGTGCTTCTCGCCAACTACGGTTCGGGAGAGGGACAGGAATCCTGGGATGACGGGAAATTGGAATGGTGGTTGGAGGCCGATGGCAGGCAGTTTCTCAATGGGGTGATGCCCATTCCGAAGGACCGACGCGGCCTGTTGGAGATCGGCACCATCCGGGCCAGTCTCTCCGGGATCACCGAAGCCACCCGCTGCGACCTGGTGCTCCAGGCCAGATACAACAAGACGGCGTCATACACCAATCGCTACCCCGTCTGGGTCTATCCCGCATCCAACGACCTGGAGCAACAGAAGCGTGACATCATCATCACCCGTGAACTGACCGATGATATCGCCTCGCGATTGGAGAAAGGAGCCAGCGTGCTGTATATGCCCGATACCGTGGAGTATAAAAATCATGTGGTGGGAGGACTGTTCCAGACCGATTATTGGAACTACCGCATGTTCAAGACCATCAGCGAGAACAACCACCGTCCTGTCTCACCGGGAACGCTGGGCATCCTCACAGACTCGTCACACCCGATATTCAGGGATTTCCCCACCGAGAATCATACCTCATGGCAATGGTTCCCCGTGGTGAAGGCGAGCAGTCCGATGATTCTCGACAATTTCCCAGTGTCCTACCGTCCTGTCATTCAGGTGATTGACAATATTGAGCGCAACCACCGCCTGGGACTTGTTTTCGAGTTCGCTGTTGGCAAAGGAAAGTTGCTCATCTGTATGAGTGACCTGGAGCGCGCAGCGGAGCGGGTGGAAGGCAGGCAGTTCTACCTCAGTGTGCTGCGTTATATGCACTCAGCTGATTTCGCACCGAAGGTGGGTTTCGCCTCATGCCGGGAATTGGTTGATCTGTTGCGTCGTCCAGTGGAAGAACGGCGGCTGGAGGAGTTGAACAATATCTCACCTTATTAAATATAAGGATAATCACAATTAAATATAAGGACAATCGACAATCACACGAATCCATTAGAGACGTCGCACTGCGGCGTCTCTAATGTTATGAAAAGAGACGCCCCGATGTGACGTCTCTACAATTTTTTATTTTTTCTTTTTGGGCTTGCGACGCGCCCAGCCCTCTTCGCTGAAGTCAGGCTCGTCGCGTAGAATGATGTCATGCCCCAGGAAGAATTGTCGCCAATCGTCGTTGCGGCCACTCTCCACACGTGCAGCACCGCGGGTGCCTTTTTTCTTGCGGGAGTCCGGTTGGTCGGCCTGCATCCTGCGCTCACGTTTTGATTTCTTTTCAAATCGGGCGAAATTGTCGGGTGTCTGCCTTTCCTCCTTGCGCTGCCGTCCGCCGGATGCTGCGGTCTTAGCCGGTTTCTTTCCCCCGCCATGTGTGGGGTCGTCGGCATCGTTGCATCGCACTTCGCGTCCTTTGTAGGTCGTGCCGTCGAGGCATTGCATGACGTAGTCGGCATCCTTCTCGGGAACCTCGATGTAGGAGAACTTGCTGAGCAGGTCGATGTGCCCCACTTCCTGCCGGCCCTCCACATGTTTGTTGATAAACTGCATCACCTCGCCCGGATAGAAGCCGTCGGCTTTGCCCAGGTTGATGAAGAGGCGCCGGTAGCCGCTCTCCGCCTTCCGCTTGCCTTTGGGCTGGCTCTTGTCGCCCCGTCGGCCGTTTTTCTCGGAGCGTTCGGATTTGGTGCTGGGTTTCTCGATGACCGGGGCATCAGCGTAGTAGGCCAGGAAGCGTCCGAAGTTGCGCGACACGATCTTTTTGATCAGGTCCTCTTTCTCCATGTATTCGAAGTGGCGGTTGATCTCCTCCATGAAGGGAGCGATCTCCTCCTCGTTGACATCCGTCTTCTCGATCTGGTCCATCACCCTGTAGAGCTGTTTGGTGCAGATCTCATGGGGTGTGGGCAGTTCTGCTTCGACGAACGATTTCCCGATCTCCTTCTCGATGGCACGGATTTTCTTCTGCTCACGGGTGTGTACGATCGAGATGGAGGTGCCTTTCTTGCCGGCACGTCCTGTACGTCCACTGCGGTGGGTGTAGTTTTCGATGTCCTCGGGCAGTCCGAAGTTGATGACATGGGTGAGGTCGTCGACATCCAGACCCCTTGCAGCCACATCCGTCGCCACGAGCAGTTGAGTGAGGTGCTGGCGGAATTTCTGCATGGTCAGGTCGCGCTGTTGTTGCGACAGGTCGCCATGCAGTGACTCTGCGTTGTAGCCGTCGCGGATCAGTTTGTCAGCGATTTCCTGTGTCTCCACCTTAGTTCTGCAGAAGATGATGGCGAAGATTTTGGGATAATAGTCGACGATACGTTTCAGGGCCAGGTATTTGTCTTTGGCATGTACCATATAATAAATATGGTTGACATGTTCGGCACCCTCGTTGCGGCTACCGACGACGATTTCCTTGTGGTCGTGCAGGTAGTTGCGTGCGATAGCCTCGATTTCCTTGCTCATGGTAGCAGAGAAGAGCAAGGTGTTGCGGTCGGTGGGAACGCCTTTGAGGATCTCGTCGATGCTTTCCGAGAATCCCATGTTGAGCATCTCGTCGGCCTCGTCGAGCACCACGTTGCTCACTTGGTCGAGATGGGCCACGCCACGGTTCATCAAGTCGATGAGACGTCCGGGGGTGGCGACGATGATCTGCACACCTTTTTTGAGCGCATTGATCTGGTTGACGATCGATGTGCCGCCATAGACTGGAATGATGCGCACGCCCCGCATGTATTTGGAGAAATCCTTCAGGTCATCACTGATCTGTAGGCACAATTCGCGCGTGGGAGAGAGGATCAGTGCCTGTGTGGCCTGATTGTCGGGGTTGATTTTCTGCAAAAGCGGTATGCCGTAAGCGGCAGTTTTCCCCGTACCGGTCTGTGCCAGGGCGATGACATCATTGCCATTGCCAAGGAGGTAGGGGATGACTTCTTCTTGCACTGGCATGGGGTTTTCGAACCCCATTTCAGTGATGGCTCGGCGAATCTCTTCGGCGACGCCTAATTCTTCGAATGTTTTCAATCTATTATCTTATTTCTTTTTGGTGACAGCCTTTTTCGGCTTTCCTTCTTTTTGGGTCTTGTCGAGGGCGGGAGTCTCGTTTTTCACCTCCGGTTTGATCACTTTCTCGAGTTCGACTTTGAAGATCAGTGTGGAGTAGGGAGGGATCTGTCCGGCCTGACGGTCGGCGTAAGCGAGGTTCTGGGGGATATAGAGTTCCCACATGCTGCCTTCGGGCATCAGGGTGAGAGCTTCGGTCCACCCCTTGATCACTTGGTTGGGGCGGAACTTATTGGTCTGTTCGCTGCGGGTATAGCTGCTGTCGAAGACCGTTCCGTCGATCAGGCGTCCCTCATATTTCACTTCCACCTCGTCGTTGTTGGTGGCCACGGGACCATTGCCTTGGCGCAGGATTTTGTATTGCAGTCCGCTGGGCAGGGTCACGACACCCTCTTTCTTGGCGTTCTCGGCCAGGAAATCCTCACCGGTCTTGAGGTTTTTCTTCAGGTGAGCCTCACGTGTTGCAGAGAGATAGGCCGTGGCCGAGGAGTCGTTGAAGTGGAGGTAGTCGTGGTGGAGTGCAGCGAGGAAGCCCTGGTTGAACTTGTCGGTGCCGATGCTGTCGGTGATGTCCTTCATGTTTCTGCGGGCATTGGCGATCATGTTGGTGTTCACCATGCGCGCCACATTGATGCCAGCACCGTAGGCAGTGAGTTCCTTATTGTTTTTCTCTTTGTCGATGGCAGCCTCGAAGCCCTCGATGAACTTATGCATGTATGCCGTGTCGACCCCCATTTGGTCGATGAGGAAAGGGATGAGTCCGTTGGTCATCTCCATGCCCATGGCATAGCTGATGGAGTCGGACTGGCTATTGAGCGTGACGGGCTCCACCACTTTCACGGTTTCGGTCTTTTTCTTTTTCTTGTCTTTCTTCGGTCCTTCTGCGGCAAGGCAGAAAGAGGCACTCGTCATCATGACGAGTGCCAGCAAAATGGTTTTTCTCATAATCAAAGATAAGTGATAAGCTTATTTGACGATGTCGAGGAGTTCGATTTTGAAGATCAGGGTGGAGTAGGGCTTGATAGGTCCAGTCTCACGGTCGCCGTAAGCGAGTTCGGCAGGGATGTAGACTTCCCAGGTAGATCCCACGGGCATGTGTGTCAGTGCCTCGGCGAATCCCGGGATATTCTGTCGGATCATCATTTCGAGCGCCTCACCTCTCTTGTAGCTGCTGTCGAAGACCTCGCCGTCGATGGTCTTGCCCTCATAGTTCACTTTCACCTTCATGGAGTCGGCGGGGATGGCGCCGTTGCCCTCTTTGATCACTTTGTACTGCAATCCGCTGGGCAGCGTCTTCACGCCCTCTTTCTTGGCGTTCTCGGCGAGGAATTTCTCACCAGCCTCTTTGTTCTCCTTGAATTTCTTGGCCATCACTTTGTCGTGGATGCCCTTGGCCATGGCATCAATCTGAGAAATGACTTTATTCGGGTTCATGAGTGTGGTGTCGCCCTTGATACCAGCCACGAGGCCGGCGATGAGGTTCTTGCGGGACACTTTCTCGTTCTCGTCGCCACCGAAGATGGAGTTGTTGATGCCAGAGGTCATTTTCATACCCATGTCGATACCGGCATAGTAAGCAGCCTGTTTTTTGTCGCCACCGGCTTTGGAGCCCTCGTTGAATCCCTTGATGAAGTCGGCGATGTAAGCAGTGTCGACGCCTTGTGAGGACAGGTATTGAGTGAGTTGTCCGCCATTGGCCAGACCGATGGCATAGCTCAGGGTGTCAACATCTGTTCTCAGATCGGCTTTGTAGCCTTTGCCACATGATACTGTGGCCGTGATGATGATTGCCATTGCGGCAATGAATGAAAATTTTCTCATTTCTTTTATTGATTGTTATTGATTGATGTATCTGTGTGTTATTTCACCTCGATCAGTTCCACGTCGAAGATCAAGGCTGAGAAGGGAGGAATGAGTGTGCCTGCGCCTCCCTCGCCATATCCGAGTCGGTAGGGGATGAAGAAGCGGTATTTGGCACCCTCCTGCATGAGTTGCAGTCCTTCGGTCCATCCTGTGATGACTTGGTTGAGTGGGAAAGTGGCGGGTTCTCCGCGCTGGTAGCTGCTGTCGAAGACTGTTCCGTCGACGAGGAAGCCTTCGTAGTGGCATACGACTTGATCGGTGGCTTTCGGTTTTTGTCCGTTGCCCTCCCGCAGCACTTTGTACTGCAGTCCGCTGGGCAGCGTGACGACACCTTCGTTTTTGGCGTTTTCAGCCAGATACTGTTCTCCTGCTTCTTTGGCGATTTTTCCTTTTGCGCTGCGGTCGGCGTTGATTTTCTGTTCTTTCTCGCTGAAGTATTTCTCCACGATGGTCTGTGCGTCTTTGTTGGAGATCTTCAGGGTATTGCCGGCGAGCACGTCTTTGATTGCATCGGCAAAATCATCAATGTTCAGGTCTGAGGCACCCATCTGCGCCAGTTGGCGTCCGATGCCCAGGCCCAAAGCGTAACTTACTTTGTCCATAAAAATAACTAAAGATTAAAATGCATTTTAAAATTGCGGCAAAGTTACACATTTTCTCTGATTGGAGTGGTGATATTTGAGGAAAATATGCTATTTTTGTACATTATTAATATATCTTTCAAGTGATTGTTTGACCATAAAAGCCTTTGTGATGAAAAAAATCGTAGTACTGACGGGAGCCGGCATGTCGGTGGAGAGTGGGCTGAAGACTTTCCGCGATGCCAATGGTTTATGGGAGAATTACCCCGTGTCGGATGTCGCCACCCATGATGGTTGGCTTCGCAACCCCACGCTGGTGACAGAGTTTTACAACATGCTTCGCAAGAAGTGCCTGAATGCCAAGCCCAATGAGGGTCATCGCCTGGTGGCTCAGTTGGAGGATCGTTATGACGTGACAGTGGTGACGCAGAATGTGGACAACCTGCACGAGATGGCCGGCAGCAGTCATGTGGTGCACCTGCATGGAGAACTGATGAAGGTCTGTTCGAGTGTAGACCCCTATGACCCCCGTTATATCCAGACGTTGACGGCGGAGAATCCTGTCGTGAAAGTCGGGGCGAAGGCCGGTGACGGTTCGTTGCTCCGCCCTCATATTGTGTTTTTCCAGGAGGCTGTGCCCATGATCGAAGTGGCGATGGAGGAGTGCAGCAAGGCAGATATCTTCATCATCATCGGCACCTCGTTGGTGGTGTACCCTGCCGCCGGACTGATTCACTATGTGCCTGCTCATGCTCCAGTCTACCTGATTGACCCGGGTGATGTGAATGTCGGTCATTCCGCCCGTTTCGAGCACCTGAAGATGGGCGCTTCGGAAGGCATGCGCGAGCTGATCAAGAAATTGTGATGCCGTCTCCATTAAGAAATCTCCCCAAGCACTGCACAAGCGCTTGGGGAGATTTCGCTGTTGGGGTATGTGTGTCGGCTAAGTGTCCTTTTGGCGAGTGCCCATACGAGCCTCCACCACATTGACCACGTAGTCGCCCAGTTTCTCACATTCGATGATGAGGTCCATGTAGATGGTACCTTCTGCATAGGTATATTCATGGTTGTTGATGTCGTTGATGTTCTGCGACTTCAGTTGGTTGCGGTAGTTGTTGATCTCGTTCTCGATGTTGAATGAGCGGTTGATATCAAACGACTCCTTCCTTCCAGCCATGAGGACATTCATCTGAGTGAGGGCGTTGTTGACCAGTTCCATCATCTGGTGCATGTATTCATACTGCTTGTCGGTGAAGTGGTCTTTCTTGCCCTGCACCTTTCGGTTGATGGTGCGAGCCATGTTAAAGCAAGAGTCGCCGATACTCTCCAGTTCGGAGATTTCTCTCAGCATGGCGCGTATTTTGGCTTTTGTCTCGTCGCTCAGGTGAGCGTCGGACACCTGGTCGAGGTATTTGGCGATTTCGATCTCCATGCTGTCGGAGATGCCCTCGTATTTCTCGATGCGGTTGTAGAGTTTGGTGAATTTCTGTTCGTCTTTCTCTGTGAGCAGTTCACGCACCATGTGGAACATGCGCTGCATTCTCTCGGCGAACGACGAGATCTCCTTATGCGCCTCAAGCACGGAGAGTTCGGGAGTCTTCATGATGCCCGATGTGATGAAGTGCAGTCGGAAATCCTCCTCTTCTTCATTTTTGGACTTGATAGCCCAGCACACGAATTTCTCGATATAAGGAACGAACCAGATGAGGAGCAGAGTATTGGAGATATTGAAGGCAGAGTGGAAGGCCGCCAGTACGATGGAGATTTTGGCCAGATTAGGTGATTCCATGTCGTAGCCCACGAAGTGGCACACCGCCTTGAGGAACCACGGCAGTACGGCGACGACCCACACCACCCCCAGCACATTGATGGAGAGGTGAGCGAAAGCCGCCCTTCGGGCCTGCGTGTTGGTACCAATGGCCACGATATTGGAGGTGATGGTAGTACCGATGTTCTCGCCGAGCACCAGCATGATACCTTGTTCGAGTTGTAGCACCCCGGTGGAGCAGAGGATCATGGTGATGGCCATGATGGCAGCCGACGACTGCACGCACAAGGTGAGAATCGTACCCATCAACAGGAAGAAGAGAGAGTTGATGAAAGTGCCCTCATTGAAATTGGAGAAGAAGTTGCTGATGGCCTGGCTGGCCTCCGGGTTTTCCACCAGGCTGAACCCCGTTTCCTTGAGTGTGCCCAGTCCGAGGAAGAGGAAAGCCACACCGAAGAGGAAGTCGCCGATGATGCGGCGGCTCTTCATATAGATAAGAATGATGCCGATGAAGAAGGCCGGGTAGACAAAGCTGGAAATGTCGAATGAGAATCCGAGGCTCATGATCCACGCCGTCACCGTCGTACCGATATGGGCACCCATGATGACGCTGATGGCCTGGATGAGGGTGAGCAGTCCTGCGTTGACGAACGAGACCGTCATCAGTGTGGTCGCGGTGGAGCTTTGCACGGCCGCTGTGATGAAGATACCCGTAAGCAAGCCCGTGAACCGGTTGGTGGTCATGGTGCCAAAGACATGACGCAACTGTGGGCCAGCGAGTTTCTGGAGGCTCTCGCTCATGGCTTTCATACCGAACATGAGGAGAGCAAGCGACCCTAAAAGCCTAAAAATAATCCAAATAGACATATTTAATAATTTTTTATTGTCAAATGTCTTTTATTTGCTTTTTTCTCAGTAATTTTACCCAGCCAAATGAAAAACCGTTACAATATGAGAGAAATGCTTAAAATCCGTTGCAAAAATAATAAAAAATCATTAGAAATCCCAATAGGGAGCTCTCTTTCTGATATTTTTTCTGAATCAGGAGTTCAGATGGATTTTGGTCCGATGGGAGCGAGAGTCAACAATCGTGTATCAGGGTTGGGCATGAGGCTCTACAGGAATGCCGACGTGGAGTTTCTGAATATCATGACCCCCTCCGGCAGCCGCACTTACACCCGCACGCTGTTTTTCGTGCTGTCGAAGGCCGTGCACGATCTTTTCCCTGACGGGAATGTGGTGATAGACATCCCCGTGTCGAACGGCTATTATTGCGACATGCAGATCGGCAGGCCGCTGACCACGAGAGACGTAGACGCCGTCCGTCGCCGCATGGAGGAGCTCATCGCCGCCGACCTGCCCATCCGCCGTCATGAGTGCACCACCGAGGAGGCCATCGACATCTTCAAGCGCCGCAAGGCCCTCTCGAAAGTGAAGCTGCTCAAATCGACAGGAAGTCTCTATACCGTCTACCACGACCTCGACGGGTATGCCGATTATTATTACGGAGCCTTGCTTCCCCGGACCGGAATGCTCTATCTTTTCGGTTTGGAGCCTTATTATGATGGCATGTTGCTCCGCATTCCCTCGCTGACCAGTCCCGGCCAGTTGGGAGAGTTGATCAGGCAGGACAAGATGTTCGGCATTTTCCAGGAGCACCACCGTTGGCAGAGTCTACTCGGCATCTCCACGGTAGGAGATTTCAACGAGGTGGTGGCCAAGGGAGGCACCTCTTTGCTCATCAATGTCTCCGAGGCATTGCAAGAGAAGAAGATCGCCCATATCGCAGAGGAAATCGCCTCGCGTAAGGGCGTGCGTATCGTGCTCATCGCCGGACCGTCGTCGAGTGGCAAGACGACCACCTGCATGCGGTTGTCGATCCAGTTGGTGTGCAATGGCCTGAGGCCCGTGATGGTGTCGCTCGACAATTATTTCGTCAACCGTGAGGAAACACCACGTGATGAGAAAGGCGATTTTGACTATGAGCACCTGCATGCCCTCAACATCCCGTTGCTCAACGAGCAGCTCATGGCCCTGCTCAATGGAGAGGAAGTGGAGATGCCCCGTTACAACTTCCAGTCGGGCAGGAGTGAGAAGAGCGGAAAGCGCATGAAGATGGGCAAGAACGACATCCTGGTGATCGAAGGCATCCATGCGCTTAACCCCGAACTCACCAAGATGATCCCCGAAGCCCAGAAGTTCAGGGTATATGCCTCGGCGCTCACCACGATCCTCCTCGACAAGCACAATTACATCCCCACCACCGACAACCGCTTGCTCCGTCGTATCGTGCGTGATGACAAATACCGTGGTGTGAGCGCCAGGGAGACCATCCGCCGCTGGCCCTCGGTGAGGGCAGGAGAGAACAAGTGGATTTTCCCCTTCCAGGAAAACGCCGATGAGATGTTCAATACCGCCATGATCTATGAGTTGGCGGTGCTCAAGCAACAAGCTGTCAGGCTGTTGGAGCGTGTGCCCCAGAATGTCGATGAATTTTCCGAGGCCTACCGTCTCAGGAAGTTCCTCAGCTATTTCACAGACATCACCGACAGTGAGTTGCCCTTCACCTCGCTTCTCCGCGAATTTCTGGGAGGCAGTTCGCTGAAATACTGATTGTCGTGCGGGATGTCGGAAGGCGTCTCGATAATTATACGGTTTCCTGCATATTTATTTTAAAGAAGGAATAAGTATGCAGGAAATATTTGTATTTATACAAGAAAGTGATTTTTTATTCAAAAACATTTTGTGATGTCAAATACTTTTTAGAACTTTGCATCTTGAATCAATCCAGAGGGTTGGGGCGGCGTGTTTTTGTCGTCTCAGCCTTTCAATATCAAACAGTATGGCAGAACAATTGGAAATTAAGGAATTAGACCACGTCGTAGTCAGGTTCTCCGGTGATTCCGGCGATGGTATGCAGTTGGCCGGCAACATATTCTCCACCGTGTCGGCATCTGTAGGTAATGGCATCTCTACTTTTCCAGACTATCCCGCTGACATCCGTGCCCCGCAAGGTTCGCTGACGGGAGTTTCTGGATTCCAGGTGCACATTGGAAAAGGGAAAGTCTACACACCGGGAGACCTCTGTGATGTGTTGGTGGCGATGAACGCCGCCGCGCTGAAGACCCAGTACAGATACACCAAGCCCCAGGCCACGGTGATCATCGATACCGACAGTTTCGGCCCCAGTGACCTGAAGAAAGCCAATTTCCAGAGTGAGGACTATCTGGGCGAGATGGGCATAGACCCCGACCGTGTGGTGGCCTGTCCGATCACCAAGATGGTGAAGGAGTGTCTTGCCGACAGCGGCATGGACAACAAATCGGTGCTCAAGTGCCGCAACATGTTTGCCCTGGGCCTCGTCTGCTGGCTTTTCAACCGCGACTTGGACCTCGTCTTCAATTTCCTCCGTGAGAAATTCGCCAAAAAGCCCGCCATTGCCGAGAGCAATATCAAGGTAGTGCAGGCTGGTTATGACTATGGCCACAACGTGCATGCCTCCGTGCCCGCCACCTACCGCATCGAGTCCACCTCGAAGGTGAAAGGCCGCTATATGGATATCACAGGCAACAAGGCCACCGCCTACGGACTCATCGCCGCAGCCGAGAAAGCCGGTTTGCGCCTCTATTTAGGGTCCTATCCCATCACCCCCGCCACGGACATCCTGCATGAGTTGTCGAAGCACAAGTCGTGCGGAGTCATCACCGTGCAGTGTGAGGACGAGATCTCCGGGTGTGCCAGTGCCATCGGCGCTTCTTTTGCCGGTGCCTTGGCCGCCACCTCGACCTCCGGTCCCGGCATCTGCCTCAAGTCAGAAGCCATGAACCTCGCTGTGATCGACGAGTTGCCCCTGGTGGTGATCGACGTTCAGCGAGGCGGTCCCTCGACAGGTCTGCCCACCAAGAGCGAGCAGACCGACCTTCTCCAGGCCCTTTATGGCCGCAATGGAGAGTCGCCCATGCCCGTCATCGCCGCGACCAGTCCCACCGACTGTTTTGACGCCGTCTACTCCGCCGCGAAGATCGCCTTGGAGCACCTCACCCCGGTCATCCTGCTCACCGACGCCTTCGTGGCCAACGGTTCAGCAGCCTGGAAGTTGCCTACCATGGACGAACTTCCTGCCATCCATCCCCATGTCGTCACGCCGGAGCAGAAAGGCAAGTATACCCCCTACGAGCGAGACCCGGAGTCGCTGGTGCGCTATTGGGCTATCCCCGGTCAGGAAGGCTATACCCACATCATCGGCGGTCTGGAGAAAGACAGCGCCACGGGAGCCATCTCGACCAATCCCGAGAACCACGACCTGATGTGCCATCTTCGAGCAGCGAAGATAGCCCGCATCCCCGTGCCCGATGTCGAGGTAGCCGGTGACGCCGCCGACGCAGAGTTGCTCATTGTCGGATTCGGAGGCACTTATGGTCATCTTTACTCCGCCATGGACGAGTTGCGTGCCAAAGGCCATCGGGTGGCATTGGCTCATTTCAAGTATATCAACCCACTGCCCGCCAACACGTCGGAAGTGCTCTCACGTTATCCGAAGGTGGTCGTGGCCGAGCAGAACCTCGGTCAGTTTGCCGCTTATCTGCGCTCGAAAGTCGACGGATTCGTGCCCTCTCAGTTCAATCAGGTCAAGGGCCAGCCGTTTGTCGTAGCAGAGTTGGTGAAGGCGTTTGAGGAAATCATCAAGAAATAGGAAAGGAGACAATTATGAGCGAATATACAGCACAAGATTACAAGAAGGGGCAGCCACGCTGGTGCCCCGGTTGTGGCGACCATTTCTTCCTCGCCTCACTTCACAAGGCCATGGCAGAGGTGGGAGTGGCGCCCCACGACATGGCCGTGATCTCCGGTATCGGATGCAGCAGCCGTCTGCCTTACTATGTCAGCACCTACGCCATGCAGACCATTCATGGCCGCGCAGCCTCCATCGCCACGGGAGCCAAGGTGGCCAACCCCGCCCTGACCGTATGGCAGATCAGCGGCGACGGCGACGGCCTGGCCATCGGTGGCAACCATTTCATCCATGCCATGCGCCGCAACATCGACATCAACATGATCCTGCTCAACAACCGGATCTACGGTCTCACCAAGGGTCAGTATTCCCCCACATCTCCCCGTGGTTTTGTCTCCAAGTCGAGTCCCTACGGCACAGTGGAAGATCCCTTCCGTCCGGCCGAACTCTGCTTCGGCGCACGCGGCCATTTCTTCGCCCGTGCGGTAGCCACCGACGGTCCCGGCACCATCGATGTGCTCAAAGCCGCCTATCACCACAAGGGAGCCTCCGTCTGCGAGATCCTGCAAAACTGTGTCATCTTCAATAATGGAGCCTACGACCCCATCTACAACAAGGAAGGCCGGAAGAAGAATGCCATCTACGTGCGCCACGGCGAGAAACTCGTCTTCGGCGAGAACGACGAATACGGTCTTGTTCAGGAAGGTTTCGGACTGAAAGTGGTGAAGATCGGCGAGAACGGCGTCACCCTCGACGACATTCTCGTGCACGATGCCCATTGTGAGGACAACACCCTGCAGCTGAAGCTTGCCATGATGGACAACGAGCATGGTTTCCCTGTTGCCCTCGGTGTGATCCGCGACGTGGAAGCCCCCACTTACGAAGCCTCTGTGGCCGCTCAGATCGCAGATGTGAGCAGCAAGAAGAAATACCACAATTTCATGGAACTTCTTGAGACCAATGACATCTGGGAAGTGAAATAACATCAAGTTGCGGCATCCCGGCGGATGCCGCAACTTGTTTTGTAAACTACATGTTGCAAATAGGTTAAGAGAGTCGTGTTTTTTTTAAAACTTTAACCTAAAAAGAATTGCACACCTCATTTTTTGTGTGCGATAACTTTGCCAATACATGCTTTTTTGCTAACTTTGCAGTCGATTTTGAGACCGTTAAGGTAAAAAGACATTTCACTATTTAATTTTATATAAAATGGCAAAGTTTGATAAGGCAATTTTAGAGAAGTACGGTATCAAAGGTACTACTGAAGTAATGTACAATCCTTCATACGAGGAGTTGTTCGAGGAGGAGATGAAGCCCGGTCTTACTGGCTATGACAAGGGTCAGCTCACAGAGCTGGGCGCCGTCAACGTCATGACAGGTATCTATACTGGCCGTTCACCCAAGGACAAGTTCATCGTTGTGGACGAGAACTCCAAGGACACCGTTTGGTGGACCAGCGACGCATACAAGAATGACAACCACCCCGCATCTCAGGAGACCTGGGAGGCTGTGAAAGACCTCGCCAAGAAAGAGCTCTCCAACAAGAAGCTCTATGTGGTTGACGGTTTCTGCGGTGCCAACAAGGACACCCGCATGAAGGTGCGCTTTATCATGGAGGTGGCATGGCAGGCCCATTTCGTGACCAACATGTTCATCCGCCCCGTGAACGAGGAGGAGCTGGAGCAGGAGCCCGACTTCGTCGTGTTCAATGCCTCCAAGGCAAAGGTCGAGAACTACAAGGAGCTGGGTCTGAACTCAGAGACAGCAGTGGTCTTCAACGTGACCAGCCGTGAGCAGGTGATCCTCAACACCTGGTATGGTGGTGAGATGAAGAAAGGCCTCTTCTCGATGATGAACTATTATCTGCCACTGAAGGGTATCGCAGCCATGCACTGCTCAGCCAACACCGACCTCAACGGTGAGAACACTGCTATTTTCTTCGGTCTCTCCGGAACCGGCAAGACCACGCTTTCCACAGATCCGAAGCGCCTTCTCATCGGCGACGACGAGCACGGATGGGATGACAATGGCGTGTTCAACTTCGAGGGAGGCTGCTATGCCAAGGTGATCAACCTCGACAAGGAGAGCGAGCCCGACATCTACAATGCCATTCGCCGCAACGCCCTGTTGGAGAACGTCACCGTCGACGCAGAGGGCAAGATCGACTTCGCCGACAAGTCGGTGACCGAGAACACCCGCGTGAGCTATCCTATCGAGCATATCGAGAAGATTGTGAAGAATGTCAACCCCGTGAGTGCTGGACCAGCTGCCAAGCAGGTGATCTTCCTCTCCGCTGATGCCTTCGGCGTGCTTCCTCCTGTCAGCATCCTGACACCCGATCAGACGAAGTATTACTTCCTCTCCGGTTTCACCGCAAAGCTCGCAGGAACAGAGCGTGGCATCACAGAGCCCACTCCCACATTCTCGGCTTGCTTCGGCCAGGCATTCCTTGAGCTGCACCCCACCAAGTATGCAGAGGAGCTCGTGAAGAAGATGGAGGCCAACGGTGCCAAGGCTTATCTGGTGAACACCGGTTGGAACGGTACTGGCAAGCGTATCTCCATCAAGGATACCCGTGGTATCATCGACGCCATCCTCGACGGCAGCATCAACACCGCTCCCACCAAGATGATCCCCTACTTCGACTTCGAGGTGCCGACATCACTTCCCGGTGTGGATCCCAACATCCTCGACCCACGCGACACTTATGCAGACGCCAGCGTGTGGGAGGAGAAAGCAAAAGACCTCGCTGCACGGTTCATCAAGAACTTCGTGAAGTATGAGGGCAACGAGGCCGGCAAGGCACTTGTGGCCGCAGGTCCGAAACTCTGATCCGCTAATATCGCCAACAATAGAGGCGCGCTCCAGTACGGGGTGCGCCTTTTTTTTGTAGCTTTACTTGCCGGCACAGAAAACCCTTGAAGTCCTATACGGCACCTTGACCTAAATCAAAAAACGTGGGGAATCCTGAAAAAAGGCATCCAAACGCTTGTGTGCGCGCAAACAATCCGTTAATTTTGCATCGTGTTCGTGAGAATACTTTTTTCATTAGGTTAGTAGTTTGATAGATTTTAAGGTAAAGATTATGTTATTAGATGATGAGACAACGCTGATGTTGGCCGTTGTCGCTGTAGCGACGATACTGAGTGTCATCACTTTGGTGAAGACCAACATCCGTTGAATTGTTTTCAGGAGGCCGGTGTGAGAGATTCATGTCGTCCTCTTTTTTTATGTTCCAAAATCTAAATAGAACTTAAAAAAAGCACAATTAATCAATAAATTACATAATAAACAGCCGAAAACACGTTTTATTTGCGGAATTCTGATTAAATTTGCACCCAATTAAGGCAAGGACAAACGCTCTTTTCCGCTTGGAAGTGAAGATTTCCACAAGTGGGAGGGGTGGTTATGTCTTTAGAACCCAATAAAAATAGACCAATGACAAGGAAATTGCTGGCTTTCGCGGTCATGTTATCTGCAGTATTCACCCTCACTTCATGTCTGGGAGATGACGACAGCGAAATTGTATATCCTGGTGACGCCGCCATCACGTCGTTTGCGCTCGGAAATCTGAAGTGCTACGTCACGACGACCTCCTCGAAAGGCTCGGACAGCACCTATACGACCACGGTGACGGGCACCAATTACCGTTTCTCGATCGACCAAGTCAACCGTCAGATCTATAATGTCGACTCCCTGCCCTATGGCACCGACGTAGCACATGTGCTTTGCACCATCGGCAGCAAAAACTCCTCGACGGTGGTCATCAAGAACACCACGGACGACAACCTGGTGCGTTATGTATCCAGCGACTCCATCGACTTCAGTGTGCCCCGCCAGATGAGTGCCTACTCACTCGACGGCAGTACCCACGTCGACTATACCGTGAAGGTCAATGTCTGCCAGGAGAAGCCCGACACCTTCTTCTGGCATGTCACATCCGTGGAACAGGATTTTGCCCAGGCCGAGCACCTCAAAGGCTTTGCCTGCGGCAACCAGTTGTTTGTGATCACCAGCGATGGCGAGCAAGGCCACATCTTCAAGAAGACACTTGGCACTGACGAGGGATGGCAACCCGTGTCATGGGACCTCAAGCAGATCGTGCCCGCTGATGCCTATCAGAACACCGTGGTGCGTGACAGTGCCCTCTTCATGCTTGCCGGCGGACAGATCCTGAGATCCCAGGATGGTGAGCACTGGGCCGTGACAGGCCGTCTGGGCGCCCGCCAGCTTATCGCCGCCAGTACGGAGTACCTCTTCGCCCTGAGTGGAGGCGGAATCCTGCGCTCGTCGGACAACGGCGCCACCTGGAGCCTTGATGCCATTGATGCCAATGCCGACCTTCTGCCAACACGAGACATCAGTTACTGCTGCATCCCGTCGCGCATCAATCCTGAAGTGGAGAACGTGGTCATCATGGGCAGCCGGTCGGCCGAAGACTATTTTGACGACACCCGTGCCCAGGTATGGAACAAGATGATAGAGATCGCATCCGACGACAATGAGCCCTGGATGTATGTGAACAACGAGCTGAACGCCTATTTCCTGCCCCGGCTCAACTCCCTCACCGCTGTGTCCTATCACGGTGGTATCGTAGCCCTTGGCGGCAGCGGCATTGGCGCCTGCACCGATGCGGCACACACCCGTTTATATTACAGCAACGACGGCGGAATCTTTTGGAACAAGGAATCGTCGGTCACGCTGCCCTCAGCCCTCGAGAGCAATGACGTGATGTCGCTGATCGTCGACTCCGAAAGCAACCTCTGGCTGATCTGCGGCGGTAGCGGGCAGGTATGGAGTGGCCATCTGACAGGAACGTCCAGTAAGTATCAGACCGCTTTCACCGAGTGAACATCATCACCAGCCTATGAGAAAATTGCTCCTGATCCTCCTGGTGCTACCGTCGGCTTTCGCTCATGCCCAAGGCGACGTGGAATACCGTATGGAAATCGGAGGCGGATTGGGCATGGTGACCTATGAGGGAGACTACAATGCGAATATCACCAAGGGGATGCAGCCCATGGCTTCGGTCGTGTTGCGCCGCATTATCAACCCCTATCATGGGTTCAAACTCGACCTGAGCTATGGCAAGCTGAAAGGAAGTTCGAAAAACGTAGAGACCTACTTCCCCGGAACGGCCGAGATGCCATACGAGTTCAACAACTCCCTGGTGGACCTCAGTGCCACCTATGAATACAACTTCTGGCCCTACGGCACAGGTAGGGACTACCGCGGTGCGAAGCGGCTCACGCCGTTTGTCGCCATCGGTCTCGGCCTCACCTTCGTGAAGGCCAACGAGAATGTCTTCACCGCCAACCTCCCCCTGGGATTCGGCGTGAAATACAAGTTGGCCGACCGTCTCAACCTGGGAGTGGAATGGGCCGTGCACTTCTCGCTCAGCGATAAACTCGACGGGTCGCCCGACCCGTATGGAATAAAGAGCAGCGGACTCTTCAAGAACACCGACTGCTTCTCGGCCCTGAAAGCGACCCTCACCTATAGTTTCATGGCCAAATGTAGAACATGTCATAATGAAGATGAATAATTTGGACTTAAACCGTATACCCGAGCACATTGCCATCATCATGGACGGCAATGGCCGTTGGGCATTAGAACAAGGAAAGCCCCGCAGTTTCGGACATCAGGCCGGTGTCGACGCCGTCAGGCGCATCACCTCGGAGTGCACCCGCCTGGGTGTGAAATACCTCACGCTCTACACCTTCTCGACAGAGAACTGGAACCGTCCTGTCGACGAGATCGCATCGCTTATGAGCTTGGTGCTGTCGTCGCTGGAAGACGAGATTTTCATGAAGAACAACGTGAGGTTCCGCGTCATCGGCGAGATCGAGCGTCTACCCAAGGACGTGCAGGAGAAACTGCAGGAGACGATGGACCACACCGCAGGCAACACCACGATGCAGATGATCGTGGCCCTGAGCTACTCGTCGCGCTGGGAAATCACCCGTGCCACACGTGAGATCGCCGCCGAGGTGAAGGCAGGCACGCTGAGCATCGATGACATCGATGAGCAGTTGATGTCGCGCCACATGGTGACCAACTTCATGCCCGACCCCGAACTTCTCATCCGTACGGGAGCAGAGGTGCGCGTCTCCAACTACCTGCTATGGCAGATCGCCTATTCCGAACTGTATTTCTGCGACACCTACTGGCCTGACTTCATGGAGGAAGACCTGCATGAAGCCATCCGGTGCTACCAGAACCGGCAGCGCAGATTCGGCAAGACGGAGGCTCAGGTGGAAGGCGCTAATTCATAAAAACGACAAAAAGATATCATGAGATATATCAGGAAAATCCTTGCTCTGGTCATCCTGGCCGCATCGCTGTCGTCGCATGCGCAGGAAAAGATCATCAACCCCGACATCTCGTATGCCGGTATCCCCCGCACGCTTGTCATCGGCGGCGTGGCGGTATCTGATGTGGAAGGCTACGAGGACTACATGCTCTCAGGCATCTCCGGACTCACCGAGGGCCAGACCATCACCGTGCCCGGCAATGAGATCACCGATGCCGTGAAGCGCTACTGGCGCTATGGTCTTTTCTCCACGGTGTCGATCTCTGCCGACTCCATCGTCGACGACCGGATCTACCTCCGCATCAACCTGACCATGCGTCCCCGCGTCTCCACCATCAACTATATCGGACTGAAGAAATCGGAGCGTGAGGACATGGAAGCCAAGCTCGGCATCATCAAGGGAGGCCAGATCACCCCCAATATCATCGACCGTGCGAAGATCCTGGCCAAGAAATACTTCGACGACAAAGGCTACAAGAATGCTGAGATCAACATCATCCAGCGTGATGACGTGACCAACAAGAACCAGATGATCCTCGACGTGGTGGTGGACAAGAAGGAGAAGATGAAGGTGCGCGAGATTATCATCGACGGCAATGAGATGCTCAGCGACAAGAAGATCAAGGGCGGCCTGTTCCGCAAGGGTGCCCTCTCCAAGACCCATGAGGCCGGCAAGTTGTCGTCGTTTCTCAAGTCGAAGAAATTCACCCCAGAGCGTTGGAAGGAAGACAAGCAGAAGCTCATCGAAAAATACAACGAGTATGGCTACCGCGACGCCACCATCCTCGAGGACAGCGTGTGGAATGTCGACGACAAGCACGTGAATGTCTACGTGAAGGTGGAAGAAGGCAAGAAATACTATCTGCGCAACATCACTTGGGTGGGCAACACCGTCTATTCGACCGACTATCTGAGCAAGGTGCTCGGCATGAAGACCGGCGACGTCTACAACCAGAAACAGCTCAACAAGCGACTCACCGAGGACGATGACGCCGTGGGCAACAACTATTGGAACAAGGGTTACCTCTTCTATGGACTCAACCCCACCGAGGTGAATATCGTGGGTGACTCCATCGACCTGGAGATGCGTATCCAGGAAGGCACACAAGCCCATATCAACCATGTGAGGATCAACGGCAACGACAGGCTTTATGAGAACGTGGTGCGCCGCGAGCTGCGCACCAAGCCCGGCGACCTGTTCTCCAAGGACGCTCTGCAGCGTACGGTGCGTGAACTGGCGTCAATGGGCCATTTCGACCCCGAGAAGATCAATCCTGACGTGCAGCCCAACCAAGAAGACGGAACGGTGGACATCAATTATAACCTTGAGCAGAAATCCAACGACCAGATCGAGTTCTCACTGGGATGGGGACAGACCGGTGTGATCGGACGTATCGGACTGAAGCTCAATAACTTCTCCATGCGTAACCTCTTCAACAAGAACAAGGAGCACCGCGGCATCATGCCTATCGGCGACGGTGAGGTGCTCTCCATCGGATGGCAGTCTAACGGTACCTACTACAACTCAGGCAATATCTCATACTCCACCAACTGGTTTGGTGGGAAGCGCCCGATACAGTTCAGTGTCGGCCTCTACTACTCGAAGCAGACCGACATCTCGAGCACCTACTACAACTCAGCCTACCGCTACAGCTACTACAACTATCTCTATGGCGGCTATGGCAGCAGCTATTACAACAATTACGAGAGCTATTACGATCCCGACAAGTATGTGCAGCTGCTCGGAGCCTCTCTCGGATGGGGCAAGCGCCTGCGCTGGCCAGACGACTACTTCATGCTCAACATGTCGGTGGGCTACACCCGCTACATGCTCAAGAACTGGAGTTACTTCCTCGTGACCACCGGTAACTGCAACAACCTCAATTTCAACATTGCCCTCTCTCGAGTGTCGACCGACAACCAGTTATTCCCGCGCCGCGGTTCAGAGTTCACGGCATCCGTCTCAATCACGCCGCCATGGTCGAAATGGGACAATGTCGACTATGAGAATCTGGCCACCGACTACCGTTCGGCCACCTTCACCGAAGAGCAGCAGAAGAAATACCGCTGGGTGGAATACCACAAGTGGAAATTCAAGTCACGCACCTTCTCCGCCCTCACCGGCGGCACGAAATGCCTGGTGCTCATGACCCGTGTGGAATTTGGACTGCTCGGTTACTACAACAAGTACAAGAAATCGCCCTTTGAGACCTTCTATGTGGGTGGCGACGGCATGAGCGGCTACTCCACCGGTTACGCAGAGGAGACCGTCGGTTTGAGAGGTTATGAGAACGGATCACTCACCCCGTCGGGTGCTGCAGGCTATGCCTACGACCGTCTGTCGCTCGAGCTCCGCTATCCTTTCCTGTTGGGCAACACCACGATTTATGGTCTGACCTTCCTTGAGGCAGGTAATGCATGGACCGACGCCAAGAAGTTCAACCCGTTTGACATGAAGCGCTCCGCCGGTGCAGGTGTGCGTATTTTCCTGCCGATGGTAGGACTTATGGGTATCGACTGGGCTTACGGTTTCGACAAGGTATGGGGCCGCAAGGGAGGCTCACAGTTCCACTTCGTGCTCGGTCAGGAATTCTGATGCGAGGAAAAGAGAAACAAGATTTAATACGAACCAAAAAATCATAACGCGATGAGAAAAATGATGATGATGGGTTTGTTGGCACTGATGGCGCTGACAGCCAATGCGCAGAAGTTCGCGCTGATCGACATGGACTATATCCTCAAGAACATACCCGCTTACGAGCGTGCCAATGAGCAGCTCAACCAGGTGTCGAAGAAATGGCAGGCAGAAGTGGAGGCCCTCAACACCGAGGCAGCCACGATGTATAAGAACTACCAGAACGAAGTGGTGTTCCTCTCTCAGGAGCAGAAGAAGAAGCGCCAGGAAGACATCATGAACAAAGAGAAGGAATCGAGTGAGCTGAAGCGCAAGTATTTCGGTCCGGAAGGCGAGTTGTTCAAGAAGCGCGAGAGTCTGATGACCCCGATCCAGGAAGAGATTTACAATGCGGTGAAGGATATTTCCGAACTGCGCGGTTACTCGCTGGTCCTCGACCGTTCGAGTGATGCTGGCATCATCTTTGGATCTCCGAAGATCGACATCAGCAACGAGGTGCTCGAGAAGTTGGGCTACTCCATTAATTAACGAAATTACGTGATTTATTTTGTGGTGTGCATCGCTTTCGCTATCTTTGCAGCCGCATTTCACTGAATAACAAGGAAAACAATAACAATTTAACGACAACGAGAAAATGAAAAAGATTATTTTAATGTTGATGTTGTTCGCACCTCTTGCCACCTTCGCACAGAAGTTCGGACATGTTGATACACAGTCAATCATCCAGTCTCTGCCCGAGTTCAGCCGTGCCAATGGCGAGATCGAGGCCATCGGCAAGCAGTATGAGAACGAGCTCAAGGCTTCTCAGGACGAGCTTCAGCGTCTGGCAGAGGATTACGACAAGAAGAAGAGTTCGATGAACGCCACTCAGCAGCAGGAGCAGGAGACCAAGCTTCAGGAGATGTACAACCGCATTTCTCAGCAGGCCCAGCAAAACCAGCAGGAATTCCAGAAAGCCCAGCAGGACAAGTTGCAGCCCATCTTCACCAAGGTGCGCCAGGCCATTGAGGCAGTCGGTAAGAGCGGTGGCTACGTCTACATCATGGAGACCAACAACGTGCTCTATATCAACGACACGATCAGCAAGGACCTCACCTCAGAGGTGAAGGCCCAGATCTCGAAGATGAAATAATCTGTCTTGTTCACACTAAGATAGGCAGGGGCAGGCAGGAAATGCCTGCCCCTGTTTGCTTAAAAAAACTGTATTGTCATGAGAAAGTATGGTTTGTTGTTATTACTGGCAGCCCTGCCGCTGTTGGCCAGTGCGCAGATGAAGTTTGGCTATCTCAGCTATGAGGAAGCCTTCAAGTCGCTGCCCGAATATGCTTTGGCCCAGGCCAACCTGGCCGATCTGAAGGCCAAATATGATGCCGAGATGAAGCGGGTGGAGGATGAGTTCAACCGCAAGTATGAGGAGTTTCTCGACGGTCAGAGTGATTTTGCCCCGACGATATTGCAGAAGCGCCAGACAGAGCTACAGGAACTTCTCAAGAAGAATGTAGCCTTCAAGGCAGAGTCGGCGAAGTTGCTCCAGCAGGCAGAGAAAGAAGCCTACGCCCCGCTGCGTGAGAAGCTCTCCAGGGTGCTCAGTCAGATCGGCACCGACCATGGCTATGCGTTCATCCTCAATACAGACGGAGATGCCCTGCCCTTTGTCAATCCGGAGATGGGTGAGGACATATCTGAATTGGTGAAGGAGGCCTCCCGATGACCGTCAAATCCCTGTCGTCGTCGCCCGGTCCGATCGGTGTATTCGACTCAGGCTATGGTGGGCTGACCATTCTGAGCGGCATCCGCCGCCTGATGCCCGAGTACGACTACATCTATTTGGGCGACAACGCCCGCGCCCCTTATGGCACCCGTTCTTTTGAGGTGGTGCGTGACTTCACCCGCCAGGCCGTGGAGTATCTTTTCTCCATGGGTTGCCATTTGGTGATCTTAGGCTGCAACACCGCATCGGCGAAAGCCCTGCGCAGTTTCCAGCAGCTCTACCTGCCCCATATCGATGCCCACAGGCGGGTGCTTGGCATCATCATCCCCACATCCGAGGTGATCGGCAACATCACCCGCAGCCGCCATGTCGGTGTGCTGGCCACCGAGGGTACAATCAAGAGCCACAGTTATGACATAGAGATCGGCAAGCGGTATCCTGACATCCAAGTCACGGGCATGGCCTGTCCGATGTGGGTGCCCCTGGTGGAGAACAACGAGGCATCGGGAGATGGAGCCGATTATTTTGTGAGGAAGTATCTCCGCCAGTTGCTCGAGTCCGACGCAGAGATCGACACGGTGATTTTAGGCTGCACACATTACCCCATGCTCGTGCCCAAAATCCGTCGGTCGCTTGATGAGTTGAGGCCAGGTGTGCGCATCGTCGAGCAAGGCGTCTATGTGGCTGAGAGTCTGCGCAATTATCTGGACCGCCATCCCGAGATGGAAGTCAAGTGCCACCGTGGAGGAGAGGTGCGCTATCTCACCACCGAGAGTGCGGAGAAGTTCTCAGAGAACGCCAGTCTCTTTCTGCACGAGCGTATCGAAGTGGAGCATGTGGTGCTGAGCGACACCATGGAAAGCATTTAGTCGCCCAGCAGTCTCTTGCTCAGATGGCGGATGGGATACCACACAGCAATCCATCCGACGGCGATGACCGTGATAAAAATGATGACGATGTCCCAGAAATGCACGCTGACGGGATAGGCATCGACCACGAACGCGCCACTGCTTCTTCCGAGCGTCACGACGCCGAAAGTCTGTTGGATCCAGCAGAGCAGCAGTCCCAGCAAGATGCCCAAGACCGCCCCTGCCGCGGCGATCATCCTGCCCTCAAACATGAAGATGCTTGAGATCTGTTTTTTGGAAGCCCCCAGGTTGCGCAAGGTCATCACATCCTCTTTCTTGTCGATGATGAGCATCGACAGCGAGCCGATGATATTGAAGCAAGCCACCATGAGGATGAATGTGAGAAAGACATAGGCGATGAGTTTCTCGATTTTCATGATTTTGTAAGTGTCGGCCTGTTGCTCATAGCGGTCGAGCACCTTGTATTTCTCGCCGGCGATGTCTCTCATTTTCTTTTTCGCCCCCTCGAAGTCGCACCCCGGTTTTAGCCGCAGTTCAAGCGATGACAGCATGCCCTGCTGTCCGAAAAGGTTGCGTGCGAAAGCGATAGAAGTGACGATATAGTATCGGTCGTATTTTGATTGGCTGACGTTGAACACCTCGGCCGTTGAGAGCAGTGAGTCGGCCGTGAAAGCGCTCTCCGGGTCAGTCATGTCGAGCTGTCCCTCGCGCTCTGGAGCATAGATATGCAGGTATCCCTGCCAATAGGCCCCGGTGCCGAGCATCTGGGCGAGTCTTATGCCAGGAATGCCATATTCCAGGTTGCCGGCATGCAGTTGCGTGCTGGTCCCTGCGTCGGGGTATAGGATCTCGTTGAAATGCGTCAGCAGGCTGAAGTTATCCTCCACGCCTTTGATGACCACCATCGACTGCCTGTCGCGGTAGATGGCCAGGGCTTGGTCCTCGATACTCTCCATGGCCACCTCCACCTCTGGAAGTTGTTTGATGGCCGTCAGTACGGGGTCGTCGGCTGGCACCGTCTTTCCCTTGACGGGTGTGATTTTGATCTGCGGATCGAATGAAGTGAAGAACGATGCCACGAGGTCGTGGAACCCGTTGAACACGCTCAGCGTGACCACCAAAGCCATTGTGGCAGTCGCCACCCCCACCACGGAGACGGCGCTGATAAGATTGATGGCATGGGTGCTCTTTTTCGAGAAGAGATACCGGCGTGCGATGTAGAAGGGGAAATTCATGCTTGTCGGTGGTTGTGAGCCCTTATTTTTTCAGGAGTTCATCGATATGCTCGATATAGTCGAGAGAGTCGTCGATGAAAAAGCGCAGTTCGGGAATGATGCGCATCTGGTGCCTCACGCGTGTACCCAGTTCGTACCTGATTGTCTTCTCGTTGGCATTCACGTTGTTGATGATTTCCTCGCCTCTCTCAGAAGGGAAAACGCTGAGATAAGCGGTGCAGATGCTCAGGTCGGGTGAGATGCGGCATCTTGTGACGCTGACCATGACCCCCCTCATCATCCGGGTCTGTGATTGGAAGATGAGGCTCAGTTCTTTTTGCAGCAGTCTTGCTATTCGGTTTTGTCTTGTTTCTTGCATGTCTGTTTATTTTCTTGTGAATTCGACGATGTCGCTGCCGTCTTTATTGTCGCTGCCATCGAGTAGGAGATTTGTATCGGTGAGTTTGACGATTTTCATCTCGCCGTCGGCCGGCAGTTCTTTGAGCAGGTCATCTTTTGAGTTATCGATTTGGCTCTCCATCATTTTTTTCACGAAATCGGCCGTCTCGGGATTGTTCTTGGCGATTTGTGCGGCCTCTCCGAAAAACTCGATTTTGTCGATTTTGGTCACAGCGTTCTCTCTGTCGAAATCTATTCTCAAGATGTCGTCATTGACGGTGTATGATCCATTGACGGTGAGATGGAAACTCATGTCCATGGAATCCTCCTCATACAAGGAAGTCCGGACAGTGATCGACAAGTTTTTTTTGTCTTTCACCGTCAGTTCGAAAGTCAGTTTTGCCCCATCTTGCTGCATTTCCGATACCCATTCCCCGATAAGGCTTTGTGCAGACACACATAGGGTGAGGAAGAAGAACAGGAGCGAGAGCATCATTTTTTTTCTCATATTATCTGTTTTGTTGGTTTTTTAGTCTTTCTTTCTCATGATGGTCAGTCCGTCGCGCAAGGGCAGTATCACCTTTTCCACGCGTGAGTCGGCCGCCACATGGTCGTTGAAGCGTTCTATGCCCTGTGTCTGAGCATCGCGGTCGTAGTCATGGTCCACCACGTGTCCGTCCCAGAGCGTGTTGTCAGCCAGGATGAACCCACCCGGGCGAGTCACCTTCATCGCCATTTCGTAGGTGGGTACATAGGTGCGTTTGTCACCGTCGATGAACACCATGTCGAAATCTATCCCCAGCCGTGGAGCCTCGGTGATGGCATCGCCGATGATGAAGGAGATTTTGTCGGCCACGTCAGCCCCTTCGATCCAAGGCCGTGTGAAGTCCTCCTGCTCATCATTGATCTCGAAGGTATAGACCCTTCCGCCGTCTTCCAGTCCCTCGGCCATGCAGATGGCGCTGTATCCGCTGAAGGTGCCCACCTCGAGGATGTTTTTCGGCCGGATCATCCTGACCAGCATTTTCAGCAGTCTGCCTTGTAGGTGTCCGCTTGCCATGCGTCCCCGGAGCAGTTGGATGTTGGTGGCACGGTAGAGCCGGTAGAGGTAGTCGCCCTCCGGGTCGATATGCTTCAGGATATAATCCTCCAGAGCCCCGTTGTCGTTCATTTCCTGCTTTCGATAAGAGCTTCGAGCGCCAGTCGGTAGGAGTCGAGGCCGAATCCGCATATCACGCCCTGGCAGGCACTGCTGATCATGGAGTGGTGGCGGAACTCCTCGCGCTGATGCACATTCGAGATATGCACTTCGATCACGGGGCATTTCAGAGCCCGGATGCAGTCGTGAAGAGCCACGCTGGTGTGAGTGTAGGCCCCGGCATTGAGTATGATGCCGTCGGCGGAGAATCCCACCTGTTGCATTTTGTCGATCATCAGTCCCTCGACATTGCTTTGGAAATAGTCGATGTCCACATCGGGATACCGGCTGCGCAGCAGTGGAAGGTAGGAGTCGAAAGATTCGCTCCCGTAGATGCCCGGCTCCCGCACACCGAGAAGGTTGAGGTTGGGCCCGTTGATGATTTGTATCCTCATTTCGTGAATTTTTAGTAATTTTGCATCATCCAAGCCACAAAATTAAGAAAAATCATGGAAACAGACAAGAAAAGCCCGTCGAATGTTGTCGTATCCTACCGCCGCTATCTCAAATTGCAGCGCAATTTGTCGTCGAACACGCAGGAAGCCTATCTCCGTGATTTGCAGAAACTGCTCATCTATTTGAGGGGAGAGGGGATAGATCCTGCAGATGTCACCCTCGACGACCTCCGTCATTTTGTGGCCGGACTCCACGACATCGGGATCGGTCCGCGGTCGCAATGCCGCATCATCAGTGGCGTGCGCTCTTTTTACCGTTTCATGACCCTTGACGGGCGGATCGAGAGCGACCCCACAGAACTCCTGGAATCCCCCCAGTTGGGAGACCACCTGCCCGAGGTGCTCACCACTGAGGAAGTGGACCGTATGGAGGCTGCCATCGACCTCACCAAGTGGGAAGGCCATCGCAACAGAGCCATCATCGAGGTGCTGTTCAGTTGCGGTCTGCGTGTCAGCGAACTGGTCACGCTGCGCCTCTCCTCACTATATCTCGACGAGGGATTCCTCCGGGTGATCGGCAAAGGCAGCAAGGAGCGTCTGGTGCCCATCTCGTCGAGAGCCGTCGAGGAACTCTCGTTCTGGTTTGACGACCGATGCCACATGAGCATCAAGCCAGGAGAAGAGGACTATGTCTTCCTCAACCGCCGCGGTTCCCACCTCACCCGGACGATGATCCTGCTCATCATCAAGCAGTTGGCCGCAGACGCCGGCATCCCGAAGACGGTGAGCCCTCACACGCTGCGCCACTCCTTCGCCACCGCCCTGTTGGAGGGTGGCGCCGACCTCCGTGCCATCCAGTCGATGCTCGGCCATGAGAGCATCAGCACCACCGAAATCTACACCCACATCGACATGTCGACGCTCCGTCAACAAATCCTTGACCATCATCCCCGCAACATCCGCACGTCGACTCCGAATGAGGTGTAGTGGAAAAAATAAACCTCAAAAAAATTGCCGAATTGAAAATATTATACTAACTTTGTCGGCGAAATAATCAAATCGCCAAAGAGTTATCTGAATTCCGGCATTCCAGCATTGTCGGAATTCATAATTTTTTTGCATTCAAATCAAACGATTAACTTTAAAAAAGAATACCATCATGACTTACATGTCGCAAGAAGGCTACGACAAAATGATAGCCGAACTACAACGTCTGGAATCCATCGAGCGCCCCAAGGCCTCCGCAGCCATTGCCGAGGCCCGCGACAAGGGTGACTTGAGTGAGAATTCGGAGTATGATGCCGCCAAGGAGGCGCAAGCCCATCTGGAGGACAAGATCAACCGTCTGAAAATGGCCATCGCCGAGGCAAAGATTGTGGACACCTCCCGTCTGAGCAGCGATTGCGTGCAGATCCTCTCGAAGGTGGAGATGACCAACCTCACCACCAAGGCCAAGATGTCATATACCATTGTGAGCGAGAACGAGGCCAATCTCCGTGAGGGCAAGATCTCGATCAAGACCCCCATTGCTCAGGGTCTTCTCAACAAGAAAGTGGGCGACGAGGTAGAGATCCAGATACCCCGTGGCACCATCAAGCTTCGTATAGACAAGATTTCGATTTAACCAGGCAGCAACGATACGACTATGAGTATTTTTTCCAAGATAGCCGCTGGTGAGATACCCAGCTACAAGTGCGCCGAGAACGAGAAGTTCTACGCATTCCTCGACATCAATCCCCTGGTGAAGGGTCACACGCTGGTGATTCCCCGCCGTGAAGTGGACTACATCTTCGACCTTGAGGACGACGAGTTGGCAGAGATGCAGGTATTCGCCAAGCATGTGGCCATCGCCATCAAGAAAGCCTTCCCCTGTGTGAAGGTAGGCATGGCAGTCCTGGGATTGGAAGTGCCGCACGCCCATATCCATCTCATTCCGATGCAGAGTGAGAAGGACATGCTTTTCTCCAATCCGAAGTTGAAACTCAGTGAGGAGGAGTTCAAGGAAATCGCAGCGAAGATCCGGGCGGAGTTCAAATAAACTTCCCGCCCAGTTTCACTTGCACTTCGTTGGTAAACTTACGTATTTGTGCTGATGAGTCGCCTTTTTTGCAGATCATCAGCACATTTTCGTTTTCCACCACGATATAGCCATCGAGTCCGCTGAAGACACCGAGCCGCTCCTTGGGCAGTTTGATGATGCAGTCGTGGCAGTCGTCGAGCATCACCTCGCTGCCGAGCACCACGTTGTCGCCCTCGCCCCTGCTCTCCGCCTCGTAGATGGAATGCCAGGTGCCCAGGTCGGCCCATCCGAAACCGCAGAGCATCACGAAGGCATCGTCGGCATGCTCCAGCACACCATAGTCGATCGAGAGATTAGGGAACAGCGAGAAATAGTCCCACACCAGCTTTGCCTCCTCGTCGAGGTCGGATACCGCCCTTCCGTCGGTCTCTATCTGCCGGAAAGGAGCGGGCATGATTTCTTTGCAATGCTTCAGCAAGTGCCGCGCGCTGGAGGCGAAGATGCCCGTGTTCCATAGGAACTCACCGCTGTCCATGAACATCTGTGCGAAATTGCGCTCAGGTTTCTCGGTGAAAGATTTGACGCAGAACATGTTTTCGGCACCGCAAGCGTCGCCCATCTGCACATATCCGTATCCCGGTTCCGGTCTTGAGGGGCGTATGCCCATGGCGATGATGCCATCGTGCTGTGAAACGAATTTAAGGGCGTCGTTCACATTTCGCTCAAACTGCTCCTGCCCGATGACGGCCTGATCGGAGGGAGATATGATCACGTTGGCCTCCGGGCAAGCTTTGAGGATGCGGTAACACCCCCAGGCCACGCTTGGGGCCGTATTGCGGTTGATGGGCTCACCGATGAAGTTGCCCTCAGGTAGCATAGGGAGCTGTGCACGTGCGATGGCCTCGTAGTCGTCGTTTGTGGTGACGTAGATATTCTCAGTGGGGATGATGCGGGCGAAACGGTCAAAAGTCTGCTGGAGCAAAGTGCGTCCAACTCCGAAGAGGTCGACGAATTGCTTGGGGCGACTTTTCCTGCTGGTAGGCCACAATCTTCTTCCGACACCTCCAGCCAGGATGATGCAGAAATTCTTGGATTCAGTCGGCATAAAATAGGCTTTTAGGTAGAAATGAAAAGATGTATATACATTTATCAAACGATAAAAACAAGTTTTTAGTGTTTTTTTGAACAAAAATTTGTCATTTCAGATTTTATGTGTAACTTTGCACCACTTTTGAAGCCCAGATGGCGGAATCGGTAGACGCGCTGGTCTCAAACACCAGTGGGGCAACCCGTGCCGGTTCGACCCCGGCTCTGGGTACTTAGAACACCTTGTAAGTCGTTGATTTACAAGGTGTTTTCTTTTTCTGAGGTGTTAAAAAGGTGTTAATTTTGAACGTATAACAGAAAGTTGGTCAAAGAAACGAAAAGAGGGAAGATGAAAAGTTAAAGAAACGTAGTACATCACCCATTTCTTTCCTTTTCTCACTGAATTTGACTATCTTTGCACCGTAAATAGCAGTTAAGTCATAGTATGAACGAACAGGAACAGGCAATAGCCAAGATTCAACAAACGTTGGATTATTGCATCCA
>CAMNIN010000032.1 GCA_946540735.1 uncultured Prevotellaceae bacterium | reverse complement strand
ATTACAAATCCCGATGAACAACGACAAATCCCGATGGTCATAAGAAGGGAAAGTGAAGTGCTGAGTAGCCATAATGCAAAAAGTTTAAAAAAGGTTAAAAAACAGACAGGATTGATAGAAAACCCTGCCTTGAATCGTCAATAAAATGATAAGGGGGGAAATAGGTGCTTTAGTTTAATTGGTTAGAACGTGCATATTTCAGCGATAAAATTACCTTCATCTAAGGTCTAATTATGGCTTACTTCAAATAGATCCACTGCAAGATGCTGGTTCGAATCCAGCAGGCACCTCAAACTGTCATTTATTAACCTTTTTTGTTCATCGACATGAAAAAAGCGATTCTTTGGATGGCCATGACCCTCATGGCACTTACAACTCACGCACAGATTCAAGAACCCACGGCAGCCGAGACCCCTCAGTTGGAATTTGCTGTGCAACTGTATGTCACCCTTGGTGAAGCCTATACCGTGGGCGAGACCCCTCATGGCCGGCGAATGGTGATCCCTATTACCGGCGGAACATTCGAAGGTCCGGGAATCAAGGGAACAGTTCTCAACGGCGGAGCCGACTATCAGTTGGCCCATGACAACCGCACGGAACTGGAAGCCATTTACTCCATCAAGACCGATGACGGAGTCTACATCCATGTGCGCAACAGAGGCATCATCCAGACAGGAGGAGAAAAAAGAGGCGACACCCCATCGTTCTACTTCAAGTGCGCCCCGACGTTTGAAGCCCCCACCGACAGCAAATATGCCTGGCTCAACAGTTCCATTTTCGTATGCCAACCCTCATTCTCCGGCAAGCCAGGAGGTATCACGCTCAACGTCTGGAGGGTGAAATAAGCTGAAAAACGTAACAAAAAGCCACCATTTCGTTACATTTTCATAAAAAAAAGTCTTTTGTTATCCGTAATTGTCACAAAAAAGATAACTTTGCTTGTCGGAAACAATTCAAACAAATATTTTCAAATAAAGGCAATGAAACAAGCAATGACAAAAATCCCAAGCGGGAAATTAGGAATTCTGGTTGTCGGCAACGGTGCCGTGGCCACCACTTTCATGGCAGGCGTTTTGATGTCGAGAAAACGACTGTCGAAACCGATTGGATCGATGACCCAGTACGACAAGATCAGGATCGGCAAAGGCGAAGAGAAGAAATACCTGCACTACCGTGACATCATCCCCATCGCCAGTCTCGACGACATTGTTTTCGGTTGTTGGGATGTCTATCCCCAGAATGCCTATCAATCGGCGGTCTATGCTGAGGTTTTGAAAAAAGAAGACATCGATCCAGTGAGGGAAGAGCTTGAGCAGATCGTGCCCATGAAGGCCGCCTTCGACAAGAATTTCGCCAAGCGTCTTGACGGCGACAACGTGAAGGACGCCAAGACCCGTTGGGACATGGTAGAGCAGTTGCGTGCCGATATCCGCCAATTCAAGCAAGAGAAGCAGTGCGAGAGGATTGTGGTGCTATGGGCCGCTTCCACGGAGATCTACGTGCCTATCGACGAGAAGGTACACTACAGTCTGGAAGCCTTGGAAGCAGCCATGAAGGCTGACGACCGCGAGCATGTGGCGCCATCGATGTGCTATGCCTATGCGTCGCTCATGGAGGGAGCGCCGTTTGTGATGGGAGCCCCCAATACGACCGTTGATATCCCTGCGATGTGGGAACTGGCAGAGCGAACGAAAATGCCCATCGCCGGCAAGGACTTCAAGACCGGGCAGACCTTGGTGAAATCCGGTTTCGCCCCGATTATCAGCACCCGTTGCCTGGGCCTCGATGGATGGTTCTCGACCAATATCCTCGGCAACCGCGACGGTCTGGTGCTTGACGAGCCCGCCAACTTCCGCACCAAGGAAGTATCGAAGCTCTCCACCCTGGAAACCATTCTGAGAGCCGACGAACAGCCAGAGCTGTACACCGACTACTATCACAAAGTGCGCATCAACTACTATCCACCCCGCAACGACAACAAGGAGAGTTGGGACAACATCGACATCTTCGGCTGGATGGGCTATCCGATGCAGATCAAGATCAACTTCCTCTGCCGTGACTCCATCCTTGCCGCACCGGTATGCCTGGACCTCTGCTTATTGATCGACGTGGCAGCACGAGCCGGCCGCTACGGCATCCAGCGTTTCCTCAGTTTCTTCCTCAAGAGTCCGATGCACGACTATACCCAAGGCGAGGAAGCCGTCAACCATCTCTACCGTCAGCACACCATGCTGAAGAACGCCATCCGCGAGATGGGAGGCTACGAAGCCGACGAAGAGATGGATTAATCCATTGGCCTTGCAAGGACATCATTCCACATCCACCCGGACGAAATCCGGCCGGGCATCAGGAAACACAGTCGTCACGCGCACTTTGTCAAAACCGACATTCTGCGCGTGACGCACGTAAAAGCCCTTTGCAGGCAGATTTCCCCACATCGTAGCCTCGGGATATTCTTTCTCCTTCTCATCGGCCACAGTCTTCTCTATCTCCTGCAGATCAGAAGCCGCCACCCCACCCTTCTGGTGGAGTGAGATGTTGGAGAGCCATACATTGCGCACGGGATGGCCCGGCAGTCCGGTGATGGAACAGCCCATCGACCCGGCGTTGTGAATCTGTATGTTATCGAGATGAACGCCATCGATCATGCCGACATCAGCGATCACCTGTCCATCCTTATATCCCCTTCCGCGGTTTCCGAGACGGACGAAAATGGGAGACTCCGTGCCTTCGACCGTGATGTCCGACACATTGACATTCTGGAGCACCCCTCCGTCGACGATTTCGAGAGAAATGGCCGATGAGCCGATCCACTGCCCGAAGAATTTCTCCCGTTGGTCCTCACTCGGTTTGACGACGATGCCAGAGATATTGATATTGCGGAAGCCGCCATTCGTCTCTGTTCCCAATTTGATGGCATTGCAATGGCTGGACACCACACAGTCGGCGATGCGCACATTCTCGCATAGGCGTGGAGAAGTGCTCTTGAGCGTGATGGCGTCATCATCGCTGTCGGCGATCATGCCCCTCACCACCACATCATGACAGCCATCGATATCGAGTGCGTCGTTGTTGTAATTGTTGCGGTTGAACACCACGATACCCTCAATGCGCACCCTGTCGCAAGCCAGGTAATGCTGCATCCAGCAGCCCGAATTGCGCAACGTGACATCCTTGACAACCACATCACGGCACTGGATGAACCTGAGCAGATGCGGCCGGGTGATGCCCTCGTCATTCCACGACAGTTTTGGGAAAGCCCTTCCACGTCCATCGATCACCCCATGGCCATCGATCACTACGTTGTCGGCATGATCCGCATAGATGAGTTGCACCGTCTCGGTCTGCGTACGAAGAGAGACGTAGTCAGACTTCATGGGACGGTAATCGCTGAGCGTCGTACTGCCATAAAGCGTGGCTCCCATCGACAGATGGAGGTTGACCCGGGAGCGGAGCACGAGGGTGCCCGTCTTAAAATCACCCGCAGGCACCAGCACCCGTCCCCCGCCATCGCCGGCACATTGATCAATGGCTTTCTGGATGGCAGCCGTACTCAGTCGAGCGGTATCTCTCACCGCCCCGTAATCCAAGATATTGTAATCCTTTGATCTGGCGCCGATGCCCATCATCATCATGAGCACAAGCAAGAACAATTTCCTCATTTCCCTACCTTTAGTTTGTCAGCATCAATATGTCCTACTCCACTGGAATGTTTGCTGAAAGACTTCACATCGCCCTCCAGATAGGCGGAGCCAACGCCGGCCAATGCGCAATCCAACGAACCGGAAGCGCTGAAGGCTGCATCCAAAGAGCCCACACCATCCAACCTGAGAGAGATGTCGTCCGCAGTCACACTTTTCAATTTCACCGATCCTGCGCCATTGACATTGGCCGACAGTTGTTGGCAGAAGATACGGTCGGCCACGATGGAGCCGGCCCCATTCATCATAAGCGCCATAGAGTCAGCTTTCACCTCGCCACGGATCACCACGTCGCCAGCCCCCATCATTTCAAGTCCTGAGAGTGCAGGGGCTGTCACCTTGATTTCCAAGATTCCCGGAGGATTAACTGAAGGTCGCTTTTCTTTGAAGACCAGCCACCCATCCTGCTTTTCTATGCTGATTGCATCCACGAGCACGGTATCGCCACTCAAGGTCACGCAGACTGAATCGCTGACCTCAAACGACAGGTTGCAGGCAGCCTGGACACGGATCTTATCGAAAGAGCCGACACTGACAGACACCACTTCATTCCCTGTTTTCCGGGATTCGCTGAGACGTTGACATGCCTCCGTAAACACCAATGCCCCCAAAAGAGCAAGAAGACAAGTAATCTTTTTCATATCAGATCATTTTGAGTGAAAAAAAGATAATCGACACAAAGTTAATCAAAAATACCGAGATTAAGAAGAAAGGCACACTGTATATCACATTTTTTTGTTACTTTTGCAACATCATCAAAACCCATCATCCCCTATCTATGAAAAAACTGACCTCCCTGCTATCCTTTGCCATTCTCAGCATTTGCGCCACCGCCACCCCCATCAGTCCGCAACGTGCGCTCTCCATCGCAAAAGCCTATCAAGTGGAAGGCCAAACGGTCAGCCTTAGTCCCAACAGTCCGACGAGGCGCGCCGGCAAAACCACCGCTCCCTATTACGTGTTCAGCCGCGGAGCAGGACAAGGCTACGTGATCGTGGCCGGCGACGACTGCATCCCCACCCTGATCGGCTACACTGAGAGCGGCGACTTTGACGAGCAGAAAGAAGCCCCGCAACTGATGGACCTGTTGGCACATTACACCCATATCGTGGAGACCCTCCAGGAAAAAGGACTCAACACCCCCTATCAAGACTCATCAGCAAAGGCTCCCGACGGCAAGTACCACGCCGAGGGTCGCGTCAACATCCCCCCCATACTCACCTCACACTGGCACCAGGACACCCCCTATAACGACAAAGTGCCCAAACTCGCCAACGGGAAGCGCGCCGCTGCAGGATGCGTAGCCATCGCCAGTGCCCAGGTGTTCTATTTCTGGCGCAAAGACATGCCCTCGAAATTAGCCGCCACCACCCCGACCTACGACTATGGTGATGCTCCAGCCACCTCGGAATACCAGATCAAGGCCGGCACACCGCTGAAATGGGAACTGATGCTCGACTCCTACAACCAGCAGCCCGCCGAATACCGTGATGCCGTAGCAACCGTAGTCGCCGCCACAGGCATGCAGAGTTGGATGACCTACGGAGAATCCTCAGGTGCCTATATCTGGGATGTCCCTTTCAACCTCTATAATCTCAACGCAGAGAGAGCCGACAAGGACAACAACCACACCGACTCCTCCTGGGCCTCACTCCTCTACAAGGACCTGGAAAAAGGACTGCCCCTGGTCTACTCCGGCTACAACGAGGAATGGGAAGGCCACGCCCTCGTCATTGACGGCTACAAAGCCAGCGGCGACCTGTTTCACTTCAACTTCGGATGGGGCGGACAGAGCGATGGGTACTACACCGTGAACGAGAGCGGCGACAACAACATCATATTCGGGAAAAGTCCGACTGTGATGTATAACATCCACCCGAGGAAGTACAACCTGAAAGCCGACATCCAACTGCCAGCGAGGGTCTATGCCAAAGCCACCAACGACATTGTCGTCGGGGTGAGCAACCACTCAAGCGTCCCCCTCTCGGGCATCTACCTTTTCGTCAACACCACAGGCAACAAACCCAGCAAACTATCGCAGGCCTCCTCTTCTGACACCGAGACGGTGATCCGGCCAGGAATGACGGAGGAAATCACTCTCCCCGCCAAGACCACTACAACCGACACATGGCATCTCTTCGTCACGGATGAAGACCTCAACGTGCTCGCCCAGGAGACGGTGCAGGCCATCGATAAT
This sequence comes from uncultured Prevotellaceae bacterium, assembly GCA_946540735.1. Taxonomy (GTDB): domain Bacteria; phylum Bacteroidota; class Bacteroidia; order Bacteroidales; family Bacteroidaceae; genus Prevotella. The sequence continues at coordinate 37,200 of CAMNIN010000032.1, read as the reverse complement.
CAAGCAGAGCTGTGGGTGGAGAATCTTCGGGTGAACGGGACGACCGAACAAGAGAATCATGGCGGCAAGGACTACACCCTGGTCTACAACAAGACGAGAACCTCAGTGACTGCCACGATCCGCAACAAAGGCATCTCCCCCTACGAAAGCGACCTGAGCCTTAACCTCTATGCCACCGAAGACGAAGGCAACACCTGGCAGATGGTCAACTACAAGATAGAGCCCTTGGTCATCGGTGCCGGAGAAGAGCTGGAAGTGACCTTCAACATCTCGAAAAGCACCTCCACCCCGCTGGCCGAGGACAAGCTCTACCGCGTGGCACTCGTAAGTCCTATCCCAAGAAGCAGCGACCCGCTCCTGTGCGACATGCCCACCGACACCACCGCCTACTTCATCCTCAAGGCCAACGACCTCACCGTGGACCATTTCACCGATGGCATACTCACCCTGAAAGGACACTGGGATCCCATCCTCTTCAACTCCACTACCATCGCCAAGAAGAGCAGTTACAAGACCGCCACCGCCTATGACCTCACCCAAGTGTCGGGCGTAGGAGAACTCTCCCCGATCACCATCAATCCCAATGCCCTCTACTACGTGGCCGACGAAAGCATGGCCCAAGGCACCAATGTGGTGAAAGGCGGCCGCTGCGACCAGCTCACACTCATCCCCGGATACCCCTTCGCCGCCAAGGCAGCGTTTCAAGCCACGCGTGCCCAACTGGCCGTCGACAATGCCTCCACACGCTGGAGCCTCATCACCACACCCTTCCAAGCCGAGGTGCCCTATGGTGTCTTCGCCCGCCGGATTGACAGCCACACCGCCTCCGGCATCAGCGGGCGCACCACCGATGTCACCACCCTCGAGCCCGGGAAGACCTACCTTCTGACCACCTCCTGCACAGACAACCACCTTCTGCAAGGAGAGGATACGGAAGTCGTGGCAGCACCCGCCGAGAATACAGACCCCGCCCTGCATGGCACCTTCCTCAACATCCCTGTTCCAGAAGGAGCCATGACCATCAACCAACAGGAAAACCAATCTTTTGATTTCCAGAAAGAAGGAACCATCGAGGCATTCCGTGGATACTTCATGGCCGATGACGTGACGAATTTCTTCCTCGTGAGCAGCAACACCACGATGGACCCCGTCTATACCACACTCGGACAAAACATCCAGAAAGCCCGCCATACCCTCGTGCGCTACCGTGACATCGTGACCGACGAGGCTTACGACAACTATCTCAGCGCCATCCTCGAAGCCGAGAAAGAATTCACCCTCCGCACCAGCAAGACCACATCGAAAATCAAGAACATGGCCGAGAACCTGCTGACCCTCGGCAATGAATACATCCTGCAAATCAAGGATGTGGGCAACATGGAAGTCGACTTCACCTGCAATGTGAAGAATCCCTCTTTCGAGATGAAGAGCACAACCGGCTGGACACTATCCACCCCCCTCAACACCCAAGTTACAGCCTCGAGCGCTGCCAGGGTCTACGCCAACTCCTCCTATATCTACTTCACCTCGGAAGCCGACGGCGACTACCTCCTCAACAACAGCTACTACTACATCAGAGAGGATGGCAGCCGTGACACGCTGGGAGTAGGAATCTCACAGGAAGTTTACGACCTCGTGCCTGGCTACTACCGGTTGAGTGCGCAACTGGCTTCAGACGAAGGCAACACCATCACCCTCTTCGCCGGTGACACCACGTCGGAAGTCACCGCCCATCCCTTTGGCAGGCACTATTTCACCGAGGCCGTGCTCGACAGCATCGCCGTGCGTGCCGACGAAGGTACGACCACTGGCAGACTGACCATCGGAGTGAAAGCCGGCAAATGGTACAAAGCCGACAACTTCAGACTCACCTACAGTGCCTCCTTCCATCCTGATGATGACCAGAATGGCATTGCCACCCCCGAAACCGCACCACACCGCACTGTCCGTGGCATCTACAACCTGGAAGGGCAACGCATCGAACGCATCACCCAGCCTGGAATCTACATCATTGATGGGAAAAAACGAGTTGTCAGGCCCTGACGAGACTCGTGAGAAACTCAAGAAGGATCCACACCGCGGAACAAGTCGCCCCACGAATAACTTCCCGGTTTGAGCGTCAGGAGGCACCCTCCCGGCACGCTCAACCGGATCACGCCAGGTGAGAAGACATCAGCCACCGCCATATCCTCCCATCCCATCCTGTTCAGGATGGCAGAAGCAGTCGCTCCACCCTCAATGACCAGATCGGAAGGAAGCCGGACTGCCAGCAGACGAGACACCACCTCGGCCATGACTTCACGAAGCCGAAGCGCCACATCTCGTCCGGTCAGATGCTGGAAAGGAATGTCGAGCAACAAAGCGTGGTGGTCGTTGTAAGCCGAACACGCCCTGTTCAGCCAGTCACCTGCATCCTCTCTCCCCTCATACACCCCGAGCGGCATGGAAACCGCGGGCATATCCCACTGCGTCTTTCCGCTTTGCGTGCTTCCAGCGACCACCAAAGCATCGCTCAGGTCTATTCGTCTACGGGAAAGAGGAGAGGCGGACTTAGATCTCCTGTTCTCCAAAAACGCAGAGAACAAATCCGCCGCCCCGGCCAGCAACGTGTCGTCCGAGACACACCGCACCAACTGCCGGACATCGTCGAGGCACACCGCATCCGGCATCATGACACCCAGTGCCACAGCCTCGGGGAAACGCTCGGACATCAAAGAAGAACGCGCAGGAAACTCCGGATCGTATGAGAAATCCGTCAGGTGTATCGGTTTCCCATGAATCAGATACACGCCATTGCGGATGATACGGTCCCGGGATGGATTGGCAGGAAGGAAAAGCACCTTGCTGAAATGGGCGTAAGGAGAAGCCAACATGGCAGACAACTCTGCCATGATATGGCCACGAAGAGCGGAATCCGTCTTTTTAAACACGGTCATCCCGTCCCCCATCTTCCCCAAGGCGTTCATGAGTCGGGTGGTAACAGCCACAGCCCCGTTCTCCGTCATTGAGCGAGAATCGGAATTGATGACCAGCACATCACAACAGGGGATGCGCCCTTCAAGTTCCATCCTCAACAGCGTCTTGAAGCCATGTGCGAAAGCAATCCCGGCCAGTTCCGCAGCCCCCGTGATATCGTCAGCGATGACAACAATCATCGTCTCATCTTTCTGTTGACAGCCATTTTGGTGGCATAGTCAATCGACAACAGCAAGGCATCCTCGCTGGCTATGCCCTTGCCCGCCACGTCGAAAGCTGTGCCATGGTCCACAGAGACACGAATGATCGGCAGTCCGAGGGTGATATTGACCCCCTTGACGCTCTCCATTTTTCCCGTCTGTTTGTTCCAGTTGAACCCCACCACCTTGAACGGGATATGGCCCTGGTCGTGGTACATCGCCACACAGCCATCATACTGTCCGCACTTGGCCTTGGCAAAAAGCGTATCGGGCGGTACAGGTCCCTCGACAAGGAACCCTCTGCTTTTCAGCTCCTCCACGGCGGGAATGATCTCCAATGCCTCCTCATCACCGAAGAGTCCATTATCGCTGGAATGAGGGTTGAGTCCGGCGATACCGATCCGCGGGTTGTCGATACCAAACTGTCTGCAGGCATCGTCAATCAGTTCGGTCACCTCCATGATCCGCTCTTTCCTCACCAAGTCGCAAGCCTTCCGCAGAGGCACATGCGTCGACACGTGAATCACACGGAGGAACTCATCAGCCAACAGCATTGCGTATTTCTTAGTATGCGTGAATGTAGCGTAGATCTCAGTATGTCCGTCGAAATGGTGCCCGGCCAGATTGAGTGCCTCCTTGTTGAGCGGCGCCGTCACCGTGGCATCCACCTCGCCGGCCATCGCAAGGTCGATGGCCTTGCGGATGGAGACGAAAGCCGCGTGGCCACACTGGGCAGCCACCTTCCCATATTCAAAACTGCTGGTATCGACACATTTCAGGTCGAAGACATCTATCACTCCATATTGGAAACGAGCATCCGCCACCCTATCGACAGCATTGACAGAGAAGTCGGATCCCAGCAAGTCGACAGCCATGCGGATGATTTCCGCATCGCCAGTGACAATAGGCCGGCACATCTCATACACTTCGCGCCGGCAGAGCGCACGCACCACGATTTCAGGTCCTATGCCTGCCGGGTCGCCCATGGTAATAGCAAGAATCGGTTTCATGATCTTTGTTTTTTCGTGTTTTCCCAATAGCCGTAAATAGTCAGTTGCTTATCCGCCAGCGGAGTCTTGAAGAAGAAACTCGCGGCGTAGCCGACAAAGAGAACGATGAGGTGGCTATAGACCCCCAACATGTATTTATGATGTGTGAAGTTCCATTCCCCCAGGTCGAGCAGGATTTCCTTTGTACCATTGCCGTCGATATCCACTTTTGTGGAAGTCAGCACCGCATAAGCTGTGAAGAGTACAGCAGCGGCGATGCCGATATACAAGCCCTGTTTGTTAGCCCTGCGGCTGAACAACCCGAGCAGGAAGATACCCACAATGCCTGCCGAGAAGATGGCATAGAGTGAGAAGAGCGCCCCCAGCACCCCCTCTCCTCCCCAGGAGACATACAGGCAAGCCACCCCGACGGCTCCGGCGCCAGCCGCCACGACCATCCACTTGCCGAAGCGCAGCTGTTGGCGGTCGTCACTGTTTTTCTTGAACCTGGCGTAGTAATCCTGCACCGCTATGGCCGAGATGCAGTTGAGGTCAGCATCCAGGCTGGAGATAGCCGCCGCTGCCAACGCAGCGATGATGAGTCCGCGGACACCCACCGGCAACTCATGGCTGATGAAATAAGGGAAGACCTCATCCGCCTTGATCCCTTCGGGGAGGACAGGAGCGCCGGCAGCATGGTAATAGGAGAACAGGCAAGTGCCGATAAACATGAACAGAGCCCATATCGGCACGCTCATCAGCACACCGATGAAAGCCGCCTTCTTGGCCTCATGGTCATTCCGTGAAGCCAGATACCGCTGCACGATGGTCTGGTCGGTACCGTATTTCTGCAAGGCATAGAAAATGCCATTGAGCACCATGACGATGAACGTCAGTTGGGTAAGGTCCCAGTCATAAGGTCCGAAACTGATCTTATCGTTTTCGGTGGCGATGCGCATCATCTCCGAAGGTCCGCCCTCGGGCAAGAACAGCAACAGCACGACACAGATCAAGCCACCGCCAATGAGCAACGTGCCCTGAACGACATCCATCCACACGATAGCCTCCATGCCCCCGAGGAGCGTCAGCACGATGATCGTGACGCCCAGGACAAGTACCACGGTATAGATATTGATGTCGAGGAACGTGGACAACGCCATGGAGACGAGGAAGAACACGGTGCCCGATTTGGAGAAATGCCCCAAGGTGAAGGCCAGCGAACTGTAAAGCCGTGCGAAGAGGCCGAAGCGCCGCTCGAAATACTCATAGGTAGACAGCCGTATCACTTTGCGGAACAAAGGGACAATGACCCCGATGAGTGCGAAGAGCACTACAGGAACCATCAGTCCCTGTACGAGGAGTATCCAGTTGTCGGCGTAAGCCGCACCCGGATAAGCCAGGAACGTGACGCTGGAGATCAGCGTGGCGAAGATCGACATTCCCACGGCCCAAGCCGGGATGCGTCCACCGCCCGCGAAATAAGTGTTGGTATCCTTCTGCCTATGGGCGAAGAACAATCCCATGGCTATGGCAGCAAGGATGGAAACAATGACGATGAGATAATCAATCCAATGCATGTCGAGTCAGGATAAGCGTTTGGGGAATTGGGCAGGCACTCAGTTATCTTTGGCGAACAACGAGAGTGTTTTCTCTTCGATGGATTTCTCCTCCTCTTCGGCAAGTCGGGTGAGCGGTTTGAGCATCCATGGCTGGCACAAGCCTTTGGTCATCATCATCACTTTGAGTGCCGCGAGGCTCTCTCCGAGCGTCCGACCTTTCTGATAGACCGCCGCGATGAGATCGGTCTGCTGCTGCAAGGCATTGGCCGTATCCATATCACCGCGCACGGCTGCCTCATAGAGTTGGCGGAACAATCCAGGAACGAAATTTCCCGTCGAGGGCACGATGCCGTCGGCTCCCAGTTGCAAAGCGTGAGCCGACTGTGCCGCCCATCCGCAGAAATAGGCGAAATCCTCCCGTTCTTTCGAGATAGCGAGGCATGCGGCCATTCGCTCGAGGTCGCGTTCCGAATCCTTCAGTCCCACGATGTTGGGGTGTTCGGCCAACTGGCGTATCACATCCACGGGAATACTCATGTGGGTGGTAGCCAGAATGTTGTACATCATGAGCGGTCCCTTAATGTCGTTTGCCAAGGAGGTGTAATAGTCCTGCATCTGTCGTGCTGACAAAGCATAATAAGAAGGCAAGGTCGCCACGATGACATCAGCCCCCGCCTGTGTGTAGGCATCAGCCTGCTGGAGTTGTTCGGAGTAACAGTTGCCAGTCAGTCCGGCATACACCAAGATCCTGCCATTAGCCGCCTTCACCGCCGTCTTCACCATCAGCAAGCCGTCGGCCCTGCTGACAGAATTGCCTTCCCCAGTGGTGCCCATCAACAAGGGAGCCACCCCATGGTCAGCGAATAAATCAATGATTCTCTCGACCGCATCTGTGTCGAGAGAACCTTTTACCGTCACGGGAGTGACCATCGGAACGACCACTCCCCTATATTTTTTCTGTTTCATCACGGCAGGGATTTATTCGTGGACGTGTAAATTCCAACCGAGATAAGTATCGATGGCCTCTTGGAGGACGTCGACCACATCAGTGCGGCACATGGCCACATGGTGCTCGAACCCGTTCTTGCAGATGTATTTCATCAGTTTCTGCAAGTTATCGACCTTGGTGACGGCGATGCATCCATCCATGCCATAGGGATCGTCGGTGATCTCGCCCCGTCCGAGGTATGCCTTGACGCACCCCTTGGGGTCGTCGGTGGAGATGCGGAAGAACGTGAAATCGCCCGCCGTGACCTTGGCATAGACAGCGCCGAACGTCTTGACTTTGCCCAACGTGCGCCCCAAGACACCCAGCGGTCCAAGTTTCAGATTGTTCTGCACAAACGACTTCGGATAATTGCCACAGTGCGTGCATACACACTTGTTGCGGTCCTCGGCGAAGTTGTTGTTCCAATCGAGCAGGGCGGAAGCCTTGCCAGATGCCAGCGTCAGCGCATACATGGAAACTGCCCCAGCGATATCCGTCTCACAAGCAGCCGGGATCAGTTTATCGCCCAGCATCGACATGGTGACGCATGCAGCGCATCCATAGTTCTGCTCCAGAGAGTCCCAGCACTGGATAGCCACGGCCTGCACGTCGTTGGCCTCGATCCAGTCCTCCACAGCCACGCCGAACTTCGCTTGCAGGGAGACCTTCTCCTTGTAGTTCTCAGGAATCTCGGCGTAATGGTAAAGCCGCTCGCACATCTTGATGAATTTCGGGTCATCGTCGGCGATCTTTTGTGCGGCGAAAAGAATCTCGGAGAGGTCAGCAGGAACCACAGTGATACCACTCCGCTGCATCAATTTCTCACTCGCGCGGCAAGTGTTGAAACCCAGCGGACGCGTGCCGATTTGTCCAATGCGGCAATGCCTCAAGCCATTGACCACACGGCAGATGGCAGCGAATTTGTTGATGTCCTGTGCCAGCAGCGGGCTATAGATGGAATAGGTGTGCAAAGTCGTATCGGTGAAGGGGATGCCATACTGATAAAGGTTGTTGCACACGGAGATCTTGCCGCAGAACGCGTCCCTGCGGCTGTCGAGGTCCACTTTATCGTTCTCGTCATCACAAGCCTGCACGAGAATAGGCACATTGAGTTCGGCATCGCTGATGGCATTGATGATACCGATCTCAAATCCGAAATTGGGCAGGGAGACGATGATGCCGTCGATTTCGTCACGATGCTCCCGGAACTGTCGTGAGACCTTCAGTCCGTCCTCCCTTGTCTCGATACTGCTGCTGCCAGTGGGCGTAGCATCCTCAGGCAGGATGACAGCCTCATAGCCCAGGTTGCCGATAGTCTTGAGCAGTTGTTTGCGCACGTCGCGCGCCAGTTCTGAATTGAAATATGCGCGTGTACCAATGATCACGCCAAAGCATGTTTTTCCGTTTTTCATATCGTTGTTATTTTGTGTATAGTTCTACTTATCCTGCAATAGTCGCCACAGCCTCACGCCACCCCTTGTAGAGTGCATCCATCTCGGCAGTATGGTGCGGCTGGATGACCTGAGTGACTTTTCTGAGTCCTTTCACCTCATCAAACGAAGACCACACGCCTTGTGCGAACCCGTTCATGATCACAGCCCCAAAGGCAGAGGCATCCTCCACCTCGGTGCATACGACAGGTGTATCGAGCTGATCGGCCTGGAACTGCATCAAGAAGCCATTTCGGGTAGGACCGCCATCAGCGCAGATCTCGCGCAGCCGGCTGCCAGTAGCTTGTGCCATCACATCAATGAGGTCGCGCACCTGATAGGCGATAGACTCCAATGCCGCGCGTAGGAAATGGGCACGCGAGGTGGCGAACGTCATACCCACGACACCTGCCTTGGCATCCGGTTTCCACCAGGGAGCGCCAAGGCCAGCGAAAGCTGGTATGATATACACCCCACCCGTATCGGCCACGGAGACTGCCTCAGCCTCCATCTCGGAAGGATGGTTCACCAGCCGCAGTTGGTCGGCGATCCATTTGAGTGTGGCTCCCGTACTATAGATATTGCCCTCGAAACCATAGAAATGCTTTCCGAGGGCAGAGAAGCCCACAGAGGTGACCAGTCCCACCGGAGCATCAAGAGGTTGCGCTCCGATGTTCACCATCACGGACGACCCGGTGCCATAAGTCACTTTTCCCAGACCTTCGGTGAAGCACATCTGTCCCACCAAAGCCCCATGTGAGTCGCCCAACACGCCGGCAATAGTGACCGGACACTGGAACACACCATCGACGGTGGTCTCACCAAATACCGCATCGCAAGGCAACACCTCGGGCATCATCTGGCGGGGAATGCCGAAGAGCCGCAACAGGTCTTCGTCCCACTGCATGGTATGGATATTGAAAAGCATCGTGCGTGACGCATTTGTCGTGTCGGTGTAGAAGCTTTTCCCCTCGGTCAGTTTCCAAATCAGCCACGTGTCGATGGTCCCCATGAGCAACTGTCCCTTTTCGGAAGCCTCTTGCGCCCCATCCACATGGTCGAGAATCCATTTTACCCCAGAAGCCGAGAAATTGGGGTCGATCAGCAGTCCACTTTTCTGCATGACCATCTCGGTCATCCCCTGGTCACGGAGTTGTTGACACAAGGCCGCCCCTCTGTTGTCTTGCCACACGAGAGCGTTGTAGACTGGGCGTCCGGTAGTTTTCTCCCAGACGACCACAGTCTCCCTTTGGTTGGTAATGGCCAGAGAGTATTCCTCCCCATCTGTGGCATTGGCAACAAGTTGACGTACCGCCTCCACCAGGTTGCGGTAGATTTCCTCGGGATCGTGCTCCACCCATCCAGCCTGAGGGTAATACTGCTGATGATCGACGTTATGTCGTGCGATCAGACGGCACTGCCCGTCGAAAAGCATGGCCTTGGTGGAAGAAGTGCTCTGGTCTATGGCGATGATTCTCATAATTGCGGCAGTTTACAAGACTTTTCCCTTCTCTGCCAGGGTGTCGTAGTTGTTATTCAGGTTACGCCAGTCCACTTTGGTCTGTGTGGGAATGGCATTGATGTATTTCTCGATGTTCGTGTAGCCGTCGCCGTTGCAGTCGGCATTGGCATCCGAGGGATCTTTGGGGTTCAAGCCATTGGCTGTCTCCCACTCGTCGGGCATGCCGTCGCCATCGGTATCCACCCTTGGTGTCCAGTCGCGGTATTCTGGATATCCCCCCATCTGCCTGGGATCAGTGATGATGCCATTTTTATAGGAGTCATTTGGCAAACGACGGTATTTGAAGAACCCCTCCTCATTCTGAGATTTCGGATGCAGTCCCCACATGTCACCATAGGGGTTGGCCTTCACCTTCTTCTCATATTTGTCAACGTAGTATGCCACCCCCGTTCTCACCTCCTCGGCGATGCGCTGATCGACGATATCCCGGCACGGCACCGTGGCCCCTGCATGGTCGAGCACCCAGTTGAAGGCGTTCTCGGCACCCATGATTTTCACGAAAGGCATCTCAAAAGGCTCATAGGAGCGCATCATGGCCATTTCCGTCTGATCGAGGTCTCCATCCTTGTCAGCGGTTTGGATACCCCCTTTCCAGTTGTCCTTGGTGATCTCAGGGTAGCCCTCCATGATGTTGCCTACGGCATAGACACGTCCGAACTGCTTGAACGGGAAGAGGTTGACGCTACGGCTCTCTGTCTTGATGATACGATGGCCGACAGCCGTGTTTTTCGGGGTGAGCGGTCCTGGCTTGTAATAATTGTTGATGAAATTCGACATGGTGGTATATTCTCCACCGTCAGCCGTGCGGTGCACCCAGTTGTAGATGACATTGTTGATGAAGTTGAACACACCGCCCCAACCGATAGACGGGTTGCGTCCGGTATTGTCGGCCCAGAGGTTGCGCATGAAGGTGGTGTTCTCGCCACCGATCGTGGAACCGAAAGAATGGTTCCAGGTATCGAGAGCCTTGGCAGAAATCGTGTTCTGGATGGTCACGTTGACCGTCGGTTCCTTACGTTTGTCCTTTCCGTCGCCCAGATCGAACATGTGTCTGTAGAAAGAGATGTTCTCGTCGAGTCCCCACTCACATGAGCAGTGATCGATCATGATGTTGCCCACGGGATTCCCTCCGAAGGAATCTTCTCGGTGCCACACCAGGGTCTCCCCTCTTCTGAATCGCATGTGGCGTACGATGACATCATGTGTATCGACTTGGAAAGACTCACCGGCGATGATGACTCCGTCGCCAGGAGCAGTCTGCCCGGCAATGGTGATATAAGGAGCCCTGACATAGATAGGAGACTTCAGACGGATGATGCCCGACACATTGAAGACCACGATACGAGCGCCGCCCTGTTCACAAGCCCATCTGAAGGATCCGGGGCCGTCGTCATTCAGGTTGGTGACTGTCAACACTTTTCCGCCACGTCCGCCGAAGGTAAACATTCCGCCACCCTCTGCGCCGGGGAATGCGGGAATCTTGGCCTGGCGCAGGTCATAGGGTCTGGAAGCCCATGGCACGTAAGGGCGTCCTTCTTTTGCTTCTTGGATGACGATAGGGAACGCCACTTCCCATGCCGAGTCACTATGTGCTTTCCAGCGAGTTTCCAGAGAGTCGATCAAGTGCTTGGCCTCATCTGTCAATTGGGGATACTGTGCGAATGCCGCGGTGCTTGTGAGCATTGCTGCAACGGCTGTCAGATAAATTTTTCTCATCATTTCGATCGAGTTGGTTTTTCTTGAAAAAATAACATGAGGCTAATACCTCTACCCAGTAGGACGCAAGAATTGGCGAAATGTAGTCATCGAAGAAAGAAAAACTACCTTTTGCCTTGCCATTATTTCGTCTGACACAAAAGAATACAGGTGAAATCCTGCTTTGCAAGTAAAGCCATATCATGCCTTGATGGCAAGGCCAGCTACCTCGAAGTGCTGACGGCCCAAGAATCGCTGCTTGATGCTCAGCTCGGCCAAGCCATGAACATGTATGAAGCGGCCGAAGCCGTCATCGCTCTTTACATCGCCCTTGGCGGAGGTTCGGAATAGTCCTTCTTCTTGCATGGCATAACCCTTGGCCGTCACCGACAGGTTTTATCGGTGGCGGCCACGTAACTCAGCACTCCACTTTCCCTTCTTATGACCATCGGGATTTGTCGTTGTTCATCGGGATTTGTAATCCCGATGCTGTGAGTATCAGGATTTTTAATCCGCTAAAAGCGCATTGCAAATGCTTTCACTCAATGCGGCCGGATTGCAAATCCGCCCGAACAAATGCAAATCCACCCGAGTGGCTATGCTTACTTAGGTGCTGAGTAATTACGCGGCCACTTTTACTTGTTAAGGAATCATAAAAAGGCACCAGTCCATTTGACTTCTCCCACTTTCTTTCATCTAAACACTAAAAGAATATTCTTTATCTTCCTACATACCTATGGACACATCAGGTATTACACCTATTATTTGATTATAAAAGAAATCATAGATGAAAAGCGACATGATTATGCGCGTCGGCATTGTCGGTGCGGGATGGATTGCCGAGAAAGCAGCCATCACCTTGAATGGATTGCAAAACTGTGTATGCCATGCCATTGCCTCCCGTTCACAGGAAAAAGCCGAGGCATTCGCCCAGAAATGGAACGTATCTAAAGCCTATGGCAGTTACCAAGAGTTGTATGCAGACCCCGACATAGACCTTGTCTATGTAGCCACGCCCCATTCCCATCATTTCGAAGTGACCCGTGACGCCTTGATGGCCAGCATGCCCTGTCTGGTGGAGAAAGCGTTCATGGCCAACCATGCTCAATCGGAATCCATCATCAAACTGGCTCACGAGCGAGGCATTTTCCTGGCAGAAGCCATCTGGACCCGCTATCAGCCCGTGGTGAAGATGGTGCGTGACCTGATTTCCAGCGGCCGTATCGGTACGCCAAGACTTGTCACCGCCACGCTGGGATACAGCATGGGCGAGAAACCCCGTATCATGCGTCCTGACCTCTGCGGAGGAGCACTGCTCGACCTGGGTGTCTATGCGCTCAATTTCGTGCGCATGTTCTTTCCCGCCGACATCGTCAGCATGGTAAGCCAATGCGTGAAGAGCGACAGCGGCATGGACCTCACCAACGCCATCAGCATCGTATTGTCCGACGGCATGCTCTGTAACCTCCAGTCAAGCGCAGCCTGTGTAGGCGACAACATCGGAGTCATCGCCGGTACCGACGGCAACCTGATCATCGACAACATCAACAACCCCCAGAAGATCACGGTGAACACCCACGACATGGAGTTTGTGGAAGACATACACGTACCTCAGCAGATCACAGGCTACGAATACCAGTTCATCGCCTGTCGGGAAGCCTTGTTGAGCGGTCTGAAAGAGCCTCATGAGATGCCTCACGAAGAGACGCTCTATATCATGAGTCTCATGGACGAGCTCCGAAAGAAATGGGGTGTCCACTATCCCATGGATGACCAAGACTGGTCGTTGTGACCAACAATAAAGCAAACAGCCCTACCCTCTTTTTTTTCCGACAATACCTACACTATGGACAAGAGAAAAACTTTTTTATATATCATCTGCATCATGGCAGTGGCCATCGCCCGTGCAGACGACCTGCGGTTGAACGACCTCGACTATTTTGAGCGGCAAGGCGTCAACGTGCTCGTATTCAGCAACAGTTTCAATGGCGGTTTCAATGACGAGAAAAACTCAGGCATCGAAATCATCCATCATGGCGTGCGCACCGTTCAGGGAGGAGCCGTAAGGCTCAACAACACTCCGGAGCAATGGGACCTTGTGCCAAAGATGACCAACCGCAAAGTAGACCGGGAGAAAGGTAGCATCGAGGTGGCTATGCGCTACGATGACTATGATTTTGACAGCCGTGTGGTCGTGACAGCCAAGGGCGAAGCCGTCGAGATCGCCGTCTGGCTGGATAAGCCTGTGCCCGAGGCTATAGCCGGAGAAGCCGGTTTCAACCTGGAGTTCCTGCCCTCCCAATATTGGCTGAAAACCTACATCGTGGATGGCCGTCTGGGGCGTTTTCCCCGATATGCCACCAGTGAGACCATCACCCGCGCCAACCAAGAAAAGCCCCGGCAATTCAAAGGGTTCAAGACCTATGACGACCGTGGCACAGGCCGTTTCATCGATCCCCTGCCCATTGAGAGCGGACATACGATGACCCTGGCCACCGACGACGCTGAGCGCATGATCACCATCAGCAGCGAAGACTCCGAACTCAAGCTCTACGACGGACGCATGGTAGCCCAGAATGGATGGTATGTGCTCCGCAGCATCCTTCCCAAGGGAAAAACCGGGAAAGTCGTCACCTGGACGGTGAAGCCCCATGCCATCCCTGGATGGATACGCAAGCCCAACATCGGTTTCTCTCAAATCGGCTACACCCCCGAACAGCCTAAGGTGGCCGTCATCGAACTCGACAAAGCCGCCCAGCCCCTGAGCTATGCCACGCTGATGCGCATCAAGAGCGATGGCACGTCTGAGGAAGCCCTTCGAAGCGACATCCGTCCATGGGGCACCTATTTCAAATACAACTATGTGAAGTTTGACTTCTCGGAGATGAGGCAGCCTGGAGTCTACTTCATCCAATATGGAGACACCCGCACCAATGACTTCCTCATCGATGAGCATGTGTATGACAAGATCACCGATGCGACCACCGACGTATGGGTGCCCATCCACATGAACCACATGTATGTGAACGAAGCCTACCGCACCTGGCACGGAGAGCCCTTCAAGGAAGGCTATCTGCAAGCACCCCCCAGTGACCATTTCGACCTGCATTCCCAAGGAGCGTCCACCGACACGAAATACAAGCCCTATGAGCTCATCCCCGGACTGAACATCGGAGGCTTTTTTGATGCCGGCGACTTTGATATCGAGACAGGATCCAACATCAACGTCGTGCAGAACCTCATCCGCACATGGGAACTGTTCAAGCCACAGCGCGATGAGACCTTCGTCAGTCAGGCCCAACGTTACGTGGACCTCCACCGTCCCGACGGTGTGGCCGACATCCTGCAGTACATCGAGCATGGCACGCTGAATCTCGTAGCCCAGGCCGAACAGATCGGACACATGGCCTCCACCCTCTCCAACTCCGTGCTTGACAACTACCACCACCTGGGAGATGCCGCCAGCATCACCGACGGGAAACACTTCGACCCCAGTCTGAAACCCTATGAGACCTCTGCCGACGGGAAACGCAGCGGCACGCCCGACGACATGTGGGCCTTCACCACACGCAACCCGTTTCTGGACTTCCGCGCCGCCACTATGTTCGCCGCTGCCAGCAGGGCACTGGAGGGCTATAACGACGACCTTGCCCACCGCGCCCTCGCACAGTCGAAACGACTGATGCAAGAAGCCACTGACCTCATGAACCGGCGCCCAGCCCAAGAGAATGCCGCACAAGATGACTTCAACTGGCTCGACGGCACCAACGACAACGGCTCCAGCAACCAGCAGCAGAACAGAAGACGCAGAAACCGCCAACAATTAGGCAACATGGCCACCAACCTGCAACTCTATGGAGCCACTCATGAGAAAGTATATCTCGACCACTTCATGGAACAGATCTGGGAAGCCCTTGACCGCAATGTCGCCAACAACATGCAGACCGCACTCGACGCTATCCCCTATATGGATGAGGCCTACCGCAAACAGCTCCGCCCTTATGTGGAGAAATACGAAGCCTACGTCAAGCGATTCGACGAGCAGAACCCATACGGCGTACCCATCGGCCTGGGCAACTGGGCAGGAGTCAACGCCGTGCTCAACTTCGGCACCACCGTCTGTTTCGCACATCTCTATTATCCCGATATCGTGCCCAAGCATGAAGTCTACAGGGTCTCCAACTGGCTTTACGGCTGCCATCCCTACCACAATTACTCTTTTGTCGCCGTTGTGGGCGCAGCCAGGCCGAAAGCCGTTTTCTATGGCAACAACCGCGCCGATTTCTCATTCATCCCCGGCAATGTAGCCCCTGGACTGCTATTCCGTCAACCCGACCATTTCGAGAACTACGACGACTGGCCTTTCCTGTGGGGACAGAACGAAGGCACCATCGCCGGCAACACCCAATATATCATTTTCGGATCGGCCCTGAAAGAGATCATCAACAAGAAGCCATGACCCCCGAGAATCCATGAGACGGTACATACTCCTTCTACTGCTGTTGACGGTGATGGTCAGCGTCAGCGGCCAACCCCGTGAGAACCTGACCATCAGCGGCCACCTCACCGATGTGGATGCCAAAGAACCCATCGAGCAAGCGACAATACAGATGTTCTGGGCCAAGGACAGCTCATTCGTGGGCGGCACGCTGAGCGACTCTCAAGGCAACTTCTCCCTGGACGTCCCATCCAACGGCACCTACCGTTTGAGAATATCGTTCATCGCCTATCAGACCATAGAGCGCGAGGTGACAGTCCGGCGAAACCAGAGTGTAGAACTTGGCGTGATGCTGATGAAGCCTGAAAGCATCATGCTCAAAGAAGCCGTCGTGACCGGACGTGCCGCACAAGTGGTCGCCAGAAAAGACACCCTGATCTTCAATCCCGAGGCCTACCGCACCCCCGAAGGCTCAGCCATCGAGGAACTCATCAAGCGCATTCCCGGAGCGGAAGTCGATGAAGACGGCAAAATCACCATCAACGGCAAGGAAGTCAAGAAAATTCTGCTCGATGGCAAGGAGTTCATGCTCGGCGACGTGGAGACAGCCCTGAAGAACCTGCCTGTATCCATCATCCAGAACATGAAGTTCTATGACCAGCAGAGCGACCAGTCGCGCATCACCGGCATCGATGACGGCGAGAAAGAGACCGTGATCGACTTCACCATCAAGAAAGGGATGAACCGTGGATATATGACCAACCTCGACCTGGCAGGCGGTACCCATCACCGTTATGCCTCACGCGCAATGGGCAGCAGTTTCACCGACAAGACCCGTTTCGTATTGATAGGCAATGGCAACAACAAGGAAGAGAACGCTGGTTGGTGGAACCGCCGTGGTCTGAACACGAACAAGATGCTGGGCACCAATCTCAACTATGACGACGGCAAGAAACTGAAGGTGGATTTCAACGTGCGCTGGAGGCACCGCAACGGCGACAACCAGACCAAGAACACCAGTCAGAATTTCTATAGCGACATCTCGCACACCTTCTCCAACAACCATTCCAAGAACCTGACCCGGAGCAACAACTGGAGCGGCAACCTGCGAGTGGAGTGGAAGCCCGACACGCTGACCAACATCCTGTTCCGCGCCAACGGCAGCTTTGGTACCAACGACGGCACCACGACGACAAACGCCGCCACCTTCAATGAGGATCCTTATCTTTACGTCGCAGACCCGCTCGACTTCGCCCAGCACTCCACCCCCTCCAGTCCTTTGTATGGCTATACGGTCAACCACAACCAGAATGCCAACCTGAGCTATGGAAGCAACAAGAACGCCTGGGGCATGCTCCAGCTCTACCGCCGGCTGAACGGCAAAGGCCGCCACGTCACACTGCGTGTGGAAGGCAGCGGCGGCAACAGCAAGAACGAGAATGCGTCGAACAACGATGTGCACCTCTTCCTTGTGAAAAACCAAGCCGGGCAGGACTCCACCTACTTCACCGCCCGCTACAACACCACGCCCACCGACAACAGCGGTTATGTGTTGAGCGCCACCTACAGCGAACCGCTATGGAAGGGAGCGCATCTGCAAGCCAGCTATGAGTTGCGATACAACCAAAACAAGAGCGACCGCCAGACCTATGATTTCAGCCATGAGCCAAAAAACCCGTTCTCCGGTATCATCCCCAAATACAGGGAATGGGATCCCTGGTTGTCGTCCGTCGAGGACCATCTTGAAGATTATATCGACCGCAACCTGAGCCGCTATTCCGAATACAAGAACTACACCCACAACATGCGTCTTACGCTCCGGCACAAGGAGGACAAATACGACTACAACATCGGTTTCCTCGTTCAGCCCCAGCGCTCCAATTTCATTCAGGACTACCGTGGTGTCTACGTCGACACGGTGCGCAATGTCACCAATTTCACCCCCACCCTCGACTTCCACTACAAATTCAGCGACCAGAACAATATCTGGGTACACTACCGCGGCGACACCAGCCAGCCGGAGATGACACAGTTGCTCGACATCACCGACGACTCCAACCCCCTGTACATCACCCAGGGCAACCCTGGTCTGAAACCTCAGTTCACCAATTCGCTCAACACCTACTGGAACACCTATATCGCCCGCCACAAGCGTTCAATCGTGGTCTATGCCAACTACCGCCACACACGCAACAGCATATCCAATCTCGTGCGTTACAACCCCGCCACTGGCGGCAACATCTCAAGGCCTGAGAACATCAATGGCAACTGGAACGTAAACGGCGGATTCAATTTCACCACCGCTATCGACTCAGCGGCTCACTGGAACGTGGGAACAGAGACACGTCTGAGATACAACAACTACGTGAGCTATGTCGCTCAGATGCAAGCCGATGCAAAAAAGAACACCACCCGCTCTACCAACCTCAACGAACGCCTGACCTTCGGTTACAGGAACGACTGGTTGGAGGTGACCCTCGACGGCAGCATCAACTACCAGCATTCCCGCAACCAACTGCAGCCCAATGCCAATCTCGACACCTGGCAATTCAACTACGGCGGCCGTTTCCTGCTGCGCCTGCCTCTGGGTATCGAAGTGAGCAGCGACCTGCATGAGCGCAGTCGCCGAGGCCACAACGACCCATCGATGAACACCAACGAACTGATCTGGAACGGTCAGGTGTCGAAATCCTTCCTCAAGAGCAAAACTTTGACCGTGGCGCTTAATCTCTACGACATCCTTGGACAGCAGAACAACTACGAGCACTGGGTGAATGCCACCAGCAGCAGCGAGACTCACTACAACAGCATCAATTCGTACGCCATGCTCCATGTACGCTATCGCCTCAACATGTTTGGCGGCAAGGTGGACACTGAAGGCCGTTATGACAAGAAGTGGGGCAACAGAGACCGTCACTGATCCGGAAACAATCCGCCTACAGCTAATCATAAGAAATCAAAACAAGAAGAAAGATGAAAGATTTTGTCTATTATGCTCCGACCGAAGTCGTTTTCGGCAAGCAATCAGAAGAACAAGTGGCTGCTCTTGTCAAGAAATACGGCGGCAAGAAAGTGCTCGTTCACTATGGAGGTAAAAGTGCCTTGAAATCAGGGCTCTTGGAAAAAATCTGCCACTTGCTCCAAGAAGGAGGCATCGAGCATGTCACCTTAGGAGGAGTGGTACCTAACCCACGCCTGTCCAAAGTGAGGGAAGGCATCAGGCTCTGCAGACAGGAATCCGTCGACTTCATCCTCGCCGTGGGCGGTGGCAGCGTCATCGACTCCGCCAAGGCCATTGCTTACGGCGTGTGCTACGAAGGCGATGTGTGGGACTTCTACCTGGGGAAGGCCGATGCCCAGCAGATGTTACCTGTAGCCTCGGTACTCACCATCCCTGCTGCAGGCAGTGAGATGAGCGAGGCCAGTGTCATCACCAACGAGGATGGCGATGTCAAACTTGGCTATTCCAACGATCTCTCCCGTCCAAAATTCGCCATCATGAACCCGTGCCGCACGTTCACCCTGCCACCCTATCAGACGGCGGCAGGTGTCACCGACATGATGATGCACACCATGGAGCGCTACTTCACCAAGGATGACGACATGGACCTCACGACCGACCTGGCAGAAGCCGTGTTGCGCCGGATGAAGACAGCCGTCTTTGCTGTATTGAAGAACCCCGAGGACTACCGCAACCGCGCCCAGATCATGTGGGGCGGAAGCGTGGCTCACAACGGACTGACAGGCTGTGGCATCAGCGACGACTGGGCCACCCACCAGTTGGAGCATGAACTCAGCGGCATGTTCGACGTGACGCATGGAGCCGGTCTGGCCGCCATCTGGCCCAGTTGGGCCCGCTACGTGCTGAATGAGAATCTCAGCCGTTTTGTTCGCTTCGCCGTCAATGTGATGGATGTCCCCAACGACTTCACCGACCCCGAAGGCACAGCCCTCAAAGGCATCGAAGCCATGGAATGTTTCTACCATGCCATTGGCATGCCGATCACTATCCGTGAACTCATTGGCCGTGACATCACCGATGAGGAAATCCACGAGATGGCCCGTAAATGCAGCAAAGACCATACCGCCACCTGTGGCTGTCTGAAGGTATTGCAAGCAGAAGATATGGAAACGATTTACAAAATGGCAAGAGGATGAAAATCTTATTAATCGGTGGCACGGGCACCATCAGCAGTGCCATCACCCGGCAGTTGGCAGCAGCAGGTCACGACCTGTGGCTTTTAAACCGCGGTCATCGCAGCAGCGATGTGCCTGCGCATGTGAAACAAGTGATCGCCGACATCAATGATGAGGAGAAAGTCAGGCAATGCCTGGAAGGCCACACGTTTGATGCCGTGTGCGAGTTCATCGGATTCCTGCCCTCTCAAGTGGAGCGCGACATCCGTCTCTTCTCTGGCCTCACCCGCCAGTACGTGTATATCAGTTCGGCCTCCGCATACGCCAAGCCAGCCCGTAATCACATCATCACCGAGGGGACCACGCTTGCCAATCCCTACTGGCAGTACTCACGCGACAAGATCGCCTGCGAGGAATTGCTTTTGAAAGCCTATCGTGAGGATGGGTTCCCCGTCACGATCGTGCGCCCCAGCCACACCTATTGTGAGCGCAGCGTGCCGGTCAGCGTTCACGGTCCGAAAGGCAGCTGGCAAGTATTGAAGCGCATGATGGAAGGCAAGCCTGTCTTGATCCAAGGAGACGGCAGTTCATTATGGACCCTGACCTGGAACGAAGATTTCGCACAAGGATTCATCGGTTTGCTGGGCAATCCCAAAGCCATCGGTGAGGCCTTCCAGATCATGTCGGACGAGAGTCTCACCTGGAATCAGATCTTTGGGTGCATCGCACAGGCTCTCGGTGTGACGTTCAAGCCCTACTACGTCGCCTCAACTTTCCTGGCTGACGTATCCCCCAAGGAATACGATTTCACGGGAAACCTGCTGGGCGACAAGTCGGTCACGGTGGTCTTCGACTGCACCAAACTGAAGCGCGCCGTTCCTGGTTTCTGCCCCACAGTGAGATTCGACGAAGGTGTGCGCCGCTGCGTGTCGTATCTGCTCACCCACCCCGAACTACAGGTTGAGGATCCAGAGTTTGATCATTGGTGCGACCAAGTCATCGAAGCTCAGGAATCCGCCAAGAAGTTGTTCGGGCGATAACCTTTGCCCACATGATTACATCGTCAGCCTTTTTGCGTCATTTTCTTATATAGATGTGCATTCCTGAAAAAAGAAAAGATGTTGAAGAGGCTGATTTATATTTTCGTTGCGTGCAGTTGTCTCTCGGCGCTCCAAGCCAAGGACATCTACGTATCCACATCCTTCCATGAGCCAGCCACGGAAGGTCTTCGGTTCATCTACAGTGACGACGGCATCCGCTGGGATTCCATCCAGGGCGTATTTCTTACGCCCCATGTTGGCAAGCAGAAAGTGATGCGTGACCCATCGATTGTCAGAGGCCCCGACGGAACATACCATCTTGTATGGACCAGTTCGTGGCGAGGAGACCAAGGTTTTGGTTATTCCTCGTCACGGGATCTCATACACTGGAGCGAGCAGCGCTTCATATCCACTGGTATGGACACCACCACAGTGAACACCTGGGCACCGGAACTGTTCTATGATGACGTGAAACGTCAATTCCTGATCATCTGGGCATCCTGTGTTCCAGGAAAGTTTCCCGACGGTCAGGAAGACCATCTCAACAACCATCGCCTCTATTATACCACGACGAAAGACTTCAAGTCATTCGCCAAGCCCAAGCTGTTCTACGAACCTGGTTTCAGTGCTATCGACGCCACCCTCGTGAAAAGAGGCAAGGGCGACTATGTGATGGTGGTGAAGGACAATACCCGTCCAATGCGCAACATCAAGGTCGCATTCTCCAAGACCCCCTATGGCCCGTGGAGCGAAGCCTCCGCACCCTTCACCGAATCCTTCACCGAAGGACCCAGCACCGCTAAAGTGGGTGACTGGTGGTATATCTACTATGACTCTTACCGCCATGGCATCTATGGAGCCCACCGCACCAAAGACTTCATCCATTTCCAGGACCAGACGGGAGCGGTCAGTTTCCCTGTCGGCCACAAGCACGGTACCGTTTTCATGGCACCCGAGGAACTTGTGGAGGGGCTGGTCAAATACAACCGTGACGTGGTGCACTACAGCGGTAAGGCAATAGCCCGTCCAGAGCGTCATGACGGCGGGTTGAAACCCGTCGTAGGCGTTCACTCCATCCAGACGATGCGCGGTGAGCGCCCTTGGACCTACAACCACCAGCCCATGATGGCCTATTGGAACGGGCAGTTCCACCTGCACTACCTCACCGATCCCCGTCATGAGCATGAGGCCCCCGGGAAGACCATGTACCAGACCTCGAAAGACGGATACACCTGGAGTGACCCGGTGGAGCTCTTCCCTGAATACCAAGTGCCTGAGGGATGGACCAAAGAAGGCACCACATTCCCGCCGGCGCATGACCTGAAAGCCGTGATGCATCAGCGTGTGGGATGGTTTGCTGCGCCCAACGGGAAGTTGATCGCCACGGGCTACTACGGTATCTGTCTGACTGTGAAAGACGATCCCAACGACGGCAACGGCATCGGCCGCGTGGCGAGAGAGGTGAAGCAGGACGGCTCTTTCGGCCCGATTTACTTCATCTATTACAACCACGGTTTCAGCGAGAAAAACACCAGCTACCCCTACTATAAGAAATCCAGGGACAAAGCCTTTGTGAAGGCCGTCGACGCCCTTCTCGCCGACCCCATGCAACGCATGCAATGGGTGGAAGAAGCCGACCGCAACGACCCACTCATCCCCCTGCAGCAAGCTTACAAAGCCTTCTCGGGCTATACCCTGGCCGACGGCCGAAAGGTGGCCCTTTGGAAGCATGCTGTCACCAGTCTCTCGGCAGACGGCGGCAACACCTGGCGCGTACCCTGCGACCGAGCCCCCGGTTTCGTCAACTCCAATGCCAAGATCTGGGGCCAGCGGCTCACCGACGGCACCTATGCCACCGTCTACAACCCCGCCGAATACCGTTGGCCCCTGGCCATCTCGCTGAGCAAGGACGGCCTTGATTACACCACCCTCTCACTGGTACACGGCGAGGTGACGCCTCTGCGTCATGGCGGCAACTACAAGAGTTATGGTCCGCAATACACCCGAGGCATCCAGGAAGGCAACGGCATCCCCTGCGACAGCGACTTGTGGGTGACTTACTCCAACAACAAGGAAGACATGTGGGTGAGCCATATCCCCGTGCCCGTGCGCCTCGATGCCACCACCCAAGCCACTCCCTTCAGTCCTGACGCCACCTTGAGCAGTCTGACCGACTGGAACCTCTATATGCCCATCTTGTGTCCTATCAAACTGGAAGGCGGATGGTTGTCGCTCCACGACAGCGACCCCTACGACTACGCCAAGGCTGAACGCTTGATTCCCCGCACGAAGGAACTCGAGGTGGAGTTCGACCTCATCCCCGGACAAACCAAGAACGGAGAACTCGATATCGAGTTCGTGGACGACGCTGGTACCGTCTGCTCGCGTATCGTCGTCGACTCCACGGAGGCCATCCGGGTGAAAGGCGGAGCCCGTTATGGTACCATCCTCAGAAAATATGAGGCCGGCACCGAATACCATATCCGTGCCGTACTCTCCACTTCGCTGCACCGCGCCACTTATTACCTGAACGGCAAGAAAGCCTGCGAGAGGCAGTTTGACACCCCCGTGGAGCACATC
Organism: uncultured Prevotellaceae bacterium; assembly: GCA_946540735.1. GTDB lineage: Bacteria > Bacteroidota > Bacteroidia > Bacteroidales > Bacteroidaceae > Prevotella. The sequence goes on along the minus strand of CAMNIN010000032.1, from coordinate 13,646 downwards.
ACACGCATCGTGTTCCGCACGGGCATGCCTTTCGACCATCCCGACATCAACACCCCAGCCGACCAAGACTTCGACATGCCCCGCGCCGATGAGCGCGACGCCACTGCCAGTTACCGGATCGCACACGTCACCTCACGCTCCCTCGACGGCGACGCCTCATCATCCGTGCTGCGCTACGATGACTTCGCTCATTATGCAGAGCACTTCAATGCGATGGAGGACGAGAACATCGTGACTACCATCCCCAATGCACAGTCATCAGAGTGGATGCGGGCCAACATCCCCCTCTTCGACTGTCCGCAAGAGAATTTCCGTGAGATGTGGTACTACCGCTGGTGGACCCTCCGCAAGCACATCAAGCGCACCCCAGTGGGTTATGGCATGACCGAATTTCTCGTAGACCGCTCCTATGCCGACCGCTACAACCTCATCGCCTGTGCCATCGGACATCATGTGATGGAAAGCCGATGGCTGCGCGACACCACCTACCTGCACCAAATACTCCGCACCTGGTACTACGGCAACAACGGGCAAGCGATGACGAAGATGAACAAGTTCTCCAGTTGGAACGCCCATGCCGTGCGTCAGCTTTTCAAGGTGGAAGGCGACACCGCCTTCGTCCTCACCCTGAAGCCCCGTTTGGAGGAGGAGTATGCCCGCTGGGAGTCGACCAATCGTCTGCCCTCCGGCCTTTACTGGCAGGGCGACGTGCAAGACGGCATGGAAGAGAGCATCAGCGGCGGTCGAAAGAAGCAGTATGCCCGTCCCACCATCAACAGTTACATGTATGGCAATGCCAAGGCCTTGGCCTGGATGAACGGATTGACCCACAATGCCGAGAAGGCCCACCTCTACCAAGCGAAAGCCAACACCCTGCACGATCTCATCGTGACGTATCTGTGGAATGAGAAAGACCAGTTCTTCGAAACCCGCCGCGGCGACGTCGCCGACACACTGGCATCCGTGCGCGAGGCGATAGGCTACATCCCCTGGTATTTCCATCTCACCGAACTTGATCCGAAATATGACGTGGCATGGCAGCAACTTCTCGACGAGAAGGGGTTCTCCGCTCCCTATGGTCTTACCACCGCCGAGCGCCGACATCCACAGTTCCGCACCCATGGTGTGGGCAAATGTGAGTGGGACGGTGCTGTCTGGCCCTTCGCCACCTCACAGACCCTGACCGCTCTGGCCAACTACCTGAATGACTACCGTCTCCCGCATGTTGTCGGCGACTCCGTCTTCTTCCGGCAGATGGAGCTGTATGTGGAGAGCCAGCACCACCGCGGGCGGCCCTACATCGGCGAATACCTCGACGAGAAAAACGGAGCATGGCTCATGGGCGACCGCGAGCGCAGCCGTTACTACAACCACTCCACCTTCAACGACCTGATGATCACCGGCATCGTGGGATTTCGTCCGCAGGATGATGGAAGCATCGTGGTGAATCCCCTCGTGCCCGAAGACCGTTGGTCGTATTTCTGTCTGGACGGAGTGAACTACCGCGGTCACACGATCACTGTGATCTGGGATGCAGACGGCCAACGTTATCACCAAGGCAGCGGTCTCACCCTGCTCGTCGACGGCAAGCCATACGCCCACCGGAGCGACCTTGGCAAACTGTCCTACACCCTGTTTCAATAACCCCACTATCCTATGAGAAAAATCCTCGCCACCCTATTGCTGTCGGTAGCCGCAGGAGCCACAGCGCAGACCTTCGAGAACAAATTCACCCGTTCGCTGAGTGATGTGATGCGTGATGTGGAACGACGTTTCAATATCCGTTTGAAATACGACATGGACACCACCGGACTTCGTGTGCCCTATGCCGATTTCCGCATCCGTCCTTACAGTGTCGAGGAGACGCTGACCAACCTTCTCGCCCCCTTCGACTTCAAACCAGTGTACCAGCAAAAAAACGTGTGGAAAGTGAAGCGCTATGAATATCCCCGCCGGCAGCCCGCCGACGGTGAAAAGCTCATCACCTGGCTCTCCTCGCTCTATTCAGACAAGACGACATGGGAAGCCAGGCGTGACACACTGCGGCGGGAAGTTCGGCGACGCTTAGGAATAGACCCATTGAGGCACCTCTCCCTGTCTCAAGAAAACAAGTTCGGCCCAGTCAGGAAGCACGACGGCTACAGCGTCCAGAATTTCCAGCTCTCCACCGTCGATGGTCACACCCTCTGCGGAAGCATCTATTCGCCGGTCCCTCTGTCCTGGAAAAAGGCAAGAACCGACACGAAAGGCAACAGGAAGAGCGGGAAATATCCACTCATCGTATGTCCGAACGGTCATTTCAACGGCGGGCGTTACAATGCAGACCTGCAGAAACGTTACGCCACCCTTGCCCGCATGGGTGCGGTCTGCGTCAGTTATGACCTGTGGGGATGGGGCGAGAGCGAAGACGAGGTAGGAGCTGAAGCTCATCACACCAGCGAGGCCCACGTGATGCAAGCCTTCCATGGTCTGCGCGTTCTCGACCTGCTCTACAACCACAAGGACATCGACCCGACACGAGTCGGCGTGAACGGCGGGTCGGGCGGTGGCACACAAGCCGTACTGCTCTCCGTGCTCGATGACCGTTTCACCGCCAGCTGTCCAGTGGTCAGCATGTCATCGTGGTTTGATGGCGGTTGTCCGTGCGAGAGCGGCATGCCCATCCAGTTGGCCGGCGACGGCACCTGTAATGCCGAACTGGCCGCCACATTTGCCCCCAAGCCGATGATGGTGGTGAGTGACGGCGGCGACTGGACCAGTACCACCCCCACACTCGAATACCCCTACTTGCAGCGCATTTATGGTTTCTATGATGCGAAAGACCAAGTAAGCAATGTCCACCTGCCCGACGAGCGTCACGACTTCGGTCCCAACAAGCGCCAAGCAGTCTATCAATTCTTCGCCGACGTATTCGGTCTTGACCCCCGGAAACTCGACGAATCGAAAGTCACCATCGAGGATGAAGCCACCTTGCGGTTTCACCCCAAAAACTAATTGTCATGAACATCACTCCCCAGCACCCCGACACCGTTTTCACTGCTGATGAGCTCTTCACCGGGCGTCCTGCCATCGGCCAGACCTTACTTGTCGTTCTGATCCTCCTCACCTCGATGTATGCCGCCACTGCCTCGGCATCAGGAGCCCATCTCCTGTGGTACGACCATCCAGCCCGGAACTGGAACGAAGCCCTCCCCATCGGCAACGGGCGATTGGGAGCCATGGTCTACGGCAATGTATACAGTGAGCGCCTCCAGCTCAATGAAGAGACCATCTGGGCAGGGCAGCCCAACAACAACGCCAACCCCGAAGCCCTGGAATACCTGCCCAAGGTGCGCCAGCTTGTCTGGGAAGGCCGTTATAAAGAAGCCCAGGACATGGCCACCGCCCACGTACAAAGCAAGACCAACCACGGCATGCCCTACCAGCCCTTTGGCGACCTCTACATCACCTTTCCCGGTCAAGGCGGCTACGACCAATACTACAGGGAACTGTCGCTCGACTCTGCCCGGGCACTGACCCGCTACACCGCGAATGGTGTCGGTTATCAACGTGAATACCTTTCCTCCTTCAGCAGCAATGTGATTGCCATCCGTCTCACTGCCGACCAGAAAGGCATGATCACCTTCAATGCCCAGCTCACCTCTCCTCACCAGGACGTTCTGATCCAGAGCATTGACGATGAGATCCAGCTGAGCGGCACCACTTCCAACCATGAGGGTCTGAAAGGGAAAGTCACCTTCACGGGCCGGGTGGCAGCCCGGATCCGAGGAGGCCGTATGGAGAGCCGGGAAGGCGTGCTCACCGTGACCGGAGCCGACGAGGCCATCCTCTTCGTATCCATCGCCACCAATTTCAAGCATTATGACGACATCACCGGCAACGACACGTTGAAGTCGGAATCGATATTACGCGAGGCCCTCGCCATGGATTATGCCACGATGAAGCAGGAGCACACCTCGTATTACAAGCATTATTACGACCGTGTGCGCCTCGACCTTGGCCCCGACCAGTTCAGCAGTCTGACCACAGACCTCAGGGTGGAACAATTCAAGAACCACAACGACATGCATCTGGTGGAGACCTATTTCCAATTCGGGCGTTATCTGCTCATCTGTACCTCACAGCCCGGCAACCAACCGCCGACACTGCAAGGAATCTGGAACGACAAGATGTTTCCCAACTGGGACAGCAAGTACACCACCAACATCAACTGCGAGATGAACTACTGGCCCGCGGAGGTCACCAATCTCCCAGAACTCACCCAACCCCTCTTCTCACTCATCAAGGATGTCAGCGAGACAGGGCACAAGACCGCCCGCATCATGTATGGCGCTGACGGTTGGGTACTCCACCACAACACCGACATTTGGCGTGTGACGGGAGCCATCGACAAGGCCCCTTCCGGCCTTTGGCCCACAGGTGCGGCATGGATGTGCCAGCATCTCTGGGAGCACTGGCTTTACACCGGCGACCGGGATTTCCTCCGTGAAGTATTCCCCATCATGACCGGAGCAGCCCGTTTCCTCAACCAAGTCATGGTGCGCCATCCCGAAAAAGGCTATTGGGTGATCTGTCCGAGCCTCTCACCCGAGAACCAACACCCTTTCCAATCCACCACAGCCGCCGGCGTGACGATGGATAACGAACTCATCCGCGACCTCTTCAGCCATGTCATCGAAGCCTCCGCCATCCTGCGCGAACCCTTGGCACTCACCGACAGTCTGAAAGACAAGCTTGCCGGACTCCCTCCCCTGCAGATCGGCAGATGGGGCCAGTTGCAAGAATGGCTCGACGACTGGGACAACCCCGATGACACCCACCGGCATGTGTCACACCTCTACGGTCTTTTCCCCAGCAACCAGATCACCCCTCTCTCTACCCCCCAACTGGCAGAAGCTGCCAAGACCTCGCTGATACACCGCGGCGACCCCTCCACAGGATGGAGCATGGGTTGGAAAGTATGCCTGTGGGCACGACTGCTCGACGGCAATCACGCCCTCAAGCTCATCAGCGACCAACTCACCCTCGTGCGGACAGAAAAGAAAAAAGGCGGCACCTACAGCAATCTGTTCGATGCCCACCCCCCCTTCCAGATTGACGGCAATTTCGGATGCACCGCCGGCATCGCAGAGATGCTGCTCCAGAGTCACGACGGTACGGTGCACCTGCTCCCGGCACTCCCTGACGCATGGCCTTCGGGCACCGTGGAAGGGCTACGGGCACGTGGCGGATTCGAAGTAGACATGACCTGGAAGGACAACCAATTGGAAAGCGTCGGAGTGCGCTCCGCCAACGGAGGCACCATCCGCATCCGAAGCGCAGCAGCCCTGAAAGGCAAAGGACTCAAGAAACTCCCCTCCGCCAACGGCTACTACATCTACGAGAAGACATTCAAGAAAGGCGCCCCAACCGAAACATGGTTGGCCACCCATCAATGACAGACCTATGAAAAAGATTTTATCGTTATTCGTACTGATGCTGACCATCGCCACCACGACGACGGCAGCAAGCATCTACAAGCCATGGAGCCATGGCAAGCTGAAAGTATCCGACAACCACCTGTATCTGGTGCATGAGGACGGCCAGCCCTTCTTCTGGATGGGCAACACCTCCTGGCTTCTGCCCGAACGCCTCAACCGCGACGAAGTGGAATACTTCCTCACCCGTGAGCGCATGGAAGGCTACAACGTGGAGCAGATACAAGTGCTCTGCGCCATCCCCACCTACAATGTCTATGGCCAGCAAGCCAACAACGAGGAATTTGATTTCGAGCCCTTCACCCGCAATGGCACCTACGGTTACTGGGACCACCTCGATTATATCGTCGACCAGGCGTCACTCAACGGCATCTACATCGCCATGGACTGCATCTGGGGCTCTCAGATCAGCAAGATGGATGAAGAGAAAGCCGCCAGATACGGCCGTTTCCTCGGCGAGCGCTACAAAGACAAGCCCAACATCATCTGGATGATCGGTGGCGACATCATGGGCAACAAAGGGACCGCATCATGGGATGCGCTGGCCAGGGCCATCAAGCAAGCAGACCCCAACCATGTGATGACCTTCCACCCCCGCGGCCGTACCACCAGTGCATGGTGGTACAACGACCGAGAGTGGCTTGATTTCAACATGTTCCAGAGCGGCCATCGCCGTTACGGCCAGCGCAATGGTGACGGCGACTACACCATCAAGGACAACACCGAGGAGGACAACTGGCGCTACGTGGAGATGAGTTGGGAAAAGAAGCCCTTGAAGCCTGTCATCGACGGAGAGCCCTCCTACGAGGACATTCCCCAAGGGTTGCATGACTTCTCCGCCCCCCGCTGGCAAGACTACGATGTACGCCGCTATGCCTACTGGGCCGTTTTCGCTGGCTGTTTCGGCCACACCTATGGGCACAACAGCATCATGCAGTTCATGCGTCCCGGCGTACTCGCCTCCTTCGGAGCTGAGAAGTCGTGGTGGGATGCCATGAATGATCCCGGTTACCAGCAGATGAAATACCTGAAATGGCTGATGCTCACCTTCCCCTTCACCGAGCGTGTGGCCGACCAGAGCATCATCGCCGGTCAGAACGGAGAGCGTTACGACCGAGTCATCGCTACCCGTGGAAAGGACTACCTGCTCGTCTACAACTACAGTGGCAAGCCCATGCAAGTGGACCTCAGGAAGATCTCCGGCAAGAAGAAAAGCGTATGGCTGATGAATCCCGCCGACGGCAGTATCAGTTACCAAGGAGAGTATGAGAACGGCATCGCCGACTTCAGTTTCGACGGAGCCTATCTCCGCGGCAGCGACCGGGTATTGATCGCCGTGGACTATCAAAAAGACTACATCCAGAAAGACGCCACCCAACTGAAAGAGCAATGGTAAGAAGAAAGACCCTCACCCTTCTGCTGTGCCTCATTGCACTCACCACAGCAGCAGCCAAGAAGAAAACAGCCCCCATCCGGGTGACAGACCTTCGCACAGAGCACCTGTGCAACCCCATGAGCATCGACACCCCCACGCCACGTCTGGGCTGGTGCATCGAAGCCGACGTGAATGACGTGGTCCAAACCCGTTACCACATCATCGTGGCATCCACCCCGGAGAAGGCGGAAGTCCTCGAAGGCGACCTGTGGGACACCACCGTGGAAAGCAGCCAGTCACAATGGATCGAGTATCAAGGGAAGGAGCTCAGGAGCGACACCCCATGTTTCTGGCGGGTGAAAGTATCAACCACCCGAGGCGAGACGGATTGGTCGGAAGTAGCCCGATGGAATGTGGGATTGTTGACCGAATCCGACTGGTCAGGCCGATGGATTGGCCTGAACCATACCATGCCGTGGGACGAGGAGAGCGAGCACAGCCGCCTCTCCTCCCGCTACCTCAGACATCAGTTTGAACTGTCGAAGGAAGTGCGGCGCGCCACGCTCTACATCTGCGGTCTCGGCATGTATGAGGCCTACATCAACGGCCGGCACGTGGGCGACAGCCAAGTGCTCTCCCCCGCTCCCACCGACTATCGCAAGACCGTGCTCTACAACGCCTTCGACGTGACATCCCTCCTCAGCAAGGAAAACGCCATCGGCGTGGTGCTCGGCAATGGCCGTTACTACACCATGCAGCAAGACAAGAAGCCCTACAAGATCACCCGCTTCGGTTATCCCACCTTGCGCCTTAACCTCATCGTGGAATTTGCCGACGGAAGCCGGAAGACCATCTCCACTGATGAGAAATGGAAACTCACCCCCGACGGTCCTATCCGTTCGAACAACGAATACGACGGTGAGACCTATGACGCCCGGAAGGACTTAGGCCGCTGGACGGAATACGGCTACGACGACTCTCAATGGATGGCAGCCGAGCGCACCGCCATCCCCATGGGAACACTCCGTGGAGCCATGTCGCCCAACATGACCGTATGGAGCCAGGTGCATCCCAAGTCATTGACGTTGAAAGACGGCAAACTGATCCTCGACATGGGACAGAACATGGCAGGATGGTTGAGCATGCGTCTCTCCCGCCTTCAAGCAGGCGACTCCGTCGTCGTGCGCTACGCCGAGCGGCTTGACTCCGCCGGCAATCTATGGGTGGAGAATTTCCGCCATGCCCACAGCACCGACCGCTATTACGCCAATGGCAAGGAAGACGCCACTTGGTGGCGCCCCACGTTTGTCTACCACGGATTCCGCTATGCCGAAATCAGCGGACTGCCGTATGCCAGCATCGAAGACTTCGTGGGCGAGGTCGTCTCCGACGAGATGGAAGAGACCGGAGCGTTCCGCTGTTCGAACGACGTGCTGAACACCGTCTATCGCAATGCCCGCTGGGGCATATTGAGCAACTACAAAGGCATGCCTGTAGACTGTCCGCAACGTGATGAGCGACAGCCCTGGTTGGGCGACCGCACCGCCGGTTGTCTGGGCGAGTCCTACCTCTTCGACAACCACGGTCTCTACGCCAAATGGATGCGTGACATCTGTGAGGCCCAGCGCGAAGACGGATGCATACCCGATGTGGCCCCCGCATTCTGGAACTACTACAGTGACAACGTGACCTGGCCGGCAGCCCTGCCTCAGGGGTTGAAAATGCTGTACCAGCAATACGGCGACGATGCCCCGCTGCGAAAATACTACTCCAATGTGAAGCGGTGGCTGCAACACCTCAAGACCCAATACCAGCGCGACGGCATCATCGAGCGCGACCGTTACGGCGACTGGTGCGTACCCCCAGAGAGCGAGACCCTGATACATAGCGAGGATCCCGCCCGCATCACCGACGGCAGTCTCATCTCCACAGCCTACTACTATTATCTTTGCAAGGAGATGGGGTCCTATGCCCGCAAACTCGGCCATGCGGACGACGCGGGCTGGTTTGACTCAGAAGCCTCACTGACCCGGAAAGCCTTCAACCACCGCTTCCTCACCCGTAAGGAGAACACCGCCACCGTCGCAGGTCACCTGCTCTATCCCGACAGCACCTACTACGGAAACAACACTGCCACGTCGAACATCCTCGCCTATATTTTTGACCTATGCGAGGACGCCTACGTGAGAGAACAGGTGGAGAAGAACATCATCAAGAACATCATCACCGACAACAACGGTCATGTGTCGTGCGGAGTCATCGGCATCAGCTGGCTCATGCACGCCCTCTCCTCCATGGGCCGCACCGACATCGCCTGGTTGTTGGCCACCAACAAGACCTACCCTTCCTGGGGCTACATGGCCGAGCATGGCGCCACCACCATCTGGGAACTCTGGAACGGCGACACCGCCTCACCCAAGATGAACTCCGGCAACCATGTCATGCTGCTGGGCGACCTTTTATCGTGGCTTTTTGAGAAGACAGCCGGCATCATCCCTGCAGAACCAGGCTACAAGAGCATCCTGTTGCAGCCCGATTTCACCGTGGATGAGATGAATGACATCGAAGCCTCCTATCAGAGCATTTACGGCAAGATCGTGAGTCGTTGGAAGAAAGAGAACGGCCTGCTGAAATGGCATGTCGAAGTGCCCCCCAACACCACTGCGAAAGTGGTGTACGGCGACAACACATCCGAAATCCTTCCCTCCGGCCATCATGACCTCACCCACCAGTTGCCGCAACGCGGCAGTCAGGTCATCGTCGATGAGTTTCTCTATGAGCAGGCCCCATTCCCCCAATGCCATTCTGCCAGTATCGTAGAGACGAAAAAAGGAGACCTCGTGGCCACCTACTTCGGAGGCACGAAAGAGCGCAATCCCGATGTCAGTATCTGGGTGAGCCGTAAGCCCAAAGGCAGCAGCACATGGTCCGCACCGCAGATGGTGGCAGATGGTGTGGAGCCACGAGACCTCGTCCCCGACCCCAATGGCAAAGTCAGTCTTGTGACGGCCAGCACCCGTCCGGCATTCGGCGCGCAGTTCACGCCCATGCCCGAGTGGAACAGCAACCGAGGAGAAGCCCGTATCGGCAACGCTTACCGTGAAGCCTGCTGGAACCCCGTACTCTTTGAGACCCCTTCGGGCGATTTGCACCTCTATTTCAAGATCGGACCCAATGTGTCGGGCTGGAAGGGATGGCGAGTCATCTCCAAGGACGGTGGCAAGACGTGGGGCAAGCGTGAGCCCCTGCCTGATGGTTTCTATGGTCCGGTCAAGAACAAGCCCGTGCTGCACCAAGGCCGTCTCATCGCCCCCACGAGCGATGAGCGCAACGGCTGGAAGATCTATTTTGAGCTCAGCGACGACATGGGAAAGACCTGGCGCCGAACCGCCTTCGTCGAAGCCGACTCTGGCGTGAAGGTCATCCAGCCCAGCATCATCATCCTCCCCGACGGTCGTCTTGAGGCCCTCTGCCGCACCCGCAGCCGCCATATCGGCGTGAGCTACAGCAGTGACAACGGCGAGACCTGGAGTAAGTTGCAGTTGATCGACACCCCCAACAACAACAGCGGTCTGGACGCCGTCACCCTGCGCGGCGGTGGCTATGCGCTCATCTGCAACGACTGGCCCATCGAGCCGACCAAGGAGAAGGGTGCCCGCACGCCCCTCTCGATCCTCCGCAGCGACGACGGCCACACCTGGAAACATTGGATCACGCTGGAGGACAGTCCGATCTCACAATATTCCTACCCCTCCATCATCCAGAGCCGCGACGGTCATATCCACGTGGTCTATACCTGGCGCCGCCAACGAGTGAAACATGTGGAACTGGTCGTAGACTGACCCCTCGGCCTGCCTCATCCATCAGAAACCCACAAAAACGATATGAAATGAGAAAATACATCTTTTCGCTATTCTTGTTGCTGTCGGCAGCAGCCCAAGCACAAACCACCTCAGTGGCCGGTTTCTTCCCCCTCAAGGATTCCGGGCGCATCATCTATCAGTTTAATGAGGGATGGCGCTTCCTGTTGGGCGATGCCCAAGGCGCAGAAGCCATCACGCACGATGACTCCCGGTGGGAGATCGTGAGTATCCCCCACACCGTGCGCCTTGAGCCCTCGGAGTGCAGCGGCAGCCGCAACTACCAAGGCATCTGCTGGTATCGGAAGCATTTCACAATACCTCAGGACATGCAGGGCAAAGACATCACCCTGCATTTCGAAGGTATCATGGGCAAGCAGGAAGTGTATGTCAACGGCATGTTGATCAAGAAGCATTTCGGAGGCTACCTGCCCATCACCGTCAATCTCTCCGGCAAGGACCACGAAAGGCTGAATCTCAAGCCCGGCGAGCGTTGTGTTGTCGCCGTCAAGGCCGACAACAGCGACGACACCGAATATCCTCCAGGCAAGAAACAAACCCAGCTCGATTTCTCCTATCACGGAGGTATGTACCGTGACGCCTGGCTCATCGGCAAGCCATCGCTTCATATCACCGACGCCGTGGAACGTAACGAGGTGGCTGGAGGCGGAGTTTTCCTCCATTATGACAACATCTCCGAAAAGGGAGCCGACGTGATGATCGATGTGGAGATCTGCAAGGACGACGCGACCGACATCAAGCCCGAGATTGTGGCCCGTATCAAGGATGCCACCGGCAAGGTGGTGAAAACAGCCAAGGCCAAGATCGCCATGCCCCATTATCCGGGACTCACGGCCAGCATGACCCTGTCTACCCACCTCGACAAGCCCCATCTCTGGTCGCCCGAGGACCCCTATCTCTACGATGTGGAGATCATGGTGATGAACGGCAAGAAATGCCATGATGGCGGCATCTTGAAGATGGGCATCCGCAAAGCCGAGTTCCGCGGCAAGGACGGCTTCTGGCTCAACGGCAAACCCTACCACCAACTCGTCGGCGGCAACCGTCATCAAGATTTCGCCTATGTGGGGAATGCCCTTCCCAACAGTCAGCAGTGGCGGGATGCCAAACGGCTGAAAGACGCTGGTATGACCATCATCCGTGCCGCGCACTATCCACAAGATCCATCGTTCATGGATGCCTGCGACGAACTGGGCCTGTTCATCATCGTCCCGACTCCCGGGTGGCAATACTGGAACAAGGCACCCGAATGGGGAGAAATGGTGCATCAGAACACCCGTGAGATCATCCGCCGCGACCGCAATCACTGCAGTGTGCTGATGTGGGAACCCATCCTCAACGAAACCCGTTATCCCAAGGATTTCGCGCTCAAGGCCCTGGCCATCACCCGTGAGGAGTTTCCTTATCCAGGCCGTCCTGTGGCCGCTGCCGACATGAACTCATCCGGTGTGAAAGACAACTACGACGTGCTTTATGACTGGGCCGACAATATCGGCAAGGGCACCCTTGACACCGACAAATGCATCTTCACCCGCGAGTGGGGCGAGTATGTTGACGACTGGTATGCCCACAACGCCATCAACCGTGCCGCCCGTGGCTGGGGAGAACACGCCATGCTGGATGCCGCCCTCTCACTGACCGACACCTACGGCATGATGTATCGGGGTCAACGGCAGTTTATCGGCGGTTGCCAGTGGCATCCTTTCGATCACCAGCGCGGCTATCATCCCGATGCCTATCTCGGAGGCATCTACGATGCTTTCCGTCAGAAGAAATACGCATTCGAAGCCTTCCGGTCGCAGATGGAAATCACTTCGGAAAACGGCCCCATGGTATTCATCGCCCATGAGATGACCCCCTTCTCGAATCCCGATGTCGTGGTCTTCAGCAACTGCGACAGCGTGCGTCTGACCTCCTACAACGGAGCCAGGACACTGACACTCCCTGTGGTTCATGATCCTTCGGGCATCCCCAACGCACCTGTCGTGTTCAAGGATTTCTGGGATTTCTGGGAAGCCCGCAACCACAGCTATACCCGTCGTGACTGGGAGAGCGTTTCATTCGTGGCAGAAGGCATCATCGACGGGCAGGTGGTATGTTCTGAGAAGCGCATGCCCTCCCGCCGCAGCACGAAGATCCGGCTCTATGCCGATGAGATGGGCAAGCCCCTGGTTGCCGACGGCAATGACTTCATCGTCGTTGTGGCCGAGATCACCGACGACAACGGCCATGTGCGCCGTCTTGCCCGTGAGCACGTCACCTTCACTGTCGAGGGCGAGGGAAGCATCATCGACGACGGACAGATCGAAGCCAACCCACGGGCTGTGGAATGGGGCAGTGCGCCTATCCTCGTGCGCAGCACCCACCATGCAGGAAAGATTCGCATCATCGCCCGTCCCACCTTTGAGGGCACCCATGCACCGAGCGCCGACACCCTCGTGATCGAAAGTGTGCCTTACGAAGGCAAGCTGTGCTACATGGAGGAAAGTTATGCTGCAAAAGCCCCGACCCGCACCATGCAAACCGTCAATGCATCGGGCACATCTTTCCAACCTACCACTCTATCGGAGGAAGAGAAGCGCAAATCCCTTGAGGAGGTAGAAAAGCAGCAGCAGGATTTCGGAATACAATAACTCACTGAATGGTGTACAACCGAATAATTATGGTCGAGTAAGACCATTGCCTTGCCCTTAAGCAGATAGAGCGTATTTGAATCACAGCCAGCATTTTCGGAGTGCTGGCTGTGATTCTGTTTTGAGCGTATAGGCATGATGGACTACAGTAGAGGATGAATCCCATTCGCATAAGAAAGTAGAGACGTCGCATTGAGGCGTCTCGGCGCAGTTCATTTCTTCCGAGGACGGCATAGGACAGCGGACTATCCGAAATAGCTTATATTCGAAAAAAGCTATT
>CAMNIN010000031.1 GCA_946540735.1 uncultured Prevotellaceae bacterium | reverse complement strand
ACAACTATCGCCCCGTCGTATTCAAGGATATGTCCAACGGCGATATGTTCCTTACAAAGTCCACATGCAAGACTACAGAGACAGTGGAATTTGAAGGTGAGACTTACCCATTGGTGAAAATCGAGATCTCGAACACCTCGCACCCGTTCTACACAGGCAAGAAGAAGCTTGTGGACACCGCCGGTCGCGTGGACCGTTTCATGAGCCGCTACGGCAAGATCAAGAAATAACAATATACACCGACGACGGACGAAGGCACCCGACGTGCCGTGCCCAGCAGGTGAGACGATATCATCAGGTGCGTCTGAAGCGTAGTTGCATATGCGCTCAGTGGCACCTGATTTTTTTACCTCCCCCAATTACCTCCCAAGACCCTCCCATAGAGGGAATACAGAGCCCCCACTATTTATAATCTTAGTAATACCTTATATCTTATGAAAGCAGTTCGGTTTTTGTTTGTCATTTTGATTGGTGCCTTGACCCTGAGCGGGTGCGGGAGCGACGATGACACCAACAATGGCGGGAAAACGTCCAAATCAAAAAACGTGAACGCTAATCCCACGACGCGACGGGAGTACGCCCGTCTGGAGATGCCTCGCATTAAAGGCACCGACGACAATCTCGTGCTCGTACACTCCACTGCGGAATACGGGGTGAACTTCATCGTCGAATGGGACTGCAGCAAAAAATCGCAGCGATGGACCTGCTACACCATCGACGGCGACAACTACGTGAAGAATGTCAGCAGGTATTACGGAGAACCACAATACCCATACGATCCCGACATCCCTACAGCCAGTTATTTCAAAGAGGACCCTTTCTGGGGCTCGGGCTACGACCATGGGCACATCTGCCCGTCCTATGACAGGCTCAACAGCCGCGAAGCCAACATCCAGACGTTTTATTTGTCGAACATGCAGCCTCAACGCAATAAGTTCAATGCCGGACTATGGCTGCAGATGGAAAATTTCGTGACCAATTACTTCAAAAACAACCGGAAGGCCATCGACACGCTCTACGTCTGCAAAGGCGGCACCATCGACAATCCCGACCAGATCCTGACCACGACCACGAAAGGACTTATCGTGCCCAAATACTTCTTCATGGCACTGCTCTGCAAAAACAGCCAAGGCTATAAAGCCATGGCCTTCTGGGTGGAGCATATCAATGAGGACCGCAGTGGCGACAGTCTGAGCCAGTATGTGGTGAGCATCGACGAATTGGAGCGACTCACCGCCATCGACTTCTTCTGCAACCTGCCCGACGATGTCGAGGAAAGCACCGAGAAACTGGTTTTCCTCAATAGTTGGGGACTTCGGTAAGTTTTACGACAACTTTTCCTCCACTTTTGTTGGTTTTTCAAAAAAAAATCGTAAGTTTGTCACATGAAACCATATTGAAGACAAACCCGACACTCATGATCCGCAAGGTCATCTCTCTTTTCTGCCTCATTGTTGTCTTCCTGGCCATGCCATCGTGCCAAAAACAACAGACAACTTCCGTCGAGACCCGTTCGGCCTACTACTGGAGCACGACATGGGAACTCGACTCCGCACAGCGTGCTTTCTTGGCCGACAACCAAGTGAGCCGCATCTACCTGCGCTATTTCGATGTGGTGATCGATCAGCAGGGCAGGGTCATGCCCAATGCCACTCTCCGCTTCGCCGATGACATGCCCCAAGGAGTGGAAATCATCCCCACGGTGTTCATCGTCAACGAATGCCTGACGCAAGGCGTCGACTCCCTCGGACTGCTGATCCTCAACCGGGTGCTGCAGATGTCGGAGACACACGATGTGGCAGGGGTGAAAGAGATACAGATCGACTGCGACTGGTCGAAGCGCACCCGCGATGCCTATTTCGCACTGCTCAGACAGTTGCGTGACGCCGCACACGCCAAAGGATTGCGCCTCTCCGCCACCATCCGTCTGCACCAGCTCTCGCAGGAGGCTCCCCCCGTGGACCATGGCGTGCTGATGATGTATAACACCGGCGACGTGCGCCGTCTGGAGCGCAACCCCATCCTCGACATGGATGATGCCGCTCCCTATATGCGCCACATCAAGAACTACAGCCTGACTCTCAGCACCGCCTACCCCATCTTCGCCTGGCAACTGCTCGTGAGGGCCAACAAGCTCGTGGGCATCATGCACGGCGACGACGACCTGCCCGTGCTCCCAGGCGATACAATCCTGACACATGAGGTGAGTCTCGACACCGTGATCACCGTCAGAGACGCCATCAGCCGTCTGAGGGCCGACGCCAACCGCGAGGTCATCCTCTTCGACATCAGCAAAAACAACATACAACGTATAAAACAACAACACTATGAGAAGATTTATCATCCTTAGCCTGACAGCTCTGACGCTGTCAGCACCGTCGTGGGCTTGTGGCGGCGACTTCAGCAACCACAACAACTATCTCTTCAGTGTCTTCCGTCATGAACTGATGGGCAAATCGCCGTTCGACGAAAGGGTCGACGCCTTCTGGAACAACTACACCAACGGCGAATGCAATTCCTATCGCTGGAACAAGGAGAAAATCATGGAGATCGCCCAAAACAAGGGCGACCAGGAAATGGTAAACTACCTCAAGAGGCTGAACACCTATATCGACATCTGCGACCAACTGCAGGAGTCGTGGTCTTACCCCACCAAGGAGGAGTTGCAGCAGCGGCGACAGAACCTCAACGCCATGATCACAGCTGCCCAGAACTACCGGGGCTCCAAACTCAAAGGACAATGGGCACTGCTCCGAATGAGAGCCAACATGGTGCTCGGAAAGCATGTCGACAACATCAATTTCTGGAAGAGCCAAGGCGAGAAACTGCCCGCCAGCGTCTACCGCGACATGATGCGCAACATCTACGCTGGTGCACTGCTGCATGAGGGACGCCGCACCGAGGCTTGCGACATCTACGCCGAACAGGGCGACATGGTGAGCATCAAATGGGCCATGCGCAAGATGCGCAACCTGGGTGGCATCAAGACCATCTATCAGGAAGCCCCCAACTCGCCCACCATCAACTTCCTCGTGCAGGACTTCGTGAACAACGCACAGGAGACCCTCGACAGCGAAGCTGACAAGGATTGGGTGGAAGAGACGATCGACCACCGTATCATCCTGAAGAGTGAGGTCAACAACTTCAACAACTATGCCATGACGCTCGTGAAAACCGGGAAGACTGAGTCGCCGGCTCTCTGGATGGCTGCTGTCGGTGAACTGCAATACCTCTACAAGCACTACGAGCCTGCCATGGAAACCCTCAACAAGGCCATGGACATGAAGGGCACACAGCGCATGAAGGACAATGTGCGGGCCATCCGTGCCGTGGCCTCCGTGAAAGCGTCGACACTCAACAGAGAATACTCGCAATGGATCACCGGCGAGATCAAATGGCTCATCGAGAAAGTGAAAGAAGAAGACGCCACAAGCCCTGACCCGGACCTGTTCTACAACCACTACTACGACGTGCTCGACCGCCTGGTCTACTCAGAACTCGTGCCACAATACGAGAAAAACGGCAACAAAAACATGGCCGCCGCTCTCATCGCCATGATGGAGAGCGAGAAAATCAGCCATGGAGCTACTTTTGAGGATGCCAAACTCCCTGAGAACCCGGGCTACTGTTCAGAATACTTCCTCATCCTCGACACAATGACCGTTGAACAGCTGATCGACCACTGCCAGTTCCTGCAAAAACAAACCGACGACCCCTTGGAGAAATTCGTTCTGGGATACATCGACTACCCCAAGGATTACATGAATGACCTCATCGGCACGAAATACCTCGCCAATGGTGAGTTCAGCAAGGCCATCCCCTACCTTGAGAAAGTGCCCCGCTCGTTCCTGGAGTCCCAGAACATCAGCTATTACCACTCCCACCGCGACTACACCAAGGCTCGCTGGTTTGTGAAACAGGCCGACAGCGAGGAAGAGAGCTACACCGACGGTCCTAACTTAGGTCCTATCCCATCCAACAAGAAAGCCGCTTTCTGCCGCGACATAATCCAACTTGAGGAGCGCCACAACCTGGCCAATGCTTCGGCAAAGCCCGAAATCGCCTACGACTTGGCCGTGCGCTACTATCAAGCGTCGTTCCTCGGAGAGTGCTGGTGGCTGACCAACTACGGCAACAGCGTATATGATGAGGCCCGCAAAGACCGGCCTGATTTCGTCGAGATTGCGATCAAATACCTCAACGAGAGTGTTAACTCCAATAATAACAGTCTGAAACTCAACAGTCTGTATGCTCTGGCCTTCATTCCCTACGAGCCCTGGTGCGAATCGGATTACAACTGGGAAACCAACAAATACATCTACAAGCCTCTACGCCAGGCACGCCAATACAAAGCCCTCTACAACCTCAACCAGTTTATAGAGAAAAGCTCCGACCCGATGCCACAGTTCATCCAGAAATGTGACGTGCTGAAAACGTTCAGATCACTCATTTGACAGCAAATACAGCACCCATAGGGTGACGAGCGGCAAATCCGCCCGAACGAGCACGCCTGGCTTGTCCAAAAATCCACACCGTTCATCGGGATTCCCGTTCATCGGGATTCCCGTTCATCGGGATTTGTAATCCCGATGCTGGGAGTATAAGGATTTGTAATCCGATAAAAGCGCATTGAAAATACGAATACTCAATGCGGGCGGATTCTTGGACAAGCCAAGCGTCACTCCCGATGCTGGGAGTATAAGGATTTGTAATCCGATAAGCGCATTGAAAATGCTAATACTCAATGCGGGCGGATTCTTGGACAAGCCAAGCGTCACCCTTCGGGTGCCGAGCGGCAAATCCGCCCGAACAAGCGCCCGAACAAGCACCCGAACGAGCACCCGAACGAGCGAACGAGCGACCAAAAATCCGCCCGAATAGCTATGCGTGCTTAGGTGCCGACCAGCCATATTTGACATTTTTTAGGTTAAAATAATCCAATAAAGGTATAAAGCCCATCTATTGTCTTATAAAAATCGTATTTTTGCAGCATTAAGGACAGAAAAGATGAAAAAAATTATCATGATGACATTGCTGCTGCTCTGCTCATTTGGCTATGCGGCAGCCCAGAAACAAGCTGAAATCAAGTTTGACAAGAAAACGCATGACTTCGGCAAATTCTCAGAGAGTGATGCCGTGCAGAAATGCACGTTTACCTTCACCAATGTCGGCGACGCCCCACTGGTGATCAATCAGGCCGTGGCCAGTTGTGGTTGCACGGTGCCTCAATACACCAAGAGCCCCATCGCCCCTGGTCAGAAAGGCACTATCGAGGTGACCTACAACGGCGCAGGGAAAATCCCCGGGCACTTCAAGAAAAGCATCACCGTCCGCACCAATGGACTGACGGAGATGACACGCCTGTATGTGGAAGGCGACATGACGGAATAGACTGCACCACGGCCCGCTCAAGGCCAAGTATCATCCTGACGAAAAGACTGGCGGTTGGCAACAGCATGAAGCTGAGCCAACCGCCAGTCCGTTAGGAGACCTTTTTACAGGTAAAGTTTAGAATGAATATGAGAATCCAAGTGACATGAATTCCTTAAATTGGAAATATCCGTGATGATCGTCACGCGCGGTGCTGTCGTCAAAGCGCGGATAGATAAACAGCTTGGTCGAGATGTACTTGTTGAAATTGAAGGTGAAGGTGTTCTCCCACTCCCACTCCACTCGTTTGTAAGTGGTGAATCCGTACATGCGGGTCTGATAAGTGATATTGTCGGCAATCGCCCATTTCAGGTCAATGGTGAACTGCGAACCGAAGTCGTGCAGGGTGTGCTTGCCCAGGTCGAGGCCATATCGTGTGGTGAAGTTCTCCACGTCGCCAAACCAGTTGCGGTCGACATACTTGAAGTTGTATGCAAACGGAGCGAGGTGGATCGTACCGGTGAGTTTCTTGTTCCATGCCTCCACGTTGTAATCCATACCGAGTGAGATGTTGAGGTTGAACGGCGACATGATATCGGAATAGACATGCCTGTCGTTGCTCTTGTATCCCCTCCAGAACTGGGTATAGGCAAGGAGCTGCAAGGTGTAGTACCATTTCTTGGTGGCTTGCAGACCCAGTTTGCTGGTCAGACGCAAAAGGTCGTCGGAAGTCTTGAGCGAGTGGACGCTGTCGCTCTTTGATGTCAGGAATCCGAGCTTCATCTCCAGCTTGTTGTCCCATTTCAGCTTCTGCTTGTTGTTGTAGTTGGCCTCCATGGTGATGCTGCCGAGGATGGAGTAGTTGCTCTCACCGCCCTTGTACCAGTTGCCCGAGATATACGACTGCAAGCCCTGGAGGAAATAGTCACCCTTGAAAGTCCAGAAATTGGGCTTGGTGACAAGCACATCGACGGGGGTGTCTTCCACCTGCTCCACCTCTACGGGCTCAACTTTCTCTACCAAAGCCACATCTTGCTGGATAGGAGCGATGATGTCGTTGCTCACACCTCCTACCTTGTTCAGTCTGTTCTCACTGTTGATCACGAGGTCGGGACGGTTGAGGTAGACACTGAGCAAGGTGTTGTCGATCTCGTCGCTTACCGGGTCTGAGCCATCTTTGAAAGATGCCAACCTCAAGACCTTGCGAGCTGGAGAGTGGTAGAACGTAAGGGGGGCGAAAAGTTTGTAGAACCGACCATCGGCGAGGCCAAGTTCGTCCAATGCTTCTTCAGCCAACTGCAAAGAGTCAAGTTTCTCTTTGAATGCCACAAGCGAGTCAGAATAGTTCTTGTTGACCTGATACTCCTGATACTCAATGTTGCGGCTCTCCTTGCTCCTCGACTGCGCATGCGTCTGAAGTGCGAAAGCCACAAGTAATAATACGAATAGTTTTCTCATAAAAATACGGAATTAGTGTTATTATTTGCAAATTTAGAAAATTTCACGAAAATTTGCAATTTTTGGAACGAAAAATTTAAGTTTTACGTCACATCAGAGGCCCACGCAGTGACGTCACGTCAGGCACCCCCACGCAGAGACACCACAACGTGACATCTCAAAAAGACCAAAAAGAGGCCACCTATTATTTTTGAGGGTAGTTTTTGTGCATATCGCAAAAAAAGTGTAATTTTGCACTTTGATAGCTTATCTTTCATCAAGAAACAGTTAGAAATGGATAAAAATACAATCATCGGCTTTGTTCTGATAGCCGTCGTCCTGATTGGTTTTAGTTGGTGGACCCGCCCTTCCGAGGAGGAAATCAAGGCACAACAAGAACAAGTAGAAAAACAAGAAGCAGAGAAGAAGAAAGCTGCTGAGCAAAAGAAAGTGGCCGAGGCCAAGAAAACCGCCGCTCTCGCCCAGGCGCGCGAGGACAGCACGGCTCTCTTCCATGATGCCCTCTCCGGCAGTGCCACCGACGTGGTGCTCCGCAACGACAAGGTGGAACTCACCCTGAGCACCAAGGGCGGCACAGTGACCAAGGCCGTTGTCAAAGGATACAAAGACCTGAACGGCAATCCCGATGTAACCCTGTTTGAGGGAAAAGACCAGCAATTGGATTTCAAACTGGAGGGCAAGGAGAACAACATCGCCGTCTCCGACCTCTATTTCACGGCATCAAACCAGACCGACAGCACGGTGACCTTCACCGCCGATGCCGGTAATGGCCGGATGATCGAGATGTCGTATCTGCTCGGGCAGGACTACCTGACACACTTCAAGTTCCGTGCTGTCGGCATGGAAGGTCTTTTCTCCACCAAGACCCACTCCATGACCGTGAGTTGGAAGGAGGACTGCAAGCAGCAAGAGAAAGGGCACTCTTTCGAGAACCGCTATGCCACCCTCACTTATAAAGAGAAAGGATCGGGTACGGACTACCTGAACGAGACCTCGGAGAAAATCGACGAGAAAATAGAGGTTCCACTCGACTGGGTGGCCTTCAAGAGCCAGTTCTTCAGCGCCATGATCATCGCGAAAAACGATTTCTCGGCCAATGCCCTGCTGACCAGCATCCCGCAAGACAAGACCACCGGTTACCTGAAGAAATACCGTGCCGAGATGGAGACCTTCTTCGACCCCAAGGGGGAGACAGCCACCGAACTGGAACTGTTCTACGGACCCAACGACTTCCGGCTGCTGAAGGCCGTGGAGAAACAGAGCAAATTCGGCAAGGACCTCGATATGGAAAGACTGGTGTATCTCGGATGGCCGCTCATCCGCTACATCAACCGTTTCTTCACCCTCTACGTCTTCGACTGGCTCACGAAGTGGGGCATCAACATGGGTATCGTACTGATTCTCATCACCTTGCTTCTCAAAGCCATCACCTATCCTCTTGTCAAGAAGAGCTACATGAGTTCGGCCAAGATGCGCGTGCTCAGACCCAAACTCGAGGAAGCCACCAAGCAATACGACAAGCCTGAGGACCAGATGCTCAAGCAGCAGGCCCAGATGAAAATGTATGCCGACTACGGGGTCAGTCCGCTCAGTGGCTGTCTGCCGATGCTCATCCAGATGCCAATCTGGATCGCGATGTTCAACTTCGTGCCCAACGCCATCCAGCTCCGAGGCGAGAGCTTTCTCTGGATCAACGACTTGTCGACTTATGACCCGATCATCGAATGGGGAAAGAACTACTGGCTCATCGGCGACCATCTCTCACTCACCTGCATCCTCTTCTGCGTGGCC
Source organism: uncultured Prevotellaceae bacterium (assembly GCA_946540735.1). Lineage (GTDB taxonomy): Bacteria > Bacteroidota > Bacteroidia > Bacteroidales > Bacteroidaceae > Prevotella. Next base: position 34,634 of record CAMNIN010000031.1, on the reverse strand, counting down.
AACGTGCTCTACTCCATCATGACCATGCGCCAGCAGCGCGACCAGATGGTGGGACAGCAGGCCGAGCAGATGAAGGCCATGCAATGGATGATGTACCTCATGCCTGTGATGTTCTTCTTCATCTTCAACGACTACTCCGCTGGTCTTAACTTCTATTACTTCATCTCGCTCTTCTTCAGCGCAGCCATCATGTTCACGTTGCGTAAGACTACCGACGACGCCAAGTTGCTGTCCATACTGGAAGCACGCTATAAAGAGAACAAGAACAATCCCAAGAAAAAGACTGGCGGACTGGCTGCACGACTGGAAGCCATGCAGAAACAGCAGATGGAGATGCAGCGCAAGCGCGAAGAACTCGACCGCAAGAAACGCGATCTCAACAACCGTAACTGACATACTATGCACAAATCATTGATCATGGCGGCTGCCCTCGCCATCATCACATGGGCACCAATGGAAGCACAAGAGAAAGTAAATATAGGTAAGAGCAACATCACCCTGCAAAGCGACCGGCTCACCCCTGAGGGACTTTGGGCCATGGGGCGCATCGGGGCTTATGCCCCCAACGCCGGTAGCGGAAAAATCGTCTACCAGGTAGGCTACTACAGCGTGAAGGAGAACAGGAGCCACCATGTGCTCTATCTCATGCAGGCCGACGGCACAGGACAGCGTCTGCTCACCCAAAGTGCGGACAACGAGACGGATCCCGCTTGGTTGGGCGACCGCATCGTGTTCCTCAAGGGGGGCGAGATCTGGAGCATGGACAGCAATGGCGGCGACCGCCGGCAACTGAGCCATACCGAGGGTGCGGTAGAAGGATTCAAGTTCTCTCCCGACGGAAACAAGGTGATCCTGCTCAAATCGATACCCTTCCATGACATCATCAAGGAGAATCCCTCCGACCTGCCCAAAGCCACAGGGCGCCTGGTGACCGACTTGATGTACCGGCACTGGGACCACTACGTGGAGAGCATCCAGCACCCCTTTGTGGCCAGCGTCAACGCCGATGGTATCGGCACAGCCACAGATATCCTTGAGGGCGAGCCTTTTGAATGCCCGATGGAACCATTTGGCGGCATCGAACAGCTCGACTGGAGCACCGACTCCAGGCAGATCGCCTATACCTGCCGCAAGAAGACCGGAACGGCCTACTCCATCTCCACCGATTCAGACATCTTCCTCTATGATGTGGAGAAGAAGACTACCCGCAACCTCTGCAAGCCCGAGGGTTACGTGGCGCCCGCTGTGGATGCCACCAAGACCCTGCGCCACCAAGCGGTCAATGCTCCCGAAAACCTGAAAAACAATCCGGGCTATGACCAGAATCCACAGTTCTCGCCCGACGGCAAGTATGTGGCCTGGCTGAGCATGGCACGCGACGGGTATGAGAGCGACCGGATGCGCCTGTGTGTCTATAACCTCGCCGACGGTTCCAAGCGCTATATCACGGAGACGTTCGACTCCAACGTGGATGATTTCTGCTGGTCGGACAACAAAGACGCCATGATCTATTTCATCGGGGTGTGGCACGGCACCGAGAACCTCTATGCCATCAACTGGAAAGGCGAGGTGAAACAACTCACCAACACCTGGCATGACTTCGGATCGCTGAAAATGCTGGGCGACGGCAAGCGAATCATCGCTGAGCGGCACTGCTACACACAGCCCGCAGACCTCTACCTCATCACGCCCAACTTCAAGAAACCGGAAAAGACGGCGATCAACCAGTTTACGTTTGAGAACAAACATATCCTTGACCAATTGGCCAAGCCTACTGTCGAACAGCGATGGGTGAAGACCACCGACAACAAGGACATGATGTACTGGGTGATCCGTCCGCCTCATTTCGATGCCACCAAGAAATACCCCACCTTGCTGTTCTGCGAGGGGGGACCGCAAAGTCCTGTATCACAATTCTGGAGCTATCGTTGGAATTTCATGATCATGGCGTCGCAAGGCTACGTGATCATTGCGCCCAACCGCCACGGACTGCCTGGTTTCGGCAGTGAGTGGTGCGAGGAGATCAGCGGCGACTGGACCGGACAGTGCATGGACGACTACCTCACCGCCATCGATGATGCCGCTGCCAACCTGCCTTATGTAGACAAAGACCGGATGGGAGCCGTCGGTGCCTCGTTCGGCGGATTCAGTGTCTATTACCTCGCTGGCCATCACGACAAGCGGTTCAAGTGCTTCATCGCCCATGACGGTGCCTTCAACCTCGAGGCCATGTATACCGAGACCGAAGAGAACTGGTTCTCCAACTGGGAATACGACGATGCTTACTGGAACAAAGACCAGACCGCCAATGCCCGCAAGACCTATGAGAACTCTCCCCACCGCTTCATCGACCAGTGGGACACTCCCATCCTCTGCATCCACGGCGAGAAAGACTACCGCATCAATGCCACGCAGGGCATGAGCGCGTTCAATGCCGCACGCATGAAAGGCATCGAGGCGCAACTGCTCATTTTCCCCGACGAGAACCACTGGGTGCTCAAACCTCAGAACGGCATCTTGTGGCAGCGCACCTACTTCAATTGGCTCGACCGCTGGTTGAAATAAGGACGTGACATCTCCCCAAGCCCCTCCTGAGGAGGGGATGTAAGAAGATCAATATAAAAATACATTATAAAATGACAGAGACTATCAACAAAACATTGAGAGACTCGGCTGCCATGAGATGGACAGCCCTTCTTCTGCTGGCCCTGGCCATGTTCTGCTCCTACATTTTCATGGACATCCTGTCGCCCATCAAGGACCTGATGCTCAGTGAGCGCGGATGGGACTCTACCGCCTTCGGCACCATGCAAGGCTCTGAGGTATTCCTCAACGTCTTCGTCTTCTTCCTGATATTCGCAGGTATCATCCTCGACAAGATGGGCGTAAGGTTCACCGCCGTGCTCTCTGGTGCCGTGATGCTCATCGGAGCCATCATCAAATGGTATGCTGTCAGCGAGTCATTCATGGGTAGTGGTCTGGAGGCGTGGTTCAACAGCCACCTCAACTATATCCCGGTGTTCGACGACCTTGGGGTGTCTCCTTTCTACGAGGGCATGCCCGCATCGGCCAAGTTCGCTGCCTGCGGCTTCATGATCTTCGGTTGTGGATGCGAAATGGCCGGCATCACCGTGAGCCGTGGTATCGTGAAATGGTTCAAAGGTCGTGAGATGGCACTCGCTATGGGTTCCGAGATGGCACTCGCTCGTCTGGGTGTGGCCACCTGCATGATATTCTCACCCTTCTTCGCCCGTCTGGGCGGCCATGTGAGCGTCACCCGCTCAGTGGCCTTCGGTGTCGTGCTCATGTGCATCGCCCTCATCATGTTCATCGTCTATTTCTTCATGGACCGGAAACTCGACACACAGACTGGAGAGGCAGAGGAGAAAGACGACCCGTTCAAGGTGAGCGACATCGGAAAGATTCTCACCAGCAGTGGCTTCTGGTTGGTGGCTCTCCTCTGCGTCCTCTACTACTCCGCCATCTTCCCCTTCCAGAAGTATGCGGTCAACATGCTGCAGTGCAACCTCACCCTGACACCCCCCGACGCCGACTCGTTCTGGGCAAGTTCTTCCGTCACCATCATCCAGTATATCATCATGCTGGTCGTGGCAGCTGCCGGTTTCGCCAGCAACTTCCAGAAGTCATCCGGCAAGAAATACAGTCTGCTGGGTCTGTCGATCCTTGCCCTCATCACTTATTGCTACATGGGCTACATGAGGCAATCGGCTGAGTCGATCTTCGCCGTGTTCCCCTTGCTGGCCGTGCTCATCACCCCCATCCTGGGCAGTTATGTCGACAACAAGGGCAAGGCTGCCTCGATGCTGGTGCTCGGCTCACTGCTTCTGATCGCCTGCCACCTCACTTTCGCCTTCGTGCTTCCCGCCTTCAAGGGCAATGCCATCGGCGGAGTGGCCGTGGCCTATATCACGATCCTCGTGCTGGGTGCCTCGTTCTCGCTTGTGCCCGCCTCGCTGTGGCCCAGCGTACCCAAACTGGTGGAGCCCAAGATCATCGGTTCGGCTTATGCTCTGATTTTCTGGATCCAGAACATCGGTCTCTGGCTGTTCCCGCTGCTGATCGGCAAAGTGCTTGACAAGACCAACCCCGACATCGTGAACGGACTCGCCGATGGCAGCATCACTGCCGAACAGGCTGCCGTGAGCTATGACTACACAGCACCCCTCGTGATGCTGGCTTGCCTTGGTGTGGCCGCCCTGCTGCTTGGCCTGCTGCTGAAGGTGGTGGACAAGAAGAAAGGACTCGGTCTTGAGGAACCCAACATCAAATAAAGACGACCGTTAACCCAAAGGGTGTGTCATCCATGTCACGTCTCTATGCATGATGACACACCCTTCATCTATTCTTATGCAACAATCATCCCCCAACTCCTCCCGCCTACGGCGCTGGACCGTACTCTTCATCGCGGCATTCGTCATGATGATGGGCTATGTGTTCTGGGATATCGTCTCTCCGTTGTCCACCACGCTCAAGACTCCTGTGACGGAGGGTGGAATGGGATGGACTGCGGCTGAATATGGTTTCTACGCCGGCAGCTACAGCATCTTCAATATCTTCCTGCTGATGCTCTTCTGGGGCGGCATCATCCTCGACAAATGCGGCATCCGGTTCACAGGCATCCTGGCCACCGGCATGATGCTGGCTGGTGCCATCATCAATTTCCATGCCGTTCACTTCATCTCTCCCACAGGCTATGTGGACCTGCCCTTCAGCCTGTTTGGCCTCATCCCCACTCATATCAAGACCCAAGTGCTGGTGGCCTCACTGGGCTTCGGCATGTTTGGTGTGGGTTGCGACATCACCGGCATCACCATCTCCAAGATTGTCACGAAGTGGTTCACAGGATATGAACTGGCCTCTGCCATGGGCATCCAAGTGGCAATGGCCCGCCTGGGCACCGCCTCTGCCATCAGCATGAGTCCGGTGATCGCGAATGCCTATGGCCTGTCGGCTCCCATCCTCGCCGGAGCGGCCCTGCTCCTGATGGGTTTCGTCATGTTCATCGTCTATATCTTCATGGACAAGCACTACGACCGTATTTCTGTCGACAAGAAGGCGGCGGATGATGCTGACCGCGACGAGTTCTCCTTCCGTGACTTCGTCAAGGTGCTGCGCAACCCTGGCTTCTGGCTCATCGCCATCCTCTGTGTGATGTTCTACTCCAGCCTGCGTCCTTTCCTCAAGTTCGCCACCGACTTGCTCATCAACAAATACGGCATCGCTCCCGTGACCGCTGGATGGATCACTTCCATCCTGCCCTACGGCACCATCGTACTCACGCCGCTGTTTGGCATGGTCTACGACCGAGTAGGACGCGGTTCCACCCTGATGCTCATCGGCTGTGTGATTGTCACGGTATGCCACATCTTCCTGGCTCTGCCGATTATCAACACCACATGGGTGGCCTCGATCACCATGATTCTCTATGGCGTGTCGTTCTCATTGGTGCCCAGTGCGATGTGGCCCAGCGTTCCCAAGATCGTACCGCTTAAACAGCTGGGGACGGCCTACAGCATCATTTACTTTGTACAGAACATCGGACTGATGCTCGTACCGATGCTGGTGGGCAACATCATCGGACAACACACCGCCGCCGACGGACATGTCGACTATACCATCCCCATGCTGGTCTTCTCGGCTTTCGGAGGCGGAGCCATTCTCTTCGCCCTGCTCCTGATGATCGTCGACCGGAAGAAAGGCTATGGACTGCATGAGGCCAATATCAAAACCGATAACAAATAAGAATAAAAATAAAAACAAAAACAGAATGAAAGACGCTGTGATTATCCTTTCGGGTGGAATGGACTCCGTCACCCTGCTCTATGATCAAAAAGACAGGATAGCCTTGGCCATCACCTTCGATTATGGCAGCAACCACAACAAGCGCGAGGCGCAATTCGCAGCGCTGCACTGTCAACGGTTGGGTATCGAGCACCTACTGATTCCGCTCTCGTTCATGAGCCGGTATTTCAAGTCATCGCTGCTGGAGGGGGCTGACGCCATCCCTGAAGGGGATTATGCCTCCGACAACATGAAATCGACCGTGGTCCCCTTCCGCAATGGCATCATGCTCTCCATCGCTTGCGGCATCGCCGAGAGTCGTGGACTCACGAAAGTACTCATGGCCAACCACTTCGGCGACCATGCCATTTATCCCGACTGCACGTCGGCCTTTGTGAAACCCATGTCGGAAGCCATGAAAGCCGGCACTTACATCGGTGTGGAGATTCTGGCTCCCTATACGGGCATCACCAAAACGGACATCGCCCTGATCGGCAAACGACTGGGCATCGACTATGCCGAGACCTATTCGTGCTACAAGGGAGGAGAGAAGCACTGCGGGCGTTGCGGCACCTGTCTGGAGCGCAAGGAAGCTCTTCAACAAGCTGGCATTGAAGATCCGACAGAATATCTTTCATAACGGCCCCATACAGGGCAACGGCAGGTCCACCTCTCATCGGCACCTCTCACCGTTCATCACGATCCTTACTGTTCTGCTGTTCATCGGGATTATCCCAGTGTCCATGCTGTTCATCTCGCTGTTCATCGGGATTTGCCGTTGTTCATCGGGATTTGCAATCCCGATGCCATGAGTATAAGGATTTGTAATCCGATAAAAGCTGTCCATCACGATTATCACTGTCCATTGCAGTTCATCGGGATTTGTAATCCGCAATCACATTGTAAATGAATACGGCAAGCAGGCAGTCACCCCCAAAAAGTACAGCAGCCCCTCCCACTAGAAATGGGGAGGGGCTGCTTGCTGAAAAGCCCCAGTTCTCATGGGGAGGGGCCGCTTGCTGAAAAAGCCCCCAGTTCTCATGGGGAGGGGCCGCTTGCTGAAAAAGCCCCCAAATTCTCATGGGGAGGGGCCACTTGTTAAAAATGCTCCCCTCCCTTCAAGAGCAGGGATGGAGTCTATCGCTCCTTATTTGGTCACTCTCTCCAGCCATTTCACCATGCCGAACATCACACCCATCGAGATGAGGCAGATGATGAGGAAGACCGTCCAGCACTGCCAGATCGGCCACTTGTTATACATCAGCGGACCGATCCAAAGCAAACCGTTGCCCACGGCGGTGGCACCAAGCCACAAACCCTGGCAGAGACCCTGCAGGTGCTTGGGAGCAACTTTCGACACAAAGGAAAGGCCCAGCGGAGAAATGAAAAGTTCTGCCACCGTCAGGAAGAAATAGGTGACAATCAGCACCCATGGACCGGCTTTCAGTCCGGCCTTGACGGAGTCTGACATCGCTGTGAATGCCTCGGCTGAAGGATAATTCTCAACCAAAGAGAAGATGGCGAGGAACAAATAGGCGATACCTGCGATACCCATACCATAAGCGATCTTCCGCGGGGTGGAGATAGCCTTGCCACGGGCCGTGAGCGAGGAGAATATCCACATGATAACCGGCGTGAGCACGATGACGAAGAACGGGTTGACGGCCTGCCAGATCTCAGGAGCGATGGAGTCGGTCTGCACGAAGTCGCGTGCGAAGAACGACAGCGACTGTCCGTTCTGGTGGAAGGAGAACCAGAAGAACACGGCAATGCCGAGGACGGCGAAGAGCGCATACATACGCTGCTTGATCTCCGTTGCCATGGCCTTCTTCTCTTCTGCGGTGTAACCTTCTGTAGAGACGGCTTCTTTCTTGCCCGGAGTGGGGAACAGATGCTTTGACCACAGGAAAATGCCCAGTGAGATCAGCATGGTGACCACGGAAGCGATGAAGGAATAATGAATACCCGTATTGAAGATATCCAGGTATTGTGTGCAGAAAGTGCCCAGATCGGAGGCATCGCCGCCCACCTTGCCCACCAGTTCGGTGAGGTTCTGCATGTTGTTGGCATCGATGCTGCCCGAAATGTACTCATGGCAGAGTTTGGGCAGGTCGGCATTATACACCAAGCCGTGTACTTTCAGCCACCATCCCCTGAGCAGGGGGGCGATGAATGGTGCCACCAGCGCACCCACGTTGATGAAGACGTAGAAAATCTGGAATCCGGCATCTCGCTGCCCTTGTGCCCATTTCAGTTTCTCAGGCCCTTCTTTGGCGGCATCCGCCTCGAAATTGTCGTACATCTGTCCGACGATGGCCTGCAGGTTGCCTTTGAACAGACCGTTACCACAGGCGATGAGAGCCAAGGCGAAGACGGTGAACGGCAGCAGCCAGGAGATATTACCGGGGGTGGCCAGCACGGGGATGGAAAGGAGGATGTAACCCAGAGCCATGACCACCAGTCCCCATGCGATCGTGGCCTTGTAGTTTTGTGTGCGGTCGGCGATGATACCGCCCACAAGACTCAGCACATAGATTGCGGTGAGAAACATGGCGGCGATGAAACCGCTTTGGCCATCAGAGAGACCGAATTTCGAACAAAGGAAAAGTGCGAGCACGGCATTCATGATATAGTAGCCGAAACGTTCTCCCATGTTGCTTAGTGCGGCAAGCAACAATCCTTTAGGATGATTTTTGAACATAGTTTATGGTTTTAAGTTTAACTTTTCTTTCTTGGCCTCGGGTTGCTGGTCATCAGCAGCATCTCAATTTTTGGTTTTCTTCAAGTCGAAGAGATAGGTCAGTTTGACTGTGATCCCTTGGTAGTTCGACACCCCAAAGTAGTCGCGCTTCGACGAGCCATAGATATTGCCCAGTCCGTAGTAGTAGCGTCCTTCGAGCAGGAAATGGCCCAAAGCAGGCACCGAGTATTCTATGCCTATTCCGCCGGCGATGCCGTAGTCGAATTTCTTCTCCACTTCCATCGAATACTGGTTCACGGTCTTATTGGCCCTGTCGGTAAGATTTGGCTGTGAGGTGTCGAAGTTGCAGGAGGTGGACTCACCCAGGCAGAAGCCGAACTGAGGACCGGCCTGGAAGAAGAAATTGGCTCCTTTGTCTTCCTTACCCCATGCCAGATGAGCAAACACAGGCACCTGCACATAATTGATAGTGCGGCTGTATTCCTCTGCCTTCGACGTGGCGGGATTGATCACTTTCTGATCATGGGCATCAAGGATATCCTCTTTCCATCCCATCTGCGTGAAGTTGAACTCCGCATAGACCGAGCAAATAGTGCTGTAGTATTTCTCGCAGACATACCTCATCGAGACACCACCCGTGATGCCACCGTGCTGCACCTGGGGCACTTTTGGCAGGAAACCCACAGAGGAGAGTTGATAGCCCGCACTGACACCCACTGCGAGGTCATCACGATGCTCTCCGATCTGCGCACTGACCGCCATCGGCACCAGCCACAGCAGTGCCGTCACAAACTTCAACTTCCAATGACGAGCTTTATTCTCCATTTGGTCTTCAATAGTTCACCGACTCAATCGTGCGGTCGTGCTTGTAATGTACGAACATGAAATTGGTGTTCTTATGCCCCTTGCCTGCGCTCTTGAACTTCAACGGCGACTGTACCGGCTTGTAGGTCATCTGACCTTTTCCACCGTTGAAGGCGGCACCAAACTGGCTGTATCCTCCGATGAAGAAACAGGCGTGGTCGAAGCCGGTCAAAGCAAACCGTGGCAGGGCATCCGCATTCATGTCTTTCTCAAACCATTTCTTGTAGTTGCGCTCCACCCATTTGGTATCAGCGGAGAGGTCATTATAATAGAAATAGGTCGGAATATAAGTGTCGTATTTGAAATAGTAGTCGAGATACACCTTGGTATACATCAGCCACTCCTTATAGCCGAAGAGAGATACACTGATGTCGCTGTTGTTCTCGGTCAGTGTATTAAGCTTGGCCAGCGTGCTGTTGAGCGAAGGTGAGTGCTCCGTGTTGAGGATCACCACGTTCTGCTGCGAGAGGCTGAATGCCTTGGCAAAACTCTTGTCATTGGTCTTCAGACTGGTGAGGGAGTATTTGATGGCATAATTCTCAAGCTCGGCCCTCAGGTTCTTGGTGAACTCTGCCTTGCCGCTCTTCTCGTCCTCGCAATCGACGATCACCACATGGTAGTTGTTAAACCACTGGATGAAATTCTTGATGGTCTGCTTGTCAAATTCGGGCTGTGGCTGATAGACCTGGAAAATGTTGGAGTAGTTCTCCACGTCGTTGCCGGAGATGGAGAACGGGATCACCATCATCGTGTTGTGCTTGGCGCAGAAATCGGCCATCGGCTTCACCATATTGGTGTAGAGCGGACCAAAAATGATATCGCACTCTGCCGCCTCGTTCTCACTCAACGTCTTGTTGATGTCAGCATCGATAGGCACGTTCCAGGCATGCATGTCGACAGTGATGCCGTCTTTCTTCACCCTGTCGACACCGAGCAGGAGCCCGCGGTAGTATTCCACCATGCGCCGGCCATCGCCATCGTTGTCGTGCAAAGGCAGCATGACACCCACCTTCACCTCTTTCTTGCCGGCCACCGCAGTCGTGGTGGGCTTGGCCGTGTTGACGACAGTGGCTTTGCCGGCAGGAGCAGAGGTCTGCGGCTGTTGCCCCTTGGCATAGGGTATGCTGATCGTGTCGCCATACTTCAGGTCATAGCCCTGCTGCTTCATCTCTGGGTTGGCATTGATCAGTTCCTCGATGGTAATACCGTATTTCTTGGCAATACCGAACACGGTCTCACTTTTCTCTACTTTGTGTTGTGTACGAATGTTGTTACTCTGTGCGCTTGCAGTCATCGTCATCACGATGAGCATGGCGGTCAAAAGATATCTTAACTTTCTCATTTCCGTATCAAATCAATTTGATGGAGCAAAGATAATGAAAACCGAGCGCAGAACAAAAAGAATTTATTCTTTTTTTATGCTGAGGTGCATCTTATCTTCGATCCAAGGATCAAAGATAATGAAAATTTCTTTTACACCAAAAACATTGAGGCTTGTTTTGGTGCTAAACGGAAAAATTAGTAATTTTGCATCAATCAACAACGACACTCCATGGAATATATCGTATCAGCACGCAAATACCGCCCCATGACCTTCGCATCCGTCGTGGGGCAGACGGCACTGACAACGACCCTGAAGAATGCGGTGAAAAGCGGCAAACTCGCCCACGCCTTCCTCTTCTGCGGTCCCAGGGGCGTAGGCAAGACCACCTGCGCACGCATCTTTGCCAAAACCATCAACTGCGAGAACGTGACCGCCGACGGCGAGGCTTGCAACGAATGCGAGAGTTGCAAGGCTTTCAACGAGCAGCGATCTCTCAACATCTTCGAACTCGACGCAGCGAGCAACAACTCGGTGGAAAACATCAAGCTCCTGATGGAGCAAACCCGAATACCGCCCCAACTCGGCCGATACAAGGTGTTCATCATCGACGAGGTGCACATGCTCTCCACAGCGGCTTTCAATGCCTTCCTCAAGACCTTGGAGGAACCGCCTTCGTATGTCATCTTCATCCTCGCCACCACCGAGAAACACAAGATCCTGCCCACCATCATCTCAAGGTGCCAGATCTATGATTTCGAGCGGATGGACGTGCCTCACATCGTCAACCATCTGAAGATGGTGGCTGAGAAAGAAGGCATCGCTTACGAGGAGGAAGCTCTCAGCCTGATCGCGGAGAAAGCCGACGGCGGCATGCGCGACGCCCTGTCGATCTTCGACCAAAGCGTGAGTTTCTGCGGTGGCAACCTAAGCTACGACAAAGTGGTCAGCAACCTCAATGTGCTGGATAGCGACAACTACTTCAAACTGGTGGACCTGAGTCTGGAAAACAAAGTGGCCGACGTGATGCTCCTCCTCAACCAGATCATCAGCAATGGATTCGACGGAGGGCAACTCATCAACGGACTGGCCAGCCACATCCGCAACGTACTGATGGCCAAGGACCCCAGCACGCTTCCTCTACTCGAAGTCAGTGAGCGCCAGCGGGCCAGATACCAGGAGCAAGCCCAGAAATGCCCGGCCAAATTCCTCTACCAGGCCCTGCGCTACTGCAACGAATGCGACATCAACTACCGCCAGAGCAGCAACAAGCGACTACTGACCGAACTCACTCTGATCGAGATCGCTCAAGCCACACAAGAAGACGACGCCAGCGCGGGGCGCCGCCCCAGCAAACGTTTAAAATCCCTGTTCAGGAAACTCGTAGCACTCAGTCAACCGAAAGCGGCATCGCAGGTGGCCGCGACTGAAAGGAAGGCGCATCAGGCTCCACAGACAGCCCCGGCTCTTTCCGCTACACCTCAGTCTGTGATAATCAATACCCAACCATCTGCCACCATCACGCCCTCAGCTGATGCAACGGCCTCACCAGATAAGCCGGCTCCCCTGCCCCACCGCCGTCCTGCGGCGGGGCAACGACCCCACCTCGGTGGCGAGTCGTTCTCGTTCCGCAATCTGAAGAGCAATCAACAGAAGGCCAAGGCTGCCGACGAACCCGAAGTCACCAACAAGGACGAACGAGACACTTTCGGCCCGGCCGAACTTCAGCGGGAGTGGTTGGGCATGTGCAACCGAATGGCTGCCAGCATGCCGGGATTGGCCGCCCGCATGAAAAACATCGTCCCGGAAATCACCGACTATCCCAATATCGAACTCGTGTTAGACAACCGGCAACTGATGGAACAGATCATGCAGGTCAAGGGCCGCATCCGCAAGACCATGGCTCTTTACCTACATAACGGCAACATCGACTTCAACATCCGCCTGGCTGAAGGCGAGGAGTTGAAGCCGATGCTCACCAGAAAAGAAATCTTCGAGAAAATGCGCCACGACAACGAGGCCATCGAGAAACTGCGCTCCCTCCTCGATCTGGAACTCGCCTAAATCAGCGGCATTCCCAGCTCCTCACATTCCCTACGCATGTCGTCGGGCCAGATACTGGCCTGGATCTCGCCGATATGCGCTTTCTGAAGCAGCATCATGCACAGGCGGCTCTGCCCGATACCACCACCAATGGTCAGAGGCAGCGCACCATCGAGCAATTGCTTGTGGAAATAAAGGCTGGCACGCTCTTGCTTGCCCGTCAGCGCAAGTTGGCGGAGCAGCGACTCCTTGTCGACACGGATTCCCATCGACGAGAGTTCCAACGACCGCTCCAGCACCGGGTACCATACCAGGATATCACCGTTGAGACCTTTCAAACCGTTCTCTCCCTCGGTCGACCAATCATCGTAGTCCGGGGCACGGCCGTCATGCGGCTCGCCATTCGATAACTTACCACCGATGCCCATGATGAACACCGCACCATGCTCCTCGCAAATCTTGTCCTCACGCTCCTTGGGCGTCAGGTCCGGATACATCTGAAGGAGTTCCTCACTATGAATGAAGAAAATGTCCTTGGGCAGGAATGGCTTGATCTGGGGATAAGACTCACAGACCAGATACTCCGTGCGGCGGATGGCACAGTAGATGCGCCGCACCACATCCTTCAGGAAACCGATGTTGCGGTCCTCGGGAGTGATCACGGCCTCCCAGTCCCACTGGTCGACATAGAGTGAATGGATATTGTCGAGTTCCTCGTCGGCGCGGATGGCGTTCATGTCCGTATAAACCCCATATCCCGGCTCGATCTGATACTCCGCCAGTGTGAGTCGTTTCCACTTTGCCAATGAATGCACCACCTCGGCATGGGCATCACCCAAATCCTTGATGGGAAAAGTGACCGGACGCTCCACGCCATTGAGATCATCGTTGATACCCAGTCCTTTCAAAACGAATAGCGGTGCGGTGACACGGTGCAGCCGAAGTTCGGTGCTCAGGTTCTGCTGGAAAAAATCCTTCATCAACTTGATTCCCTGTTCGGTCTGGCGCATGTCGAGGAGCGCCTTGTAGTTCTTGGGCTTGATCAGTTTGCTCATTTCCTTTTTACCTTAGAAAAGTCATAGATATAGCATGAAAACGGACCTGAAATCCGTCAACATTCAAGATGTGCGTGCAAAGGTAGTCAAAAATATTAATATGCAAGAACATTTCACCGAAAATTAAGCAAAAAGTCAGATATTTTATTTATTTCATGTCATTTTGCTGAAAGCAAAACCATTTCTCAATCTCTTTTTGGCAAAAAAGCGAACAAAAACAGGCGAAAAGCGAAGAATAGTTCAGTTTTTGCAGCCAGATGTCACGAAAAAAAGCTAACTTTGCCTCATAGGGCTGTAGATAGCCCATAACATCATTCATTACTCAATCCTATTCACATGAAAAAGACACTGACCACCGCCATCCTGCTGTGTATCGCCTTCCTGTCGGCGAATGCGCAGAAAAACATCCCTCTCGTCTACGACCAGGAAAACACGGGAGCCAAGTTCCGCGCTCCCGTCATGCCTGCAGCCAGTGAACTGCCTGTCATCAACGCCCTCCCCGACCCCTTGCAGTGGAGCAACGGACGTGGACGTGCTCTGAAATTCAAGCAATGGGAGCGTCGCCGCAATGAGATCGCAGCTGAGATCCAGCACTATGAGATCGGCACGAAACCATCGGTGGAGGATGCCACGGTGAAAGCCAGGATGGACGGTGATACCCTGATCGTCGACGTCTTCCGCAACGGCAAGTCGCTGACTTTGAAGTCCACCATCCACTACCCCAAGACGGGCACGGCACCTTATGCCGTACTGATCGGGTCAAGCGGCATTTCCTTGCCCCGACAACTGTTCTCCGATCTCCCCATTGCCACCATGACTTTCCATGAGGCACAGGTCAACGACTATTCGCAATGGCGTCATCCCCACGATCGTGGAGAGTTCGCCTTCGATCAGCTATACCCCGACCTGACAGAAAACGGAGCATATAGCGAATGGGCCTGGGGATTCAGCCGACTCATTGATGGACTGCAACAACTCGGACCTGCCATCACCCGTATCGATACCCGCCACATCGGTGTCACCGGTTGTTCCTACGCCGGCAAGATGGCTCTGTTCTGCGGAGCCTTTGACGAGCGCGTCGCCCTCACCATCGCACAGGAACCTGGGGGCGGTGGAGCTGCTGCCTGGCGTGTCTCCAACACCATCGACAGTGTGGAGAGCCTCGACCGCACCGACTATCATTGGTTCAAGGAGAGCATGCGCACCAACTTCGCCCAGGAGAAGACCTTCCGCCTGCCTCACGACCACCACGAACTCTGTGCCATGGTCTGCCCGCGTGCGCTGCTGATTCTCGGCAACACCGACTACAAATGGTTGGCCGACGAGTCAGCCTACGTTTCCATCAACGCAGCTATGAAGGTGTGGCAACAATACGGCATCGCCGACCGTGTGGGATACTCCATCGTGGGAGGCCATCCCCACTGCATGTTGCCCGAGAGCCAGTATCCGGAGGTGAGGGCCTTCATCCAGCGCTTCCTGCTCGGAGAGAACGTTTCCACCGCAGGTATCGCCAAAGCACCCGATTTCAAGGGTAAAACCGACCTCGGGCGATGGATCACTTATTGACCCATCTCTGGCGGCTCTTGTCGTGACAAGACAGCATCACCTCAAATACCAGATGACAACATGGGGAATGGGTGCGTCGCCCATTCCCCATATCTTTTTGAGCTAAAAATTTGTTGGTTTCGGGATTATTCTGTATTTTTGCATCCGCTATCAGCAAATGGTCCCGTAGCTTAGCTGAATAGAGCGTCAGATTCCGGTTCTGAAGGTCTTGGGTTTGAATCCCAACGGGATCACAAAAGAAAAAGGAGAATTAAATATGAAAGCTTGCTTTCATCTATTTAAGGCTCCTTTTTCTTTTGTAGGATGGCTGGCACGGTCTCTACCGTAGATAAAACAAAGGAAATTGAATGCCTATTCGAAAATAGCAATCTCCAAAGTTGCTCAATCCGACAACTTTTTGTAATTTTGCACTCATGACACGAAAGATAAAAACATACGGCGGCTACTTTGAATCGTTTATGGAGACTCTGAATGAGAAGGAACAGGAAAAAGTTCAATATGGACTCCTGCTGCTGAAAAATCAGGGACGACTTCCAAAGAAATTCGTAAGGCTTGTGCAAGATGCTGTTTATGAATTACGCACAGAGTACGCGGGTAATATCTATCGTGTGTTCTTTATCTTTGACGAAGGAAATATCGTGGTGCTTTTCAATGGTTTTCAGAAAAAAACCAAGAAGACTCCACAGGGTGAGATAGAAAAAGCAATTAAAATAAAGGAGGCATATTATGCAGACAAACAATCACAAAATCGTTGACTACGATGCAGTGCTGGACGCCAAGTTCGGCAAGGAGGGAACTCCTGAACGCGCACATGCAGAAGAGGCGGCCTACTCGTTCTACTCTGGCCAGATAATTCAGGAAGCCCGCAAGGAAGCTAAAGTGACTCAGGCAGAATTGGCAGAGCGCACGCAGACTACGAAGTCGTATATCTCAAAAATTGAGAATGGTGTCATCACACCCAGCGTGGGCGTATTCTATCGCATCATTGCAGCCCTCGGCATGAGGGTAGAGGTGGTAAAACCTATCTTTTAGAAGCCGATGGACTTGCACTTCAATCAGAGTTTGACCAAGGGTTATCATAGTGGCTCGCAAATCTCGCGCGTAGTGACCGAGGATTGGGTGGCACACGGAGACAGCACAGAAAATCTGTGAATCATCATTGCATTGTGAATCAGTGTTTTGACTTTGGCAACCGAGAGTTTCCTCTTGTCCTGCCGGGCGAAAGCCCTTGCCACGTTGATAGCGGTCAGAGACATGTTGAAGTGGAATGCGAAAGCCTCTTTCTGTCTGGACTGGCAGTGAGTGAGCCCCGTGTAGTGCTTGCTGTCTCTCACGGCCATTCACATCCTTCACCCCAAAAGAGTAGATGCCTATTTTTTGACACCCCCTCCTATTTAAGGCTCCTTTTTCTTTTGTAGGATGGCTGGCGCCAGACTACTGGGATATCTAATCCCAGCGGGATCACATTAACAAATCAGCAAATAACTGAATATCAATTACTTGCTGATTTGCAATTATTCAATTACCTGTCCATCTTCACTGCTGCGGAAAGCCCAGGACGACGTTCACCACTTTCATCACATCGGTGATGGTCACCGACTCATCGCCGTTGACGTCATACAGAGAGGTGTCCTCCACGACACCGCCCTTGAAGATGTCCTCTGTCCAGCCAGCATTGATGTATGTCCCGCGAGTGCCGACGGGTACTTTTAGCACAATGGCATTGCTGGGATTAAACTTTCCTAGTCCGCTCGTTATTGTCGGTGGAACCACAGCTTTAGATACGATGCTCTTCAGATTATTACAGTCAAAACTATAGTTCACGCTTGTCAATGTGCTTGGTAACACCAAAGACTCAATTCCAGGATCGTTAAAACAAGAAAGGCCTAAATTAGTGACTCCTTCTGGTATCACAGAATACCTACATCCGCTAACCAGTGTATTGTCGTTTTTCTTTATCACTGCGTTACATCCTCCACGCGAGTCATAATAGAAGTTCTCCGGATCGACCGAAAGACTCACAAGGTTATTGCAGGAGCCGACGATACTAAACGATATGTCATTGACGTACTTTGGGATGAAAAGGCTCTTGAGCCCTGTATTCGCAAACGCCGCCTGACCAATCGACGATACATTCTCTGAGAGTTCAATGGCTGACAAGGATCTACATAGGTAAAAACCGCAGAATCCGATAGAGCTGATAGACTGAGGCAAGACGATAGACTTCATAGACGTACAATTATAGAAAGCTTTCTTTTCTATCTCGGTCAGCCCTGTGAAGTACTGGAACTCATCAAACGACGTAATCGCTGTTTGATTATAAAATACCGAGACACCATCCTTCAACAGAGTCGTCACAGAGGCAGCCTCTGCCCTCGACAGCTTTCCGTCGCCATTCATGTCCCAGTTCTCGACACAGATACGCTCCACCTCTGCGCAAGCAAACTCGATATTCTCGAATCCGGCAACACCGAGTTCGGTCTTATCGGCAAAGACAAACTGCAACGACTCATTGGCCAAAACATCGGTTTCCCTAACGTAGGAATTGGACTCCTCTATGAAAGTAAACTCATGGGTCACGTCTTCATCACCATGGAAAATGCGCACCGCCATGTCGTCATCGGGCGTCACGACGATCGTGATTCCTTTCGCTGTATTGGGTGACAGGTTCATGGTCAAGCTGCCTCCCTGAATAGGCTGCATGGCCAAAGGAGTGCTTTCACCCGAATCATCTGACGGATTGACGCCTACGAGCACCTGTCCGCCGCTGGTCTGTTGCAGCTGATAAGTGAAGGTGCTGGCTTCACGGGCCTTGTTGAATACCACTGTCCAACCGGCATCCTTCAGGTCGGCCTGCAAAGTGGTCAACGTATAGATGCCGTCTTCTCCCGCAGTGAAGTCAGCCGTGCGGTCCTCGCCATTGCTGAATGCCCTGAAAGAACCTCCGTCGGTGCACTGTAGGCTGATGACGGTCTTCTCCATTCGGCCACATGGGATACTGATGATCTCACTGCTGCCCAATACGTGGCGGGTCTCTGATTCAGCGGAAGCTGACAGCGGAACCATCTGGCAGTCCAACTGACCTTCACCCACTTTCACAAACGACCAGTTGGCCACGGCATTGACATGAGACTTGGCATCTTCGGGGAACACGAAGGTCCAGGTGCCCACCAGCTGGTCAAAGGGTAGATCACTCTTGATTTTACCGTCTTTGTATTCGAAGGTGCTGGTGAAATCCTCACCGTTATGATAGGCGGTGAAAGGGATGGTCACCACGCCACCATTGCCTTCTATGTCATGCCCTTCCGCGTAATCCATGATGAAATAGATGTTTTGCACCTCTTCCGGGAGGAAAGACTTGGAAAAACTGCCCGCAGAACTCAACGACTCTCTATGAAGTCCCTGAGAATCTGAGTAATCGAGTGCCAAACTTCCACCCAAAGGTGTCCCCACAGCCACGACATTGATCTGTTTCTGAGCTGTCTCATTGGGATCGCTGAAACCAATCGTGATAGACATTGAAATGCCTTCCCAATCCACATTGCTGACGTTAAAGGTATAAGTGCGGGTACTGGCATCGTAGGACAACGTGCGACCAACCTCCAAATCAAGCGAGAAATTCCCACCAGAGGCTAACTTCTGCTCCGCTGTAGGGCCGTCCATGCTTGGATATACTTCCTCTGTCACATTATTCCTATAGGCATGCTCGGTAAGCATATTGACGACATCGGGCCTTGAATATCCATCTTCAGAACCATTGGTATTCCAACTGCCGAAAAGGGTGGTCAGTTCATAGCCTGGGTCTGGGGTGATGGTGAGCGTCCATCCACATGCCCCTTCCCATTCGCCTATGGGAGTAATGATGGTGCTCACGGGGGTCGTCAACTCACCCGTGGCTTCGTGGTCTTCATAATCCTCATCAGTATACCATGTTCTGTACTTCACGGTGCCATTCCCCACCTTCGTGACGGTTTGCAGGGAATAATCTGACTGGGGAGGTGTTACGGTCTTTCCCACCAGCGTGAGATAGGCATATTCTGACTGGGGCACTGTGAAACTGTAGGTCTTGTTGCCGTTGCTGTCAGTTGTCACCGAGGCTGAATTGTTTCCAAGTTTGGCCGTCTGCAAGTCCACGGTATTGGGTACAACAAAACTGAATTTACTTCCATAACCAGCCATCAGTTGCATTTCATTGGACAGGAAAGTGCCATAAGACTGACCGTCGATCACACGCGTGGCCATGAGGTTGGCATCGACTTTGCTCTTCGACACGATGATGCGACAGGGCTTGTCGGTCACCTGGACATCTACCTTGTCATCTTCATTAATTCTGGCAAAACGATAATCCGTATAGTTGCCATAGTTGGTGCCGGTCAACTCAGAGTCGTTCAATTTTACGGAACAGCGCTGTTTGGCGCTATTGAAGTAGACTCTCATGACGTACGGTTTGTCTGTCAACACATTCTTGACCACTGTGGAACCACCACTGTTACCAAGGATGTCCTGCCCTGATCCCTGACCTGATTCCATCCAAACCACATGGCTCCCATTGCCATTGCTTTTGACTTTAAGACCAGAGCGGACGATGTATTCGAAATCTACTGATAAGATATTGACTCCTTCTTGCAAATCCAGCACACCTGACAAATCGTTCAGCTCCACGTCGTTTATTTTCACATGAGGCATTCCAAGCTCAGGGTTGTAATACACCGTATATTTCGGCTTCTGATACTGGTTAAAATGCATGATTATATTCGACAAAATGCCTGTGTTGTAAGAAATCCGTAAACCATTAATTTCCAAATAAACCGATGGATGGGGATTGTTGAAGCTCAGGCTGGACTCTTCTTCTTTCTTAATCGATTTGAAAGCAGCCATGTATTTATCATTCATGTATTTCCCGAAATACTGCTCAGGCACATACAACGTGATGTTCTTACATTGCTCTTTCGTGACATTCAATGAGCTATATGGCACATCGCTTGACAGATGCACTTCCTCCAAATTTGGTAAATCGTAGAGGTTGTAAAATTTCTCCATCTCCGTCTGAAGGAAATAGACCTTCTTCAGCGATGGCAGCCCGTCTTTGAAGGTGTCCATGTCTATATTCTTCAAATGAGCAGGAAACACGATCTCCTCGAGAAATATCGGATCGCCCATCAGCGGATCGTCTGCCCTACCATTTCCCTGGTGTGCAAAGATATAATTGCCATCGGCATCAATCGTACAATTCCTTGTAAAGGCTCCAAAACGAGTCTTGTGATGAATCGTGTTGTCATAAGTATGACCCCACTGGTTAGGATAACTACCGGTCGTGATGTAGTCATAATAACGGTAATAGATATCAGTGATAGGTTTTCCGTTATATTCATCGGGAATCACCAGTTTTTTCTGACCCGGTGCCACATGGACACCTGCAACGACCGGCATGCTGCTTGGGGTCTGCAACCAGAGGACACAGCCATCCTTGAAATGGCTCGAGGCTTTATGGTATATAAACAAATTGCTTTCGAAGGCACTGCCTTCATAAAAGTCTTCTGACAAGGACTGTGCTTGAGCTGCGAAGACTGATGCCACCAACATGGGGAGCAAGAATAGTGGTCGTAATTGTCTCATAAGTATAAAAATTAAGTATTATTGCAAAGATAATACAAACTGGGCATTTTCCCAAGGAAACCGCATTTTATTTTCATGATATCAAATGCAGCATCCTGTCACACTGCTATTTCAACTTGGGCTTCAACTCATCGGGCGACTCCTTGGTGAACATGCTCACGGATGGTGCCTCGTTCTCATAGAGGTGGCGGATCACATCGGGTGCCAAGCGCAGCGTGGGGGCGAATTTGTCACTCTGCATGTAGCGCAACACCGACTTGCGCAACTGCCGGGCGGCAATGCGACGGTCCAGGTCGTGGGTGATATCCATCGTCGTCATGAGCAAGCGGCCATTCAGTACCCGCGCCTCGATGAGCATGCCCAACTTACGGCTGACGTGCCACGTGTCGATGGGCTGGACGATGGGCTGATAGTCAGCAGGAAACTCCGAGAGATTCATCACCTGGGCTTTGTTCACCAGTTCCCACCAATTCACATCCTGCCAGTCGTCGGTGGGGAAATCAGCAAACACAGGATGCGTGTTCTGGATATAAGACCCGGTGGTATGGGGCGGACGCATCTTAAACCAACTGGTGTTCCAGAACACAGGCAGGTAATGGTGCTTCACGTCATTGCCAAAACGCACCTTTCCTGCTGCGGTGAGCAGCACCTTCCCTCCGTCGGCCAGCATCTTCATGGCCCTGGCGTCGAGGGTGTCGGCGATGTAGAGGTCGCTGGTGAGCGACTCGGCGGTCTTGTCCTTAGCAGGATACACCCAGAAATCCCAGTTATTGCTGACGGGCCTGTCATAACCGGCTATGGGCTGACCGTCTTTTCCTGTGACGCTGATGGTGAGACGCACTTTCTGCGGCATGCCCTCATGGAGCACGCCACTCAAGGGGAAGCGGATCCGGGCATAATCCTTGCTCTTACCCACAGGTATGCTTTTCTCTGGCAAGACGCCATCGGCGCGGAGACGTGGGGTGGCGAAATGCCGGCCCTCGGCATCGACGCCATATTCTGAACCTCTCAACGCATAGGTGACCTGTACTTCAGTGCCCGGCAGGTCGTGCTGCCATGCCTGATACATGTCAACAACGACATCCAGCGTGTCGCCTTCCTCATACACCAAGCGGGGGAATTGGGCAAGGGGGACGATGGGGGCGCAAAACTTGGGCCACTCCGGCAGGTGACGGGTGGCTTTTTTCTCTTGCCAGAAGACGTTGAGGGGTCCCACCAATGCCGTGCCCTGACCGCTGTAGTCGTTCAGTCCTAAAAGTTGGAATCCGGCATAGTCGACGGTGCGCAGGTTGCGCTCGATCTCATATTTATAACAGAGGTCCTGGAGTTCACGGCTGGAATGAAGGAATCTGAACGCCTGTGGCGCCATGCCGTTCTCATGGAGCAGGTCGCGGAAGATCTCGAAATTGCGGGGGTGATAGACTCCGGTGTATTGATCCATCTCACGGAAGTCGGGAAAAGCGCACCACTGTCCTTGTTCGTGGGCAATGACAGGGGTGTTATTGGGCACAGTATCCTTGTAGTTGCGTGGGAAGAGGATCTGGTCGTAATAGTCGTCATCGCTATGGGGGGCATGCCCGTCCCAGTCAAGGCCACGGGCACCTCCCTTCACATGATACTCCGAACCACTGTCCCAGGCCCAGCCTCCTCCTACTGAGGCTCCGCAGTAGACGCGGGAAGGATCATATCGTTTCATCTCCTCGACAAAGGCATTGCACCACGTCACCCAATCGCCTGCGGGTTCGTTGCCTGCCGCCATCATCACGAAAGAAGGATGATTGCCATAGGTGTCGACGATGCGCTTGCACTCTTCCAACAAGTATTCATCAATGGGTTGTCCCCTGCGTAACCGCACACCATGATTGGGCCATGAGGGTCCTTCTGGCTGCAGGTAGAATCCCACCTGGTCGGCGGCCTCGAATGCCGCTTCCGGAGGACAATAGGAGTGGAAGCGCATGTGGTTGAGGCCATACTCCTTGCATTTCTCAAAAATCCGCTTCCAGGAGGGCACGTCGGTTGGTGGATAACCCGTCAACGGAAAACAGCAGTTCTCCACGGTACCGCGCAACCAGATGGGATGGCCGTTGAGATAGAACTGCCGCCCGCGGATCGACAACTCACGCATGCCGAAAGTGGTCTGCAATGTATCTTTGTGCTGGAGGTCTATGACCGTGAGCTGATGCACGACTGGATGAAACTCATCCCAAGTGGCGATGTCGGCGGAAAGCGTGACTTGCGCTACCATATCATAGGGGAAGGTGTGTGACAAGCACTCAGCTGGTTGTCCATCGATGAGAAATTTCAGCCTCATCCGCTTGCGGTCGCCGTCACCCTGGGGATAATCCTTGTTGCCGGACAACAGACTGACCTGTATCCGTTTCGACTGCACGTCTGGCCTCACCACCAGTCGGTCGACTGCCTTCACAGGCCGCGAACAGAGTTGGATGCGCCCGATGATGCCGTTCCAGTTGCCTTGCGTCTGGTCAGTCACACTGTGCGAGTCCTTTCCCACACAGACGTTCTCAATGCCATTATAGACATCTATTCTGATGGTGTTTGGTTTTCCAAAGTGCAGCAGACTTGTAATGTCATACTGGTGCGGAGCACTGAGCGACATCTGATGACCAGCCCTTTCGCCGTTGACATAGACGGTGGTTTCGATATGGGGCCGCTCCAGATAAAGGAGCACCCGCCGCTTCCGCCACGCTCTCGGCACATCGACTTCCCGCTCATACCACGCATGGCCCACATAGTGGCGCTCAGGGGTAAGGAAGAACGGATACTTCACATGGCCGGGCTTGCGGTATTTCTCCATGTGGGGATTGAAATAATACGAGGAGTCGTAGGTGCTGCCTGTCCAAACGGTGGCTGCGGTCACTTCCTCACCTTTGCCGTTGGTGAGCATTGAACCTGGCAGGGAAATGGTCTCCGAAAACGTTGGTTGGTCACCTGTGCCAAACCGCCACGTGCCGGATAAGTCAATTACGTTCTGGGCAGACAAGGAGCAAACGAAAAGACTGAAAAGTATCAGTGTCAACTTGATTTTCATGAAATACCTGTTTTATGGATGTCAGACTACAAATTAAGTGAAAAAAAATGATAAACAGGACAAAGGAAAAGAAAAAAAAGCCCGGAACCACGTTTTTCTCTATAAAATCACATATTATGCTTCGTATAGCCCTAATAACTCTATCAAGATGCCAAATATGCGGAAATTGCTCATCCCTCCACACGACGATCCCTTATGGCTGCCAAGTGGAGAAGCCGGTTTTGCATGATTCCAATGCACAATAAAGAAGAACGAAGGCGACCCTCCATCAGGAAAGGTCGCCTTTGTGTCATCACTTGAATTTGTAAGGCAAGTTGCCCTTGGCCCAGTCGGTGCCGTCGCCCCAGCCCGGGTTCTGCTCGAGCACTCCCTCCGACAAGGTCACCTGGTCTTCCGGTATCTTGAAGAAACCGCCACCGGTTTCCTGATAACGCTTCATGAAGTCGTTGGTGAAGGCATATTGTCCGGGGATGCCCTGATTGAGGATGTTGTTGCCTACTTGATTGTTCACCTTCTGCTGCACATCCCCCCAGCGGCGCAAGTCATTCCATCGGATGGCCTCGAAGCAAAGTTCATAGCGACGCTCTTTCTTCAGGTTGGCCAATGAATAGGCGATATCTGGCAATTTGGCTCGCTGCCGCACGGCATTGAGTCCGTTCTTGCCCTGATAGACGACCTTCCCCTCACTGAGTTCGGCGTGCATGAGCAGCACATCGGCGAAGCGCAACCATACCAGCGACTGGGTAAGTCCGGTCTGACGGTTGTTCTCGCTGCCATAGAAATAGCCATAGCTGAGCATGCGCTGTCCGCTCTCCGGGTCGTAAGCCTCGCAACCGATATATTTCTTGGCCAGCAGGTTGGTGTTCTCCACCTCCTTGGCCGGATCACCCTTGTAATTGGGGATCTCCACAGCACGGTCGCAGATAGACCCCGTGCGACGGTAGTCGCCGGCGTAGTCGGGATCTGCCGCCCAGTCCGTCCACAGTTTCTCACACACGGGTCCGTTGGAATAGCCCTGCACAGAGAAGGGGAAGGCATCGGCATTGGTCTTGCGCAGACTGTAGAACTCCACGATGCGGTTGTGACGGAGTTGACTGTCGGCACTCCATCCCGGCTTGTTCGACATCTTGATGGCGAACATGTTCTCTATATTCTCGTCTGTCACCCAGTTGAGTCCGTTGTCAATGTCATACTGATAGTCTTTTCCGGTATAAGGATTGGTGTAGGGCCATAAGTTGCGCTGGTCGGGTATCAGACCGTATCCGCTGTTTTGGATGCAGTCCTCAAGCCAGGAGATGACCTGTGCCTTGGTGATGCTGCCGCCTTCCTCTGCCGGTAGCGGCAATTCGGATTTCTGGTAGAATCCCGTATAGAAAAGCCACACGCGGGCCATCATGCCCTCTGCGGCCCACCGTGAAACCCTTCCATCGCCAAACTCCGGATACTTGATGGAAGGCCCGTATTCGATGGATTTCTTCAAGTCTGAGGCGATTTGCGCATACACCTCATCAGGGGTGGCTTTCGGCAGGTTCAGCGGTTCGGTGCTCAGCACCAGGGGCACACCATTGAACACCTGAGCCAGGTTGAAGTAGTAGAATGCCCTGAGGAAATGGATTTCACACAGCAGTTGGTTTTTCTTGCTCTCCGAACTCCATCCCGTGACGTTGTCGATGGTCTCAAGGGCGCTGTTGGCACGGTTGATGCCCGCATAACGCTGCTGCCAGAGGGGTTTCATCCAGTCGACGTAGGAATTCATAAGCCTGTCGACACCTTGCGCTCCGATATTGCTTTGGCTTCCGCCTCCCAACCGGTCGTCGGAGGCGATGTCGAAAATGAAGAAGGGGTCTTCCTCCGGGTCTGCGAGGTTGCGGTTCATCACCGAGTAGATGCCGTTCACCATCTGTATGGCATCGGTCTCGTTCACGGGGAAGTTTGACGTATCCTTCATCGTGAGACTCTCTGTGTCCAGGAAATCATCGCATCCGGAAAACAGGATGCATATAGCGGACACCATCATAAACAGTTTATGCTTTTTCATAATTTTTACGCAGATTAAAAGTTGACGTTCAATCCAACCTGCCAAGAACGGGAGGATGGGTAATAACCACAGTCAATGCCAGAAGCCCAACTCGTACCGTTGCCGAATCCCACCTCGGGGTCCATTCCGGAATAGCTGGTGAAGGTGAACATATTGCTGGCTGCCACATAGATATGACACTTGGTCACAGGAAGTGCCTTGATGATCCGCTTGAGGTCATATCCAAGCGAGATTCTGGAGATCTTGAAGAAATCGGCGTCTTCCACCCACACTCTCGAGATTTCCGACATGTTGGCGGTCTTTCCATCTGAGAACCGAGGATAACGGTTGGTGCTGCCCTCACCTGTCCAGTACTTGGTATAGACATCGGTGCAGTAGTTGTCGTCGGGATGGTCGGAGAACTGCCTGTAGCTCTTGGCCACCTGCTGGCCGAACGAGCCATAACCATTGAGGGAGAAATCGAAGCCCTTGTAGGCGAGGGTGATGTTGAGTCCCATCGTATAATCTGGATTGGGGTCGCCGATCATCGTCTTGTCGTCATCTCCCTTGTCTATTTTTCCATTGCCGTTGACATCGACGAATTTCACGTCGCCGGGCTGGAGCGACTCGCCCTGCAGCGAGTTGGCCTTGTCGCCTGAGCAGTTGCGATTGAGGTAATCCTCAAGGTCCTGCTGGTTCTGGATGATGCCTTCCATCTCATAGCCCCAGAAATAACCGATGGGGTACCCCACTTCGAGCCGGTAGAGCTCTGCGGTGTTCTGTGCGATGGCGTTGCTGCCACCATGGATGATGCCTTCGGAGTTGGCCAGTCGTGTGACTTCATTCTTGTTGTGTGAGAGGTTGGCCGAGATGCCGTAGATGAAGTCCTTGCCGATGCGGTCGTTCCAGGAGAGATGGATCTCAAAACCCTTGTTCTCGATATCACCACCATTGATATAGGGGGCACCTGTGCCGTAAGAGAGGAGCACCGGGGCGCGCACCAGCCAGTCTTTCGTCGTTTTTTTGTACCAGTCGAAGGAGAAGCTCAAACGGTTTTTGAGGAACCGGGCATCGAAACCGAGGTCAAACTGCTCGGAAGTTTCCCATTTCACATCCTTGTTGGGGAGGATATTGGGATAGGCGCCGATGCCGGGGTTGTCTTTGCTGTCGAAATAATAGGGGTCATCGAAAGCCACAGTGGCGACATACTGGAAATTGGCGATGTTGCAGTTACCATTCTGTCCCCAGCTTCCTCTGATCTTGAAGAAATAAAGCCAGTCCTTGGCAAAGTCCATGAAGGGCTCGTTGGTCATCACCCATCCTGCCGATACCGACGGGAAATATCCCCACCGATGGCTGCGGGCGAAATTGGATGAACCGTCAGCGCGGAGCACCAGCGAGAGCAAATAAGTCTCATTGTAGTTGTAGTTGACACGCCCGAAGAAGGAAGACAAGGCGCCTTGCGTATTAGGACTGCCGCTGATAGAGGTATAGGCTGGGTCGACCACATTGGCGTTGTTGATGTAAGCATGGTCGAAAGATCCGGGGAAGAGTGAGTTGGAATTGGTGACGCTGACGCTGTTGCCATATCCCCATTTCTCCATCGACTGTCCGATGAGCACATCGACGTTGTGCTTGTCAATCGACTTCACCCAGTTGGCGGTGTTCTCCAGGGTCCACTGCATGTTGTAGGACTGGTTTTGCCTCACGTCGTCGTTGGGGTTCGATTTCTTGGCGCTCAACTCATACACGGGCACGTAGCTCCTGCCTTCCACATGACGGTAATGCCAACCCAGACTGGAACGGATGGTCAGTCCTTCGATGGGTGCGAACTCCAGGAAGAAATTCGTCTGCAGACGGTAGCGCTTGGTGTAGCTGTTGCCCTCGTCATATTTCATGGCAGCCAGCGGGTTGGCCATTTCCGCACTGAAGTCCCATTTGTCGGCCTGGATGTCCTCGTAGGTATACAGTTCTCCATTCTCATTATATGCCGGCAACAGTGGCGACATGGCGAGCAAATTACGGATGCTGTTTCCGTAGATGCCGCCGATTGACACACCCTTCTTGTTGGTGGCGGAGAAGGTGACATTCTCGCCGAGTTTCAGCACGTCGCGCCCTTTCTTCCGGATCAGGGAGTAGTCGGAGTTCATACGCACCGTATAGCGGTCGAACTTGGGAGTGGCGGGATAACCGAGCGTTCCCGTCTGATGGTATTTGGTGAAACCGAGGGCGAAGCGCGACACATCACTGCCTCCGGTGATGTTGATCGAGGCGTTGTTCATCGGCGCATTCTCTATGGTTGTCTCCTCCAGCCAGTTGGTGCCGTTCCATGTGCCGTTCATGATCTGAGCATACTGCTTGGGAATCAGTGTGGCCCAGTCGTAAGTGGAGACGCCCTGGATCTCGTAGGCCTTGTCGTTGATTTCCATATACTGCTTGGCATTAAGAGGAGTCACATCATTCGTGTTGGGATTCTGCCAGGCGAGATA
Source organism: uncultured Prevotellaceae bacterium (assembly GCA_946540735.1). Classification (GTDB taxonomy): domain Bacteria; phylum Bacteroidota; class Bacteroidia; order Bacteroidales; family Bacteroidaceae; genus Prevotella. The sequence continues at coordinate 6,111 of CAMNIN010000031.1, read as the reverse complement.
GCCGTCGAAACTGACCTGGACGAAACCGGCTTTGCCTTTCTTGGTGTTCACCAGGATGACACCGTTGGAGGCTCTGGCTCCATAGATGGCACTCGAGGCGGCATCCTTGAGCACATCGATCGACTCGATATCATTGGGCGACAAGTCGGAGATATTGCCACCGGGCACACCATCGATGACGTACAAGGGCTCGTTGGATCCGGCAGTGCCCATACCGCGTATCACCACTTTGTAGCTCTCGCCGGGCTGACCGGAGTTCTGCACGATGTTCATACCCGCAGCCTGACTTTGCAAGGCACCGAAGGCATCCACCGCATTGGCTGCAGCGATGTTGTCGGCATCGACATGGACCGTCGCACCGGTGACAAGCTTCTTCCGCTGCGTACCATATCCCACGACCACCACATCGTTAAGCATCTCTGAATCTTCCTCCAAGACGATACTGAGCACACGGCCATCGACCACCCTCACCGTGACGGTCTTGTAGCCGATGTAAGATATAGAAAGGCTTGAACCTTTGTTGACGGAAAGACTGAACACACCCTCGGAATCCGTCAGCGTTCCATTGCTTGGCGTGCCCACTTCCATGACTGTGGCCCCGATGATTGGCGTACCGCTCGAATCCAGGACCTTGCCCCTGACCTGCACGTCAGCATCCACTCTGAGTGTTGCCATTTCTGCCGTGACTTCACTCGCGGCAGCGGGCACAGCAGATGACATCATACCAGCACAGATCACACAAAAAACATTCGTGAAATTTCGCATAGAATTAAAGTTGATAATAATTAAGTTAGAAAAATGTAGGTAAATCGTAACGTGGTTAAATAATGAGTAAATAGCTTTTTGCTCAGGTTAGCGCTCACATGGTATTCTGAGAGCAAATTTATAAAAATTATTCAAAAAGTTCAAATAAATGTGAAGTATTTTCAGGAATAGTTACATCTGCGAAATAAAATGATACAAAAAAGACTATATTTGCATCCTGTATGGGAAAAAGGCCCATACGACTTCATTCAAAAATCCATACCATGAGTATCAAATCTGCTATTCCGCTTTTCACGGTCATGCTGTCGCTCACAGCGTCGGCACAGACCATCACCGGGAAGTATGACATTCCAAAAGTGCCCGAATGGGCTAAAAACGCCGTGTTCTATCAAATTTATCCGCAGTCTTTCTGCGACTCCGACGGCGACGGCATCGGCGACTTGCAAGGCATCATCAGCAAACTCGACTATGTGAAGAGTCTCGGGGTCGATGCCATCTGGTTTAATCCGTTCTTCGACTCGCCGTTTCACGATGCGGGCTATGACATCCGCGACTACTACAAGATCGCACCGCGCTATGGCACCAATGAGGATGCACGGCGACTCTTTGAGGAAGCCCACAAACGTGGCATGCACGTCATCTTCGACTACGTGATCAGCTATACCTCCATCGACAATCCGTGGTTTGTGGAATCACAGAAACAAGAGAAGAACAAATATTCCAACTACTACATCTGGACCGAGACCAACTGGGTGGACCCACCACGCGAGTTTGCCGGGTCGTTCATCAAGGGCTATGGACAGCGCAACGGACAATTCATGCGCAATTTCTACTGGTGCCAGCCTGCTCTCAACTTCGGATTCGCCAACCCGGATCCCGAACAGCCCTGGCAGTTGCCCACCAACCATCCCGACGTGCTGGCCATGCGCGAGGACCTGAAAAACGTGCTGCGCTTCTGGATGGACATGGGTGCCGACGGTTTCCGTGCCGACATGGCCGGAGCATTGGTCAAGACGCGCCAAGTGAGGGGCAACGAGCAGTTCTTCAATACCAATGAGAACGCCACAAAACTCTTCTGGCGCGAGATACGGCGACTGCTGGAGAAAGAATATCCTCAGGGATTCATGGTGGCCGAATGGTCATACCCCGCCGATGCCCTTGACGACTGTTTCCATGTCGATTTCTTCCATTGGTTCAACGGCTACAACGATCTTTTCCAGAAAGAGAGCTGGCGCATCCTCAACGGCGTGAGCGAAGGCCACAGCTATTTCGACGCTGAGGGCAAAGGCGACATCAGGGCTTTCCTCAAAAGTTATATGGACCAATACCAGAAGACCGTGGGCAAAGGATATATCAGCCTGCCTCTGGGCAACCACGACAACGCACGTCTTGGCAACCACCGCACTGACAAGGAGCTGGAGATCATCTATGCATTCGGATTCACAATGCCCGGTGTGCCCTTCCTCTATTACGGCAATGAGATCGGCATGAAGCAGTTGCCCAAAGACTGGCCACAGGTGGAAGGTGCCTACCAGCCGCGCAATGGTGCCCGTACACCCATGCAATGGAACAGCGGCAAGAACCTCGGCTTCTCTACTGCCGATGCCGCCAGCCTCTACTTGCCTGTCGATCCGTCGCCCGACGCTCCCAATGTGGCAGCACAAGAGAAAGACCCCAACTCACTGCTCAACAAGACCCGCCGCCTGATCGCCCTTCGCCATAGCGAACCGGCTCTTGCCAATTATGCGGAGTTCGTACCGGTCTACCCTTCGGCTGACAGTGATGATGCCTCCTCGGTCTATCCTTTCGTCTATGCCCGTGCAGCAGGCAAGGATGTCGTGCTCGTGATGCTCAACCCCAGAGCCGAGGCTTCCGACGCTACGTTCCATCTCAATGTGTCATACAAGAAGACAAGGCTTCTCGCTGGCGACACCTTTGGCATCGAGCACAACAAGAAGACGGGCAATATGACCATCCACATGCCCGCCACTTCCTATGCCATCATAAAACTACAGGGAGTTCGCTGAGGATATGGTGTACCAAATTGCACATGGCTTGACTTCTTTAACTTCTGACTTCTTAACTACTTCAGATAGTTGAATAACAGTGCCGTAAAAACGTGATAATACCACGTTTCATGGTACGAAAAGACGAATGGGGAAACGGTGTCAAAAACCAACAGCCGCAACATCATCACCAAAGACTTCACTTGGAGCACCGCACTCACCGCCACATGGCAGCTCGAGCGCATCGACAAACTGCCCGACGGCGACCTCGTGAACGAGGGACTCTTCGAGGGACATCCCATCAAGTCGGTCTACGACTACAAGTATGCCGGCATCTGGGGCACCGACGCCTCGCAGGATGAACTCAACACCTATGGCGTGAAACCGGGATGGGTGAAGATCGAGACGGTGCCTGTGGTCAACGAAGACGGCACCACCGACGAAGGCAAGCATAAGTACAGCGACAAGCAAGACCGCCAAGTGCTGGGCCACCAGAACCCCAACTGGATCCTCGGTCTGAACAACACCTTCACCTACAAGAACTTCGACCTCACCATCTATGCGATGGCACGCCTGGGACAGACCATCTCGAGCAAACTGATCGGATTCTATACGGCCAAGTCGGCCATCACCGAAAACCAGATAGCCGGTGCTGACTACTGGACGGAGAACAACCAGGGCGCCTACTTTCCCGCTCCGGGCTCAGGCGACGACCAGAGCATCGGCATCACCTCACTCCGCATCTTCGACGGATCGTTCTTCAAAATCAAGAACATCACCTTCGGATACACCCTGCCCAATGCCCTCACCCGTCATGCCCTCATCGAGAAATGCAGGTTCTACTTCACTGCCTACAACCCCTGGATCATCTGCGCTGAGAGACAGCTGAAGGGCACCGACCCCGAAATGGGCGGAGCCGACGCCTTCCCCACCTACAAGCAGTTCGTGTTTGGTGTTAACATCACATTCTAATCAAAGGAGGACAGTAAATATGAAAACCAAAATCAAAAATATCCTGCTGTCTGCAACGATGACGGCAACCCTGCTCTCGGTGAGCGGATGCTCGCTCGACGAGACCAACCCCGGCGGATTCACCATGGACAACCTCGCCACTTCAGAGGAAACCTACTCCGCACTGGTCAACCAGACTTTCTTCGGAATGGAGCGACACCTCTACGGAACTGAGTTCCATATGGACTTGAATTTTTGGAAAAAGTATTAGCATCGCGGAGATTTCGGGAATGCATTCCTCGAAATAAAATCAATAAGAACTGCGTCCCCGATAATCTCTGTTTTCGTTCCCCAAAATTGAAAAGTATGAGCAAATCTTCAAAAATCGAATATGAAATATATGATTTTTGAAGATTTGCTCACACTTTTCTTGTTTTAGTCATTTATTATTGATACTTTTGCAGAGAATAATTCATAGTGGAAATGAAAAGGAATCTAGTCATTGGTCGTGAATATGAGATGGCGGAATTACGTCGCAGTCTTGAGTCCGACCGTTCAGAGTTCGTGATTGTTTATGGTCGCCGTCGTGTGGGTAAAACGTACCTTGTGGACAATTTCTTCAATTATGAATATGATTTCTCATATGTTGGTGGACATCGCCTTTCAAAATCCAAACAATTACGAAATTTTGCAAAGGCCTTAAAGAAATATGCTCATCTGCATCTCCAGCCGAAGTTCTCAAGTTGGGATGATGCTTTTGATGCTTTGGAGGAGTATATTGAAGGCCTGCCTGAGGATAAGCGAAAGGTGGTGTTTTTCGACGAGATGCCCTGGATAGACACTCCACAATCAGAATTCGTAGAGGCTTTGGAGACTTTTTGGAACGGTTGGGCCGCGCGTCGTCGTGACATTATGTTTGTTGCCAGTGGCTCCTCAACATCATGGATGATGGACAAACTCGTAGAGAACCAAGGCGGACTTCATGGACGAATCACCAACAATATCTATGTACGCCCATTTTCATTGCATGAGGTGGAAACATATATTAAAAGTCGTGGTGGTTCATGGGATCGTTATCAAATGCTTCAGGCGTATATGATAATCGGTGGCATACCTTTTTACTATAGTTTGCTAAACTTGAAAGAAAGCCTCGTACAGAATGTCGACCGTCTGTTCTTCCGCAAAAACGGGGAACTTAGAACCGAGTTCGACGAGTTGTTCAACGCTTTGTTTACAAACACAGAAAAATACAAAAGTGTAGTTACTCTCCTGAATGGCACTCGTGACGGTATGACACGTGAGGAGATAGAAAATGGGACAGGAATGGACAAATCTGTTCTGTCCACAGTCCTACGGAATCTGGAACGTAGCGACTTTATTCTACGTTATTCCCAATTTGGCAACAAATCGAAGGGAGCTATTTATCGTTTGGTGGATTTCTATACGTTGTTTTATTATAGGTTTATCGATAGCTTTAATGCACAGGATGAAGAGTGGTGGAGTCATAATTTCCAATCTCCTTCTGTTTGTGCATGGCAAGGTTTGTCGTTTGAACTTGTCTGTTTTATGCATTTGACTCAAATAAAATATAAATTAGGCATATCGGGCATTTCTACTGCAGCTTCATCATGGAGGTATACACCACCCAAAACAAAGAAGAAAGAAGATAAAAAAGAGAAAGGAGCGCAAATAGATTTGTTGATAGATAGAGGGGACAGATTCATCAACCTATGTGAGATGAAATTCTCTGTAAAACCTTATCGCATCACTGACAGTTATGAACAGTTTCTTCGGAAACGAATGGATATATTCCAAGAAAAGACTAAGACTACGAAGTCGCTCGTCCATACATTTGTTACGACTTTCGGTGTAGCTAATGGTCAAGATAAGAGTATTGTCAACAGCGAAGTGATGATGGACGATTTGTTTGCCAAATGAATCGTCAATGTTTCAAAAAATATATGGCGCAAAGATATGTTTTTTACTTTGAAAAATCAAATTTTCTTGCCATTTTTTACTTTTGAAAGTAAAAAGTGTAAGCTGCTATGAATTCATTAAACTTAATACCTCAGCCTGAGTGATGGTGCCCATTCCTCATAGAACTGCCGCGATTTTCTTAATGCTTGTTGGGCAGTTAAACAATCTTAACCAATTCTTAAACTATGTTGCTCATAGACTGCTGGTCTGGGCAGCCGTCACCTCTTCCGGGATCAAATTCTGCTTGATGGCATCCTTGTCAGAATCGTCTTCTTCATTATTCCAGGGGCCGTTGTCCTTTAGGTCTGTCTGATTGATTTTGCTATTTTCCCTGGCCTTTCTTCAACCCCTTGATGGCCTGCAACTGCTCGGAAGAGAGGTCTGGAATGTTGTGGTTTCGCTCGTACTCTTG
>CAMNIN010000030.1 GCA_946540735.1 uncultured Prevotellaceae bacterium | reverse complement strand
GGTCCAATTCGGGGCAATTTGTTTACATTTTTATCTCGACTGGCTTATAATTCCCGAATTTTATCTAAATTTGCAAATCGAATTGCAATGCGGTATTTTGCAAGATACTGCAGAAAACTAATCAGAAACAAACGCTGCCCCATCATGAGAAAGACACTGCTTATCCTTCTGACCATGACCGCCATGTGTGGTCACGCACAACTTTCATGGCCTACACCACAACCTGAAGCCAAAGCCGGATTGCGCTGGTGGTGGCCAGGATCGGCCGTAGACCAGAAAAATATCCGATGGAACATGGAACAATATGCCAAGGCGGGTGTGGGGTCAGTAGAAATCACCCCGATCTATGGGGTCCAGGGCAATGAGGCGAATGCCATCCCCTTCCTCTCGCCCGAATGGATGGCCCAATTATCAACTGTGGAGGAGACCGGACGGCGATGCGGCATACTGACCGACATGAGCACGGGTACGGGATGGCCCTTCGGTGGACCTACGACACCTATCGAAGAAGCAGCCTGCAAAGTGGTCTTCGTCATCGACACCGTGACCATCGACAAGGTAACCGAACAGCCCTATACGGTGGATATCCGTGTCAAAGACGAGAAAGAGCGGTCATTTGCCAAGCTCGACCGAGTCATGGTCTATCCCATAGAGGTGAAAGGCTATAAAGGGCGGTGCCTTGAACTGAGCGGCAACGTGGAGGACGGTCGTTTGCAAATGCTCCGTCTGCCAGGGAAATGGCTTGTCATCGCCCAGTATGTCAGCCGCACCCGCCAGCAAGTGAAACGAGCAGCCCCGGGCGGTGCGGGCTACGTGATTGACCATTTTGACAAAACAGCCGTCAAACACTATCTGGAGCGTTTCGATCAGGCATTCGAGAGTACCTCGACTCCCTATCCCCATAACTTCTTCAACGACTCCTATGAGGTGTATGGCGCCAACTGGACCCCAACCCTGTTGCAGGAGTTCAAAGCCCGCCGTGGCTATGAACTGGAAAAACATTTCCCAGCTTTACTGGGAATCCAGTTGCCCTCCAACGATCCCACGAAAGACGTGTTGTCAGACTACCGCGAGACACTGAGCGACATGCTTCTGGAGAACTTCTCACAGCAGTGGACCGCCTGGGCCCACTCTCATGGTTCGCTGACCCGAAACCAGGCACATGGTTCTCCTGCCAGTCTGATCGATGTGTATGCCTCAGTCGATGTGCCCGAGATTGAAGGATTCGGTCTGTCGGAATTCAATATCAAAGGACTTCGCAAGGATCCCGGTTTCACCCGGCCCAACTTCAGTGATGTGTCGATGCTCAAATATGCCTCATCAGCAGCCCACATCACCGGGAAGCCCCTTGTGAGCAGCGAGACGTTCACCTGGCTCACCGAGCACTTCCGCACCTCCCTCTCACAGATGAAGCCCGACCTTGACCTCATGTTCACCTGTGGAGTCAACCACATGTTTTTTCATGGCACTTGCTACAGTCCGCAAGAGGCCCGTTGGCCCGGATGGCGTTTCTATGCCAGCATCGACATGAGTCCCAACAACAGTATCTGGCGGGATGCCCCCTCGCTGATGAAATACATCGAGCGCTGTCAGAGTTTTCTCCAGATGGGTAAGCCCGACAACGATTTCCTGGTGCTCGTGCCATTGCGCGACATGTGGGCAGAACGGCACTCCGCCGGTACTGGCGGGCTGCTGATGGCATTTGATATCCATAAAATGGCAGAGAAGGCGCCACAGTTCATCAAAAGCATCCTCGAAATCGACAGTCTGGGCTATGACTGCGATTATATCAGCGAGCGCATCCTACTCGGTACACAATTCAAAAACGGAATGCTCGAGACCGCAGCCGGCACACGTTATCACGGTCTGATCATCCCCGGAAGTGGAAGGATGCCGGACGCGCTACGCAACCACCTCAAATCTCTTGAAGACCAGGGAGCCCACATCATCTATGGCATCGACGAGATGAAGATGCGCCACGCCGCCACTCCGGAGGCCATGCGTCTGAAACACGGGCTCAGGGCCATCCGGCGGAGCAATGACCAGGGCCATCACTATTTCATGGCCAATCTCACCCCCGACGACCAGTCAGGATGGTTGCCGCTCGCCGTCGATTTCAAGGACGCCGCATGGTTTAATCCTCTGAATGGAGATATCCTCGCCGCTCAGGTAAAAGACCACCAAATCTATTTCAACCTTCATTCAGGTGAGTCGATGATCCTCCAGACATACAAGCACCTTGTAGCCAACAAGCCAGCCGTCGCACTGGCAGAACCAGTGATTCCGACCGACAGCATCGACCTGACCTCCATGCCCTGGACGCTCTCCTTCACGGAGGAACAGCCCAAAGTGGAGCGCACCTACACACTACCCCATCTCCAGACCTGGGAAAGTCTCGATGCGCAAGCCGGTGTGACCATGGGAACTGGCGTATACACCACCATACTGAAACTGAACAAGAAACAGGCCATGAAATCATGGAGCATAGACCTTGGCGATGTGAGAGAAAGCGCACGAGTCTATGTGAACGGAGAATACGCAGGATGTGCATGGTGTGTGCCGTTCAAGCTCGACCTCGGTCAGATGCTGCATAAAGGCAAGAACGAGATACGCATCGAGGTCACCAACCTGCCAGCCAACCGCATCGCCGACATGGACCGTCGTGGTGAGAAATGGCGTATCATGGAGGAAATCAATGTGGTGGACCTCAACTACAAGAAGACCACCTACGAGGGATGGAAGCCTGTGCCCAGCGGACTCCACTCATCGGTTATGCTGCTTGGTCACTAATCACGGATCCACAAGCCTATTATACATCTCCATGACACGCTTTGTGGAGGCCATCAGAACAGTCTGTCAAGATGCACTTTACGCAAACGGCGAAGTGCCTTGTCGCGGATTTGGCGGACACGCTCGCGCCGGAGCTGCATTATCTCAGCCACCTCGGCCATGGTATGACGCTCACCATTGACACCGTAGATGAGGGAGACGACCTGCTGCTCACGTTCATGGAGCATGCCAAGAGCCTGCGACAGTATCTCATTGGTATTCTCTTTCTGGAAAGAACTGTCGGCATAGGGTGCGTCGTGGTTCTCGAGCAGATTGAGCAGATTGAAGTTATTCTGACTGCCAGCAGGTATGGGCGCATCGACAGAGACAGGATGGCTTCGGCGAACCTCAGCTGCCGTAGCCTCACCCTGAGGTACTTTGTACAAACCAGCCTGCTGTTGGATAGCTTTCTCCATCGCATCACGGATAATGGGTGCGGCATACTTCACGAAGCGTTTTCCCACTTTAGGGCTGAAGCGCATCGCAGCCTTCATCATCCCCAGGTTGCCCTCGCTCACCAAGTCGTCGAGCTGTACCCCTTGTCCGCTATACTGACGAGCCAAAGCCACCACGAAACGCAGATTGGGTTCTATCAGTTGGTTGACGGCCCGCTGGTCACCGGCCTGTATTCTTTCCGCCAATGCCTGTTCTTCAGCATCCGTCAACAATGCCTGATCGGCGATTTCATCCAAATAAGTATTGAAGGCATTCTTCTTTTCCATAACCTCTTGTGCTATTTTTGCTACAAAATTAATAGTTGGCCTTTTAAAAACAAAATATTGGAGGTTTTTTTTGCGCAATATATCCAATTCGCGTATTATTTTGCCAATCGCACAAAAACACAGCGACGACGCATCCACCTTTAGTTTTTTTTTGATACTTTTGTGTAGTGAAATACGATACTCCATCAATCATCTAACAACAACGCACTATGAAGAAAGCCTTTATCCTCATCACTTTGCTGACCTGTTTCATCTTCTCCCAAGCAAAGACAGTGACCATTGAGACCAAAAACATGAGCCTCGTCATCCAAGCCGACGAAGGACACGCACCTCAATATGTCTACTTCGGACAGCGGTTGCGCACCGGCGATGCAGAGCGTTTGCAGTATCCAAGCAATGGCAGGATGGATGCCTATCCCGCCTATGGCCTCAACACGCCCGCCGAAGCCGCCTTTGCCATGCGTCATTCCGACGGCAACCTCTCTACGGCACTGGTGACCTCGGGTCTGACCACCCAGGACGAAGGCCATGCGACCGTGACGACCATCAGTCTGAAAGACCCCATCTACCCCATCACGGTCGATCTCAACTACCGTGCCTACCACGACGTGGATATGATCGAGGTATGGACCACCATCAGCAACCAAGAGAAGAGTGTCGTCACCCTGACCACCTTCGCATCGGCCATGCTGCCCATCCGGCGCGGCAATGTATGGATCAGCCATCTCTATGGCTCATGGGGCAATGAAGCCCGGTTGGTGGAAGAGCCTTTACAACCCGGGCAACTGATCATCAAGAACAAAGACGGAGTGCGCAACGCCCATACAGACCATGCCGAGATCATGCTCTCCCTCGACGGGAAGGCACAAGAGAACACAGGATCCGTGATCGGTGCAGCCTTGTGCTATTCCGGCAACTACCGTCTCAAAATTGAGACCGATGACACGGAATACCACTATCTTTTCGCCGGCATCAACGAAGACAATTCCGAATACCACCTCAAGAAAGGCGAGACATTCACCACCCCCGCACTGGCCCTCACTTACAGTGAGGAGGGACTCAGCGGTGTCTCCCGCAACTTCCATAAATGGGGCCGCAAATACAAGCTGATGCATGGTGACAAAGAACGCAAGATCCTGCTCAACAGTTGGGAAGGCGTATATTTCGACATCAATCAGAAAGGTATGGACCAGATGATGGCCGACATCGCCAGCATGGGCGGAGAACTGTTTGTGATGGACGATGGATGGTTTGGAGAAAAATATCCCCGCAAGACAGACAACTCCTCGCTTGGCGACTGGGTGGTGGACAAGAAGAAATTGCCCGAAGGCATCGAGGGATTGCTCCGCGATGCAAAGAAAAACGGAGTGAAGTTCGGTATCTGGATTGAACCGGAGATGAGCAATACCGTGAGTGAACTCTACGAGAAACATCCCGACTGGATCATCAAGGCCCCCAACCGTAATGCCGTGCTCGGACGCGGGGGGACGCAAGTGGTGCTCGACCTGGCCAATCCCAAGGTGCAAGACTTCGTTTTCAGCATTGTCGACAATCTGCTGTCGAAATATCCAGAGATCGACTATATCAAATGGGATGCCAACATGGCCATCATGAATCACGGCAGCCAATACCTGAAGGCAGCCGACCAGAGCCATCTCTACATCGATTATCATCGTGGTTTCGAGAAAGTATGCCAGCGCATCAGGACCAAATATCCCGACGTGACGATCCAGGCATGCGCCAGTGGCGGAGGACGTGCCAACTGGGGTGTCCTGCCCTACTTCGACGAATTCTGGGTGAGCGACAACACTGATGCCCTCCAGCGCATCTACATGCAATGGGGCACAAGCTATTTCTTCCCCGCCATCGCCATGGCCTGTCATATCAGTGCTGTGCCCAACCACACCGTTTTCCGTACGACAGCATTGAAATACCGCATCGATGTGGCCATGAGCGGACGTCTGGGTATGGAGATACAGCCCAAGAACATGACCGATGAGGAGAAGGAACTCTGCCGCAAGGCCATCTCCGAATACAAGCAGATCAGACCTATCGTACAGTTTGGTGACATCTATCGTCTCGTATCTCCCTATGACCATCAAGGACTGGCATCGATGATGTATGTGTCAGAGCGGAAAGACAAGGCCGTGTTCTATTGGTGGAAGACCGAGTCGTTCCAAAACGAGCACCTTCCCCGCGTGAAAATGGCCGGGCTCGATCCCGACAGGCTCTACAAAGTGCATGAGCTCAACCGCATTGACCTCCAACCGCTCGACTGTGAAGGCAAGAGCTACAGCGGTGCCTATCTGATGAGCCACGGGCTTGAAATGCCCTACCGCAATGATGTGGAATGGGGTAAGAAAAACGAATGGAGCAGCCGCATCCTTCTTTTGGAGTAATTTTTCAGAAAAAAGCACAGATTTCTTTTGGCGATTAAAAGATTATTATTACCTTTGCATCGCAAAAAGAGATAGGAGCATAGCTCAGTTGGTTTAGAGCGCTTCAGTCACATTGAAGAGGTCATCGGTTCGAGTCCGATTGTTCCTACAAAGAGCCAAGCAGTGTTCAGATTGCTTGGTTTTTTGCTTATATACGGGTCTTATTTTTTCAAGGATGCTTTACCTCAACGACGACATCGACGCGCTCGACCTCGACAAAGCCCTCAGCCAGATTTCCGCACAGCGAAGGGAACAGGCTTTGAAATTCAAGTACGAACTTGGACAGAAGCTGTGTGCCGCCGCCTACCTGCTTTTGTGCGAAGGACTACGCACAGAGTATGGCATCACCGAAAAGCCACTATTCTCTTACCTGGCTGATGGCAAGCCTATCCTGGCCGGCCATCAAGGCATCCATTTCAACCTCAGCCACTGCAAGAATGCCGCGGTGTGCGCACTCTCCCCCCACCCCATCGGCGTGGATGTGGAACGGATCAGATCCTACCATGACTCGCTCGTACGCTACACGATGAATGAGAGAGAAATACAGATGATCGAGGCATCAGAGCGACCTGATGTGACATTCATCCGCCTTTGGACCATGAAAGAAGCCAAGTTGAAACTATTGGGAACTGGCATTCAAAAAGACATGAAGGATATACTTCTGCCTGATGACCGTTTCACCACCCTTGTCAATCTCGACAAGGGTTACGTGATCTCCGTGACCGAATCAGTCAATCAATAAGTGAGCAGGTATTTCCCGTTTTTGTCGACCTCTACCAAGAAGACCCTGCCGCCCGACTCTGCTGTAAGTGGTGCCAGACTACGCTCTAACTGGCTCATGCTGTTTTTCCGTTTATTGGTTTTCCCGACATAAGCCGTGGCCTCCTTTGTGCCAGCCTTCACGCCTGGATTATGGAAAAGCACATACAGATTGCCCTTTGAAAAAGCCGCTTCTGCCTCACGTGGATCAGTTGCCATCATTTTGATGCAAGCATCGCCGATAGCCAGCAACTGATATTGTGAGAAGTTCCCTTGATCATAGAAAAGGACACCTTCTTTTCCACCATTAGCCGTATTGAAGGACAAATACTGCCGGTTGTTCTTCTGACAGAACAGATAAGGATGCTTGTTCCTGGTCTGTTTGTCGGTCAGGCTCAAGCCATAATTCTTCCTCGGTGAGATTTTGACAGCGTATTTCTCCACCCCCATATTACGCAGCATCGAGGCGACCATGATCTGTGCCACGCGCTCAGCTTTGGCATAACAACTGTCATACTCGCAACTCCGAAGCATCATCGCCTCTGCACGCTCTCGCAAAAGAGACATCTCACCTGCGTTCCATTCACCTTCCTCGATAGCCGTACGCTTGCCGGCCTCATCCACCGATTTTCCGTCTTTATTGAGAATGCTCACAGGCGGAAGGACCAATGCCACAGAATCGCCGTTGAGAATGACACTGCCACTGTCAGCCTGAGACAAGTCGAAGCCAAAATGAAGTGTCGAGGGATAGATGACATAGATTTTCTCCTCTTTCTCCTTGAAAAGACCCTTTGCCTTCCGCCTTTGACTGGCAAGGATTTCCTTGTGCACGGAAAGGACCTTCAACTGCTCGGTCTTCACTAAACTCCTCACCGACAGAGGACCAACCGAAACGCCCGTTCCACTTTCAGAAGGCAGTGTAACAGCAACGATGATAATCACCATCGCAACAATAATCAAGATCGTGGCCACCGTCAAAGAATTCTTCATCTCTCCTCCTCCCTAATTGACAAATCTGATGATCTCATTCTCAGCATAAAGCGGACGTGTCCGAAACACTGGTCGATAACCCATACGATTGAAAAAAGTAGTCAATATCTGCTCGGCATGTTCCTGAGCCGGCACAACGATATCCAACTTTTCAATCTGCCTCACAAGGTCCTGCTTCCCTTTATTGGTGAGGAACTCTTTCTCACGGTTACTGAACTGGTCGCGCAATCCCGTGACACTGCTCACCACCTCACCCCAGGGAATCTCAGTGCTCTCCACCTCGATGACCGGGTCGGGCAAAGTGACATACACCTTATCACCATCAATCTCAAGTTGGGTGATTTTCGAGAGGTCAATGCCAGCTTTGACATTAGCCCTGACAGGCAGGATGATGTCGCGCGTGCCGAACATCGCCTTCCATTCAGCAGTGCCGTTCTCGCCATGACCCTCAACAAGCACCTCCACCTCAGCCTCCATCGTATACAGCATCGGTATACGGCTGATCTCACTCCGGAGCTGTTGCTCAGAAGCTCGGTTTGACGTGCAGCCAACAGCCAGCATCACCAACAAAAGAAGGGGGACAACTTTCTTCATCGCAATTTATCGTTTTCTCAATGTCAACTGAACCATCATCACGGCCGACAGGCCAGCCGTCTCAGTGCGCAAGCGCGAGGTACCCAACGACACAGGCACAAAGCCATGCTCCATGGCAAGCCGCACCTCATCAATCGAGAAGTCTCCCTCCGGACCAATCATCACCGTCACGTCTGTGTCGGTCGTGGAAGATGAAGGTTGCGTGAGGATATCAAACAAATCCATCCGGGGCACTTCCTCATAGCAATGCGCGATGAATTTCAGCCCATCACGAGGAGTCGAGACGAACTGTGCGAAAGGAGTCATGCCATTGACCACAGGTTTCCAGGGTTTACGACTCTGTTTCATGGCAGCGACAACGATTTTCTCCACACGTTCGGTTTTAACCACCCTACGCTCAGAAAAGCGGCAATCGAGGAAAGTGAGCTCGTCGAACCCCACTTCCGTAGCTTTCTCCACCATCCACTCCACACGGTCCATCATCTTCGTGGGAGCTATGGCGAGATGGATCCTTCCCTTCCATGCCCGCGACTGGGGCATCGATTTCACCACCTCATAAAGGCATTGTTTTGACGAAGTCACCGTTACCCTCGCCAAATGGAAGACACCCGCGCCGTCGATCAGGAAAATCTCGTCGCCTGGCTGGAGTCTGAGCACCCTCAGCGCATGAGTGGCCTCCTCTTGAGGCAACTGATTGACCTCATCGGCCTGCGGCACATAGAAATACCTGGCTTCCTTCATGGCCTGTTGTCCTTCTCACCCCTCCGTTTCAATTCATCACGTATCTGCGAGGCTTTTTTGTAGTCTTCCTCGCTGACCGCCCTCTCCAAAGCCTCCTTCAGCATCTCATTGCTGATGATGTTGACAGGAACAGACACCCG
Source organism: uncultured Prevotellaceae bacterium (assembly GCA_946540735.1). Taxonomy (GTDB): domain Bacteria; phylum Bacteroidota; class Bacteroidia; order Bacteroidales; family Bacteroidaceae; genus Prevotella. The sequence continues at coordinate 34,061 of CAMNIN010000030.1, read as the reverse complement.
TGTCTCGGAATGATCATAAGGCACACCCTGCCGCATGAGCAGCTGTTCATCGATGTAGATAGGGATATCAGCCAGATAAGCCAGCAGCACCCCATCACTGATACGGATGGGGATAGCCTGCAGGATGTCGGGCATATACAGCAACGAACGGTACTTTCCGTCGATAAGGTCATTGATGACAAGTTGGAAACGCATGTCAAGATTACGCTTGACCACCTGCCATAGCACCTCAGGGAGCAACTGGGGAGTGATGCTGGCCTTGGTCACCCTCAGGCCAAACTGGTATTTCATCGCTGCATCACAGATCACGGAAAGTTGCCGGGTCTTGTCCTCATTGACAAGCACCAACAGTCCGACATCCTCAGCGTGGAAAATCTCGGAAACACTTTTGAAATAGAGTCTGACCAAAGCCATGATACCCTTGACTCAAATGAAAAAATGACACCTCACGGTCTACACCATGACATCCTCTTTACGAGGACGGAAGACCAAGGCAAACAACACGGCAATAACCAAGGCATAGCCGGCGAAGATAAACCAGCAGGTCTGCCACTGCGTAACGCCATCGACGGTATAATGGTTGACGATAGCCTGGGCGGTCAGCGTACCAATGGAAGCTCCAAGCCCGTTGGTCATCAGCATGAACAAGCCCTGTGCGCTCGACCGGATATCCTCACTGGTGGTCTTGTCAACAAAGAGAGCACCTGAGATATTGAAGAAATCGAAAGCCACACCATAGACAATCATGGAGATGATGAACATCCACACGCCACTGCCTGGATTGCCCGTACCGAAGAGACCGAATCTGAAGACCCATGCCAGCATGGCAATGAGCATCACGTTCTTGATGCCGAATTTCTTCATGAAGAACGGAATGAGGAGGATGCAACAGGTCTCACTGATCTGAGAGAGCGAGATCAGGATGTTGGCATGCTCCACGCCGAAGGTATGCTTGTATTCCTCTATGGCTCCGAAACTGGTGATGAACGGATTGGCGAATCCGTTGGTGATTTGGAGGCAAACCCCCAAAAACATCGAGAAGATGAAGAAAATGGCCATTGTGCGTTTTTTGAAAAGAGCGAAAGCACGCAATCCAAGCGCATCGGCAATGCTGGTGTCTTGTTTGCCCCTGTTCACCTCACATGGCGGAAGCGTGAAGGTATAAAGGAAGAGCACGATACTCAGCAATCCGGAGGTGACAAACTGGTTTTGGTTGGCCTGGAAGCCCATCAGGTCGACGATCCACATCGTGCAGATGAAGCCGATGGTACCGAAAATACGGATAGGCGGGAAATCCTTGACCGTGTCCATGCCAGCCTTGGTAAGAGCGGAGAAAGCCACGGAATTGGCCAAAGCGATGGTAGGCATGAAGAAAGCCACACTCAGGGAGTAGAGGAAGAACAGAGTGCCGAACTGCGTGTTCTCACCAGCCGAGAAGCCATAATAGGCAGCGGCAAACATGAATACCGCAGCAGCCAGGTGGCACAATCCGAGAAGCCTTTGTGCCGGCACCCATCTGTCGGCGACGATGCCCATGATGGCAGGCATGAAGATCGACACAATGCCTTGAACAGCATAAAACCAACCGATTTGCGAGGCCAATCCGATGTTGACCAGATAGGTTCCCATGGATGTCAGATAGGCCCCCCATACTGCGAACTCCAGGAAGTTCATCAGTGCTAAACGTACTTTCAGATTCATATTTTTAAGGTTTTGTTGTCTTCTTGATTGTTTAGGATATGCAAATGTAGGCAAAATATTTCAGTTTGTCAAGTCAAAATGAATAAAACGACAAAGTTTTTTTACCCAAAAGGCCAAGCCGTGACAGACACATCACGACTTGGCCTACTACAAAAACCTAAAAATAACTATGCTAACTTACTTTGAAACAGAGTCAAGAAGTTCGGGAGTCAACGTGGGCATGGCACCATTCTGAGTGCAGACGTAAGCACTGACTTTCACAGCCAACTGATGGGCCTCGGCCACTGGTTTGCCACTGAGGATAGCTGCACAGAACGAGCCTGTGAAGGAATCGCCAGCCCCCACGGTGTCGGCAACCTCCACTTTCGGAGTAGCTTGGAACGACATCTGGCCTGGAGTGAAGACATACGATCCATTAGTGCCACAAGTCAGGACCAGCATATCAAGATTGTATTTGCCGAGAATCAACCAGCACTTGTTCTCTATGTCGAGGCCAGGATAGCCGAACATACGGCCGATGATCACCAACTCCTCATCGTTGATTTTGAGGATATTACAACGCTGCAACGACTCACGGATCACCTCCTTGGAGTAGAAATTCTGGCGGAGATTGATGTCAAAAATCTTCACGCAATCGGCGGGAGTCTCGTCGAGGAATTTCTGGATAGTAGCACGGGATACCGCACTGCGCTGAGCCAACGAGCCGAAACATACAGCACGACAATTGCGAGCGATTCTCTGAATATCATCATCGAAGGGAATGTTATCCCATGCCACATTTTTCTTGATATCATAGGTAGGAATACCCTCCTCGTCGAGTTGCACCTGCACCGTACCTGTCGGATAAGGCACACGTGGTAACAAGTCGTTCAGGCCATGCTCGCGCAAGGCGTCGAGAGTCTCTTCGGCCAGTTGGTCCTCCCCCAGCGCACTGATAGCGATGGTATTGTCGGAACCAAGGAACTGTCCGGCGTGATAAGCGAAATTGGCAGGTGCGCCACCGAGTTTCTTACCTTCGGGAAGTACATCCCAGAGGACTTCTCCGAGTCCTACTACATAACGTTTTTCTTGCATATTGTTTTTCAATGATTAGTGTTTCACTTGCGGGATATAGGTAAAGAGATAAATCACACCAATGGCCATCACAGCCACAGCACCGGCCTGACCGACAGCATCGCTGGCAAATCCCATCAGGAGTGGGAACACCGTGCCACCGAAGAGTCCCATGATCATCAGTCCGGAAACCTCATTCTGCTTATCGGGAACCGACAGCAGAGCCTCGCTGAATGCCATAGAGAAAATGTTGGAGTTGCCATAGCCCACGAGAGCGATAGCGGTGTAAAGCATGGCTTTGGAGTCGCCGAAGAACATCAGAGCCATGCTGACAGCCATCAGTATCACGCTGCAGATGAAGAAATAGCGAGTCTTCATGATGCGGAGGAAGAACGACCCTGTCAGAGCTCCAATCGTACGGAAAATGAAATAGAGCGATGTAGCGAAGGCAGCCTCATTGAGAGTCATGCCCACCCGTTCCATGAGCAGCTTCGGAGCAGTAGTATTCGTACCCACGTCGATACCCACATGGCACATGATGCCGAAGAATGAGAGCAATACGATGGGTTTACCGAGAAGTCGCAGACAATCGAGGAACGAAGAGGAGCGTCCGCCGCTGATCTCTTCCTGGATGGGAGTCACCCACAGCAGGACCGTGGCAAAGGCACCCACCACGAAATAGACCAAGAAGAGCACACGCCAATCGTAGCCCATCGAAGGAATCACCTGCGTGGCCCCCCACATGGCGAGGTAAGGAGCCAGGAAGGAGGCGATGGCCTTGACAAACTGTCCGAAGGTGAGCGTGGAAGCCAGGTTCTTGTCGCCAATGATGAGCATGGCGAGAGGATTGATACTGGTCTGCATCAAGGCATTGCCGATACCCAGGAGAGAGAAAGCGACAAGCATCAGACCGAAGCTGTTGCCCAAAAGCGGGATGAACAGCGACACGACGGTCACGATAAGAGAGAGCAGCACGGTCTTTTTTCTTCCGATCTTGTTCATCAGCATCCCTGTAGGCACACTGAAAATGAGGAACCAGAAGAACACAAGCGAAGGGAACACATTGGCCACGGAGTCGGAAAGTCCGAGGTCTTCTTTCACATAGTTAGAAGCGATGCCCACGAGGTCGACGAAACCCATGCAGAAGAAGCAGAGCATCACAGGTACAAGGTAGATGGATTTATTTTGCTTGCTCATGATAGTAGCTTTAATAGATTGATGATTTGTGAATGATAGTCAGTAATTTTAGAATCCAGTCAATTGATAGACAGAGGCCTTTCCGCCCTTCACGACAAGTTTATTATAAGGCTCGGACGGGAACACCAGATTGGTCATGGCCAAGCGGCCCTCGGCGTCCAGGACCTCGATGCTGCAGCGGTCGATGAAGATCCGGAGTTGTCGGATATTCCCATAAACAGGAGCCACGGTCTCTGCAGGGAAAGCCTCGCTGAAACTCACGTCGCCACTCTTCGTGCGGTCCATGGAGAACTGCTTGGCAGCAGCGTCATATTTCAGGATCACTTGTTCGCCCTTGTTATTGGAGAGAGTCAGTGTCATGGTGTTCTTTACGTCCACCACGATCTCACAAGCCTCTGTAGGTTTGCTGACTTTCTGACCACGCACGGCAAGCAGTTCTTTGGAAGGTGTCACGCCGCAATAGATCTCCCCCTTATACTCATAGAGGTCGAGGTCACGGGGCACGCTGTTGGCAGACCGGAATTGTTTGGTCGGTACTTGATTGGCGTACTGCCAGTTCGACATCCAAGCCAAAGCCACCTTTCGTCCGTCAGGAGCATTATCGAAAGTCACTGTGGCATAGTGGTCCTTGCCATAGTCCATCCATCGGGTATCCTTATGGTCGCAAGTGAAGGTATGTCCGTCGAAATCGCCAACGAAATATTGTGTGGCACTGCCGCCGAAAGGTCCGCCAGGATTGATATTGCAGATGAGCATCCATTTCTGCCGGTCGGTACCACGCACCTGCAGTTTCATCAAGTCAGGGCATTCCCACACGCCGTCGTGATTGCCGTAGCCCTTGCCGAAAGCACTCTCATACTTCCAGTTCTTCAAATCCTTCGAAGAATAGATGCGCATCTCCTGTCCGACGGCCAGGACAAGATTCCAGGCCTGGATCTCAGGATTCCAGAAAGCCTTCGGATCGCGGAAATCAGGTTCGCTACTGGTCAGGATGGGATTGTCAGACACCTTCTCGAAATGGATGCCATTATCCTTAGAAACCGCCATCGATTGAGTCTGGTGCTGGCCAGCGGAGGTATAGAAAGCCACAACACGGTCGTTTTTCTTATCGACCACGCACGACCCGCTGAAAATCGTTCCCAGCGCATCCGCCTCGATAGCTGTGGGCTGTGTCTCCCAGTGGATGAGATCACGAGAGGTGGAGTGCCCCCAAGTCATGTTCTCCCATTGCGAGCCATAAGGATTCCACTGATAGTAGAGATGCCAGACACCATCCTTGTAAAACATGCCATTGGGGTCGTTCATCCATCCATACGTCGGAGTATGGTGATAGAGCGGACGGAAGTGTTCCCTGTTGGTGCTATCAAACTGATCGGTCTGGTTCATCTCACGCCAGCAGATGAAATCCTTGACGGCACCTGTGGCCCGCCTGTCGCCATGAAACGTGATGTCGAGCAGCACGTTCTTGCTTCCGAAACGTTTGAGATCCAGCGGCACGAAATAGTCCACCTTGTCGACAGCCAGTTTCACATTGAGCGATTGGCACTGCTGGTTGTTCACCACCACCCGCACATTCGCATTCTCTTCTTTCTCCTGTACAGGCAACAGCAGATAGCGGCTGTTCACCTCCACACGTTTCATGGCATGGTTGTCGCCAAGGAGTTGTGGAGCCTGAGCGTTCACTGTGAGTGCCATCATCAAGCCTGCCATGAGGGTTGTTACTTTCCTTAATGTGCTCATAAATCGTTTATCAGTTTTTAGTTATTAATCTCTTCAAATTGTTATCCCGAACACAACCTTTCACCTTACTATTATCACTAAAAAAACTATATGCCGATATGTTTATCTCAGTACGGTTTGTGTCTTTACAAGGGCAAAGTTACATCAATGATTGTTACAAAACAATAAAACATGTTTCAAATGATAAGAGAAATCGTTCATGAAACAATTTTAGGTATTGTGAGCCCGTCAAAAGCACCTCCCCCTGTCTATCTCAAAGGAAAACAGAGGGAGGTAAAAGCACAAGTCAAGATGAAGAGGACTTGGCCTGACAATGATTAATAGCACTGTACACTCAAGTCACTCACTGTCACCGTGCCGCCATAGCTATTGATACTCCAGCAATTTTTCTGTATACCATAAATACGGTTTGTATAGGCACATACGTCGTTGATATACATGACCATGACGCTGTTATCGGTATAGATGTCGATGTTGTAAGTGTTGTCTGCAGGTCTTCTGAACACATAGCCATCAATACCCTCGACGAAACCTTTTCCAGAAGGACCTTCCTGTTCGAAATTCACTTTCCGGTTATCTTCCCCTTCCGGGTTGACCACCATTGTGTAATACTGTTGAGAGTCGGAACCGCGGACCAAAGAGATCCCGAACTTATCAGTATTACCTGTGGTCTTCACCGTCATGGATATATGGTTGTGGTTGCCCAGGCGGTTGTAGAGCACGTAGGCGTTGTCACCTGTGAGCGTGCCATTCACGCCATTGATTTGCGCACCCTTGGAGTCGACCACATTCACCTCCTTCGTCTGGTTGTATTTAGAAGCCATGGCAGGCACTTCTCCCAAGGTGAGGGTTCCGTCGCTATGCTGGATGATCTTATGACAGACCAATGCCCCCGACCAATTGGGTTCGCCTCCGGCACCCACGTTGACGTTCTTCTCGTGGATGGTTGCCCCGGTGCGGTAAGGACACCAGCCCCAGATGAAGCGGTCGGTTCCATTGGAAGCCGTTTTGCCAGCATAGAAGGCACGGCTGTCGAGTACCCCCTCATGGCCGTCTTTAGGCCAATTGGCTCCAGGATCATTGAAGCAGGCTTTGAGTCCCTCATAAGAGGTAGCCATCATATATTTCACTTTCCTGCTCCAACTGGCCCGGAAGCCCTCGCTATAGACAAGGTACCAATAGTTTCCCATCTTAAAGATATCAGGGCACTCCAACATGCGGTCCCATATCATGGGGAATTGTCCGGCATGAGTCCAGTTTTGCAAGTCGCTACTGATAAACTCGGCGAACTTCAAGTTGCTTGAGACAACCATGTGATAAAGTCCGTCTTCAGCCAGGAAGATCTGCGGGTCGCGGAAATCCACTGTGGAATACCCATAATCATCCCCCTTGAGCACCCAGAGATTGTCTTTCGTCCAGGTTTTGAAGTCAGGAGAGGTGGCACGCATCACAGCCTCGACATTGGGGCAATTGGGATTATGCCCTGTGTAATAGATATAATAGAGTTTGTCTTTCTCATTATATACACAGCATCCTGTTCCGAGGGCAGCATCTTGCTCCAAAGAGGTTCTACCTGTAGAGAGCACTTCACCAAGAGACTCATAATTAGCTCCATCTTTGGTCGACACTCCCCAGAAAGGATGGTAGCAATAGGTGTTGTTATTATCATACTCCTGCAAATACAGCACCTTGAAATCTCCCTGAACAGGGTCGAAAAATGGCATAGGGTCACCACAACGCCCGATGGCTGGTGTATAATAAGTCTGGAAGCCATTCTCGTCGGTCGGTGCAAAGAAGTTGGAGGTGCCGTTCCAGTCACGTGGCGCATCTGCGCCAAACTCGTCGTCGCTGCATGCTGTCAGCGAGATAGCTGACAGCATAATAGCGAATGAGGAAAATAACTTTATATTCATAACGTCTTATTTCATTAGGTAATTGAATGCATTTTGCGTGATAATCGAGATATTCTTATGGAATTTCTCGGAATAGCCAGCCTCATAGGTATAGGAGTACCAGTCGTAGCAACCAGAGCCGATGCAGATGATGCCACCCTTGCCATCCTTGGCAGGATATTCCCATGCCACCACTGCGCCATCGCCACCTACGCCGAGGATTTTTCCACCAGTTCGGTTTTCCCAAGCGGCATGGTCATCATATCCACCCCAGTCCGTACCGATATGATATTGGGCGGTGGAGTTGGTGATGTGATAACCGGCATCCGTGCAATACACCATGTTGGGATCGTCGCCAGCAATCAGGTTAGCCCACAGCGGATGATCTTTCTTTCCTTCATAGATATTGAAAGACCAAGGACCGCCACAGAGCTCAGCAGCATCTTCGTTCTGTCCCCAACAGTTGTTAGGTGTTGTCCATTCATCATCTCCGGTGGTACCTATGAATGATGGCAGGTTGGTAGCGTATCGTGTGAGCAAGAACGCTCCGCCCCTCTCATAGAATGCCCGCAGCTCGTTTTTCGTATCGAGTGCATCGGTGGCCTTAGCCACGAACACATCGTGTCCGTCGACACCACCGTCGACATGGTAATGCCACCAAATCAGCTTGCATTCCGACAAGTCGAGCGTTCCCGAACGCAAGTCGGCAAACGAAGCGTAAAGCGAGTTGTTGACATTGCCCAGCATCCACTGGCAAGCAGTCTTGGCCTCATCGTCAAGTTCGTTCATAGAGGGAGCGGAGCCGATGAACAATGCCGATGGTTTGTCAATAGCAATCACCCTCACGGTGTAGGTTGACTCAGCAGAGTTATTGGTCACCTTGTAAGTCACAGGTTGGGAGAAATCCTGTGCCACACCAGAAGCCGGAGTAATGGTAGCATTGGCACTGTAAGTGATCGTAGGAACCAGATTGGTGAGTCCGACCGAAGCAGGCACATAGACAGTAATGGTCTTTGTGTCTTGATCGATAGCCCCTGTATAGATGTCGTTGATGACAAATTGTGTGATACGTGCCTCATCGTGGAGCACGCTGACGGTCCAGTCGATGAATACATCTCCATTGGTCACATGCAGCACTTTGGCAGAGTTCATATTCAACCTGTCACCTTGTTTAACGTTACAGCTTGCACCCTCGGAGATTTGAAGTGCAGAGACCTCCATAGCCGATGTCTCATAGACTTCGGGAAGCCGCACTTCGATACTGCGAGAGGCGAGATCGATATGTCCTTCGTAATTGTCGAGTTTGAAAGACTCCACCATGCAATTGCCGTTCAGCTGCAAGTCGCTCGTATTGTCATCTGAGCATGAGGCCAGGCCGCACATGAGACAGATGGCACCTATGATGTACAAAAATTTTGTTTTCATGACGTTCGAAGTTTTATATTACCAATTGCCAATATTTTGTGTATAGTGTCCGTTGGAAGCTGAGATCTGACTAAAAGGAATAGGCAGGTATTCATCTTTGTTGGCCGTGAAATGGGCACCACCATAGATGGCGCAGTTGTCGATTTCCTCTGCATAGTATTTGTTGAGTACTGTAGCGGCCTCTCCCCATCTGACAAGGTCGAAGAAGCGCTCACTCTCCATACCGAGTTCCAGACGGCGTTCCATTTTCACGATACGTATAGCATCCTCCTTGGAATAATTGCCCCGGTAGTTGGTGATATACATCTTGACTCCGTAATTATTCTGGTAGTTTGAAATCATCTGTGTGCTGGAAGCCGCACGACTCCTTATCTGATTTACAAGAGAGATGGCTTGTTCGGCATTTCCGAGCTGCGCATATGCCTCTGCACGTTCCAAGAGCACATCGGCATACCTGAAGACGATCCTGTTCATCGGGCTTGCCCAATAACTGCCTTTGATGAGGTAGTTGTCGATGAGGGCCGGGTCGACGTTGTGCTTCAGTGAGACATTATATCCATAGAGTCCGTTGGAGCGGCTCCAGATACTGGTCTCTTCCATCATATAGTTTTTGTTGAACATATAGGGAAGGCCAGGGATACCCACCGTGAGGAAAAGTCTGGGATCCACATTGTCGGTGGTCTTATCGTAATCCTTATTATTGAAAGTATCAATGAGAGGCAATCCGTCGGCTCCTGTTCGGTAAGCGTTCACAAGGTTCTGTGACGGTTTGTAAAAATCACAGCCTCCGTCCGTGGCACCTGGAATGTTTGGTGGGATAAGTCCGTAGCTCCAGTTCAAATTGCCATAAGTGGAGCCATCATTTCGTGAATACTGGATAGCCCAAAGGCTCTCTTTTCCGTTCTCATACTGCTCTTCAGGCCGGAAGTTGTTGTGTATGTCATCTTCCAGTCCGTAATTGGCGTACAGGGCAGGATTGGTGAACTCGATGACCTTCTCCAGGTCAGAGCGGTTGATTTCCGTCACCTGGTTGGTGCTGGGATCATCCTGCCGATAGGCTTTGTAAAGATAGACTTTGGCAAGGAATGCCGCCGCAGCAGCCTTCGTGGGCCGCCCTTTGTCGGACTGAGTTTCGGGAAGGGTATTATAAGCCTCCATCAGGTCATCGATGATCAGTTGCCATCCCTCATCATTACTGAAAGTGGTATTCGACAGCTGGTTATACTCGTCGTACGACAAGTTCTCGTTGACGACGAACGGAATTCTTTTGAAGAGTCTTTTCAGCAGGAAATGTCCATAAGCCCGGAGGAATTTCATCTCAGCCAGACGTTGCTGTTTCATGGCATAGCTATCATCCGTAGCGTTGAGCAGTGCTATGGCACTGTTCACACGTGAAAGGCTGTTGAACAAGCGCACCCAAATATCATTGATGTTCCAGTTGGTGGTGAGCACGCCTTGCTGCACCTCGAGTTGATGAAAAACATCACCGTCACTGGTTCCACTGCCGCCTTTATAAGCATCGTCTGAACGCACATCGAAATTCCACATGGAAAACGACGAGTTGATGTCTTCAGCCGTAGTAAAGACAGCATAAGCTGACACGACCATAGCCTCCGCATTCTCAGGGTCTTTTACCTGATCATCGCTGAGCGTGGCCTGTGGAGTGTGTTCATCGAGGAAATCGGAGCAAGAACTGAGAGCACAGGCAATCAGCCCCACACAGATGAGATTGTATATCTTTGTATTCATAACGTTGTGTCCTTTTAGAATGATATATTAAGTCCGAATGTGATATTGAGAGGTATAGGATAGCCGAAATTGGCATTTTCGGGATCCACGCCTGTGAAGCTCTTGCTTTTGACTGTGAGCAGGTTCTGAGCAGAGACATACATGCGTAGGCGCTCCATATAGATCTTTTGGCAGATACTCTTCGGGAAATTATATCCGAATTGTATGGTGCGCAGCTTGGCATAAGACCCATTCTCCACGAAATAACTGCTCACACGCTTCTCATTATTGTTATCCATGGTGCTAATGGCAGGGATGTTGGATCCATTGTTGGATGGTGTCCAGGCATCAAGCAGTCGGCGTCCTTTGTTCAGATTGGAGATGTTCAGGCCACTCCAAAGATCAGTTTCTTTTTTCAAGTCGCTGATCACGTCCACACCCTGAGCGCCCTGCCAGAACATGGTGAAGTCGAAATCCTTATACTGAAGATAGATGTTCAGTCCCCATGTGAAATCGGGCACTGGATTATAGATCCATTTTTGGTCGGCCTCGCTGATGACACCATCGTTATTGAGGTCTTTCCATCTGATGCGTCCCAATCCGGCACCGTTCTGTGTGGCATGGTTGTCGATTTCTTCCTGGCTTTTGAAGATACCGTCATACACATAGCCCACCTGTGAGTACATAGGGTGTCCAACCACGCTTTCCACTCCATTGCCGCCGAAAGTGCCGTTCGCAGCGATAGTCTCAGGCAATTTCGTCACTTTGTTGCGGTATGTTCCGATATTTCCAGAGAAATCGTATTGGAAATCGCCCACTCTTCCTCGGTATCCCACATTCAGTTCGATACCTTTGTTCTCCATCTCACCAGCATTGATCCACTGGCTTGATCCTTCGCCCATTACGCCGATACCTGGCATATAGACCAGGATGTCCTTGGTCTTCTTGTAATACCACTCAAAAGAACCATATAGAGCGTTGCGGAACAGTCCGAAATCCACACCGATGTTGGTTTGCGTAGTAGTTTCCCACTTCAGGTCATCATTTCCGAGTTGATTGCGTTTGAATCCGCTGGGCAGGGTCTGCCCTCCATTGGTTCCAGCAATATCATAACTGGTACCATAGCTCTGACCCCCAAAGCCCGCTTCGCCATAATTACTTTCGTAGAGCGTATATCTTGCGATATTTGAGATTTCCTGGTTACCCGTCTGTCCCCAACTTGCTCTGAGTTTCAAATTGTCAAGCCAGTTGACATTCTCCATGAAAGACTCCTCGCTGATTCTCCAACCACCACTGACAGAGGGGAACATACCATAGCGGTTGTTTTTTCCGAATCGGCTACTTCCATCATATCGCATGGTAAGACTCAGGAGATATCTGTCGGCATAGTTGTAGTTGACTTTACCGAAATAGGACACCAGCGTATAGCCCTCTCCAGAGCCGTATGACTCAGCCTCCCCTACTCCGGCATTAGGCCACATGTAATCGGGAGTGAGCACAGCGAAGTCAAACTTCTTACCACTGAAATTAACATCGTCCTCACGGTTAAGCTCTATACCGACCATGGCATCCCCATGGTGCTGTCCTTTAGAGAAGTTATAGGTAGCGATGGCATTCCACATCCATTTGGTCCAATGCTCCTGTTTCGCTTCGACAGCATTGGTTGAGTTAGCCACCGTACCCTCTGTGACGGGATAGGTGAAAAAGCGCTGTTGCTTCTGCGCATAGTCGATACCGAATGTGGACTTGATATTGAAGTCCTTCAACGGATTGATGTTGATGAACACATCTCCGAATGTACGCCAATAGGTGTAGCGGTTATCGGCATTACGCTTCAGTCGAGCCACGGGATTTTCCCTGTCGGGATAGCCGCCCACAGGTCCGGCGAACTCCCCGTCTGTGGTATATACTGGCAAAGAGGGGTTGAACTGCAATACATTCTCAAGAAAGCCACCAGGAGCCTGAACCTCACTCGTGCGGTTGAGTGTGAAATGCTCCCCCACGGTCACGATGTTCTTGTCTCCTATTTTCAGCAGTTTGTATTCAGAGTTCATACGAGCGGAATATCGGCTGAAATCGCTACTCTCGATGATACCTTTGTTTTTATAATATCCGAGAGAGAAGAAGGAGGTGCCCCGCTCTGACCCATTGCTCAGCGACACATTGTACTGCTGAACGAGACCGGAGCGTGTGGTTTTGTCAAACCAATCCGTATCAGCTGCGGGTGTAGTCCCGGCCACATCGAGGAATTTGCTCATGGAGATATTATTGAGCACAGGTCTGCCTTGTGGATCGTAGCTCCAATTGTAACGGTAGCCCAAACCATTGGAATTGGGGTCGAGTCCATCGTTCACATATCCCTGCCACATCACTTTTCCGAATTCCTCGGCATTGAGCACTTCCATCTTGTGTGCATAGGTCTGCAATGCGATACTGCCATCGAAGTCGATTCTCACCTTGCCCTCCTTTCCACGCTTGGTCGTGATGATGATCACACCGTTGGCGGCACGCGACCCATAGATACTTGCCGACGCTGCATCTTTCAGCACCTGGATGCTTTCTATATCGTTGCCATTGAGCTCATGCATTCCCGCTTTGGTGGGAACGCCGTCGATAATATAGAGAGGATCATTGTTGTTGAGTGTACCTATACCACGTATGCGCACTGTGGCGCTGCCTGAAGGAGATCCGTCAGCGGAGATGTTCATGCCCGGCACACGTCCCTGCATGGCCTTGATAGGGTTGTTCTCATTTTGCTTTGCCAAGTCGCTTGGGGTTACGGTCGAGACAGCTCCCGTGAGATCGGCCTTTCGCTGGGTGGTGTAACCAGTGACGATCACTTCTTTCAGCTCACTGACATTTTCCTTGAGGGAGATGTTGAGGTTGGGTGCAGCAATCACCTCGATGTCATCATAGCCGATATAGGTGACCACAAGTGTCTTGCCAGGCTCTACATTCAGGCGGAAGTTACCATCAAGGTCGGTCACTGTGCCATTAGAGGTTCCTTTCTCCATGATTGTGGCGCCGATGACACCCTCGCCAGTCTCATCGACAACGGTGCCTGTGATCTCTGTTTGCGCATAAGACATCACACTGGTTATCACCAGCATCATGGCAAGAAGAAATCTCTTGCACAAATTGCACTTTTCGTGCCGATGGGTGCTGAGACCTACCGGCACTTTTCTCTTCGCAATTGTCGGTTCTTTCATTGCTTTAACGTTTTGGTTAGTACTTCTGTGTTTTCGAATTATCTGCCACAAAAGTAGCAATGACCTGAAAAAGAGGATAAAACAAATCGTTCATCACAGTGGAGATTTGTTGCATGTAACAAATTTCGCAGTGAATGAACGATTTTTGAGAATATCAGATAGTGTGTGAAAAAGCCTCAAACCGTCAGTGGTGGCCTCATCTGTCCTCTCCTGGAAGTGTGCCGAACTCGTCCTTATAGCATTTGGTGAAATAACTTGGAGCAGAGAAGCCAACCTCATAAGCGACTTCGGAGATATTCTTGCTTGTCGTCTCAAGCAACCGACGGCCACGGGTCAAGCGAGCCCTACGCAACAATTCCACAGGTGTGGATCCTGTGAGGGCTTTTACCTTTCGGTAAAGTTGAACACGGCTCAGATGCATATCGGAAGCAATGTCCTCGACGCTGAGATCACTGTCGGCAAGTTTTTCTTCCACGACCTTCTTGAAACGGCCGATAAACTCATTGTCACGCATCTCCGACGGAGTTGGCTTTGGTTGTTCCTGGATAGTGTTAGCCGCCGTTTCCTTTTCCAGCGAAGCAGTTGGGGCTACAGAAGTATCCACAGTACTGCCGGTGGCCCAGATATCCTTGAGCAATCGACGGTTGCGCAGCAGGTTACTGATACGTGCCAACAGCAACTCTGAGGAGAAGGGCTTGGTGATATAGGCATCGGCTCCACTCTGGTAGCCTTCGATCTGATGTCTGCTGAGAGCTCTGGCAGTAAGCAGGATGACAGGGATGTGAGAGGTGACCGTATCATCTTTCACCTGTTGGCAGAACTCCAGCCCATTCATCACAGGCATCATCACATCACTCACAATAAGGTCGGGCACTTCCTCTTGCGCCAATTTCAGTCCTTTTTCTCCATCAGGAGCCTCACTCACATGATAATGTCCCTGAAGGATAGAGCGGAGATATGCTCGGATATCAGCATTGTCATCCACAATGAGCAAGTGTGGCAGTTCTGCGCCACCGGCAGAATCAGGAGATGTGTTTGCCGTGGACTCATTTACCGTCATACCGTCATTCTCAAGAGTGGCACTGGCTTTCACAGTAATGGCATCGACCTCCTCTGGAGTAAGATTCTTGGGATCGGCTCCGGTTTGAGCATCGAGAATCTGATTGACCAAGGAGGAAAGCTGCTCAGTATTCCGACGCACGATGGCAAACATCTGGGAGGCTTGCGGTCCGGCTTGTTTCAGTTCTGGAGTCTCCGCCAATTGATCAAGAGGACCTTCGATCAGCGTCAGCGGTGTCCGCAACTGATGACTCACTTGGGTATAGAAATCAAGTTGAGCATGAGCCATCTGTTCTCGTTCAAGTGAAATCTTGGCTCTTTGCAGGAAATACAGATAGAGGATGAGGAAAACGACGAGCAACAAGACAACCATGCCGACAGCAAAGAAGTTAATCATACGCTGATTGCTGATCTGCTCCAAATAGCCACTGACCTTGTGGCGTAATTTTCCGAGATATTCAGTCTGCCGGAAAATTTCCTCATTCTCCATCAACAGCACATTGGCATTATCCGGGGTGACGAGGGCCGACATGAGGCGTACCTCCTTGTCATAAGGCTTACCGTCAAGGATATCCACGGCCAACTGCAAGAGTTGGTCGCCATGTGTAGGATAGATATAGGTAGCATCAAGAATGGAGTCGCGGACCAACTCTATGCCCCCGTTCTTGCCTGCCAGTCCGTCAATACCACAGAACTTTGGCAGATGGGATTTCTCCCCCCGCTGCTCAAGAAGGGCACGACGCACACCCATGGCCATGCGGTCGTTTTGGCCGAACACGAAATCCACGGTCGACAGGTCACCTTTGTAGTTTTTCACTGCTTGATAGGCACTTTCCTCTGTCCAATCACCCTGAAGGGTCGTGAGCAGCCGGATGCCGGGATAGTCTCTGAGCGCATCGACGAAGCCTTTGTGCCGCTCGATAGCGGGCGAGGAACCTTTCAATCCCATCACCTCGGCCACTGTGCCCTTTCCGTTCATCCGCGAGGCGACATACTCGCCCATGAGCTGCCCCATCTCGTAATTGTCGGCGCCCATATAGGCAGTGTATTTGTGGGAGTTGGTTTTCCGCTCAAAGACGATGACGGGAATACCTTTGTCGTAAGTGCGGTCAATGGCCGGAGATATGGTCGAAACCTGATTGGGCGCCACGATAAGCAAATCTATGCCTGTGGCCACCAGACTGTCAATCTGCTGCACCTGGCGCTCGTCACTGTCATAGGCAGCAGCAAAGCACAACTCCACGTTATCATGGAAATAGGCACCCATCCGGAGCTCATCATTCTGCTTGTCGCGCCAAATATCAGCAGAGCATTGTGAGATGCCAATGCGGTATTTTTTCTCTTCTGAAGAACAAGAAGACAGGACGACCAGGAACAGGAGCAGAATAATATGAATGGACTTCTTCATAATCAAATCTTTTAAATCATTGCAAAAATAATAGATTTTTCCAACATATCCTTTGTTTTTTCTTAAAAATAGATAAAAACGATACTCCATCTATGCTTTATCAAATGGGATTGTATATTTTTGCAATAACACATAATATTATCAATGAAAAGATTACAAAGACTCACCACACTCTGCTTGCTCGGGATGGCTGTCCACATCAGCATGGCACAAGACACAAACAATCTGGAAGGCGTTTGGATGGGAAAGCTCAATGCTGGACTTCAATCACTCACGGTGGTATTGCACATCGAGCATGACACCACGGGAAAAGCGACCTGCACGTTCGACTCCCCAGACCAAGGAGCCAAAGGTATCGCAGGCACTATCGACCACATCAGCAGCGACTCATTGGCTGTCAGCATCGCTTCGATCCACGCTTCCTTCAAAGGACACATCACGGGTGACAGCATCCAAGGTCAGTTCGCCCAGAGTCTGATATCGCTGCCATTGAGCCTGCGTCATGTCGATGAGAGTTCGCTCCGACCCAACCGTCCCCAAATGCCGAAAGAGCCATTCCCCTATTCAACTCAAGAAGTGACTTTCACCAATGAAGCTGACCATGCCACCCTGGCTGGAACCCTCTGCTACCCTGCGGGGAACAGGCAGGGTGACGGCAAGGATGCGACAGCCATCGTGATGGTTAGCGGCAGTGGTCAGCAGAACCGTGACGAGGAGATTTTCGAGCACAAACCTTTCCTGGTCATCGCCGATTATCTGGCCCGCCACGGCATCGCCACGCTTCGCTATGATGACCGTGGCACTGCGCAATCTGTAGGAGGAGAGCTGGAAAACGCCACGACACAAGATTTCATGCGTGATGCCCGAGCTGCTCTGAAATTCCTGCGCCAGCAAGGATTCAAGCGCATCGGTATCCTCGGTCACAGCGAGGGCGCCGTCATCGCATTCATGCTGGGAGCACTCGGCGAACCCGACTTCATCATCTCAATGGGAGGCCCTGGTGTGAAAGGCGACACCCTCCTGACATCCCAGGTGAACAAGATATTGGAACTCAACCAATCCCCCATGCGTGTCACCACCAAGGGTTATATCGAGAGTATCAGCAGCCAGCTCAACCCATGGCTGAGATACTTCATCGACTACGACCCAGCTCGCGACATCTCATTCGTCCGTTGTCCGGTCATGGCCATCAACGGCAGTCTTGACTGCCAGGTTATCGCCGGTCTCAACCTCCCCGCGATCAGCAAGTCATTGCCCGACAACGATAAGAATCTGATCAAGGAATATCCCGGCTTGAATCATCTCATGCAGCATTGCACTACAGGAAGAGTTGAGGAATACCGCAAGATCGAAGAGACCATCTCGCCGGAGGTGCTGAAAGACATCTCAGACTGGATAAACGGGCTATGAGCAAGCCCATCAAGAAACCATTCGGGGCGATGCAACATAGATTGCACCGCCCCGATTGGTATATGACAGACCTGTAGGTGTCAGTTGTTGACCGAACCACCCACGATGTCGAGCAACTCGTTGGTGATTGCCTGCTGACGGCTCTTGTTGTACTGCAAATTGAGCTCACGCAGCAGTTCGTCGGCATTGTCTGTTGCGGTCTGCATGGCCACCATGCGCGCCGCATGCTCCGAGGCATTGCTGTCGAGAAGAGCAGTATAGAGCATCAGATGCGCCATCTTAGGAACCAGGACACCGAGAACCGTCTCCATGTCGGGCTCCACGATGAAATTGTCGTTGAGCGGCTTCACGCTCTCAGATTCCCTTTCCTGTTCCTGACGAGTACGATTCTTCAGATAGTCCTGCGCCTTCTTGGTGATGATATTCGAGGTGAGGTCGCGCTCATGGTCAGCCTCCAGCTCCGACTCCAAGTCTATAGGCATGAAGGTTTTCCTGGTAAGGATCTGCGAGCCAGCGCTCTTGAAATGGTGATAGATGAGTTCCACCTTGTCGATTTCTCCCTCACGGAATTTCTTTCCCAGTTCGGTTGCGATCTGTATGCAATCAGCAGAATTGGGTTTGTCGGCCAATGCGGTAAAATCACCCGCAGAGGCGAAACCCAGTTTCGTCACCTTTTCGGCTACTTTGCGGCCGATAGGATAAATAATAATGTTATCCTTGCCGAGATTTTGGTATTCCGCAATGGCCTGCTGCATCAGTTTGATGACATTGGAGTTGAATCCTCCACACAAGCTGCTGTTGGACGAGAAGACGACGAGAGCCACCTTCTTGACCTCTCTTGGGCGCTCATACACTGAATTGGCATCAGCATCAGAAGCGAGGAAGGTCTTGAGAATATGCTCCAGCATACTCTCATAAGGCAGCATCTTCTCGATCTGCACCTGTGCATGGTGCAGTTTTGAAGAGGCCACCATCTTCATGGCACTTGTGATCTTACGTGTGCTGTTGACAGAGGCAATGCGGTTTTTGATCTCTTTAAGTGACGGCATAGGCGATTACTCCTTAAATTGTCCTGCAATGTCGGCCATGGTGCTCTCGATGGCCTTGATGGTATCGTCGTCGATTTTTCCACTACCCAGCGTGTCGATTACATCGGCATGGCTGGAGCGCATCTTCTCGAGAAAGAGATCCTGACAACGGCGCACCTCAGTGACAGGCACCTCATGCATCAGTCCGCGTGTGCCGCAATAAAGGATGGCAATCTGCTCACCCACGGGCATAGGGCTATACTGTGGCTGGATCAACAACTGATTATTTTTACGACCACGGTCGAGGGTCATGGCAGTCACAGCGTCCATATCACTGGAGAACTTGGAGAAAGCCTCCAACTCACGATACTGAGCCATATCGATCTTCAACGTACCGGCCACTTTCTTCATACTCTTGATCTGTGCCGAACCACCTACACGGCTCACGGAGATACCTACGTTGATGGCAGGGCGGAATCCCTGGTTGAACAAATCCGTCTCCAGATAAATCTGTCCATCGGTGATGGAGATCACATTCGTCGGGATATAAGCTGACACGTCGCCGGCTTGAGTCTCGATGATAGGAAGAGCAGTGAGAGAGCCACCACCCTTGACATGACCTTTCATGCACTCGGGCAAGTCATTCATCTGCTCTGCCACTTCCTGCTGGTCGTTGATACGGGCCGCACGCTCCAGCAAGCGGCTGTGAAGATAGAACACATCACCGGGATAAGCCTCACGGCCAGATGGGCGCCGGAGGATCAGCGACACCTCACGATAGGCGACAGCCTGCTTGGAAAGGTCGTCGTAGACCACGAGAGCCGACTCGCCGCGATCGCGGAAATACTCGCCGATGGCAGCTCCTGCAAAAGGAGCGTAGTATTGCATGGCAGCCGGGTCGGCAGCAGTGGCGGACACGATGATGGTGTAAGGCATGGCACCATGCTCCTTGAGGTTCTGCACAAGTGCAGCCACAGTGGAAGCTTTCTGGCCAATTGCCACATAAATGCAGTAGACAGGTTTTCCTGCCTCATAGAAACTCTTCTGGTTGATGATCGTATCTACTGCGATGGCGGTCTTACCTGTCTGACGGTCGCCAATGATCAACTCACGCTGCCCCCTTCCAATAGGAATCATGGAGTCGACGGCCTTGAGGCCGGTCTGGAGCGGTTCCTTCACCGGCTGACGGTAGATCACACCAGGCGCCTTTCTGTCGAGCGGCATCTCAAAAGCATTCGAGAGGTCGATGTCACCTTTTCCGTCGATGGCCTGTCCGAGCGGGTTGATCACCCTGCCGAGCATATTGTCATTCACACGGATGGAGGCGATGCGCTTGGTACGCTTAGCGACCATACCTTCCTTGATGCCAGAAGTCGTTCCGAGCAGCACGCAACCCACGTTATCCTCCTCCAGGTTCATGACGATGGCCATGGTCCCGTTCTCGAATTCGAGCAATTCATTAGCCTCGGCGTTTCTGAGTCCATAGATTCGTGCCACACCGTCGCTCACTTCGAGCACGGTGCCCACCTCATCGAACTTCTCGTTGCTGCTGATGCCTCTCAATTGCTGGAGCAACACCTCGGATACTTCGCTTGGTTTTATTTTTTCTGACATTTAAACTGTATTTTCTTCGTTTGAATTTCTATTTACTTAACTGTGCGAGAATAGACCGCAGCTGGTTCTGAATGCTTGCATCCAACCGGTATGTGTCATACTCCAGGATGTAGCCTCCGATGATTTCGGGATTCACCTCGGTCTGAAACTCCACAGTGCCATTAGTCCTGCTCTCCACCTTCGCCCGCATCCGCTTCTCAATCTGCGGAGTGACGGGAACGGCGGTGATGAGCCTGCCGCGCGTGATGTTGTTGTGTTTCCTGTAGAGCGTGATATATGAAGCAGCCATGAAATGAATAGTGCTCTCCCTGTCCTCAGACAGCACGAGGGAGATAAACCGCTTGGTCAGCGGCGACACGTCGCCACCCGAAGCGGTGACGAGCAAAGACTCCTTCTTGCTCTTCTCAAGCATGGGGTTGTCGATCGTGAACCGAAGTTCAGGCACCTTGAGATAACTCTGTGAGAGCGTCTGCATCTCCTGATACACCTGATTCTCGATTCCCTGCTCCGCAGCGCTCTTGAGCAGCGCACGGGCATAACGTACCGATATGACACCTATCTCCATAATGATTACTTCTTAGCTTGGTCTACAGCAACCTCATCCAGCAGCCGGTCGATAAAATCCATCTGCGCTTTGTCGGTCGATAACTTTTCGCGTAGCACTTTCTCAGCGATTTTGACGGAGAGCTGTGCCACCTGCGAGCGGATGTCGCTAATGGCATTCTGCCTCTCGTTCTCAGCCTCAGCCTTGGCCTCAGAGATGAGTCTGGCACCTTCGGCCTTGGCCTTGTCCTGAGCCTTGCCCACGATTGCGTCACGGGTCTCGGCTGCCTCCTTGAGGATTCGAGCCTGCTCCCCGCGAGCCTCCTGCAGAATGGATTCACCTTCTTGCTGTATATTGGCGAGCCTGTCGTTGGCCTCATGCGCTTTCCTCAGGCTATCGTCTATGAAAGCCTTGCGCTCCCTCACCATATCGGTGATGGCAGGGAAGCCCCACTTCCATAAGATGAACAGCACGACGAAGAAAGTGATGGTCATCCAGAACAGCAAGCCACTACTCGGAATCAATAAATCCATACGCTATTCACAAATTTATGGTTTACACTTGGTCTTGGGGATTATCCCACGCACAGGAATGCGATGACGGCTGCGAAAAGAGCAACACCCTCGATAAGGGCTGCGGCCACAATCATGTTGGTGAACAGTTTGTTCATCACTTCCGGCTGACGGGCCATGGCGTCCATTGCCTGTCCACCGATCTTACCGATACCAATACCTGCGCCGATTGCTGCGAGACCTGCACCTACTGCGGCACCAAACTTGGCGATGCCTTCTACTGCTAATAATAATGAAATCATAGTTTTAAGAATTTAAATTATTAATTTGTTGTGAATTTTAAATGTATATCTGCTTATTCATGCTCAGGCTCCGTGCGTGCCAATCCGATGAAGATCGAACTCAGCATGGTGAACACCATGGCCTGGATGAAGCACACCAGCACCTCGAGCGTAGACATGAAGACACTCATGATAATACTCACACCACTCATGCCCAGGAACACGCCGATGGACTTGGCCGAGACAAGGAAGATGATGCACACCAACGAGATGGCAATGGCATGACCAGCCATGATGTTGGCGAAAAGTCGGATCATCAGAGCGAAAGGTTTGGTGAAAATGCCCACGAACTCGATGGCAGGAATGAGAGGGAAGGCTTTCAGTGCCAAGGGCACATCAGGCCAGAAGATCTCCTTCCAGTAATGCTTATTGCCGCTGAACTGCACGATGACAAAGGTGCAAAGCGCCAGGAAGAAGGTGACAGCGATATTTCCTGTCAC
The DNA here is from genome assembly GCA_946540735.1 of uncultured Prevotellaceae bacterium. GTDB lineage: Bacteria > Bacteroidota > Bacteroidia > Bacteroidales > Bacteroidaceae > Prevotella. The sequence continues at coordinate 11,760 of CAMNIN010000030.1, read as the reverse complement.
ATTGCCCCCTCCTGGAGGGAAGGGAATCAACCCCATGACGTTGCAGGTGAAGATGAAGAAGAAGCAGGTGAGCAGATAAGGACAGTATTTCTCATATCCCTTGCCCACACCAGGCTTGATGATCTCATCCACCACATACATGACGAGCATCTCGATGAATCCAGTGAATCCCTTCGGAGCCTCGTCGCTTGCCTTGTGCTTGCGGTACCATCTGGCTGGAATGAGGATGCAGAGCAGAAGCACGATGGCACAGATAAACAGGTTGAGCACGGTCTTCGTGATTGAGATGTCGAAAGGCCGTTTCTCCTGTCCGCCGATAAGTTCCACGATCTTGCCGGCATTATCGCCTTGTGTGGCGATGGCCAGATTATCGGGACCCATGCGGTAACCATCGGCATTGGCATGGTGCTCAAACTCAGAACTGCAGAAGACATGCCATCCCGTGCTGCTGTTGACGATCACAGGAAGATGGATGATGATCGACTTGTCGCCGATATCCGTGACATGCCATTCGTAGGAGTCCTTGATATGCTCGAGCACGATGTGTGAGATATCAAGTTTGCCCTCCTCCTCTGCCATGACGGGTGTCGTCAGCGACAGAAGGCCTACGAAGCAAAGCAATAGTTTGAAGTATTTCATTTCATTTCAATGTTTTGTGATAAGCGAGACGACTATCATCGCCGTGTATAACACGAGAATCAAAGCCGCAAAATGTATGGTATCCTCTCTACTGTTGGAAAACAGGGTGTAGAGACCGACCATGGTGACAGCGAAAAGGAACCTGATGGCAACGACAATGAAGTAAAACCTCACCATGTTGTCGGGAGACTTTCTCCTGACGTAGCCAAACCCCTTGACATCAACCATCGTGAGCAGTGTGAACACGAAGATGGCGAAGAAGACGGCCCAGACACTCATGGCTTTCTCTCCAACACCCGCTGCACCTTGACCATATATACGGCATCCAGTGCGTCGAGTATGACGAAGAACACCGAGAACAGGATGACGAAAGGCAACAGTTGCTGCCTCCTTGCTCCTGTGATGAGCATATAGCCCACGATCACGGCAATGGCAGCGAGGAATCTGAGGGCAGCGTAAGCTGAGAATGCTCCCAGGATGCTGCGACGACCTGTGTCAAGCATTTTTCTCATGGTCAGTGCCATAGCGGCACTGGAGAGGAGCGAGAACACGACGGTCACAACCAGTTCTACGGCTTTGACAGGCCAATAGAGCGTATTGGACAGCAGCAAGGCCACCAGTGTCAGTCCAGCGATGAGCCAGAGCGAATACTGCCAATACGTCCAAGGAGCGTGCTTCAGGAAGCCATCGCCACTCAGATCAGTTCTACGCATAGGCTGACAGCATTTTTCTGCACCTCGACGAACCCGCCATGAACCTTGAGTTCATGACGACCTTGTCCGTCGGTGTACTCCACCATGCCATCCTGCAGGGCGGAGATAATGGGAGCATGGTTGTTGAGTATCTCGAAATTGCCGAGGATACCTGGCACCTTGACGCTCTCCACCTCACCATTATATTCCACTTTCTCCGGGGAAACGATTCTAAGCTTCAGCATGGTCCTGCGTTTTTATCCCTTTGCCTGCTCCAGCAGTTTCTTACCTTTCTCTATAGCGTCCTCAATCGTTCCGACGTTGAGGAATGCCTGCTCAGGCAGGTCGTCCACCTCGCCGTCGAGAATCATGTTGAAGCCCTTGATGGTATCCTCGATCGACACCATCACGCCCTTCACGCCCGTGAACTGCTCAGCCACGGAGAACGGCTGTGAGAGGAATCGCTGCACGCGACGTGCGCGGTTGACAGTCAATTTGTCCTCGTCCGACAACTCATCCATACCGAGGATGGCGATGATGTCCTGCAATTCCTTGTATCTCTGAAGGATTTGCTTCACGCGCTGAGCACACTCATAATGCTCCTTGCCCACGATCAGCGGATCGAGGATGCGCGATGTGCTGCCCAGTGGATCCACAGCAGGATAGATGCCAAGCTCTGTGATCTTGCGGCTCAACTCAGTCGTTGCATCCAAATGGGTGAACGTGGTGGCAGGAGCAGGGTCGGTCAAGTCATCGGCCGGCACATACACAGCCTGCACAGAGGTGATAGATCCCTTCTTTGTGGAGGTGATACGCTCCTGCATGGTACCCATCTCGGATGCCAGAGTGGGCTGATAACCCACAGCAGAGGGCATACGTCCCAACAGAGCGGACACTTCCGAACCCGCCTGTGTGAAACGGAAGATATTGTCGATGAAGAAAAGGATATCGGCAGCCTCGCCATCCTTGCCGCCATTGTCACGGAACTCCTCGGCGACGGTCAGTCCTGAAAGAGCCACGGAAGCACGTGCGCCAGGAGGCTCGTTCATCTGTCCATAGACCAAGGTGGCCTGGCTCTTCTTCAGTTCCTCCGGATCTACAAGCGAGAGGTCCCACTTGCCTTCGTCCATGGCTTTCTTGAATTTCTCGCCGTAGCGCACCACACCACTCTCGATCATCTCACGGATGAGGTCGTTGCCCTCACGGGTACGCTCTCCCACACCAGCGAAGACAGAGTAGCCGTTGTGCCCTTTAGCGATGTTGTTGATCAGCTCCATGATCAGCACGGTTTTTCCCACGCCGGCACCACCGAAGAGACCGATCTTTCCACCTTTCATATAGGGTTCAAGCAGATCAATGACCTTGATACCAGTGGAAAGCATCTCCTTCTGTGTGGAGAGTTCCTCAAACTTGGGAGGCTCACGATGAATGGGATAAGCCCCCTTCATGTCGAGCTGCTTCATGCCGTCGATGGGCTGTCCGATGACGTTGAGCATACGGCCCTTGATCTGGTCACCTGCAGGCATCAGGATGGGGAAGCCAGTGGAGACAGCTTCCAGACCACGCTGCAAACCATCGGTGTTGTCCATAGCAACACATCTGACGGTGTCCTCGCCGATATGCTGCTGCACCTCGACGATGAGTTCGCGACCATCAGGCCTGACAATTTTCAGGGCATCGTGAATTTTGGGTAGCACTTTCTCCGGATCCTGGCCGTTGGTGTCATAATAGACATCGATCACCGGGCCGATGATCTGGGATATGCGTCCATTAAGTTGTGACATAAGCTATAGTATTAAGTATTAAATTTTAGTTGTTTTCGCAAAAATACAAATAAATTTTCTTCAGTGCAAAAAAATGGGAATTAATTTGCATTATTATGGGAAAAAGTGACGTCCGTGGCTCAGATACTGAGTTCGTCAAGCACTTTGATAAGCTTCTTGTCAAACGGTTTGTCGCTGCGGATGGCCTCCACAAGCGGCACATAGACAATCTCATTGTTGCGGATGCCCACCATGACGTTACGCTGTCCCTGGATGATGGCCTCGATTGCCCCCACTCCAGTGCGGCTGGCCAGGATGCGGTCGTGAGCCGTGGGTCTGCCTCCTCGCTGCAAATGACCGAGAATGGACACACGCACGTCGAAATGGGGGAACTCTTTTCTCACGCGGTCGGCATAATAGAGAGCTCCGCATTTGGGACTCTCGGAGACGATCACGATACAGCTTCTCTTCGACTTGCGTATACCTCGCTCCATGAATCTTGCCAACTGGTCGACCTCTGTCGACTCCTCGGGGATGATGGCAGCCTCTGCTCCGGAGGCGATGGCACTATTCTGTGCGAGGAAACCGGCATCCCGTCCCATCACCTCGACGAAGAAGATGCGCTCATGGCTCTGAGCCGTGTCGCGGATGCGGTCGACGCAATCCATGATGGTATTCATCGTCGTGTCGTAACCGATCGTGGAGTCGGTGCCGTAAAGGTCGTTGTCGATGGTTCCCGGCAATCCGATACAGCAGACGTCATACTCCCGTGCGAACTCCATGGCACCAGTCAGAGAACCGTTTCCGCCGATGACGATCAACGCATCAATCTGATGCTTCTGCATATTCTCATAAGCTTTCTGCTTGCCCTCAGTAGTAAGGAAATCCTTGCTCCGAGCCGTTTTCAGGATCGTTCCACCCGACATGATAATACCACTCACATTCTCTGTCGTGAACGGCACGATCTCGTCATTGATGAGTCCATCGTAGCCCCTATAGATTCCCATGATTTTAAAACCGTTGCAGATTCCTGCACGTGTGACGGCGCGTATCGCGGCATTCATGCCCGGAGCATCGCCACCTGATGTCATTACACCAATAGTCTTGATTCTTGCCATAATATAGATTGTTAGATTTCAAAGCATCATAGCGGAGGCCATCATCACCAGGAATCCGGCCACCCATCCCATGAGGGCCTTCATTCCTACGTGTCGGAAATACCACCCCATCGGCATGCGCTCCATCTTGAGCAGTGCGATACCACTCATCGAGCCGATTGCGAGCACATTGCCCGCCACAGCCGAACAATAGGCGATTACTTTCCAGTAATAGCCATTCTCAGTGAAAGCCGAGGCATATCCAGCACCTCCCGTTATCTCATCTTCCACTCCATGCAGGGAGAAAAAACTCCATGCCGTGGCAAAATTGTCGAGCACACTGCTGATCAGTCCGGCCAGCCCTCCCATCACCCAGATATTGTGCACATAGGTGTCGCAACGCAACGCAAGCCATCTCACGGCACCGGTTTCCTCCACCACGCCAACGGCAAGCATCACGCCCATGACAAACAAGATCATCTGGAGGACACCGTATTGCAATGTGCGGGGAATACGCCGGTCGATCATCTTGTCGACTGTGAGCATTCGGTGATTGAACAGCTCATCAACGATCCAGAGCACGGAGAGCACGCAAAGGGCGCCAAGAAACGGACTCAGTTTGGTGATGCTGTGGAATGTAGGGATAAACCAGAGGCCGCCAATTCCCACGAAGAGCATCAGCATGCGCTGCCAGCTATTGAGGTTGGTGTCGTCTCCCCGATAAGGCATGGGCGACCAGGTGATATCTATCCGCTCCGGCAACATCCGGCTGAGCAGGAAGGTGGGCAAAGCCCACGCCACGAGACAAGGCAGAAGCAGCGACATCGAGAAACTTGTGGCACTGACCGCATTCATGTTCCATAGAGCCACCCCTGTGGGCTCACCGATCACCGTCAAAGCGCCACCGGTATTGGCAGCGATGACCACGCTGCTGGCATAGATGAAACGGTAGCGGCGTCCGGAGACGAGCTGGTGCACCGCAATGAGCATCAACGTCGTCGTAGTGAGATTATCGAGATTTGCCGAGATGAGGAACGTCAGAGCCGACAAAGCCCAGAGCAACCGTTTAGCCTTCCTCGTACGGACCAAAGGGGTGAGGAAATCAAAACAGCCGTTATTGACAAGAATCTCCACAATGGTCATGGTGGCCAGAAGGAAAAGCACGATCTCAGCTGCCCTTCCCACATACTTGAGGAAGATGTTCTGGGCGATATAATATTTCACAGCGGTGCTTGTGGCGACAGCACCATTGAGGAAATCGACATAGTCGCCGCTGTGCTCACTCATCACGAAGTCGGTGCCATAACAGATATAGAGCACCCATCCCACTGTACCAGCGAACATAGCCACAGCCGCCTTATTGATGTTCGTAAGGTGCTCTGTGGAAATGAGCAGGTAGCTCAGCAGGACAATGGCTACAATGATCAGCGTCATGACTTCAGTTTCTCAGTATCGACAGATGGTGCTATAACGCAGCAAAGTTATGAAAAAAAATTATTCTAAACAACTATATTCGCATGTTTCTCCTGAAAATTTTCCTCAGCGCAAAATAGATCTCCTCCTGTAAGCGGAAAAGAAGCCAACAAGGCCTCAACGGGATATACCCGGGTTTGCAGCGCAAGCCAAGAGGCAGACGGCATACCTCTATCCCACCCCACACCCGACGCATCTCACTGAGGGCATACCTACAGTCGGCCGAAGACAACTCACGGCGGTGGAGAGTATAATAAAGGTAACAATCGATGAGATTGAGCCACCTCTCCCGCTCATAGACATCAAGCAGTCTCTCCTCCACCTTTTCGCTGAGCATCTGGCGCTTCATGCTCTCATTGGCCCGAAGATAATCGAAATGCCTCACGCTGACGCAATGGGTCACGGAGCCCTCATGCTGTCGGTAATAATAGATGCCGCCGCACTGTCCCACCGACCTTGAGCGCAGATAATGGATACGCGTGGTGTTGTCGTCGCTGTAAGCACGAGAGCTGTCATCATAGGGATACTGCTGGTGGAGGGCATTCCTCAACATATACAGCCCGTGGATGTCCCAGGTCAGGCTGGCCTCAAAAGCCTGCTGGCCACTCATGTGCTCAAAGGAGGGCATTGGGTATCTTCGACGATGGTCGGCATACACCTCCTCCACTTGAAAAAGCACGCAATCCATGTCGGGGTGGCGATCCAACATGCCTGCAGCCAGCTCCAGGGCGTCATCCGACATCCAGTCATCGCTGTCGAGCATGCAAACATAGTCACCTGAAGCCAAGGAGAGGGCGATGTTCCGTGCTTTTGCTTGTCCGCCATTCTCATCCAGATGGATAACATGAAAACGGGAGTCGGAAAGGGCGTACTCATCAAGCAACTGTGGTGTACCGTCGGTGGAAGCATCATCCACGCAGATGGCTTCGAAATCGACCAATGTCTGCCGGAGGAGAGATCCGAGACATTGGTGCAGATAACTCTCGGTGTTGTAGGCAGCGATGAGCACGGACACCTTACTCATGGGCAAACCTCCCGAGCACCTTTGATTTCAAAGATTTCCAAAGGCCGGTTTTCCGACGTAGGATCTGAACAGAGACCATCAAACTGGCAAAGCCCAGACAAAGTCCGATGCTCCAATAAGCCCATGGATTGCGGATGAAGGTGACCAGATAGGCCAATACGCCGAAAGGCAACTGCATCATGGCATAAATCCTCACCCGGCATGAGATATGGTATCCATATTTCATCCTTGTGTAGAAAAGGATGACAAGGAAATCGATGATCCCCACCGATGTGATGGCAACGCCACAACCCAGCAGCCCCCATCGAGGGAAAGCCAGGATCACGGCAATGACAATCAGCACGTCATAGATCGCTTCCAACAAAAGATAGGAGCCCGAATCACCCTTGGCCAGAGGTAGATAAGCCATCGGCAACTTGATTGCCCTGAAATACATGGCAAAGACGGTGACCTGCATCATGCCGATCACAGGGGTGAACTTGCCACTGTAAAGCAGAGGTGTCAAAATGGGCAGTGCAATGGTAAAAAAGACCAACAGGGGCGATATCAAAAGAAAAGACACCTCTATCTGGCGGTTGACAATGGTGCTTGATGTCGTGGCCAACGTATGAGAGGCGGAAAGCCGTGGGAAATAGTCTGTCTCCATGGCAGAGAACACCATGCCCGCATAAGTCATCGTCATCATGTATCCTGTGCTGTAAAGTCCGACCGTCTCCAGCGACGAGGTGTAGTTGAGAAACGAACGTATGACAAACTCAGCGCCACTGCCCAGAATGCCTGCGATGACAAAGGCGATGCCCAGTCTCACCATGCTCATCCCCTCATCGAGATGGGTGCGTTCGAACGACAGGCTCAAGGGAAAGACCTTATAGGAATAGCCTATCGTGAGCAGCATCTGTGTCAGAGCCATGATGAGCAGCGAAGGCACTATGGCAGCCTCACCAAAGAAATAATACAGCGGCACCGAGGTAAGGAGTGCCGCCGCCACATTGCATACCGATATCACAGCCAGGTTCTTCAGACGCCGCACGCCCTTGAGCACAGCCATCTCACCTCCTGTGACAGCCATGATGCCCACGATAGGTGAAAGGAGAACGAAATGCAGGGTGTGGTCTCCCCATCCGAAAGTCCATTTGTTGAGCAGCGGACTAAGCACGATGCAGAGGAAAACGCCAAAGAGAGCCGTGAGCAAGCTCCATGACCTGACCATTCTGACGATGCGGCGCATCGTCGACTGATCCCCGTTGTCATAAGCCTCGGATATATTTTTCACAGCACTCATCGAGATACCGAGATTTGTGGCATTGGAAATCAGGTTGATCGTACTGTTGAAAAGGGAAATAAGTCCCATCCCGGCAGGTCCAAGAATCAACGCCACAAGTTTGTTGCGTATGATACCCACCAGGATGTTAAGTCCTTGCACTCCACCAAACAGTCCGGTGTATTTGAGCACATGAGAATAACCTTGGGTCTTATCTGTCTTTTTCATATATTTTGTTAGAGAACGTAAAAAAACGTTATTTATTTTATGGCCGAGTCATGAAAATGTATACTTTTGCATTTTAAAATGAAACTGAGCATCATCATCCCTGTTTATGACGTGGAGAAGACGCTGCCAAGATGCATCGACAGTGTACTTCGACAGACGTTCTCCGACTATGAGGTCATACTCATCGACGATGGCTCCCCCGACCAGGCCGGAACCATCTGCGATGAGTATGCCGCTCGTGATAAGCGCATCCGTGTCATCCATCAGTCCAACCAGGGGTTGTCTTCAGCTCGTAACACAGGAATCAAAGCCTCTCGCGGCAACTATATCACCTTCGTCGACAGCGACGACTTCCTGGGCGACAATACGCTGTCGATCCTGATGACAAGGCTCAGTGCCCATCCCGATTACGACATTCTGGAATATCCCTTCTACTGGCACTATGGAGAGACCGATCAGCGCCTGGTGAAATTCGGAGCCCACGAATACCACAACATGCGTGACTACTGGTTGGAGGGAAAGGCCTACACCCATACTTACGCATGGAACAAGATTTACGCCCGGCACCTGTTCGATGAGGTGCGTTTCCCCGACAACTGCTTGTTTGAGGACGCCCATACGCTTCCCCAGCTGCTCGACAAAGCCCGTTTGGTGGCCACCACGGAGGAGGGGCTTTACTATTACTGCAGCAACCCGGATGGCATCACCCGGAATCCTGGATCCAACGGACTGTCGGACCTGCTTGATGCCCACCTCCGGCAATTGAATCATCTGCAACTGTACGACCGTTTGTCGGAGTATTATTGCCATGTGCTCAATATCCAACTCGATGTCTACCGAATGACGCGTCAAGGGCCGGTCCTCCCTACCCCGCCGCTGACCTCATCAGCCATCAGTTCGCTGCCCGTAAGCCAAAAGACCAAGACCAAACTCAGAATGCTCAAACTATTTGGTATCAAGAACCTATGCAAGTTACACCGAGTCTTCCAACCGGCGAGAAATCGCCGCTGATCAGTTTCATAGTCACCTATTACAACCTTTCTCCAGCATTGCTCAATGATTGTCTGGAGAGCATATTGGCTCTCTCACTCAGCAAACAGGAACGTGAGATTCTCGTTATCGACGACGGATCCGATCACAGTCCTCTTGACGAACTCGGTGAGAAGCTCGACGATATCACCTACATCCGGCAGACCAACCAAGGACTGAGCTCAGCCCGAAACCTCGGTATCGAAGCCTGCAAGGGTCAATATATCCAATTTGTCGATGGTGACGACCTGCTCAATACTGCAGTATATGAGCATTGTCTCGATTTAGCCCGCCACCACGATCCCGACATCGTCGTCTTCCATCTCTCTGACAAAGCAGAGAAAGACGTACCCAAGGAGGTTGACGGTCCTATGGAAGGCTCCGAATTCATGAGGCGCAATAACCTGAGAGCCTCGGCTTGCGGTTTTCTATTCAAGAAAAAGACGCTGGTCAATCTTCGATTCACTTCTGGCATCTTGCACGAGGATGAGGAGTTCACGCCACAGCTCTTCCTACGGGCAGAGAAAGTGTACTCCACGAAGGCCAAAGCCTATTACTACCGTGAGCGGGGGCACTCTATCACCCATGAGGACGACAAGGACTGGATCCTCAAGCGTCTTCACGACACCCGCGACGTGCTCTATCGTCTTTCCGAGATGTCGGACACACTGCCCACCGCAGACAGGGAGGCACTTCAGCGGCGCATCGACCAGCTCACGATGGACTATCTCTATAATGTGATCACCCTGACACACAACGGACGTTTCCTCGAGAAATGTGTGGACGAACTGACCCAGAAGGGGCTTTTCCCTCTTCCAGACAAGAACTACACCCAAAAATACAAATGGTTCCGCCGCATCAGCAGCACGAAAAACGGCCGACGACTGCTATGCATGATCCTGAAATGACACCCCATCCGACCATGCGCATCCTCCTCATCGGTGAATACAGCAATGTGCACGCCACACTCGCCAAGGGACTTAGGAACCTCGGGCATGATGTGACAGTGGCTTCCAATGGGGATTTCTGGAAGAATTATCCGCGCGACATCGATTTGGCACGGAAGTCGGGAAAGTGGGGTGGATTATCGCTGATGGCAAGATTGGCGAAATGTTTGCCCCAATGGCGTGGCTACGATCTCGTGCAACTCATCAATCCCATGTTCGTGGAACTCCGTGCGGAGCGCATATTTCCCCTCTACGACTACCTCAAGCGACACAACCGTTGTGTCGTGCTTGGCGCATTCGGCATGGACAGCTATTGGGTGCAGACGTGCGTGGAACAGAAACCGCTGCGGTACAGCGATTTCAACATCGGCGAAGAACTCCGGCAGAATGAAGATGCCCTGCGAGAGCGCAACGACTGGCTCGGTACGGCCAAAGAGCGGCTCAACCGCCACATCGCCGAATCCTGCGACGGCATTGTAGCCGGACTCTATGAATACTGGGTATGCTACCACCCTGCCTTTCCACAGAAGACGGTCTATATCCCCTATCCCATCGAGATGCCGGAAGCATCAGTTCCCCACTACAGCGGCAAACTGCACCTTTTCATCGGGATCAACGCCTCACGCAGTGCTTACAAAGGCACAGACATCATGCTCGCCGCTGCTGAGGAGGTAGCGCAAAGGCACCCTGAGGATATGGAACTTCAGATCGCCCGTTCGGTGCCCTTTGCCCAATACCAATATATGATGGACAGCAGTGATGCCATCCTCGACCAACTCTACAGCTATACCCCATCGATGAACTCACTACTGGCCATGTCGAAAGGGATCATCTGCATTGGTGGCGGCGAACCCGAGCACTACACACTGCTTGAGGAACAGCAACTACGGCCCATCATCAATGTCGAGCCCAATCATGAAAGCGTGGTCAACGCCCTCGAGGATCTGCTGGCTCACCCCGAGCAAATCACCCGTCTGAAAAAAGAAAGCATCGATTATGTGCGTCGGCACCACGAGTTCATCACGGTGGCCCGCCGTTATGAGGACTTCTACACCACCCTGCTATCCCAATCCTGACATTCCACGCTGTAGAAACGCACACCATGGCGTCATAAAAAAAACTGTGCCAGAATTTCTTCCGGCACAGATGATTTTTCCTCTTGGATGGTTTAAGCCTCTGCAGGAGCCTCTTCAGTCTCAGCAGCAGCCTCTGCCTCGGCTGCAGCAGCAGCGGCGGCAGCCTTCTTCTCAGCCACCTTCTTGGCGATGGCCTCGTTGATAGCTTTCTCAGCCTTGAGTTCCTTCTCGTAAGCGTCTTTCTTTGCCTTAGCCATGTCGGTACGAACCTTGTCGTCGCCCTTAACCTTTGACTCTTTCCAAGCATCGAAACGCTTCTGAGCCTCTGCCTCGTCGAAAGCACCCTTCTTCACACCACCTTTGAGGTGTTTCATCAGGTATACTCCCTCATGGCTGAGGATACTGCGCACGGTGTCTGTCGGCTGTGCACCGACCTCAACCCAGTGAAGTGCGCGCTCGAAATTCAAATCCACAGTAGCAGGATTGGTGTTAGGATTGTAAGTACCAATCTTCTCAGTAAATCTACCATCA
>CAMNIN010000029.1 GCA_946540735.1 uncultured Prevotellaceae bacterium | reverse complement strand
CGTATCGTGTTGTGTATGACGCAACAAAGGTACGAATATTTTTCATTTTATACAATTTTTAGATGTTACAAAATACTAGCTATCAATAGTCTTTTAGTAGCACTTTTTTTATGTTATTCTCCCCCACCCCTGACCCCTCCCCATGGGGAGGGGAGAATTGGGAAAGAGAAAATCGGGTTTTGACGGAAATATGCGGTTTCTTTACTGCTGGATGCGAAAAATTCATTAACTTTGCTGAACAATCGCAAACTACATGAAAAAAACTGCATTTACTACGATTATTGCCTTTTTATGCGGCCTTACTGTTTGGGGCGGCGAAGTGGTATGGTATGATGGGAGCACGCCCGTGACTTATTGCGTGGAAAGCAAAGTTACACCTGTGGTGGATATCGCCATCGATATGTTTGCGGGTGATATTCAGTTGGTTACGGGACAACGTGCTATTCAGCGGAAGCAGGGTGCGAAGATCTGTATTTATGAACTGGATAAGGCTGATGGGGCGACGGTGAAGAGACTGCGCTCCCGGGGCATTGCCGTGGACAGTGTCATCGGGCGACACGACGCTTTCTGCATCCAGGCCATTGAGGGTCGTATCCTGGTGGTCGGCCAGAACGGACGGGGATGTGCCTACGGTATTCTCGAACTCAGCCGTATGGCTGGGGTGTCGCCATGGGTGTGGTGGGGAGACGTTATCCCCGAGAAGAAGAATCGCCTGGCGGTCGCTGACAATTTGAGAAGCATACAGGCTCCGTCGGTGGAGTACAGGGGTATTTTCATCAATGATGAGGACTGGAGCCTCCGCAACTGGGCTTGGAAGACTTTTGAGCCGACAGGACAGTTCGGTCGCATCGGGCCGCGCACCTACAAAGAGATTTTCAAATTGCTCCTTCGCCTGCGGGCCAACACCATCTGGCCTGCCATGCATGGCGGGACTCCGGCTTTCTTCGCTGTGGAGGGCAACAAAGAGGTGGCTGACTCATGCGGCATACTCATCGGGACCTCGCATTGCGAGCCACTGCTCCGCAACAACGTGGCAGAATGGGACAGCAAGGAGCGGGGAGCCTACAACTACATCACCAACCGTGAAAAGGTGAAGCAGTACTGGATCGAACGCTTGCAACAGGTGAAAGGGTCGGAGGAACTGTTCACCATCGGCATGAGAGGCATCCACGACGGATCAATGGAGGGTGTGCACACCGCCCAAGAGAAGTTGGATGGCCTGCAACAGGTGATCAATGACCAGCGAGAGTTGATTAGGAAATATTTTGACAAGAATATCGAGCGTGTGCCACAGGTTTTCATACCTTACAAGGAGGTGCTGGAGATCATGGAGAACGGTCTGGAGGTGCCCGAAGACGTGATGCTGATGTGGTGCGACGACAACTATGGCTACCTGACCCGACTGAGTGATGAGCTGCAGCAGAAGCGCAGCGGGGGCGGCGGTGTGTACTACCACCTGAGTTACTGGGGGCGACCGCACGACTATCTGTGGCTCACCACCACGCAGCCCGGACTCATCTACAATGAGATGAGGGCGGCCTACGATCACAATGCCCGCCGGCTGTGGATCGCCAATGTGCATGACCCGAAAGTGGCGGCTTATGATCTGGAACTCTTCCTCGACATGGCCTGGAACATCGATGCCGTGGGTCCTCAAACCATCCGGCAGCATCTGGAACGGTGGTTGTGCACTCAGTTTGGTGAGCAGGCAGGCCACCGTTTGGCGCCGGCCATGAGCGAGTTCTATCGTCTCTGCAGTATCCGACGTCCGGAGTTTATGGGGTGGACCCAAGTGGAGTTGGACAAGAGGATCTACCCCCGAGGCCGGTCGCAAGTGACTGACACCGAGTTTAATCCCAAGGCATTCGGCAATGAGCTGGAACGCTATCTGGCAGACTACGCAGCCATCTGCAAGACTGTGGATGAAGTGGAGCCGACCATCCGTCGGGAATTGAAAGACGCTTTTTTCGCCCATGTGAAGTATCCGGTGCACGCAGCGAATGCCATGGCCGTGAAAATGCTGGAGGCCCAACTGGCCCGGTCGGGATACCTCGGGCAAACCGAACTGGCCATGGAGGGACGTGAGGAGCGGATGCTGCAATCCGCAGCCCGTTCGCTGGCCGCCTACCGTGAGATACAGCAGTTGACCGACCACTACAATCATGGGCTTGCCGGTGGTAAATGGAAGGGTCTCATGAGCATGATGCCACGCGACCTCAATGTGTTCAATCCCCCTATCCTGCCCTATCTGCCCCCTGAGGGATATACCGCTACGCCTGGCAAATATGATGCGGATGCTGTGAAGCAGACCGATGTCATAGCCCGCAACGCCAGCGAATACGCCTCGGCCACGCCAGGAGCGCAAGCCATCCAGATGCTGGGGCACTCGATGAATGCCGTGGCGATACCGAAGGACGGAGAACTGGTTTATGAGTTTGAGAGTCAGCAGGAAGGCAAGGCCACGCTCTACACTGCCATGATTCCCACGCAGCCCAATGACAAGGGTGACCTGCGCTATGCGGTGCAGATCGACGATGGGGAGCCTGTGGTCATCTCACTGAAGACGCCCTACCGCTCGGAATACTGGAAAAAGAGAGTGCTGCGCTGCCAGGCATTGAAGGAGACCCCAGTATCGATAGACAAAGGGAGACACACCCTGCGCATCAAAGCCCTCGACGACCACATCATCGCCGACCAGTGGATGCTTGACTTCAACGCCGGGCGGGCATTCTACGTCATTCCCGCCGGTCGCTGACCCGTCATTTGACCCTCAGATGTGTGCTGCCTTCCGGCATCTTCACAGGAACGGTGACGCCAGGCATGGATATCTCGCTGGTGAAATCAGCGATCTTGTTCTCTGTCGCGTCACTCTTCCCATCCACGCTACTGGGGTTGCGCTTGAGCGCATAACCTTCGGGAAGGATATAGTCGCCGACGATGAAGTAATGGTTGGTGATACAGGTCTTGCCCTTCTTCATGTCGGACCTGTTGGTGTCATAAGCCAGATGACCGACCTCCACGCTCGACTTGATGAGTTTGTCGATCGGAGCATTCATTTTGAACTGCAGGAAAGCAGGGATATCAATGTCACACTTTGAGCGAACGGTAGGAATACTCTCCTGGAACACCCAATCGTAGAGGAATGTCGGGCGCGGACTTGTGATATTGTATTGATACTCAATAATGCTTCCAGCCTGGACATTGGGCACGACCACATGGATGACCTTATAATTCTTGTCGAGACGCTCCTTGGCAAAAGTACTGACATCGATGTTTCTTTTCTCCACTTTTCCTTTCTCGTTCTTTGTGAAGACCCTGACTTTCAGGTCCGACAGTTCATCGAGAATGATCTTATTGCCGTCTTCTGAGTCAAAGTATGTGATATCGATATTGGCGTGCCCGGCACCTTCGGGTTTCAGGATCTTCGTACGCAGCTTTACCTCATAATTCACCAGGGTATTGCTCTCATCGATTTGATTCTTGCTGAAATCCGTGATATTATCAGAACCGAGACCAGAGTCACTCTGATTGAAGTTGGACACTTGGTCGGAGAGCCGATATGTCACCTTCATCGTCTTACAAAGGATGATGGCATCAGCATCGATGGCGTCGCCCCAGCCTTTGAAGTCCCATTCCAGATTTGAGGGCTTGCCGAATTTCTCATTAGGCAACTGGGCATTCACCGAACTCACACAAGCAGCCAAAGCGGCTATTAACAATAATTTCCGAAAAGAATAACTCATAGTTTCCATGATTTTAATCGATTGATTCCGCTCCCACAAGCGATTTTTAATGATTGGACGTAAAAACGGCCATGATGTAAAGTGCATCATGCATGGTGACGCACGATTTGATGCAAAGATAGAGGTTTCCAGAAACAAAAACAAGTATCTTTGTATATTTTTTCTATATTTGCAAAAATCAATGCCCCGGCATTATCGTCTTGTCGAGCGTGAACGTGAAGTCATTGTCTCCGCTTTCATGGGTCACAGGCCGCATTGTTGTCTCGCTGATGCCCGTACCTGTCGGAAGCGGTCACAGTGAGTGTCATGCCACTTACCAAGTCATCCAGATAGTCTTCCGTTCCGTCAGTGGGTAGACCTTGATTCTGACGCTGATATCTTCCTGAAGTGGTCATTTCACATTATGCTGACCACCACGTAGGAGCACCTGGATAAGTCGTTCTTTCTCCTGCAGCAGCATCTCCAGATTTCGTATTCGTTCTTGGAGAATAGTCGAATCTGTGGTGTTGATTTCGCTGTTGAGGGCTGCGATGGAAACGGCGTGTTCTATACGAGCTATAATGTTCAGTATTCCGAGGATGATCACATTGTTGTTAATGGTGTTAGACTCGATTGGCTTCCGGCGTTTGATTTGGATTTCGGGACGCAAGAAAATGAGACATCATGTATATAGATAAGGACATGTTCGGCAAGTACGGTCTGTTCAGCATGAGCGGCGAAGACTTGAGAAGCCTGGGCGACATGATCCAGGGCGCCAGCATAGAGGATCGCCGCAGGTTCCATCCTGTACTGGCCCAGATCAGGAAGGAGGTAAACCATGAATCTGAATGACAGGGTTGTCGTCAGTGCGCTGGCCACTGGTACCGGTGAGTCGCCCCATGGATGGATTGACGATGTGTATGAGTTCACGAGAGAGACGTTCTACTCCGTAAGATACGACGGGCCGACCGCTGATGGGCGGACTGGCATCACCTTATCCAATCCGGGGTTGATGAGTCCGGAGTAATGATTGCCGCCGACTCCAGCTGTGGATGATTTATAAATCTATTGTCGTTCCTGGAGATAGGTTGGCGGCGGCGGGTTCCCGTGTCCTTTGAAGGTAAACACGGATTCCGTTTATTTGCGGAAAATATATTATGGCAATTCGAAAGGGCCCTTGGCATAGGACCAAGGGATGCGCCGGAGACCTGACAGGGGAATAAATCACCACAGCCCCAGAGATGATTTCCATTGCCTACCATATCCTCCTCTGCAGGGGTGGCCGCCGCCATGGTGACCATCCCTTTGTTTTTTGTCTCAGGTTAAGACACGGCCGATGCTTATCTTTGTGATGATGATATGTATAGATATTGAATACCGTCCCCGCTGGTGGCCCTTCATGCGCAGGGCAGCGGGACACTGGAGAAGAAACTGAAGGTGAGCGTGAAGGAGAGCCGACGGGACTCCAACCATTACATCGGCTTCAACTTCCGCCGCTATGGCGTATTCGTGGCCTATGGCGTGGGCCGTGGATGGATCCGCCAGGGAGGAACAGTTGTGCGGGGCTCCAGGGTGAAGAAAGGCAGTGATCTCGAAAAGCAGCTGAGAAACAAAGGCTACTCCAAGAAGGATATCAGCAGCTATGTGGTGGCGGGGAAAAGAAAAGGCTCAAGATATGAGAGAAAGCCTGTTGACTGGTTTGACTCGGTGCTGCTCTCCCACATGGAGGAACTGGCGACCATAGCCCAGGAATACTATGGCGACTACAGCATGGAAAAACTGGATGAGATGGTCAGAAGAATGACTATCAGTAAAGAAACAGGAAGATCGTCGTGATTTCTTCACACATCGATATCATTCTTATAGAAATAGTAACATATCGAGAAAAAAATAACAGCGGAAAAGAATGTCAGCATATCTGTCTATATTTTGATTTTATTTATAGAGACATCTTATCAAATAAAACTATCACTTCATGGATAAGAAAGTATCAAGAACCATCAGGCTCTATCTTGACGGCAAGCAGATTGACGGCACCACCCGACATAGGCTGAAAGGAGGTGAGGGATGAAGATTCTTTCAGAAAAAAAGAAAGAGGCACTTTTCGATGACCTCATGATACTTTCCCTCGTGGCCAGTGAGAGCACGAAGAAAATGATGATGGGCGAACGCCCCGACATAAAAGACCTCATAAGGCAACAGCGTATCATCATTGAGCGAAGTTGCGATGTTGCTTATATCCTAAAAGGAATGTTCGGGATAAAGTTGGCACAAGCCATCCACGTCAAATACGACGAAGGAAGGCTACGGAAAGAACTGAAGCTCGAAGCGAAAAAAGACAATCTCGACCATGAATCAGAGAAAGGAGGTGAGGAATGAAAGTTTTATGGTTATTTAGTAGATAATTTGGTTTGTTTTAGTCAATCTGTTGTTTGAAATAGGTATTAGTGTTTTCACCGCCGCCCCATCCGAGAGGACAGGGCGGCTCGTTGTTGATGGCCAGCCCGTGTATAGTTTTTCATTAGAAAGTTAAAACGCACCATTGTAGCAAAAAAGTTACAATAATATTTGGCGGTTTGTAACTTTTTTGCTACCTTTGCATTGTCAGAAATGACAAAGCGTTCATTTACTATTTTATTCTTATGACAGTCAATGAATTGACAAAGAAGCTGAGGAAAGCAGGATGCTACCTCCTTCGTCATGGTGCCCGGCACGATATCTGGTACAGTCCTATCACTGGGAAACAGACTCAGATTTCAAGGCATGGAACTGAAGAGGTCAAGCCGAAGACCCTTCGAGGAATCTACAAGGTGTTACTCGGGCAATAGCCCGGGTAATACCGTTCCCGTTCAAGAATAGGGAAAGGATGGACGCTTTTAAAAGGATATAACGGAGTATTGAGATATGAAAAGGAAAGTCACCGTATCATTCGAGACGATCAGCGCAGGATCTTTCTCTTGCATCATGGAAGACGAATTTGAGAAATTCGGTCTTATAGGATATGGGAAGACCGCGCGTGAGGCAGAAGCCGATTTGTTTGTCGCGCTCAGCGAGACCAGGGAAGACCTGGGCGACCGTGAAGTGCCGGTCATTGAAATAGGTTTCCGTAAATTTGACGTCGGTGCTTTCTTCAGCTACTATCCTTTCTTCAACATCACACAGTTTGCCAAGTTCGTTGGAATCAATGCCACGCAGATGAGACAGTATGCCAGTGGTGCCCGGCGGCCGACGAAGCAGAAGAAGGATGACATCAACCGCGCCTTGAGCGGCATTATAGAGACTTTATCAGAAGACAGTCGTGCTTTCTGCATCGATTGACGTCATAAAGTAAATTGAACGCTTTACCCCCCCCGATGCGTGAGCACCGGGGGGATTTTTATACCAGGTCTGAGCATGCCTTCAGGATGCACTGGTTGATGAAATCGGCCTTCGATCCCTCGACCTTCGAGAGAATGTCGTGCACCTCCCGGGTGGCACGGAAACCATAGTAATGCACTCCCTTGCGCTTGCGGCCGGCTCCTTCCCTGGCACCGCCCCAGCCCTCTTTCTTGTCGGTCTTCTCAATCTCTACGTGAAACTCCATAATGTTAAAAATTTGATGGTTTGAAAAAAAGGTTGTATATTTGCAAAACAAAACCCGGAGTGGGAGGGTTTCCCCTCCCTTTGGTATTTCAAATCCAGATTCTAAATCTGATTTTGATTTTCCAAATCCTAAAGAAAATTGCGGTTTCCATAAGACTTCGGGTTTTTGTTTTTTTCCTACTCTTTTCAAGGTTTTCGGAATCTCCTGTGTCAATCACTTTTGACATTACAAAGATACGAAATCTTTTTTGAAAAACGCAAACAAAATCAAGACTATTTTGCAGGAAAAGTGCTTTTTTCAGATAGATTTCGTTTGTGTGCTTATTATTATTGTTAATTAACTTTGAAATTTGCATTTTTCGTTTTAAATTTACGGCGAGAAATAACACGGAAGATGACTATATTGTAAAGACTGTCCCCTAAAAAAACAACCATGACCAATTTTGATAAACGCAAATTAACCGAGTTGGTCTTGTATATTTTGAACAAGACAAACGGGCTTGATTACTATCATGTATTCAAGATAATCTATTTTGCCAACATTGCTCATCTTGCTAAATATGGGATGCGTATAACAACAGACGTCTTTTGTGCTCTTCTTGATGGGCCTGTTCCTTCCGTTCTTTATGATAGCATAAAAAAAGGAGTCTATCGTGACAGTGAATTAGAACAAATGATCAATGATACTGTCATCAAGGGAAATGATGACGCTTGCTACATGTGGGCAGCAAAAAGACAAGCTAATCTTGACTACCTTTCACAATCCGAGATAGCAGAACTTGACAAGTCTATCGAAGAGAACAGGTTTCTTTCATACACTGAACTAAAGGACAAATCACATGGAGCAGAATGGCAAAGAGCATATTATAGTCATAATCCAGGCAGGAAGATAATGGATGTGGTTGGGATGGCAAAGGATGCGTCCGCCTCAGAGGCCATACTTGATTACATTAAAGAAGATCTTGAAATTGAGAAAGCCTTGGCATGACTACTATCGGTGATTTATAAGGGAAACAGGCTGATGAGTTGGCAAGAAGTTCTCTTTCTGTTGGTGCAGTCTCCTTCTTCCATCAGGTCGTTGATGATCTGCCTGACGTGACGCACCATGGTGTCGAGTGTCCGCTGGATGTCTATCGCATCGAAGCGGTTCACCACCTGCCCATCGTGCCATTGATGGGACAGGACACGGATGCCGGTGGCGAAATAGAGCGTTCGCCGCTCCTGGGAAAGGCGGATCTCCACCGCACCTTTTTTCCGCGGTGAAGCCTTTTTCTTGCGGTCGAAAATCAATTTGACGTAGATAGGTTTCATATTTTTAACAAATGGGGAAAACATTTTTTGTCGATGGGGAAAACATGGGAAAACATTTCCACCCGATGACACCCGATGTTGCCCGATAATAACTGATAGGATTTTGAGTACAGTCCATAATATAATATATTGGCTGTCAAGAGGTTGTGTTTTTAAGTATTTGAAAATGAGCACAAAAAAAGAAGCTGTCTTGTGAACACCTTCTTATCCTATAGCGGAGAGAGGGGGATTCGAACCCCCGAACCAGTTTCGCCGGTTACACGCTTTCCAGGCGTGCCTCTTCAGCCACTCGAGCATCTCTCCTTGTTGCCATTATGTTTCGGGGTGCAAAATTAGAGAATTATTATCGAAAAGACGAATTTTTGGGCAATTTTTTTCATCGGGGTTGCAAAATTACTGGTTTCGGAGTCGATGCACGTACTTGACGGGCGCCTCGCCATCTGATTTGAGCACATCGGCGAAAGTCTGTGGTGAAATGGTGACTGGTCCTGCCATAAACTCCGGAATGTTATAACATTTGAGATACTCACGATGGCGGGCGGGGTCTTCCTCTGGCATCTCAAACGGTTTGCTGCCCTTTCCGTCTTTGTCGATATGGGCGATAAACGGGCGGGTGTATCCGCCGTCATCACGACGGGAGCTGAAGATCACCCATCTGCCGTTGCTTGACCAGGAATGATAACTCTCCGTATTGGAGGAGTTGATCTCGTCCATCGCCCTCACTACCCCACTTTTCAGGTCGATCATCCAGAGGTCGGCATCACGGTGCCAGATATGGAAACAGCCATAGCTCCCCAAGGTGAACATGAGGAATCGTCCGTCGGGGGAGATTCTCGGCAGAGTCGCACTCTTGTCGAGCGAATCTGCCCGGAACACCAGTTCACGAGGTCCAAACTGCCATGTGTCGGGATCGAAAGACATGCGGTAGAGGTTGTATTTCACCTCTTTGGCCCTCCGTATCACCTCCACCTCATGGCTGGTCGTGTCCTTGAATTCGAAATGCGCGCTGCAATAATACAAGGTCTTGCCATCAGGAGCCCAGAAAGGGAATACCTCAAACTCATCGGGATCATTCTGCACATTGGTCACCTCATTGCGGTCAATATCGTAGGCGATGATGTCGCTGCCAGAATCGAAGACCTCGATTTTGTTCAGGTCTCGGGTATGGAACACCTGGTTGGTATGGTTGGTGGAATAGACAATCAGTTTCAGCCAGGGATGCCATGCCGGATAGACTCCGGCTGAGAGGATAGAATCATTCTTCATGTTGATTTTCCTCACGTCGCCATCGTAGGCGATGATCGTCCCACCATGGTTCTGCCGGGCATGAAACTGCATTCTATCCGGGCGAAACTGCTGGTAATTGTGGCAGTTGATGCATTGTCCTGACTCCTCGGTGCTGCAGAGCATATTGCTATAGATGATGCTCTCGTCGTAGTTCTCGAGGCTATGCTGATTGATGGAAAGTTCCTCATAGGTGACATAGGACGGGGAAATGACCCGATAGCTGACATAAGGGTCGATGCTGTCGGGAGAGACGGTGATATGGAAAGGCTGGAAGCGCTTCCATCCCCCGTCGTATCTGGCAAAGACCTCCACTTGAATGTCTTTTCCCTGAGCTTCGGCAGTGAGCTGTTTCCACTCCTCTACAGGAGGCTGTGCTTTCTCACCCCCGCACACGATATCGTGCTGACCAAACGAGTATCGGGCTACCATTTCCTGGGCATCATCGTCCATTTGGAATGAGAGCGGTGAGATATTGACGGGTATGGTGACATCGATGTAATCGGGATAAATACGTGGACGCTCACTGCTTTGTGAGAAATTGTCGGGCACGCTCACCCTGCTGCAAGCCGCGAGTCCGACAATAGCCATGCCCACAAGGATAGCACGGCAAAGAGAGATATGGTGTAGGTTACGTCTCATGGTCATAAGATGGATATGTGACGCCGTTGTGTGGCGAAATTCAATACATTTGTTGATCACGGTTGAGGAAATACTCGAAATAGAAAGTATGGCCGAACTCCGGCCGCATGAGGTCGCCGAGGATTTCCTCGCTCATTCCGGCATTCTGCTGGGCACGGGCCATAAAATTGTCGTAGGTGCGCTTCACCACCTCGTCAAACGGCATGTGGCTGATGTCGACGCCATTCTCCAAATGTCCATAGAGATAAGCAGCCTCCTGATAGTGGGTGGGTACGTGCTGCCCAGGATGAAGATTGACGTATTGGAAGAATTTGGGCCAGAACATCTGGATGTCTTTCATCCAGAGCGCTGCGATCAAGGTCTGTTCCTGAAGTATGGGGTCATCGCTGTCGATCATCACCAACTGCCGCATGAGGAATGACTCCACGAGGTTGTTGTCGCTGTTGAGCACATCACCATGCCCCATCATGTGGAGCACGAAGCCATAATCCTTGTCATTGCGGATCTCCTGAGGATGATCGAGGAACCGCTCTTGCTCCTCCGCCCATGACCGGTAGAACTTCGTGTGTTTCATCAGGTTGATGTATTTGCGAGCCACCTGGTATTCACCATTGACAATCGAGCATCGGGTGAGGTATTTGAGATACTCCACACGGCATCCGCCCTCCACGGCATCCTCAAGGCACCACCTGTAGCAGAAATTGGGCTGTCCATAGTGATAATAGATGGCTTTGCCCACCACCTGGGTCATACGGACAGGCAATACCGTATTGCTGGTTTTGGAACCGGAGCGGAAATGATACATCTCGTCGCCGATCCGTCCGAGCCGTGACAAAGCGAGGTTTTTCATCATGAGAATAGACCGTGTGGGTTCCTCCTGCAAATCAGAGGCCTCTGTGATGATCCCATCCCAGTCGGAGGATTCCAAACAACGCTGCATGGCCAGTTCCTTATGGAAATTGTAATCCTTGTACCAGAAATGCCATACCCCCCAAGCCAACAAAGCCAGCAAGCCCAACTGCACCACAAGCGACATCCAGGGGCGCTTGCTGTCTGCCGCAGGCTGATGAGGTCGGTAGCAGAAAGCCAGAACCACATAAAAAGCCACCAAGAGATAAAAGGGGATGTAATAAGCAGGGAAACCCTCTACCAGGCGATAAAGCGGCAAGGCAGCCCAGTAGATATTCACCAGATTGGTCTGGCAATATACATAACGATAGCAGAGCAGCGGAACGGCGAGGATGAAGACGGCAGCCACTACCGTACAGACCACTCTCTGACTGACAGAATGGTCAGTCAACCGCCAAGCCAGCAGTCCCATGAGGAAGGCTGCAAGAAGTCCGTAGAAGCCCATCAGAGGATAGCCCACCACCACGGTGAGGACGATGAACATCGGGCGCAACAACCAGCGAGAAGGCAACAGCCGGAAAAGCCACACCATCGCCACTGCCACCAACATGCCAACGGTGGCGACAAAGAAGTGACCACGCAATTTGAGGTAATAGATCCAATACCCCATATCAACATCGGTGATCAAGAGCAGAGCCACGGGGATGAGCAGCACCACGCCCCATCGCCAGGGAATGCGGAAAGCCATCTTGGTGAGCACCACCAGAATCCCCCACCCCACACATAGGAGGGCAGCCCCCATCCAGGGGAAATAGAAGAACTGCGTGAGATAACAACCGATCCAAACCAGCATTCCCCCAGCCACCTCCATCTGTTGCTGGAAAAACATCGGAGTATCGAGGAAGAGGTTCAATTCCTGAGCTTTCCACAGGAAGTCATTCTCATAGACCATCAGGCATGCGAACACAGCGCAAATGGATGCGGCGATGACCGCTGGCGGTATCAACTTTTGGATATTCTTCAAGACTGTTTAGATTTTATGATTCACGTCAATTGATGATGCTTGCAAAATTAGGCAAAAAAAACTACAAAAAAAGGACAATGCAAAAAAAAATTCAAGTTCCTGTCACGGAACTTGAATTTCTTAGCTTAGGAGGCGTAGCGCCAGTACCATTCGCGGAAGCTCTCGTAGAACATCTCGTTGGCACGGCTGTAATAATTGTAGATACCGGAGATGCGGCATCCCAACCGGTCAGCCAGTTCGGCACTCGACGTTCCGTTGCGGCGCTCCAGGAAGACGGTCTTATAGACCTTCTTCCACCCCCGCTGCTCAATAAAGTCCTTGATAAAGGATTCTCTGACCTGTTCCACCTCGGCATTGCTGAGGTTGACGCCAAAGACATCACCAAACAGGTTGTCGTTGGTATAGTCGGCGATCTGCTCACAGGCACCATTCTGATCTTCCGTCGAGACACAGACCTTGCGGCCGTTCTTGTCCGTCAGCACGTAGTCCTCATACGGACTGTTGGAGCGGAGCACCTTGTCCTTGAACTTGATCTCCGCCTGCTTGCGGATTTTCTTGTACCCGTCGGTATCGACATGAAGATCGTTCATGATCTGGACGTCGGTCTTCTTCTCGACATAGATATCGACAAGCAAGTCGTGGGTCTTGCCGGCAGGCATCACATCGTCGATGATGCACTTGCAGCTCTCGGGCGAGAACTGATTGAGCGTGATGACCGTGTTATGCGGGGTGCGCTCGCGGCGGATCTTGATGTAGCCCAAAGACTCCAGGTAGTTGACCATGGTGTGGAAGGCCACGGTATAGAGCCAGGTGAAGAAGCTGTACTTCCCGCTGACGGTCTTCAGGGGAGTCCATTTCCCCTCGTCCCAAAGTTTCTCATACATCACCGTGGCGAAGTCAGACTCGCTGACCTCAATGCCATAGCTGTAGCGCATGCAGTCGATAACGAAGTGCATGATGGGAGCGAAGCTGTACTCTCCATCAACGTTTTGGAAAAAGAACTGGAAGCAGTAGTGCTCACTGTTCATCAAGCTCATTGAGATATAATTGGCCTCCTCTTCATAGGAGGCGAACTTGGGCGTTTTCTTCTGAGATTTCTCCATGATTTTATTATAGTAAGTTGTTGTTGGGGTGTGATGAAAAAAAAATCCGAACATCACTGGTTGCTGTGAATGTCCGGAACTTCTGTAGATGGTCTAGTCGTCTTCTATTGAGAGAGGTGATGATTCAACCTGCTAATATCCAACGAGTTTGAAAGTTCCGAATTAGAGTTTACGTACGTTGAAATTTTGATTTTAGATGAAGAATTAGTTTTTGATGCTACTTTTTCAGTGTGAGGATAAGTTTTGAGGTTAGATTTCTCTCCCAACACATTGGCGAGAGGCAATAACAAAGTCCGGTTCGTATTCAGGACAAGGTCAATAGATTTTGAATCCACTGGCCGGTCGCTTACCAAACCTGTGGATTTCGTAGTTGTCTTAATCAATAAACTATAGCTAATACGCATTTTCCAATACCTATTTTAAGTAAGTTACTGATTCTCTATAACATTTCCAATCTTGAAAGAAAACTGCATGATTATGCGTCTCTCAAATTTCATTAGTAACTACAAAATTAGCAAAAAAAGAATAAAAGACGTATATAAATAACGAAGAATTTATATTTGTTTGTATTTGTTTGGTTTCGTTAACAGGCCTGAACCATTGATGTCCTATATAAAAGAGGTAAAGGTCACAATGGAAGAACGGTCACAATAAGAGCGACCTGGTCGGGTCGCTCACAGATGTATATGGATAATAAAGAGCCAGCGTTCAACTCTTACAATAATGTCTCGCACACGAGCAGGTTCTCAGCGCACTTCAAACAATTGGATGAATCCCGTCATCATGAACACTTTCTTGATATCATCGCTGATGTGCTCGACAATCACCTTTCCTCCTTTGGCAGCCACCTCTTTGCGAATGGCAAGGAACAAGCGAAGGCCTGAACTGCTGATATATTGCAACTGCTCGCAGTCGAGGATGATCTCCTTGTCGGCATTCTCCAGAAGCGGGACGATATCCTGCTGAGCCTTGACGGCAGAAGGAGTATCAAGTCGGCCGATGATAGCGGCAGTCAGTCCACCTGGATGTTCTTTAATGTCAATAGTCATAGTGCCTGTATTAAAAATATCGGAAAGACATGCCCTCCAGCAGGAGGGCATGTCAAGCTATATCAAAGTTGGTATTTATTTAATCAAAGCCTTGCGGGCAGCTTCGATCTTGTCCTTAGCCTCGGCCATCTGCGACTTCAGTTCGTCGACAGTGCTGGCATTCAGTGACTCGAGAGAAGCGAGAGCCTCTGATACGGGCTTGATATCGGGATCATACTCGCTGAGACGCTTCACTGCATCGAGAATCAGGACAATGCGGTAGCTGACGTTGGAGGCAGCTTTGTCGTCAAAAACGCTGAGGAACTTATCAGAGTTCTGGTTGATGGCATAGAGCTGCTCAATCAGAGCAGATGAAGCGAGCTGCCAGAAGTGGTTGATCCGTCCATTCTCGTTCATGGCATCATAGAGCGCGGAAGTAGTCTCGAAGATGTCACCAGCATTCTCGATCACCTTGAATGAAGGATCATTGATGTCGGCCGACAATTTAGCGATAGCCTTGTCATAGTCTTCTGTAGGCATTTCATACAGAGCGGCAAGTTTCTTGTCGACTGAGAGAGCACTCAGCACGCGGTATTTCTCGGCCAAGGTGGTGGCTTCGTCGGCCACTGCAGGACTAAGCAGATACTCAGGCTTGACTTGCTTCTCCTCCTTAGTCAGAGAGAATGTGCTACCCTCCTGGATGAAAGGCAACTGCTTGAGCTGGCCCAGCTCAGCTGCGATGCTGTCGACATGCACCTTGATGCTGGCCTCGATCTGCTCTTGCTCGAAACTTTTCTCTGCGGCAGTGTTCTCTGCCTGATCGACTTTCTTTCCTCCGCATGCAGCCAAAGCGATGGCCACAAAACCGATAGCTAAAATAGATAGTTTCTTCATTGTTTTTTGGATTTTGTTTATGAATTTGATGATTTAATGATATATATTCTTAATAGACTGCAGGTGAGACTTAGATAGATTTACCATTTTCTCTGCAAAAATAGACAAAAGTTTTAAGAAAACCGCTTTTCCTCAATTTCTTTTTTGTTAAAATTCAACAATATTTATTATCGAGGAGTTTTTCTGACATATTTGCCAGGGCAATCCGTCAACAGCATCGATGTTACGATGACACACATGAGCAACAGTACAGCCATGTTGAACCACAACGTCTTGATGTGCCATGAGCCGATGATTTTCTCGCTGCTGTAGAAAGGAGCCCTGCCTATCTTGCTCTGCGGTGTCAGGAAGACCAATCCCGCCCGGGGAACGATGTAGTCGCCTACGACATCCAGCATCCGCTGTTGGTCAGCACCCACCACGCAATCTTCGAGATTCAGGTTGTGGTGGTCACGCTTCAGTTGCATCAGTTCTTCTTTTCCGTATTTGCGGATGAAGTTGGCGACAAGCTGATCGCCGTGCAGTGTGACCTGGTTGCTCCGTTTCGACAAGAGTCGCTCTGCCTTCGACATATAATCATGCAGTGAGCCATACGACCAGTCACCCTCATAGGGTTCGATGCCGCAATACAGCGTGAGAGTCGGCATATTGGTCTTGATCACCTGCAGGTGCTCTGGCCTCACTTCCTTCCCCTCATCCGATTCACTCTTCATCGTCTCCAGTTGGGATTGCAGTTCGTAGAGCAGCCCCATGTTATAATACTGGGTCTCGTATTTCTCCTTGTCGGTGGCGAAGAACTGCCTCTCATACTCATTATCGGTGAACGACGTGACCGCCAAGGCCTCATACGACCACCTCGAGGGAATCAAGTCGCCGATCAGCGGCACGTTACCCGTGGTGCTTTTGGGTGCCAAGTCGGTGAAGCTGACGACAAGTCCGCACAGCAAGATCTGAGGAATGAGCAGCAGAGGGATGCAGATGTAAATAGCCACCACCGAACTGAGGCACTGCGAGAGCAGGAGTCCGGTCAGATTGGCCAGCAAGGCCGTGACGAACAAGATGAGCCACCAAGAGAAGAACAGGTCATGGATGCCCATGATGGTATTGCCCACGACAATGAACAAGAACGTCTGAATGAGTGACACTACAGCCATATAGACGATTTTCGACCATATATAGCTATGGTAGGAAAGGTTAAGAAACTGCTCCCGCTTGAGCAAAGCCCTATCCTTGATGATTTCCTCTGCGCTTCCACTCATTCCTGTGAATGTGGCCACGATGACCGCCATAAAGAAATAGCTCACCATGTTTTTGTTGTTCATCACCGTATACCCTTCAGGTGGAGAGAAGCGGGTCAGCAGAGCGCAGATGACTGCCAACAGAGGCGCGACGGTCAAGGTGATGGTCAGATACTGTGCGTTGGTGATCTTGGTCTTGATGTTGCGGTGGAGGAAGATGGCAAACTGTTTAAGGACACCAGGTTTCTTCTGGTCGGATGTCGGTACATCGGAAACAGCGGGCACAGGCATTTCTTCCCTGTTTTTCAGATAAAGTTCATGCCAGTTCTGCGGTGTCATCTTTCGCTCGTCAGACACCTCGCCTGTATTGCTGAGCGCTTTCTCATCGATGATATTCAGCACCACTTCGGGATTCACATTGCCGCAGGTAGGACAAGCACTGGTGTCGGCATCGGCATAGTTGGCAGCTTCCTTGAAGTAAGTGATGGCATCGATGGGATTACCGTCAAAGACCGGATATCCCCCTTTGTCGAGCAGCCACAGACGGTCGAAAAGTTTATAGACATCACTTGAAGGCTGGTGGATGTTGACCACGATGAGTTTGCCTTTGAGCGTCTGCTCCTTCAGCAGGAGGATGACTTTCTCTGTATCAGCCGAGGAGAGTCCGGAGGTAGGCTCGTCGAGGAAGAGTACGGCAGGCTCGCGGATCAGTTCCAGGGCGATGTTGAGCCGTTTTCGCTGTCCTCCTGAGATATATTTATTGATTGGTGACCCAACTTTCAGGTCCTTGGCAGAATAGAGTCCCAGGTCTTTCAGGGTTTTGACCACCCTATTGTTGATTTCCTGGTCGGACAAGCCCTCGAAGCATAGTTTGGCCGTAAACCAGAGGTTTTGGTAGACCGTCAGTTCCTCTATGAGCAGGTCGTCCTGTGGCACGAAACCGATAAGGCTCTTAGCCTGGGGTTCAGAGATATCGTGTCCATTAATCGTGATGCTTCCCTCCTGTGGACTCATCGACCCATTGAGGAGTGAAAGCAGCGTGGTCTTTCCAGTTCCCGAACCACCCATGATCGCCAGGAGTTCACCGTTCTTGAGCGTGAAACTCAGATCGTGCATACCATTGTCGCTGCCAGGGAACCGGAAGTTGATGTCCCGCCCGCAAAATTCCACTTTCTCCGCCTGCCGTTGGTTTTTGTCGTACGAGCTGATGACAGAGGAATAATAGACAGGTTGGCCGTTAGAGTTTTTCAACACGCTGCTCTGTTGCCACACCTGATAGACACCGGGGAGCACAGGCACATCGTTGAGAGTCACGATGTCCTTGCCATTGTAGGTGAAGACAAGGAGTCCGGTATCCTGGTCGAGCAACGTCTTGACAGTGCCGCCAAAGCCCTCGAAGTCGTGGAGCCTCACACGCTCTGAAGGTCGGTTGCCGACGAAATCAGCGAAATCATCGTATTGCTCTTGAGAAATATGGAAAAGCTCAGCCATCGCACGGAACATGGTGTTGGCCTTTGTCCCGTCAGATCCGCAAAATTCCATGACCCTGAGCAGCAGCAAAGCCTCCTCACTGGAGCGGATCTTGCCATGCAAGTTGGAGCAGATATAGTTGACCGTCTCGACGCTATCGAGGTCATCGGTCATCTCATACGCCATACGCATATCGCTGTAGAGGTCGATATAAAGATCGGTGTTACGGATACCGAAATGCCGCCTCAGATAATCCACGAGCATTTTCTTTGCCCGCTGCTCATCCACGTGCTCCTCTTTGCCGAAAAGAGCGAACAAGCTGATGAAACTCGAGAGTATGATGTCTGTCATTGTCTATGGTGGATTAAATCAATTTCTTCCTTAAGGTGAGGACGTTTTTCCCTTCTATCCTCTCATAGTTGATGCTGTCCATGATTTGTCTCACCAGATGGATTCCGAGTCCACCGATATGCCGCTCTTCGGCCGACAAAGTGGTATCGATTTCCTCCTGGGTGGTAGGATCGAAAGGTTTGCCCCAATCTGTGATGATGAATTTGAGGCGCTTGTCATTGGCTTTGGCTTCCACTCGGATGTCACCTTCCGTCCCCGTAGGATAGCCATAGCTCATCACATTCACGACAGCTTCTTCGATGGCCAGATTCAAGCTCATGCAGGTTCCCATGTCGAAGCCTATTGTTTCACATACCTCATCTACGAAAGCAGCGAGTTGCGGCACCTGTTCCAGGTCATTCTTGAGCATGATTTCCTGGGAGAGCAAGGCATCAACCTGCTGAATCCTATTGTACAGGACAGCCAGCATGGTCATGTCATCATTTTGCTCAGCGTCGCCGACAAACAGTCTCACGGCTTTCTCCATATTCTCCACCAGGGCCTTGGGATGAAGGTCGGACTGTCGGGCCACATCGGCCATACGCTCTTCCATGAACTGCTCATGGCTTGCATTCTCAGCCTCGGTCAATCCATCGGTATAAAGGAAGATCGTCGTGAGAGGCCGTATGACTATCTCCTGAACGGAGAACTTCCAGTTTTCAGCGACTCCCAGGGGAATATTGGAGTCGCAAGCGAGCGTTGTCGTTCCCTGCGAGTCGCTCAGCAAGGGCGGATTGTGCCCTGCGTTGCAATACCTCAACCGTCCCGAGGGAAGGTCGAGCACGCCAATGAACATGGTGACGAACATGCTTGAGTCATTGTCCTCAGCGATCTGGTCATTGATGACAGAAGCGATCTTTCCCGGGTGGCTGTCGTGTGCGATAGCCGTACGGAACAAAGACCTGGTGACCATCATCACCATGGAGGCCGGTATACCTTTTCCAGACACATCACCCACGCAGAAATACAGTTTCTCGTCACGGATGAGATAGTCGTACAAATCTCCCCCCACCTCCTTAGCCGGAGTCAGCCGGGCGAACACATCGACGTCAGTACGTTCCGGGAAAGCCGGGTATTTATTGAGCAACAAAGACATCTGCACGTGGCGTGCGATAGACAATTCACTCTCAATGCGCCCTTTCTCCTCGTTGGATTTCTTGATCTGGTCGATTTGTTCGACCAGAGACCGCTGCATGGTGGAGAAGGAGTCATGGAGGATTCTCATCTCGTCTTTCGACTTGATATCGGGCAAAGGAGACATGAGGTTTCCTTTAGCTATCTCATTGGCTGACTCAGCGAACTTTTTCAAGGGTTTGGTCATACGATGGATATTCATCCTGCAAACAAGAGCGACGACCAGGAGGCCGACGATAAACACGATAAACAAGACACGTACGAAGAGGTTGACCGGTGCGAAGATATCCGATGCGGGAACAATGGTGGCAATCGTCCATTTTGTGCGCTCGATAGGCTCATAAAACACGAAAAAGAATTGCCCCGAGCTGTCCATATAAGAACTCATGCCTTGCTCGCCAGAAAGGATTTTTTTGGCAAGCTGATCATAATGTTTGGGGGACACTTTCTTAAAATAGTCAGAGAAAGTCTCCATCCCCCTCATGTTCTTGTCGGGATGGACAACCAAGGCACCGGTTGCCGAGACGATAAAGCACCGTGAATGGCCCTTGATGTCCTCGGAATCCCCGTAAAAATAATCCTCATTGAGGACGCTGTCGGCCAGTGTGGCCTGTTTGTTCAGCCAGTCGAGGGAGATATCAGCAGTATGTACGGCATACAACTCCCCTTTCTGATTGAACATCGGCATGGAATAAGTGATCATCAGGATCTCGCCGCCGCCATGGTCGACATACG
This sequence comes from uncultured Prevotellaceae bacterium, assembly GCA_946540735.1. Classification (GTDB taxonomy): domain Bacteria; phylum Bacteroidota; class Bacteroidia; order Bacteroidales; family Bacteroidaceae; genus Prevotella. Next base: position 23,991 of record CAMNIN010000029.1, on the reverse strand, counting down.
GATCAGTCCACACCCCCTTCCCCTCGTCCAACGGTCTGACGAACCAAGCCTGGTGCAAATAGTCATATTCCTTGGAAGTCAGGGTCATGGTATGCACACCGAGGCTGTCGCGAATAGCGTATGGGGCGAACACCTTGCCCTTTTGCTGTCCCTCTTCTGGATTAGTGGCAATGGCAGCCCCCGCGATATTGGGGTTCAGCCTGAGCAAGTGCTCAAGCGCATAAAACTCATTGTGTTTCCCGTTGATGCAGTCCTCCGCCTCTGTGATGTTGTTGGAGACAGCGATCTCGACCTCAGTGAATGTGTTATTGATTTTCTCAGTTGTCACATCCAATCCCGTCCAATAGAGTATTGAGAACAAAAAGATGCCCACGGTCCACAGGATTCCCATGAAGACGACCGACAACACGAGCGAGAGCAAGAACAATGTACCCACCACCCGAATAGTCAGGCGAGTCGCAATGGAACGTGAAGGTCGAAGGAAATCAGGTATTCTCATATGGGGTATATTTAAATTGCAAAAATAAGAAATATTTTCGAAGAAATGAAATTTTTGCCTTGTTTCCGAAAAAAATGTCTATTTTTGCACATCATCTACTAAAAACAAAGAAAATGAGCAATCGAATCCTCACACTCCTGGCCATCCTCACCCTCTCCGTGGCCTCCAAAGCACAAAAGCAGTTTGACCTCACGCTCTCGAATGAGAGCAAGACTCCCGTCCCGTGCTACCCACTGACCATTTCCCTCCACGAATACGGCCAGATTCGGTCGGCCCGAGTGACTGATCAAGGCACTGAAATACCCTGCCAGTTGGATGACATCGACGGTGATGGCATCTACGATGAGCTTTTCGTGCTGACTGATCTGGAAAAGAAAAGCAAGAAACGCCTTCACGTTTCGCTCTCAGAAGAGGGAGCACCCGTCAACTATCCGTCCATGGTATATGTCGACATGATGCTTACCAACAAGAAGATCAAGGAAAGCAACAAGCAAGACCTCTATATCTCACACCTGAAAGTGGACCGTGGTGTCAATCCGTATTGGATGCTCCATCATCATGGAGCGGCTTTTGAGAATGAGCTGGTGGCTTACCGGATCTATTTCGACCATCGGCAGACGGTCGACATCTACGGCAAATACCGCAAAGGATTAGAGCTGAAGCAAACGCAGTTTTATCCCGACAAGGAGCAGAAAGGAGCCGGTTTCGGAGATGATGTGCTGTGGGTGGGCAACACCTTCGGACTTGGCACGCTGAGAGGCTGGGACGGCAACTCCCCTACCATGATCGAGGATGTGGAGCACCGGAGTCAGCGTCTGGTCTCCAGAGGTCCTCTGCGCACCATCGTTGAGGTGAAGGACGAGGCTTGGCGCCAGCAACCAGGAAGTGCCCCCGTCGACATGACCACCTACTACACGCTGTATGCTGGTCGACGCGACTGCAAGGTTGACGTGCGGTTCAGCCGTGATGTGAGCGACCTCCAGTTTGCCACAGGATTGATCAACGTGAAGAACTCTATCGAATACAGCGACCAGAAAGGGTTGCGCGGCTGCTGGGGCACCGACTGGCCCGTCTCCGAGAAAGACTCCGCAGGGCACAAGCGTGAGACAGTGGGACTTGGCATCTGCATCCCCACAACGAATATCGGGAAAGAGTTGCCCGCCAATAAAGACAACTACCCCTATGTGGTGAAAGTGACAGGCGACAGGCTCACCTATTTCATCTCATTCTGCAGCGACAACGAGACCTTCGGCATGCACAATGCCAAAGACTGGTTTGCCTACCTCGAAGAATGGAAGGGTATGCTCAATGCCAAAATCAGAAGGGAATAGAGGGTTGGCTATTCGGCCGGTGTGGTCGACTTGGGCTTGACCAGGGTGACATGGTTGACCAGTCCCGGGTTGTAATGCTTGTTGTGCCTTGGGAAGCTATTGTCATCATACAAGCCGATGAAAGCCGTATCGATGCGCTCCATTGTCGAAGGCGAAATCAGCGAAGCCGGATCCTCTTGGGTCAGCAATAGGCAGGGAGCGGCTTTCTCCATGGCATCCGCATCATTCGGATCGAGCGGGCGGATGGGGCGGCCAGCCTCATACACCAGCTCCATTCGGAGAGGCTCATCTTTCATATAATACAGCGGCAAGTTGCCCAAGACATTATTCTGCAGCAGTGAACTGATGCTGTATTCCCGGCTGTTGCCGAATATGCCCCCGATAGGTGCAAGCATGAAGCACTCCGTCAAGAAGAAGAGAGCTGCCACACCTCTCGCCACGCCCATCATCTCTTTGCGTGAGGTGGATACCGCCACGAAAAGAGCGATACCGAACAAGAACACACTGACAAACAAGGCTGTGCCGAGATCCATCAGATCGCGGTTGACCATGCGGATGTAAACAAAGAACGGCAACGCGAACAAGATCAAGGCAATCAGGTAACCATTGACATAGAAAAGCATCTTGCCCCATTTGTCGCTTGGCCACCGCTCAGAATAATAATAGATCAGGCATGCCACCACCAATGCGCACGGCGGTGCCAAGGTGATCAAGTCCGACATTTCCTTCTGAGGTACCAGAGACAAGAGCACCAGGCCAATAGCCAACCATGAGATGGACGTCTTATACACTCTCTTAGTGCTCAGCCTTTTGTTCCAATACGGCACCACGAGAGCAGCGAGAGTGAACGGAGCCCAGATGCCCATCTCGGAGAAGAACCTCCAATAATAGAACCAAGGACGGGTGTGTCCTCCCATCCATATCCGGAACTCATTGCTTATCGCATCACGGATGGCATCTTGATGATATGTGAACAGATAAACATACCACCATCCGAATGTGGCCAGGCATACGAGGATAAGAGCCAGTAAAGGAAGCCACCTGCCTGTCATGTCGGGACGCCTGTAATAAGTCATGACCATGACAAACGGCAAGAGCATGGAATATAAGGCCACCGAACCATTGCTGAGGAAGGAAAGGCCCATCATCAGTCCGGCAAGCAATGCCCATCTCCATTTATGTGGTATGGCGAAATACCTGGAGTCATAAAACAGCCGCAGCAGGAAATACAACGCCCCCATCATGAAAGCATAGGCATAAATATCGCGGCTGACCACACGTCCGAAATAGATCACATTGTAACACGTGATGAACACCAGTGTCGCAACCTCAGCGAAGCCCTTTCTCCGCTCCATATATCTGGCCACGCCGTAAAAGAACATGGCCCACATCAGCCCCATCAAAGCGATTGGAGCACGCTGCGCACTCAGATTGCGAGGATAAGCACTTTCTACAAAAGACGCCACCCATGCGGCAAGGGGAGGTTTGTCGAGCCGGAGTTCACCGTTCATCGTAGGTATCAGCCACTGGCCATCGGCAATAATCTCTCTTCCCGTCACGATCGTCTTCACCTCGCCAGGATCGGAAGGCAAAGCGCTGTTGTTGACGAAAAAAGCCGCCAGGCAAAGCACGATGAGCACCAACGTCTCAGAACTGTATTTCCTTACCAAAGTCATATCGGTCGCTAAATCTGATATTTATTCTCCTTGGCAACCCTTCTCTCAGGCTGCGTACTCACGCCACCATATTTGCCAGCCTTGCCAGCAGCGTAAGTGCCATCGCCCAACGCCACTCCGGCATAGTCCTCATAACGCTCACGCACACTGTAGACATAGTCGTGGGTCTCAACACCTCGCATATAACCGCATTTCACCACGGCATCACGATAATACTGGGGTTTGCTGAGCAAAAGGATGTATTCTGCCACTTCATCCCACACATATTTGTCGCCGCCATACTTCTCGGTAAGCGCCATGGCATCCCTCACATGCCCGGGGCCGCCATTATAACTGGCCAGCACGAAATTCATCCGCTCGGCGTCATCAGGCACATCACGATAGAATGTGATCAGCTGGCTGATCAGACGAGCTGCGGTCGAGACATTCGATTCGGGATCGAACAGTTTACTCTCCGGCAAGCCCAAAGAAGCAGCCGTCTCGGGCATGATCTGCATCAGGCCACAAGCTCCGGCCCAGGAATGAGCCTTCGGGTCGAAGCACGACTCCTGATAGCACAAGGCGGCCAGCAGACGCCAGTCGGTGGTCGCTTCCGATGCGTAGGTCTTAAACAAATGATCCCATTCAGAGATAATCCCTTTGCCCCGGTCGAGCACGGGTTCATAGACCTGGCATTGCACTGCCCCTACATTGAGGATATATTCTTCCTTCTCCTTTGCCTCCGCCATCAACTCAGGCTGATACCAAGCATCGACAGTATCGGCCAACGCTTTGTTGTAGGACATGACAGCCCATTGGGCATTCTCCTCTTCCGGTCCACAATACACAAGGCTGTCGGAGCAGCTGAGCTTCTTGCTCAACGACAGCATGGCCAAATCGCCTTCCCCTTTTCGGAGTTTGCCAACCAGTTCGGCAGTATCCTTGCACTCCACCACCCTGAGTCCAACGCCCAGTTCATGGGCCAATTGGGTGCAAAGCAGATAATGGGCACCAAGTTCGGCTTTGTCGAAAGTATAGTAGGTTGCCTCCCCAGGGATGGTCAATGCTATCAATTCACCGCTTTCCAGTATTTCGTGCAGCGAATACTGGTCCACGGGGGCATCGGACTCATTTTCTACCGTTCCCCAAGGAGTCATCGCAGACTGGTCATTCACCTCTTTCTGGGTGCAAGCCAGCAACATGAAAACCGCAAAAAAAATGAATAAATTACGCACAATGCTGATCTATGTTTTGTATTTCGGTACAAAAGTAATACTTTTCTTGGAAATTTTGACAAAAATAGATAATTTTGCAACGAAATTTTCAGAAAAGAAATAAATGTTAAGAATAGCAGTACAATCCAAAGGGCGTCTTTTCGAAGACACCCTTCACCTTCTTGGAGAGGCAGACATCAAGATCAGCGCAAGCCGGAGGACCCTGCTTGTACAGTCGACGAATTTTCCCATTGAAGTGCTTTATCTTCGCGATGACGACATACCGCAAAGTGTGGCCACCGGCGTGGCTGACATCGGCGTGGTGGGCGAGAATGAGTTTGAGGAGCGTGGTGAGGATGCCGACATCATCGAGCGGCTGGGCTTCAGCAAATGCCGTCTGTCTCTGGCCATTCCCAAAGAAGTGAATTACACCGGCCTGGCGTGGTTTGAGAGCAAGAAGATCGCCACTTCCTACCCCAATATCCTGAATCGCTTCATGGAGGCCAAAGGCATCAATATCGAGACACATGTCATCACCGGCAGCGTGGAGATCTCTCCCGGCATCGGACTGGCCGACGGCATCTTCGACATCGTCAGCAGCGGTTCGACCCTGGTGAGCAACAATCTGCGTGAGGTGGAGATCGTCATGCAAAGCGAGGCTCTTCTCATCGGCAACAAGCACCTCACGGAAGAGAAGAAAGCCACGCTTCAGGAACTTTTATTCCGCATCAAAGCCGTCAAGCAGGCCGAAGACAAGAAATACATCCGCATGAATGTGCCCAAAGCCCGTCTGGAGGAGATCATCAGTGTTCTCCCAGGTCTGAAGAGCCCGACCATTATCCCACTGGCCGATGAAGCGTGGTGCTCTGTGCACACCGTTCTTGACCAGCGTCGTTTCTGGGAAATCATCGGCAGGTTGAAAGAACTTGGTGCTCAGGGTATTCTGGTCACCCCTATAGAGAAAATGATTATCTAAACAGTGAAAGGAATCAAAGGATGCGAATAGTCAGATATCCATCAAAAGACACCTGGGAAGAACTTGTGAGGAGGCCCCAGATGGACACCACCCAACTGTCGCAAGTGGTGAGCAGCGTGCTCGATGATGTGCGGCAGAACGGTGACGCCGCAGTGAAACGTTATGAGGAGAAATTTGACCACGTAAGCCTCAAGCAGTTGCGGGTGACTGAAGCCGAGATGGACGAGGCAGAGAGGTTGGTGGACGAGGAACTAAAGGCATCACTCGAACTGGCCCATCTCAACATCCGTCGATTCCATAACGCCCAGATTTTCGAAGGTCAGAAGACTGACACACAGCCCGGTGTCACCTGTTGGCAGAAGAGCGTGGCCATCGAACGGGTAGGATTGTATGTCCCCGGTGGAACGGCACCGCTTTTCAGCACAGTGCTCATGCTCGCCACTCCTGCCAAGATCGCCGGATGCGACGAGATCGTGCTATGCACCCCACCCAACCGTGAGGGCAAGATACACCCCGCCATTCTCGTGGCGGCCCGCATCGCGGGAGTGAGTCAGATTTTCAAGGCAGGAGGTGTGCAAGCCATCGGAGCCATGGCCTACGGCACTGAGAGTATCCCCAAAGTCTACAAGATATTTGGTCCCGGCAACCAATATGTGATGGCAGCCAAGCAACAGGTGTCACTCCACGACGCGGCCATCGACATGCCCGCCGGTCCTTCCGAAGTCTGCATCATCGCTGACGACACCAGTCATCCCGACTTCGTGGCCGCCGACCTGCTATCCCAAGCCGAACATGGCATCGACTCCCAAGTGGTGCTCATCACCACGTCGGAAAAGATGCTGGAAGCCGTCGGCCAAGAAGTGGCAAGGCAACTGGAATTGTTGCCCCGCTGCGAGATCGCCAGGAAGGCTCTGGCCAACAGTATGATGATACTTGTCGGCGACACTTATGAGGCCATCAGCCTGAGCAATGTATATGCTCCTGAGCACCTGATCCTTTGCACCAGCGATTATGAGACGCTGGCCGACAAGGTCATCAATGCCGGAAGTGTGTTCCTCGGGCACTATGCGTGCGAGAGTGCCGGCGACTATGCCAGCGGCACCAATCACACCCTGCCTACTCATGGCTATGCTTTGGCCTATAGTGGTGTCAACCTTGACAGCTACTGCCGGAAAATCACATTCCAGCACATCACACCAGAAGGCATCCGCTCTATCGGAAGAGCCGTGGAAGTGATGGCCGAGAACGAGCAACTGATGGCGCACAAGAGAGCCATGACGGTGAGAATCAAACAGTTGAATGGATAAGAGAATCAAGATGAGAGAGTTGAAAGACCTGGTCAGGCCCAATATCTGGAAGTTGTCACCCTACAGTAGTGCCCGTGATGAATATAGCGGACACGATGCCCACGTCTTTCTGGATGCCAACGAGAATCCCTATAACCAACCCTACAACCGCTATCCCGACCCACTGCAGAAAGACCTGAAAGAACTGGTGGCCAAAGCCAAGGGGGTCAGGACAGGGCAGATTTTCCTGGGCAACGGCAGCGACGAGGCCATCGACCTGGTCTATCGCTGTTTCACCCGTCCGGGTCTCGACAATGTGGTGGCTATCGAACCCACCTATGGAATGTACAGGGTCTGTGCCGACATCAACGATGTGGAATACCGCACAGTGAATCTGGATGACCAATTCCAGATGTCGGCCAACAAGATGCTCGCCGCCTGCGACATGCACACGAAAGTGATATGGATCTGCAGTCCGAACAATCCATCCGGCAACCTCATCCGCCATGATGAAATCGAACGGCTGCTGTCGGCCTTCGACGGCATCGTGGTCATCGACGAGGCCTATTCCGATTTCTCGGGAAAACCTGCTTTCCGGAAACAACTCGATCAATACCCGCACCTCATCGTGCTCAACACCATGAGCAAGGCATGGGGGTGCGCTGCCATCCGTTTGGGAATGGCCTTTGCCCAGGAGGAAATCATCCATATTTTCAATAAAGTCAAGTATCCTTACAATATCAACAAGCTCACCCAAGACCGTGCCATGGAATTGCTCCGCAATCCCTATGAGGTGCAGGAGTGGGTCAACATCCTGCTACAAGAGCGTACCCGCTTGATGGACGCTTTTATCCAGTTGCCCTGCTGTGAGAAAGTCTACCCCACCGATGCCAACTTCTTCCTGGCCAGGATGACAGACGCCCAGGCCATCTACAACTACCTCCTGGAGAACGGCATTATTGTGAGAAACCGCAGCCGGGTAAAACTCTGCGACAACTGTCTGCGCATCACCATTGGAACGAAAACGGAGAACAGCCAACTGCTGGCTGCTCTCCGCAAAATGTAATCCGGATTCCTTTATTCTTCGGTTGGATATTCGAATTTGTCACCCGTCTGTTTGATCAGGGCGCGCTTGAAGCGGTCGGGATATCCCGGACGCTTGGGTCTTGTGCCCAATCCATATTGGTCGCGTGTGAATTTGCCGTTCTCCTCATGATGGATGATCATATCGTTATATTTCACAATGAGGTAGGTGGCAAGTTGCTTCCAGCGAGCCAACATCTGCTGTGCCTTCTCCACGCTGTAGTAATTGAGGAAAGCCACCGCCTTGGCAGGATCTGTCTCATACATCGACATAGCCTCTTTCTCAACTATGGGCTGGTTGGCAAGATAGCTGTTCTCAAGTGAGTCACGCACAGCCTTGAGTGAGGGGAACATCAGCGAATAGCGGGGATAAACCATATTGGCAACCCAGTTGCACACCCAGAAAGCGTTTTTGTCGGAGAAGGTGATCTCGTCGGCCCCTGGCGTGTTGTAGCACTCCGGGCGGACCGTCATGCTGCAGTAGACAGGCGTGTAGGCCACCATGTTGCCATCATCATTGCCCCACCAGATAACACCACCGATTTCCCTTGGCAACCAGGAACGCATCTGGCTCACGTAAGAGAATCCTGTCTGCTGTGTGGAAGTAGGCCGCTCATTGAAGTATTTCTTGCCATCGAGTTCGAAAGTGAGGGGTGTAGGACGGTAAGGCATCTCCCAGATGCCACCACCGATGTCACTGTCAAGGGCAAAAGGAGTGCCCTCATAATGGTCACGCATACACTCAGCGACATCCTGCAAAGAAACTTTCTTGTTGGGGATGATCCACAGCGGCATGGCCTCTTCATAATCCCCCTTCCCCATAGCGTAGGGCAGGTAGCGGTTCATGTCGGTGCTGAAATGATTGAAGAAGCTCCACACACGTGCCTCGCAGTAGCGGCGGCCAGAGAAATCCGGTTTGGCGTAAGCCTCATTCCAAGAGAAATCGGCGTCCTTACCCGAGAACCACCCCATCTTGCGGGCATATTTCACCACATTCTTGGAGTAGAGCACGTTTTTCTTGTCTTTCATATTGAAAGTCGTGATACGGCTTTGGTTGGCATGTGCACAAATGGCATTGTCGGGAATGCGGATGGCCACCCACACCGCACTCTTGCTACCGGGCCCCATACCCATCATCTCCATGATCCAAGCTTCATTGGGATCGCAGATGGTGAAAGTCTCACCCTCGGAATTGTAGCCATAAGTCTCGACCAGGTTGGTCATCACGCTGATCGCCTCACGAGCCGTTTTCGACCGCTGCAAGGTGACATAGATCAGAGAGCCATAGTCGAGGATTCCGGTAGAATCGACCATCTCCTCCCGACCGCCGTAAGTGGTCTCGCCGATAGTCACTTGATACTCGTTGATATTGCCGATGACATTATAAGTCTCAGGAGCCTCAGGTATCTCGCCATGATATTGGTTGGTATCCCAATCATAAATCTGACGCATCGTGCCAGGTGCATGCTTCCCGGCAGGGTAATGGCAGAGGTTCTGAAACATGCCATAATCATCCGCATTGTAGGTGCAGATGACCGAGCCGTCGGTACTGGCTCCCTTGGCCACGATGAAATTGGTGCAAGCCGCAGCATGTATGGCGACGCACGAAAACAAGGACAGGAACAGTTTTCTCATATTTAAAGATCGGTTATGGGTTATTCGGTAACAGGCTGAGCAATCAATAATTAATCACACCATCGAAGACGGACTGGTTGCCCAACTTATCACGGGCTTTCAGTTGGAGACGATGCTCTCCGCCAGTGGGTTCCACAGGAGTATTTCTCAGATCGCAGATGATGCGCGATGACTTCTTCACATGATCAAAGAGGACGAACTGTCCGTCGACAAATCCCTGAAAGTCAGCGATTCCCGTATCCTCATCCTTGAGGTCGAAAACGCACAAGGGCTGGGATGCCCATTCACGCTGGTTGACAGGAATGATGCGTGGAGGAGTCACGTCATGGGCGATGCAGAAAGCATCCCCGAGATCAGTCACCTCTGTTTCCACCCAACCATCGTGGTAGGTGCCTGGGATAAACAGTTTGTGACCACTCTCCTCATCAAGCTCATTCTTTTTCGTCCTTCTGCGAGCAGAGACATAGAGTTTGCTATGATCATCCACTTCCTGTTCGAGGCGCAGCCGCAGTATCGCCTTTCCATAAAGAGGGACGGATTTCTGCGTCATGACAAACTCCTTGGACAACCCGCCACGTCTGGACCGTGAAGAAGGGGCCACCTTGACATCAGCGAGCAAGGCACCTTCGGGCACCTTCAAGTCCATCCCGTCGAATGTACACGACTGGTCGGCATCCATTTTCATGACCAATGAATCATCAGGCACCAATGGTGGAATCGTATCAGGACGTCCGGTGACGGTGAAAGAATACTTCGACTGGTTGCCGAAGAAATCACAAAGCACGTAAGTGAACTGATAATCCCGCTCCTGATTGAACGTCACAAGCCCTCCATTGCGGTCGGCTTTGAGAAAAGGCAATTTATTGCCAGGAAGCAGGAAAGACCTCATAAACCACTGTTGGTTAAGTGCATAATAATCATAGTCACCCCATACGTTCACCATCTTGTTGGCAGACATAGGGATGTCGTCGACATCACTGCTGAACACCTCTTCACCATCCACATAGAGCGCAGTGTGCCGGATTCCATAGCGGTTGTCGGATCCCTGCATGAAATCCTCGGCATAAAGACCGAATCCCACCTTTCCCCATGCTGTGAGTGAATCGACAATGGCAAACCCCATGAAGTCAAACCGTTGTTGTTCATCCTGCCCGCAGAAGCGTCCCTCACCTTTTACCGGGTATGCCATGACGGCATGCGCCTTGGGTGCGATGCTGTCCTCAAGCAGTTCAGGCATGAAATCCAGGGGATCCATCATGTTCCAATTATCGGTCTGATGAATCTCCAGATGCAAATGCGGACCGAGACTTGCCCCCGTGTCGCCACTCAGAGCGATCAACTGTCCTTGAGCCACGGGGTAGTCAGTAGCACACAAGGTCATATCGACGTCCGTCGTTTGATGCTGATATTGCCATTTGCGCACAAGAGCCTCGATGGGCGGTGCGAAGCGCTGCAAATGGGCATACACGCTGGTGTATCCTTCCGGATGTCTGACATACACGGCATTGCCCATTCCACCGACATTGACGGAAACCCTGCACACATACCCATCCCCTATCGCATAGACAGCCTTTCCTTCCTCCTGTTGTGTCTTGATATCCAATCCGCCATGGAAATGGTTGGGTCTGGGTTCACCGAAGTTTCCTGCTAAGGACACATCGAAATGAACAGGTGAGATATAGGTGATTGCCGCCAGCAAAAGATGGATGAAAAGCATAAGAATCTGTATTTGGAATACCTAAAATCATTTGATGGCCTCTGGAACAGAGCTTTTACTATCGTCAGAAGCAGAAGGTGGCACACTCACAGGCGACACCTGCGGACGCGGGGAAACAGGAAGATCTTGATTGTAGGGAGCTTTTGCGGGATGTGGCTGTGGCACAGTGATACTGTCCTCTTCCTCCTCTTTCGGGGGATCGGTATGCATTCGGAGCAATCTCATGTTGCTGACACTCATGAGTTTGAGGGTCATACTGGAATTAGAGTTTCCCTGTCCCATACCGAGATAGATGAATCCCTTCACCAATTTGATACGCAAACGGCCCTCGTTCATGACCCTCATGTCGTAGTGAGTATCAGACGTGACATGCAACACCTGTGAGGTCGTGCTGTCATTGGCATAGGTGACCGCGATATAAGCGATGCCATCGCGAATACCATCCTGGAAGATGAACTGATTGTCGAAACTGAGGATCATCATATCACCTTCATGGTATGCCGTATCAGCTTTGACTTCGAAAGAGATGTGGTTGTATGGAGCCTGAGGCATCAGCACCACAGACTGCTCGTTTCTCCATACCGTGGCCGTATCGCCCTGGTTGGTGCCTCCGAACTGGCTCAGTTCGTTGGCCGTGGCGCCCAAAGCGATGGCATCGTTGTTGAGTCTTTTCGAGAGTTTGGAATAAATGTCGTGCAATCTCTCGGTGTGACGATAATAGTAAACCAGCGACGAGTCGAACTCAGCCTCTGTCACCCCGTGTTTCCTCAGCGCAGCATCCCGATAGGCCTTCCTTCGGAAGTTCAATTCATCATAAGCACCTTCCGCATAGGCCATTCCGTCGGCGACATGGTAATCATAAAGGATGTCTTCCATGTCATCGGGCTGGATATATTCCTTTGGCACACCCGGTTTGCATCCTGCCATCAGGAGAACAGCAAGACTCACGACAATGAGAAAACCAGGAAAGTGCTTCATGTTTTATACTTTAGGATCATGTTCCGACGAGTGGCTGTCGTTTTGAGAAAAGGACACCTCGCCCAGTTCCTTACGGCAGAACAAGAGCAGGCAGACCACCCCCACACTGATACAGGAATCGGCGAAATTGAAGATCGGACTGAAGAAGATGAAATGCTCACCTCCCCAGAAAGGCATCCAATCCGGCCAATAGGTGTCGATGATGGGGAAATAAAACATATCGACCACCTTTCCATAGAAGACCGGAGCGTAGCCTTCACCCCATGGCACGAAATGTGAGATGCTCGATGCCGTGGAAGGCGAGAAAATCTGGCCATAAAAGAGGCAGTCGATGATATTTCCACCCGCTCCTGCGATGATCATGGCCAGGCAGATGACATAGCCCCATCGTGCGCCCTTTCTCACTTGTTTGTAGAGATAGATGCTGATCGCTATGGCCACCACGACGCGAAACAGGGTGAGGACCAATTTATTGATGAAAGTCATGCCGTAGGCCATGCCCTCATTCTCGATGAAGTAGATATAGAACCAATCGAAGACACGGATCGACTCATGCAGGTACATGCCCGTCTTCACCTCGATCTTGATCACTTGGTCCACAACGAGGATGAGCAGCACAAGGAAGCATGCCACCAGTCCCTTTAAGTAGTGCCTTGAGACCATCAACTCTTCTTCAGTGCGATTTTCGAAGCCACGCTCAAAGTGGCGTGCGGCACGGCGCGCAGTCTCTCTTTGGGAATGAGTTCACCGGTGATACGGTCGATGCCATAGGTTTTGTTCTCTATTCTGACGATAGCGGCCTCCAATCCCTGGATGAACTTCTGCTGGCGGCTTGCCAACTGCACCAGTTCTTCCTTGCTCTGAGTGGTGCTTCCTTCCTCAAGAACCTTATACGTAGGAGACGTATCGTCCACGTCATTTCCGTCTGCATTCATGAGTTGTCTCATCATCTCGTTGTAGTCACGATATGCGAGCGCCAGTTTTTCATTGATAATGGCCCTGAATTCCTCCAGTTCCTCGTCGCTGTAGCGTTTTTTTTCTGCCATGATAGGTTTAGATTAAAAGTTTAATTTCATGATCCGAAGATCAGTATTTATACCTTTTCCACTTTGATATGGAGCGTAAACTCATCGAATTTCACCTCCTGACCGTCATTCTGTGCGAAGACGATATTGTCGGCGAGCACCTGTGTCCTCACATAGTCCTCAAAGTCTTCCAAGGCTTTCTCCACCTGTTCGTTGGGCGATACTGTCACGTTCACCCTGTCGGTGATTTCAAGTCCACCATCCTTGCGCAGGTTCTGTACCCTGTTGATCAGTTCACGGGCCATGCCCTCCTTGAGGAGTTGGTCGGTGAGTTCCACCTCAAGTGCCACGGTGATGTTTCCTTCATTAGCCACGAGCCATCCCGGGATATCCTCGCTGTAGATCTCCACGTCGACGGCCTCGACGACCACATTCTGTCCTTCGACATTGATATTGAGCACGCCGGCCGTTTCCAGTTCACCGATTTCTGCCTGTGAGAGAGCAGCCATCGCAGCTGCCACGCCCTTCATCAGTTTGCCGTATTTCTTGCCCATCGTGCGGAAGTTGCATTTCACCTTCTTCACCAACAGTCCCTCGCCTTCGGCGAACTTCAATTCCTTGACATTCACCTCATTGAGGATAATTGGCGCCACGGCCTCAATACGTTCACGCTGCAGGGCGTCGGTGGCAGGCACCATGATGCACTGCAGTGGTTGGCGCACTCTGATGTCGGCTTTGCGTCTCAAGGCAAGGACCATAGAAGTGATCTTCTGTGCGACCGTGCCCATTCTTGCTTCCAGTTCGGTATCAATCAGCGACTCATCAGCCACGGGGAAACGTGTCAGGTGCACGCTGTCGGACTCGGCCTGCCCAGTAGCTGCCGTAAGGTCAAGATAAAGTCTGTCGGCATAGAACGGCGAGAAAGGAGCCAGCAGTTTGGCCACTGTCACCAGACAAGTATAAAGCGTCTGGTAAGCACTCAGTTTGTCTTGGTCCATATCCTTGCCCCAGAAGCGTTTGCGGTTGAGGCGCACATACCAGTTGGAGAGGTGGTCATTGACAAACTCGTCGATCATCCTACCCGCACGTGTCGGTTCATAGTCAGCCATGCTCTCATCTACGGATTTCACGAGAGAGTTGAGCTGTGAGATGATCCAACGGTCGATCTCGGGTCTTTCAGCCACGGGCACCTCAGGCTGCGTGCAGTCGAAGCCATCCACATTGGCATAGAGAGCGAAGAAGGAATAGGTGTTATAGAGCGTTCCGAAGAGTTTTCTCCTCAGTTCCTCGACACCGGCCACATCAAACTTGAGGTTGTCCCAGGGCTGTGAGTTGGTCATCATATAGAATCTGAGCGCATCAGCACCATATTTTGCGATGGTCTCAAAGGGATCAACGGCATTGCCCAGTCGTTTGCTCATCTTGTTGCCCTTGGCATCCAGCACCAGGCCCGTGGAGATGACATTCTTGAAAGCCACACTGTCGAAGATCATCGTTCCGATAGCGTGGAGGGTGAAGAACCATCCGCGTGTCTGGTCGACTCCCTCGCTGATGAAATCGGCGGGGAAAGCCTTATTGCCGTCCACTTTGTCGGCATTCTCAAAGGGGTAATGGATCTGGGCATAAGGCATCGAACCAGAGTCGAACCACACATCGATAAGATCAGCCTCACGCTTCATGGGGTGTCCTTTCGACGACACAAGCACAATCTGATCGACATAAGGACGGTGAAGGTCAATGCGCTCATAATTCTCCTTGGAAAAATCGCCGGGCACAAAACCTTTGTCCTTGAATGGATTGGAAGGCATCACGCCAGCCTCTACAGCTTTCTCCACCTCATCATACAATTGCTGGATCGAGCCGATGCAGCGTGTTTCCTGATCTTCCTCATTCACCCAGATAGGAAGCGGAGTACCCCAGAAACGGCTTCGGCTGAGGTTCCAGTCATTGAGGTTCTCCAGCCAGTTGCCGAAGCGCCCCGTGCCTGTCGACTCGGGTTTCCAGTTGATATTGAGATTGAGTTCCGACATTCTCTGCTTGCAAGCCGTGCTCTTGATAAACCAACTGTCGAGCGGGTAGTAAAGCACGGGTTTGTCGGTACGCCAGCAATGAGGATAGTTATGCTCATGCTTTTCGATCTTGAACGCCTTGTTCTCAGCCTTCAAGTCCATGCAGATCGTGATGTCGAGTGTCTCGTCTTTCTCCGTCAAGGTCTCGTCATAGGCATTCTTCACGTATCTTCCTGCATATCGGCTCCAAAGCGGCAGGTTGATGTAGTTCTGCACGAAATCAGGATCAAGATCCTCCACGGCGAAATACTTACCCTGCAGGTCGACCACAGGTCTCTGATGTCCTTTCTTGTCGACCATCACGATTGGAGGCACGCCAGCGAGTTTTGCCACGTTGGCATCATCGGCACCGAAGTTGGGAGCAATATGCACGATACCAGTACCATCCTCAGTCGTGACATAATTGCCGGGAATCACCCTGAAGGCACCCTCTGAGAGCGGTTTCACCATAGGCAGGAGCTGCTGGTAGTGCATTTCCACAAGATCGGTACCCTTATAGTGGGCCACAATCTGCCAAGGAATGACCTTGTCGCCCTTCTTGAAGGCTTCGAGATCAGCATCACGGCCTTTCTCATTGAAATAAGCCGAAAGGCGAGCCTCTGCCATGACGATGGTAACGGGTTGGGCGGTATAGGGGTTATAGGTTCTTACAGCCACATAGTCGATTTTCGGTCCCACGCAAAGAGCGGAGTTGGCAGCCAACGTCCAAGGGGTGGTCGTCCAGGCCAGGAAATACGGATTGCCCCACCCTGTCATTTCAGGTTTGGGATCGCATATAGCAAACTGCGCCGTGACGGTAGTGTCCTTCACGATGCGGTAGCATCCGGGCTGGTTGAGCTCATGGCTTGAGAGACCGGTTCCGGCCGCTGGAGAATAGGGCTGGATGGTGTATCCCTTGTAGAGCAGGTCTTTGTCAAAGAACTGTTTCAAGAGCCACCACAGCGTCTCGATGTACTTGTTGTCGTAGGTGATATAAGGATTTTCGAGGTCAACCCAGTAGCCGATTTTCTCGGTGAGATCGTCCCATTCATGAGTGAACATCATGACATTTTGCCGGCACTTCTGGTTATAGTCCTCCACTGAGATGAATTTGGGACTCTCAGGATTGTCGATATCCGCCTTTGTGATGCCCAGTTCCTTCTCCACTCCCAGTTCGACTGGCAGTCCATGAGTGTCCCAGCCAGCCTTCCGGTGCACCTGGTAACCTTTCATGGTCTTATATCGGTTGAAGGTGTCCTTGATGGTGCGTGCCAGCACATGGTGAATCCCCGGATGTCCGTTGGCAGAGGGAGGTCCCTCATAGAAGACAAACTCAGGGCATCCCTCCCGCTCTTCGATAGAGCGTGCGAAGACATTTCCCTTCTTCCACTGTTGCAGCACCTGGTTGTTGACTTCCGTCAGGTCAAGATGCTTATACTCGGCAAATTTTTTGGCCATATCCTTAAACCTTCTTATTTAATTGTATATCAATAACTTGCAAAACTACATCTTTCCGTTTTGTAACGAAAAAATCGTAATTAAGGTGCAAATTTACAAATTTTTCAGCAGTTTTATTATTGGAAAGAGAAAAAGTTTGTGTTTTTAGTGATTTTAAACAAATGTAGAGATAGAAGGCCCAAACGCAACAAGACACGTCAATGGCATGGGAACCATTGGCGTGTCTGTATTTGGCTTGAAGATTTTTCAAGAAGCGTTCAGAAAGCAGCAATCAGCTCGTCGTTGCTGTAAGCGTCGGCTCCATAACAGGTCTTGAGGTAAGCAAGACCATTGAGGTAATCCTCTTCAGTAAACGAGTCTGTAGCCTCTTTAGCGACCACCACGTCATAGCCGAGACAGAAAGCGTCGGCGGAGGTGTGACGGACGCACATGTGTGCATGAAGTCCGGTCATGATGACAGTTTTCACACCGAGTTCTTTCAGCAGGATATCGAGGTCGGTCTGGAAGAATCCGCTATACCTGCGCTTTGGCACGACATAGTCTTTGTCGCAGAGTTTGAGTTCGGGAATCACCTCAGCGCCCTTGGTGCCACGGATGGCATGGTCGCCCCAGATGGTGAGTTCACGGTCGATACCTTGGATGTGAGCGTCATTACAGAAGATGACGGGAACACCAGCCTCGCGGGCTGCATCGAGCAAGCGGGCGGTAGCCGGAACGATAGCCTTTCCTCTGTCACAAGCGAGAGCACCAGTGACGAAATCATTGAGCATGTCAACAACAAGGATTGCCGGACGGTCAAGTTTGTTCATTTTTCTTAGAAATTTAATAATGTATTAAGTGTGATTGGAATCGCCTGCAAAAATACATAAAAATACCCAATATCGAAGTAAAAGACATGAATTTTGACAGAATTTAAGTAAATGTGTTTTTAAGGCAACGACTCAGCACCCCCGTTTTTCCCTCTTATGATTATCGGGATTTGTCGTCGTTCATCGGGATTTGTAATCCCGATGCTCTGAGTATCAGGATTTATAATCCGCTAAAAGCGCATTGCAAATGCTGATACTCAATGCGGCCGGATTACAAATCCGCCCGAACGAAAAATGCTGTCGAAGGGCGGATGTCTGAGCCTTAGCGTGTGGTCAGGCGCAGCCTGACAGTCTTGAATTGATCGGACGAGATACTCACGTTGATGGGTCCAGGAGTGCGTCCAGCCCGAAGAATCACCAATGCAGCCCCATTCCAGAGATGGCGGTGATCGGTCACGTTCACTTCGTCGCTATTCTGGTCGCCATTGCTGACAGCCACGATTCGGGCATCTCCTGAAACCGAGAAACGGATATCGTCCTGTGCCATAGGCACACGGCGCCCCTTGCTGTCGACAGCCTCGACGCGGATATGCTGCAAATCAGTGCCATCAGCCTTCCAATGGCTGTTATCCGGTGTAGCGACAAGTTTGACGGCCTTGCCAGCAGTCTCGATCTGATGCTTCG
Organism: uncultured Prevotellaceae bacterium; assembly: GCA_946540735.1. Lineage (GTDB taxonomy): Bacteria > Bacteroidota > Bacteroidia > Bacteroidales > Bacteroidaceae > Prevotella. The sequence continues at coordinate 5,593 of CAMNIN010000029.1, read as the reverse complement.
CGGCCATCTTCCCATTCTGATAGGCGATAGCCTCAAGTTTTCCGTCGGCATAGGTCACATGATCCCATCTGATCTGGTTGCGCTGTTTCGGGTCGTCTTTCATGTTCTTTTTCCGGCCCAGGCTCTTGCCATTGAGCCGCAGCTCCACCTCATCAGCATTGGTATAAGTGATCAGCGAGAGCGACTTTCCCGGTTCACGGTTCCAATGGTCACTCATCCCATCGTTGCCTGTCTGCACCCCATTCCACATCACCTCGTTCTTAGAGTCGATGATGCCGATATGCACGAGAGGCTCATCCGGTTTGAAGAGAGACCTCATGAGATAAGCTTTCGGTTTGGGGTCAAGCGAGATGTCGAAGACCCCCTGAGTCCATCCTTTTGCCGGCCAGCCCTGGCTCTCGCCCAGATAATCGATTGCGCCCCAATAAGCCAGTCCGATGACCTTGTCGAGGTTCATCTCGAAGAAGTTAGGTCCCATCCCCGAGGTGTTGGCCTCGCTCTGGTAGAAAGTCATCCAGGGGAATCTGCGTCCATCTCCCGGGAAATACATATACCTATAATTATACGCTTGGATATCTGTCTTCATCGCCAGATCGCAAGGCAGTGAATCCGTCTCCCAATTGCGGAATCTGGGATGCATGGCCACCGTCACCAATCGTGTGGAGTCATAACGCAGGAGGAGGGTCTTCTGCAACTCGTACATCGTCACGCCAAAATCATTGAACGGCTGGTTGGGATCCTGCTGGAGTTCATTTCCAAGGCTCCAGAGCACCACAGATGGAGAGTTACGGTCGCGTTTCACCCATTCGGGCACCTCGCTTTGCCAGTGAAGCTCGAAAGGAATCTTACCACCCGTATGCTGGCGTGTCCACTTATCGTAAAGCTCATCCACGACAAGGATGCCATACCTGTCGCAAAGTCTGATGAACTCGCGGCTGTAGGGGTTGTGGGATGTACGGATGTGATTGATGCCCCACTCTTTCATCATCTTTATGCGTTTTTCGATGGCACGAGGGTATGCCGCAGCGCCAAGAGCCCCCAAGGTGTGGTGGTTGGCATACCCTTTGAGGAGCACTTTCTTGCCATTGAGTTTCAGTCCGAACGAGGGACCGATTTCGATTGTGCGGATGCCAAACTCGTCACAAGTCTCATCAGCTACGGATCCATCCTCACGTAGCAACTGTGCCCTCACCTGATAGAGGCAAGGATTGTCGACATCCCATATCTGAGGTTGGCTGATCTCCACATCGCTGACGATACGTTCTTCTTGCGTGCGCGTCATCCGATGCCGGGCAAGCACCGCAGTGTCTCCACATACCTCTTTCCCGTCAGGCGAGAGAATCTGCCAGGCGATGCGGGTGGCCTTGCTGCGGGTACGGTTGGTAAATGCAGCCGAGATACTCACATAACGGTTGCCGCGTGTGGTGACATACAGCGGATGCCGCTCAAAAAACATGTCCTTTGGCGTGGACACAAGAGAGACATTGCGGAAGAGTCCGCCTCCGGTGTACCAACGGGAATTGCCAGGCTCACGGGTATCGGCGACAACTTCGACGACATTCTCTTGACCGTACTTCAACAAGTCGGACACATCGATCTCAAAGCCGACGTATCCATAATCCGTTCCGCCCACGCGTTGTCCATTGAGCATCACATCAGCGGTGTACATGATTCCTTCGAAATCGAGCAGGACGCGACGTCCTTTCAGTGCGGTGTCAGGTGTCAGGAGGTAGCGGTAATAGCCCTTGCCCATCTCTTTGAACCCCCTACTTGACAACCGGCTTTTGATATTGGCTGCAGCATCGGTATTGTCAGCCTTCTCGTCGGCAGCAGGAGCCACCCACGGCTGTTCAATCTGAAAATCGTGGGGCACGTCGACTTTCCGCCACTCACCTTCATTGTTGAGACGGAAATCCCAGCCAAAATTCAGGTTTTCAGAGATGCGCTGTGCCGACAGCGGCAGTGTCATGAGAACTCCCAAAAGAATAAGAAACTGTTTCATGGATAAAGATTTGACAATTGATCTGTTTTAGTTATTCATTCTCGGCTTGTCACACAAATGCTGATTTGCATGGGCCGTCTCCATTCCCTATATGAAAGAGAAACACAAGAAGAACCGCTGCAGAAACCAGGTGACCTCGCTCCAATAGTGCAAAGATACTAAAAGTCGGGAGGAGGACAAAGCGAATCGATTCATTTTTTTATCCCGACACGGAGAATCTTCGCCAGATCACTGTTTTTTTTATGAAAATGTGATGGAATCCTTTTGGGGATTTCCGTAGAACTTGATTGTTCGATGCAAAGATAAAGGCAGGTTGTGCCAGACCGTGGGACAGGTTAGAAAAATATGACGGAAAAATTGTTTTTATGTCTTTTCCTGAGCACAGGAACGATTCAACCAAGTTAAATCGGGAGAAGCAAGAGGGAAATGAAGTTTACTTCAATTTTACCGCGGAGCGATTATGTGCAGTTGGATAGGGGATATGTGATGAATTTTTAGGGATTGGGACTGAGCAGCCATCCAGCCTCCGTGGCCTTGCTGATCCACATTTCCGCCATCCGCAGATGACCAGCCGGGGTGGGGTGTACGGCGTCCCATATCCAGTAGCGTGCGTTGGGATGGCCCTGCTGCAGCTCATGGAACATGGTGTCGTAGGGCATCCCTATGGCATTGAAGTCTATCCTATTTGCTATGTTGAAAAATCCATGTCAGTTTTCTCCAAAGTCCTTCCAACGGTCCGCGAGGATGGCTGGCGAACCAATAACGGGCGAACAGATACTGAACAATAACCATCGAGAGGCCTACAAGGACGGCGTAGGTGATGCCTAAATGGTGATAGCAGGCAAGCCCATAGCCGCAGAAGATGAAGCAGCCGATGATGGACTGGAGCAGATAGTTGGTAAGACTCATGCGACCAAAAATGCAGAGATGATGGAGTACCTGGCGAACACCCCCGAAAGCATACCAGGCAGAGACGATGGCCGAGACTATCATCAAGAGGATGGTTAAATTATAGATGGGCTTCAGCCATGAGTTCAATTCGCCGAGATTCACAAAATTTAATGCTACGACGATTAAGGCGGAACAAATGAGTATTCCATGCCATATCTTCAGGTGATGTCCCTCGTTATAGAACAGCCTCTGCCGACCAAGCTGCATGCCGAGAATGAAGAGGCAGAGCAACTGTGTCAGTCGTCCGCTGAAGACATTGAACCGCAGATTCACCTCAAACCCGTAACGCAGGTTGGTGAGCGTGTTTTCCCAGAACGTGCCATGCTCGTGCGCAGCATTGATGATGCCGGAGATTTCATAGAACCTTGTATGGTCAATCTCGTAGCCCGTCAGCAAGCAGTATAGCTCCACGGGCTGGATGGCCAGCAAGGCGATGATGCACCACACCCACTTCGACGGCAGATAGCTGATGGGAATGAGCAGCATGCCATAACAGGCGTAGAGCATCAGGATGTCGCCATCATAAAAGGCCACGTTGACAATGCCGAAGAGGAAAAGCAGGCACATCCGCCAGGCAAAGCGGCCCGAGAAATACTTTCCTTTCTGCTGCTGGTTGTCGTTCATGATGAAGAAACTCAGTCCGAAGAGCATGGCGAAGATGCCATACATCTTACCTGAGAGCAGCCAAGCCAGCACATTGGCCACAGTCTGATCGCTTGCCTGCGCATGGGTTATCGGCTCCTTGGTGAAAATGTTGAAGTGCTCCACGGAGTGATACAGGATGATGCCGGCCACAGCGATGCCTCTCAGGGCATCGGCCACATCGATTCGGGTATTGTGCAAATTGCGGGTCTTATATACATAGTCTTTACTTATTTAGTTCCATCTCAAAACCTTTCCATTCCTCGCCGTCTATCACATAGGCATCCGTTCCTCTGATGCGGAAATCGATGGATTTGTAACATTCCACTGCGGGATTATTGTCGCAAAACACGCCGAGTGTGATGCGCTTGGCTCCCAATTCCTGTTGTGCATAATCGATAGCGAGACTGAGCATTTGCTTGCCGTAGCCCTTGCCACGTTTCGAGTCGTCAACTATCACAAAGCCGAAGCGGATGACGCTTTTGTCCTCTGATGGATGTCTCAACAAAATATGACCTACAATCTCCTCTCCTACAATAGCCGTAAAAGGATATATGTTATCTCCCTTGTATTGCATCATCATCTCCTCAGGCCGGGCAGGGAAATTCTCATACCTGTCAGCACTCCAGAGCCGGAATGTATGCTTGTCCTTGCACCAACTTAGAATCGTCTCTGCATCATTGGGATTGAATGGTCGGAGTTTCATTTCATTCATCTTGCAGAGTTGATAGTCTTTTGCAGTTCATCCAGGAAATGTGCGGCATGTCCACCGTCCATCTGTACATGATGGAATTGGAAGGAGACAGGCAGAGTAGTTTTGAACAGCCCTTTTCGGTACTTTCCCCACATCACCATCGGATTGCAGAACTGATCAGTGTATTGGTTGACAATGCAATCCAGTTCTGTCTGTATCATGGCAGATGTGCCGACAACCATATGGTCATCGAGAAAAACACTCGGGTGCAGTAGCGCATACCTGAGTGCTATGTAACCACCGGCTGAAAAGCCACCGATATGGCGCACCCCCGTATGGTATCGCCTATCGATGAGTGGTATGATTTCGTCGAAGAAATACGACTCATAGGCGTCAAGCTCCAATGCATCGTCCATTCTTGGACAAACAATCACCATGGGCTGAATTGCCCCGGTGGCAATCATCTTGTCGGCTGCGGATGGTATGTTGAGGACATTCATCATGTTCTCATCGCCGCTTCGCCCGTGCATCAGATACAGTACGGTCATTCCCTCGTTGCCGTTGGCTGGGACATATACCTTCATTGCCATCGTCTTCTCCAGAGCCCTGCTTTGTATCTCTATCGTGTCAATCCGTGATTCATTCATTCCTAACCAATTACCTTTTCCATATACACAAAATCCAGTGTGTCACCGATGCTTCTGCGGTCAAACTCCCGATAGCCCTTTCTCTGATAGAGCCGGATGTTGTCAATGCTAAGGGTGCTCGTAAACAGTTCATATCGCTTTTGAGAGAAATACTTCTCTATCTCACCCAGAAGTTTCGTGCCATATCCATGATGTCTGTAGTCGGGGTGTACCATCAGTTTCCCGACATGGACGGTATCCTTCATCTCCCAGGCACGGATGGAACCGATGATCAGTCCGCCCGCATCCACCATTTTCAGGATGATGCCTTTGTGGTATTCCCCAATCACCTTATCCAGAGTCTGTTTCAGTGGAGGTATGTCCTTATTGTCTAACACAGCTGCCTCACTCTGATAAGCAAGGTATTGTAGGTTGAGAATCTCCTGCAAGTCTTCCAACCCAGCCTTGCTGATGGCATATTCGTTTACTGTCTGCATTTCTTCCATATAAAAAAGTTTCCTCTTGCTCATGAAATCAAGCAATCATCCTGGATTCTGACTGTGGGTTTGCTGCCGAGGAGGACCTTCCACTTCTATTCTCATTTTGCAATCTGTTCCGCCACCCAAGATGGAATGGCAAAGCGTCACTGTGAAGTGTTTCTCTTTCCACAGACATTGC
>CAMNIN010000028.1 GCA_946540735.1 uncultured Prevotellaceae bacterium | reverse complement strand
TGATTCAGAAGGTACGGCTTCCACTCAAAAATATTAATTTTTAGAACTCACCTTAAAATAATAATTGATATGGTTTATGATTTTTCATAATAGATGTTTCGGAAGTTAAAGGAGTGAAGTCGTTTTCGGCCTTTCGGCTCAAAAAGTTAAGTCAGATGCTTTGTTAAAGTCATGATAAGAACTATCAGAACGCTTGAATAGCGAAAGTACATTTGGCTTAACTTCTTTAACTTCAATAACTTCTTAACTTCCGAAAGCTACGTTTCATATATGATAAATTCGCCCTTCTTTCCTGCTATTAATCCTCTGAGACACCAAGGTCAATTGGGGTGTTCTATTCAATCTCGCTGAGTTCCAGCCAGCGCATGCTTTTCTCGTCCAGTTCGTCTTTCAGTTGGGGAAGGCGTTTGCTCATGGCTGTTATCTCGTCGATGTTCACCGTACCGCCGCAGAGGGCTGTTTCTATCCGCTTCTGTTCTTCCTCGAGAGCGGCGATTTCTTCTTCCAGACGGGCGAATTCCATTTTTTCTTTGTAGGTCATCTTGCGCTTGTCGTTGTTGCGGTAGTCACGCTTCACGCTTTTCTCGGTTTTCTCCGTCGTGGTGTCTTGCTCTTCTTTCGAGCGCAGGGCACTCCACTCCCGATATTGGCTGTAATTGCCGGGAAAATCTTTGATTTCACCTTCTCCTCTGAATACAAGCAGATGATCCACCACTTTGTCCATGAAATAACGGTCGTGGCTCACCACAATCACACAACCGGGGAAGTCGGCGAGGTATTCCTCCAGGATCTGCAGTGTCTGGATGTCGAGGTCGTTGGTGGGCTCGTCGAGAACGAGGAAATTGGGGTTGCGCATGAGCACCGTGCAGAGGTAGAGTTTTCGGCGCTCGCCGCCGCTGAGTTTGTAGACGTAGTTGTATTGTTGTTCGGGAGTGAATTGGAAATGCTGTAGAAACTGTGAGGCCGTGAAATGACGACCTCCGCCCAAATCGATGTAGTCGGCGATGTCGCGCACCACGTCGATCACTTTTTGTTGCTCATCAAACTGCAGGCCTTCTTGTGAGAAATAGCCGAAATTGACGGTCTCGCCGATGTCGAAACGGCCGGAGTCGACGGGTTCGAGCCCCAGGAGAAGTTTCAGGAATGTGGATTTGCCCGTACCGTTGTTGCCCACGATTCCCATCTTCTCGTATCGGGCGAAGTTATAGTAGAAGTCTTTCAGCATCACGTGGTCGCCGAAGGATTTCGACACATATTGACATTCGAAAATCTTGCTGCCGATATAGACGTTGTTGGATTTCAGACGAAGCTGACGTTCTTCAATGCGCTGCTTGGCTTTGCGCTCCAGTTCATAGAAGGCTTCCTCGCGGTAGCGGGCTTTGTGGCCGCGGGCCTGAGGCATGCGCCGCATCCATTCCAGTTCGCGGCGGTAGAGGTTGTTGGCGCGGATGATCTCGGCACGGGTGACATCGAGGCGGTGCTGTCGTTTCTCCAGATAGTAGGCATAGTTGCCTTTGTAGGAATAGAGGGTGTGGTCGTCGAGTTCCAGGATCAGATTGCACACGCGGTCGAGGAAAAACCTGTCGTGTGTCACCATCAGAAGGGTACGGTTGCCGCGTGAGAGGTAACCTTCAAGCCACTCAATCATGTCGAGATCAAGGTGGTTGGTGGGCTCGTCGAGGATCAACAGGTCGGGTTCGGTCAGAAGTACATTGGCCAGCGCTACACGCTTCTGCTGACCACCGCTCAACTGCCCCATGGGTTGCTGCAAGTCACGTATCTTGAGTTGGGTGAGCACTTGTTTGGCGCGGAGCACTTTCTCGTCGTCGCCATGATGATTGAAACAGGCGTCGAGCACGGTTTCCTCGGGGTCAAAACGGGGTGATTGCTCCAGGAAACCCACGCGCAGGTCGCGGCGGTAAATGACACTGCCGCTGTCATAGCCTTCCTTGCCTGTGAGGATGGAGAGCAGGGTCGACTTGCCCATGCCGTTCTTGGCGACAAGGCCGACCTTCTGGCCTTCGCTGACGGAGAAGGAGATATTCTCAAACAGGAGGAGTGCACCGAACGATTTCGTCAGGTTCTGCACGTCAAGATAGGCATTCATGAGTGGTGGGTTATGGATTAGCGATTTCCTTGTTGATGTTCTCAATGTAAGTGAGGATCTCGTCGCGGCCTGTCTTCTTCTCGCTGCTGGTCACGAAATGAGGTGGAAGCTCCTCCCAGGTCTCGCTCAGGGCTGTCATGTAGTTTCTGACATTCTCATTGACTTTCTGGTAGGACAACTTGTCGGCCTTGGTGAAGACGATGGAGAAGGGGATGCTGCTTGCCCCGAGCCAGTTGATGAATTCGAGGTCGATGGCTTGTGGGGCATGGCGGATGTCGATAAGCACGAAGACATTGGCCAACTGCCGGCGCATCAGGAGATAAGACGTGATCATGTTGTCGATCTTCTGCTGGATGGTCTTCGAGCGCTTGGCATAGCCATAGCCAGGCAGGTCGACAAGATACCATTCACGGTTGATGATGAAATGGTTGATCAGGAGAGTCTTGCCCGGAGTGGCAGAGGTCTTTGCCAGTCCCTTGTGTTTGCAGAGCATGTTGATCAGACTGGATTTGCCGACATTGGAACGGCCGATGAAGGCATACTCAGGTCTGAAGTCGGTGGGGCATTTCTCGATATTCGGACTGCTGATGGTGAATTCTGAGGTCTTGATTTCCATTATGGTTTCTTTTTACTGAGTTTCTTGATCTTGCGTTTGGCTATCATGGACTCCGGGTAGAGTTCCAATGCTTTCTTGTAGTTGGCGATGGCGGCTTCCACCATGCCCTCGCGCTCACAGTCCTTGCCCATCAGGGTGTATTCGGCTGCAAGTTTCATGAGGTATTCGTTTTTCTGGCTCAATGACTCCTGGAGGGCTTTGATCTCGGTCCTCATACCCAACAGGTCGTTGAGTTTGCGGCGGATGAAACGGCGGGCCAGGGGCTTGTCGAGGTCGTAGCGGTGGTGGATGGCTTTGAAGAGATTGTCGATGAAGCCATCGGCATCGCCGGCGTTGAGAGCCACCACGGCATCGTGGTATTCTTTGTCGGCCATGCTGCTTTCCAGCACACTGTTGATGACTTGCTGATTGTTATAGCTGCGGGCGAATCTCACTACTTCTGGTCTGACGAAGATGTCGGCCAGTCTGACGGGTTCCTGCAGCGTGATGCCTTCCATCGACTCGCAGCGAGAGAGGGCCACGTAAGTCTGACCGCCCGCGAAGGCTCTGCCCGAGAGATCGATTCTCACATGCTTGAAGGTGAGACCCTGGCTCTTGTGTACGGTGATGGCCCACGCCAGGCGGATGGGGAACTGGGTGAAGCGTCCGATTTCTTCTTCCTCGATGCGCTCTTCCTGCTCATTGTAAGTGTAGCGCATATTGCTCCAGATGTCGGGGGTGACATCGTGCTCCATGCCGTTATCCGTCATCACGGTGAGAAACTGATCTCCTTCATCGTCGTAACCGATGGAGGTGATTTTGCCGAGGGTTCCATTCACCCAGCGGCGCTCCATGTCGTTTTTCACGAAGATCACCTGCGCCCCGACTTTCACTTCAAGGTCGAGGGAGGTGGGCAGACTGCTGGCCGGAAACTCACCGACAATCTCTCCTGTGAGGCGTACGACATCTCCGGGCAGATTGGAGAGATGCTGCTCGTTGATGAAATCCACGGTGTCGCGGCGAGGTGACAGGGTGATCGACAGATCTTCGCCGTCTTCTTCGCCGGGACCTACCTGGCGGTTGAGCACATCGAGTTCGGATTGCCTCACTTGGTTGGTGCGGATATGGTCGAGGAGGGTGATGAAGTGTATGTCGTGCTGTCTGTAGACTTTGGTGAGCTCGATGCTGATGAGCTGCATGCTGCGGAAAACACGAGCATCGAAAAAGAACAGCGAGGGGTAAAAAGGGCGCAGCAGTTGGCGGTCTTCCTCCTTGGCCACGGGCTCCAATTGGTAGATGTCGCCTACAAAGAGGAGCTGCTTGCCGCCGAAAGGTTCCAGCCGGTTGCGGGTGTAGATACGGAGCACTTTGTCGATGAAGTCGATGATGTCGGCGCGCACCATGCTGATCTCATCGATGATGATGAGTTCCACCTCGCGGATGATCTTGCGCTTCTCACCAGTGTATTTCAGCGTTTCGCGGATGTTGCGCTCAGAAAAACGGCTGTCGTTGGGCAATAGGGGATGGAAGGGGAGCTTGAAGAAACTGTGGAGCGTACTGCCGCCTACGTTGATGGCAGCGATTCCGGTGGGGGCCAGCACCACATGCTTCTTCTTCGTCACACTGCAGATGTGGCGCAGGAAAGTCGATTTGCCCGTACCAGCCTTCCCTGTGAGGAACAGGCTGTTATGGGTGTACTGGATGATTTGGAGCGCTTTCTGGAACTCCTCATTCTGACTGTCTATGTGGTTGATCGCATCCAATTTCCCTTGCGCTTATTCTTCGATGATGAATTCCAGTTTCTTCTCAGGATAATAGATCTCGCCCTCGTCCTCTGGCCGTATGGGCTTGTTCTTGGGGATAGGGTTGCCGTCGATGTCATATTCGGTGGGATCGTCGTCGATAGCCATGGAGTCTGGTTCTATAGCTCGTGGCTTGACGGTCACCTTAGGTGCGCAGACAAAGAGATCGACATTGACATCCTCGCCGGCGGGCATCACGAACCGGCCACGGTATTTGGCCAACTCCTGGTCTTTGAGTACCGAAGCCATGAACTTCCCGCAGATGGGCAGGGCCGTGTGGGCACCCTGGCCGAGACGGGGACTGCGGAAGTGGATCTGACGATACTCTCCGCCTACCCATGCTCCGCACACCAGGTTGGGGGTCACACCGATAAACCAGCCGTCAGAGGCGTTGTTGGTGGTGCCGGTCTTGCCGCCCACGTCGGTCTTGTTCCAATAACCGAGGTAGGATAGCAAACCGCGGGAGGTGCCTTCTTTCACGCCATACATCAGCATTTGCTGCATCAGGAAGGCACTCTTGTAGGGTAGGGCTCTTGGGCTGTCTGCTGGACCTTCATAGATCAGATCGTTGTCGCTGTCGTAGATACGGGTCACCAATACGGGCTCATGGCGCAGACCGTTGTTGGCTATGGTGGAATAGGCGTTGACAAGTTCGAGCAGGTTGACGTCGGAGGCTCCAAGCAGAGTGGAGGGGTGGGGGTCGAGATTGCTCTTGATGCCCATCTCATGGGCGGTGTTGATCACATTCTTCACTCCCATTTCGATGCCGAGCTTCACGGCAATGGAGTTGGTGCTCTTGGCGAATGCGTGCTTCAGCAACATGGAGTCGCCGGAGAAACTCTTGCTGGCATTGTTGGGGTCCCATTGTTGCTCTGAGTGGGTCTTCTGGTCGAAAATCGGTACTTTTACAGGCTCATCGCGGCGCTTATCGCAGGGAGCGAGTCCTTGGTTCATCGCCTCGGTGTAGACGAAAGCCTTGAACGTGCTGCCGGGTTGGCGCATGGCGGTCACTTTGTCATACTGCCATGTGTTGTAGTCGATGTCACCCACCCAGGCCACCACGGCTCCGGTCTGGGGCTCCATGGCCACGAAACCTGCGTGCATGAAACGGGTCATTGTGCGAATGGAGTCGAGAGTGCTCATCTCCACCTCGTAGTTGCCGCGGCCGTATACCCACAACTTCACGGGATGAGGTTGGTTCATGTAGTAGCTGATGGAGTCGACATTGCCTTTGTAGCGCTCCTTGAGCTCTTTGTATAAAGGCAACTTCTTGGCCAGTTTCTCGATGAAATAGGGGATGACGTTGCCTTTCTCGTCACGCCAGGGCTCCTGACTGCCCCAGTCGCTGACAAACTGGGCCTGCACTTGTTCCATCTGCGACATCACAGCTGCCTCGGCATATTCCTGCATTGTGGTGTTCAACGTGGTGTAGATGCGTAATCCTGAGGTGTAAAGGTCATAACCAGTGTCATGGCACCAGCGGGCCAGGCTGGCTTCCACGGCGTCCTTGAAATAGGCGGTGCTTCCTTTTGATCCCGTCTCAAGATTGAGTTTCAGTGGGGTGGGTTGCGACGACAGTTGCTGATATTCGCTCTCGGTGAGATGGTGGTTTTTCACCATCAGCGAAAGTACGATGTTGCGGCGCGATTGGCTGTTCTCAGGATTGATGATAGGATTGTAGAACGAGGTGGCCTTCAGTATGCCTACAAGCACTGCGGCCTGGTCGGTGGTCAGTTCACCGGGGGTGGTGCTGAAGTAGGTTTTGCTGGCGGTCTTGATGCCAAAGCAGTTGCTGCCGAAATCGACCGTGTTGGCATACATCGTCAGGATGTCTTTCTTGTCGTAGACCATCTCTATCTTTGTGGCGATGATCCACTCCTTGCTCTTGATGATAAGGATGCGCAGGCCGGGAATCTCGCTCAGCAGACCCGTGGAACTCTGGGTGCGCATCCTGAACATGTTTTTGGCCAATTGCTGGGTGATGGTCGATGCTCCACGGGCATCCTGATGCACAATGGCGTCCTTGATGGCTCCGAGTATGCCCCTGAAGTCCACTCCGCGATGCTGGTAGAAACGCTCGTCCTCTGTGTCGATGAGGGCGTCCCAGAACACAGGGGCGACATCCTCGTATTTCACCGGACTGCGGTTCTCGTTATAGAACTTGCCAATCAGTTTGCCGTCGGCACTGTAGACCTCGGAGGCGACACTGCTGGGAGGATTCAGTATCTCATAAAAACCAGGTGACTTGCCGAAAAGACCCAGGAAATTGATGTCTACCATGCCTAAGTAGACAATCATGAAGAGGATAAACGAAACGATGGCCGAGAGTATCTTCACATACCATCGGCTTCCTCGGTAGAGGTGGATGTACCAACTCAACATCCCCTTGATCTTGCGCCATATCCATCTCAGGATTCTCATAGGTTGTCGTCGATATAATTGAGGATCTCCTCGTCGTGGTCGGGATGAAACCAGCGGATGCGGCTGTCACGTTTCAACCAGGTGAGTTGCTTCCTGCAATAGCGGCGGGTAGCTCCCTGAATGCGCTCCACCGCTTCGGAGAGCGTGCAACGGCCATCAAAATAGTCGAATAACTCGCGGTAACCCACGGTGTTGAGCGAGTTCTCACCGCGATAGGGAAAAACCCTGCGGGCCTCTGCCTCCAGACCATCGGCCATCATGGCTACCACGCGGCGGTTGATGCGGTCGTAGAGTTCCTCGCGGGGCCTGACAAGGCCGATCTTCACAATGTCGAAACCACGCTCCTTGCGCTGGTTGCTGCGAAATGAGGTGTAGGGCTTGCCGGTCATGTAGCAGATCTCCAAGGCATGCACCACACGGCGGGTGTTTTTGCGGTCGACGATTTGGAAATAGTCGGGGTCCAGAAGCCGTAGCTCCTCTACCAACCTGTCGAGGCCGTCGGTCTCCAATCGGTGCCGGAGCTGCTCACGGGTCTCCGGGTCAACAGTGGGGATGTCGTCAATGCCGTCGCATACAGCATCGATATACATCATGCTGCCTCCTGACATGAGTCCGTGGCGATGGTTGCCCAGCGCTCCCTCAGGACTGAACAGACGAAGCACGTCTTGCTCATACATCGACGCACTGTAGTAGTCGGTCAGATGCAACGTGCCCACGAAATAGTGCTTCACGGATGATAATTCCGATGCTGTCGGGGCGGCGGTGCCAATGGGTATCTCCTGGTAAATCTGACGGGAGTCGGCATTGATGATGGGCACGCCAAGGTGCTTGGCGATGAGCAGGCTGATGGCGGTCTTGCCTACGGCCGTCGGACCGGTGATGACAAACAGGGTCTTCATCGCGATTCCTTGACCCTCATGGCTCAGCGGATGATGCCGCGCTTGGAGTTCTCTACGAAACTGATGATATATTTCGTCTCTTCGGTCTCGGGCAGTTGCCTGCGGATCTCTTCGATGCCTTCTGCCATCACTCCCTTGGAGTAAAGCAGACGGTAAGCGTTGTGAATCAGGTCAATGGTCTCTTTGCTGAAACCGCGGCGGCGAAGACCGATGATGTTGACACCACAGTAGTGGACGGGCATCTTGCCGGCAATGACGTAGGGGGGGATGTCCATACTGAAGGCACTGCCGCCCTGGATCATCACGTAGCCGCCTACGTGGCAGAACTGATGGCACAGCACACCGGCACTGATGATGGCATTGTCGTCGACGGTCACCTCACCGGCGAATTTAGTGGAGTTGCCGATGATCAGGTTGTTGCCGAAAAAACAGTCGTGGGCGATGTGCACGTTCTCCATCAGCAGGCAGTTGTTGCCGATCTGGGTGGTACCCTTCGAGGCAGTGCCACGGGAGATGTTCACATTCTCGCGGATGCTGTTGTTGTCACCGATTTCGCAGATGCTGTCCTCACCGCGGAATTTCAGGTCCTGGGGCTTGGCGGAGATGCTGGCTCCAGTGAAAAACTCGTTGCCGTTGCCGATACGCGCGCCATAGTTGATGGTGACTCCATTCTGTAGCACATTGTTGTCGCCGATCACGGTGTTGCGGTCGATATAGCAGAACGGACCGATGATGTTGTTGTCACCCAACTTGGCTTCGGGGTGAACAAACGCCATGGGACTGATTTGGTTCATTGTATGAGGATTTTTTGCTTTCTTACTATGCTGTCATTACTTGTTCTTCACGATCTGGGCCGTGAAAGTGGCCTCTGCCACCACTTGGTCGCCTACAAACATGTAGCCGCGCATGCTGCTCACGCCATGGCGAACCGGGTGGAGAAGTTCCACACGGAACAATAGGGTGTCGCCGGGTACGATCTTCTGGCGGAACTTCACACCGTCGATCTTCATGAAGTAGGTCGACCAGCGCTCTGGCTCCTCAAGGGTGTTAAGCACGAGAAGACCACCGCACTGGGCCATGGCTTCTACCATCAGCACGCCGGGCATGACGGGCTCTTGGGGGAAATGGCCTTGGAAGAATCCCTCGTCGGAGGTCACGTTCTTCACGCCGACAATGTAGTTGGGGCCGAGCTCGATCACTTTGTCGACCAACTGCATGGGATAGCGGTGGGGGAGCAACTCGCGGATGCGGTTGTTGTCCATCACCGGCGGCTCGTTGGGGTCGTAGATGGGTGCCTGGATCTCGTGCTTGCGGATCTCGCGGCGCATCAGACGGGCAAACTTGTTGTTGATGGTATGGCCGGGACGGGTGGCGATGATGCGGCCCTTGATGGGCTTGCCGATCAGGGCCATGTCGCCGATGATGTCAAGCAGTTTGTGACGGGTACACTCATTCTCCCAGGTCAGCGGCTTGGGCTGGATATAACCCATCTTCGTGGCATCCATGTGGGGCACCTTCAGCAGGTCGGCCAACTTGTCGAGTTGCTCTTGAGAGATCTGCTTTTCATAGATCACTATCGCATTGTCCATGTCGCCGCCCTTGATGAGGTTGGCGTGAAGCAGGGGCTCGATATCGCGCACGAAAACGAAGGTGCGGGCGGGGGCAACTTCTTTCTCGAAGAGACTCATGTTGTCGATCGAGGCAAACTGGCTGTTGATGAATTTCGACTCAAAGGAGCACATCACGGTGATGCTGAACTCCTTGTCGGGCAGGATGGTGATGCACGATCCGCTCTCGTCGTCTTTCACCTCGATCTTGTGTCGGATGATATAGTAGTCCTTCGGGGCATTCTGCTCCTCCACGCCCACTTGCTTGATGCGGTCGACGTAGATGGCGGCACTGCCGTCGAGAATGGGAAACTCCGGTCCGTTGACCTGGATCAGGCAGTTGTCGATGCCAAGGGCGTAGAGGGCGGCCAGGCCATGCTCCACTGTCGAGACACGTACACCGTCCTTGGAGAGCACGGTGCCACGCTGGGTATCCGACACCCGCTCGGCCACGGCTTCAATCATGGGTTGCCCATCAAGGTCGATACGCTGGATCTTGATGCCGCTGTTCTCGGGTGCGGGGTTGAAGGTGACAGTCAGGTTGAGACCAGTGTGCAGGCCTTTGCCAAACAGGGAAAAACTACCTTTTAGTGTTTTCTGCTTATTCATTGTCTTGTGTTATTTCTTGAGTTCATTCAGTTCTTTCTGGAGTGAGCGCAACTCGTTCTGCATGTCGGAGAGGCGCCTCATCAGTGCGGTCTGGCGGAAGAACGCGGTGGGGGGCTGGGGGGGAGTGCCGATCAGTGTCTGATTGCTCTTGATACTGGCGTTGGCTCCCGACTGGGCGCCGAGCATCACTTTGTCGCCGATGGTGATATGGCCGGCTACACCCACCTGTCCGCCAAACATGCACCATTGGCCTACTTTCGTGCTTCCGGCCACTCCCACTTGGGCCGACATCACGGTGTTCTGACCGATGTCGGTGTTATGGGCGATTTGCACGAGGTTGTCCAGCTTCACGCCACGGCGTACGTAGGTGCTGCCCATGGTGGAACGGTCGACGCAAGTGTTGGCACCGATCTCCACATCGTCCTCGATGGTCACAATGCCGATCTGTGGTATCTTGTCATAACCGTCGGCGTTAGGGGCGAAACCGAAACCATCGGCTCCGATCACGCAGCCTGAGTGAAGGGTCACACGGTGGCCGATCTTGCAGCCATGATAGATGCAGGCATGGGGATAGATGATGCAGTTGTCGCCCACTTTCACTCCGTCGCCGATATAGGCGTTGGGGTAGATCTGGCAGCCTTGGCCGATCTCCACGCCTTCGCCGATGTAAGCGAGTGGTCCGACGTAGCAGCCTTCGCCGATCTTGGCGGTTGCCGAGATGACGGCCATAGGATCGACGCCGGTCTTTTTGGGCTTCATCGATTCGTAGAGTTGCAGCAGTTTGGCCACGCTCTCATAGGCACTGGGCACACGGATGAGGGTGGCTTTCACCGGATGCTCCAGCACCACATCATCGTTCACCAGCACCACGCTGGAGGATGTCTCATACAGATAGTGGGTGTATTTGGGGTTGGAGAGGAAGGAGATGGCTCCTTCGTGTCCTTCTTCTATCTTCGAGAAGGTGTGGACGGCTGCATCTGGATTGCCTTCAATCCGGCCTCCCACAAACTCTGCGATTTGTTTGGCGGTGAATTCCATTCTTTATAGTCTTTTAAAATGAATTTTGCAAAGATAATGAAAAAAATCCATTCCTGATTATATTTTGTGGTAACACAGGAAATATTTTCGTATTTTTTTGGAAAGTAAGGATACGTTCAGGATTTCCGATGCCTCGGCAATATCCTTCATGCTGCCGTCTTTGTAAAGGATGGTGATATGGTCGTCGTTGACGTCATACATGTCTTTTGCGATCGGACAAACTTGGTAGAGAAACTTCACTTCCTCGCGGCTGGTGCCGGTGGCACGCATCAGGTCGCGCTCCAATTCGTCGATACGGGCCTCGTCGATGGGCTCCTCGTAAACTTCCACTTTGAAGGGACGGCGCCTGATCAGGTTGGTGGCCAGGAGTGAGAGCACCTTGTCGTCGTCATTGGCCCATTCCTTTATAGAGCAATGGATGTCGGTGTCATCAAGGCGGCTATAGTGGTCGAGGGCCTCAGGATGGCTCCCGAAGAATGCTGCATCGACTTGATGGCAGAGGAAATAGCGCAGCGAGGGGGTGGCGAAGAGCGACTTGCCTTGCAGCATGAGCTGTTTGGCGCGCAAGAGGAGGTTGACCAGCATCTTCTCCGTGGCCACTGTGGTCTTGTGCAGATAGACCTGCCAGTACATCAGGCGGCGTGAGGTGAGGTAGTTCTCGATGGAGTAGATGCCTTTGGAGTCGACCACGAGATGGTCGTCGACCACATTGAGCATCTTGATGATCCGTGCACTGCCGATATTACCTTCGGTGACGCCGGTATAGAAACAGTCGCGGCGCAGGTAGTCGAGACGGTCCATGTCGAGTTGACTGCTGATCAGCTGATGGAGGAAACGCTTGGGGTAATCGTTCTTGAAGATACTCAGGGCCAGGTTCAAGCCGCCGCCCATCTCTTGGTTGATCTGCTCCATCATCATCAGCGATACGTCCTCATGAGAGATGCCGTCCATCAGGGTGTGCTCCAGCACGTGGGAGTAGGGACCGTGGCCGATGTCGTGCATCAGGATCGCGGCCTTGACGGCCTCAGCTTCGCTGTCGAAGATGAAGATGCCTTTCTGGGTGAGCGACAGCACGGCCTCACTCATCAGATGATAGGCCCCAAGGGAGTGTTGGAAACGAGTGTGCTGGGCACCGGGATAGACCACGGAGGCCAGGCCCACTTGCTTGATGTGGCGCAGACGCTGCATCAGCGGGTGGTTGACGATGTCCATCAGGATGCCGTCTGGCACCTTGATGAAACCGAAGACAGGGTCATTGATGATCTTTCCCTCGCTCATGGCTACAGCCCGATTTTCTCCAGTTCGGCCGACATGGCGGTTTGAAGGGCATGGGCACTGGATCCGGCTGCTTCGGCGAAGTCCTCTCCCTGACTGGCATAGATGATGCCTCGTGAGGAATTGACGAGCAGACCGCAGTCTTTGGTCATGCCGTAACGGCAGACTTCCTCAAGACTGCCTCCCTGTGCTCCTACACCTGGAACGAGTAAGAAATGATCGGGCACGATGCGGCGGATGTCTTTGAACATTGCACCTTGTGTGGCACCCACCACATACATCATCTTGTCGGCACCGGCCCATTCCTGCGACTTTCGGAGCACGCGCTCGAAAAGCCGCTCGCCTCCTGCGTCAGCCATCAGCTGAAAATCTTGTGAACCGCGGTTGCTGGTCAGTGCGAGCAGGATCACCCATTTGTCGTCGTAGCCGAGAAACGGGGTCACGCTGTCTTCACCCATGTAGGGGGCAACGGTCACTGAGTCGATGTCGTATTCCTCGAAGAACGTGCGGGCATACATCGCCGAAGTATTGCCGATGTCGCCGCGCTTGGCATCGGCGATGATGAAATGCAGGGGATAGTATTTCTTCAGATACCTCACGGTGTGCTCAAAGGCGGTCATCCCTTTCACGCCCATGCTCTCATAGAAGGCAAGGTTGGGCTTGTAGGCCACGCACCACTGGGCAGTGGCGTCGATGATGGCCTTGTTGAAAGCGAAGATGGGGTCTTCCTCATCCCGCAGATGCTGGGGTATCTTCTTGATGTCGGTGTCCAGGCCTACGCACAGGAAACTCCGCTTCTCGATGATTTGTTCTACTAACTGCTGTCTTGTCATGATTTTTTATGTCTTGATGATGAACTTACAGTTCTGTCTCTTTCAGACGCTCAGCGTTCTCTGCCACGGTGAGGGCATCGATCATGTCCTGGATGTTGCCCCCGAGGAAGCCTTGCAGGTCATGTGTGGTGTAGCCGATGCGGTGATCTGTCACGCGGCCCTGTGGGAAGTTGTAGGTGCGGATCTTGGCAGAGCGGTCACCAGTGGATACGAGGCTCTTGCGGCGTGAGGCGATGTCGTCCATGTATTTCTGGTGCTCCTTGTCGTAAATGAAGGTGTAGAGACGGGAGAGTGCACGCTCTTTGTTCTTGGGCTGGTCGCGGGTCTCTGTACATTCGATGAGGATTTCCTCGGTTTCGCCCGTGTTGGGGTTCTTCCACATATAGCGAAGGCGGACGCCCGATTCCACTTTGTTCACGTTCTGACCACCTGCACCGCTCGAACGGAAGGTGTCCCATTTGATTTCGCCTTCATTGATGTTGACCTCGAATTTATCGGCTTCGGGCAGTACGGCGACGGTGGCGGCAGAGGTGTGCATGCGGCCCTGCGTCTCGGTGGCGGGGACGCGCTGCACGCGGTGAACGCCTGACTCGTATTTCAGGGTGCCGTAGACATCGGTTCCGCTCACGGCAAAGTCTATCTCTTTATAGCCGCCGACAGCTCCTTCGCTGACGCTGGTGATGGAGAGTTTCCATCCTTTAGAGTCGCAGAAGCGCTTGTACATCTGGAAAAGGTCGCCAGCGAAGAGGCAGGCCTCATCGCCGCCAGTTCCGGCACGGATTTCCATCTGCACGTTCTTGGCATCCTCGGGATCCTTGGGCACCAGGGCAAGTTTGATCTCTTCTTCCAGCTTAGGCTGGAGCTCCTCGTTCATGGCGAGTTCCTCGCGGGCCATCTCTCTCATGTCGGGGTCGCTCTCATTGGCGATGATGTCCTTGGCCTCCTTGATGGTGGTCAGGCAGGCGATGTAGCGCTTGCGTGCATCCATGATGTCGCTCAGGTCCTTATATTCTTTGGTGAGCTTCACGAAGCGCTGTTGGTCGGCGATGACATCTGGGTCGGTAATGAGGGTGGAGACTTCCTCAAAGCGGGCTTCCAGACCGTCAAGTTTTTGAAGTATAGTGTTGTTGTCCATTTATTTGTATTTCTTGTATGATTGATATGTTGCAAAAGCTATGGCAAGCATGGCGATGCTTCCAAGGACATAACTCCATATGGATAAATCATGGCTCCAGTTATAGAATGCCATGAATAGATTGATTATCAATAGTATAACACTGCCAATACATATGAAAAGGGCGAACCGTCTCATGAGACTTGATCGTTTTTAATAGTTAAACTCTCCGTACTCTGATTGGATGGTCAGGCTCTTTTGGCCCTCCTCGATATGTCCTACCACTTGGGCATCGATGCCAAATGACTTGGAGATGGTGATGATGGCATCTGCCATCTCTGGAGCCACATAGATCTCCATGCGATGGCCCATGTTGAAGACCTGGTACATCTCGCGCCAGTCGGTGCCGCTTGACTCCTGGATCAGGCGGAAGAGTGGAGGCACGGCGAAGAGGTTGTCTTTCACCACACGGCAGTTGTCGCCCACGAAATGCAGCACTTTGGTCTGGGCTCCTCCAGTGCAGTGCACCATGCCATGAATATCGGAGCGGTGAAGGTCGAGGATCCGTTTGATCACGGGTGCGTAGGTGCGGGTGGGAGAGAGGACCAGACTGCCGGCATCGAGCGTCACGCCCTCCACGGCATCGGTCAGGCGCTTGCCGCCGCTGTAGACAAGTTCGTCGGGCACGGCGTGGTCGTAACTTTCGGGATAGAGTGATGCCAGGTATTTGGCGAAGACGTCATGTCGGGCAGAGGTTAGGCCGTTGCTGCCCATACCACCGTTGTAGCGGGTCTCGTAAGTGGCCTGTCCGGTGGAGGAGAGTCCCACAATCACGTCGCCCGGACGGATGTGGGCGTTGTCGATCACATCGCTGCGCTTCATGCGGCAGGTGACGGTGGAGTCGACGATGATGGTGCGCACGAGATCGCCCACGTCGGCTGTCTCTCCGCCAGTGGGCCAGATGCCGATGCCCATTTCGCGCATCTCTGCCAGCAGTTCGTCTGTGCCGTTGATGATGGCGGAGATGATCTCGCCGGGAATGAGGTTCTTGTTGCGACCGATAGTACTGGAAACCAAGATGTTGTCGACTGCTCCCACGCAGAGCAGGTCATCGGTGTTCATCACGATGGCGTCCTGGGCAATGCCTTTCCATACACTCAGGTCGCCGGTTTCCTTCCAATACATGTAGGCCAGCGATGACTTGGTGCCTGCTCCGTCGGCGTGCATGATGTTGCAGTAGTCTGGATCTCCTCCGAGCACGTCGGGGATGATTTTGCAGAAGGCCTGTGGGAAAAGGCCCTTGTCTATCTTCTTGATGGCGCTGTGTACGTCTTCCTTGGCTGCTGAGACGCCGCGCATCATATATCTGTTGCTTGTCTGTTGTTCCATGTCTGTCAGCTTGGGATTTGTGGGGTCAGTGGATTAACGGAGGGTGTTTTCGTGCCAGAACTCCCAGCTCGCAAAGGCTTGCAATAGGAGCATCTCCAACCCGTTGACCACGGTGGCGCCGCGCTTGGCTCCCTCATGCATGAACATGGTCTCGTCGGGGTTGTAAATGAGATCGTAGAGCAGGGTATGGCTGTCCATGGCATCGTAGGGCAGGGCAGGGCACTCGTTGGTGTGGGGGAACATACCGCATGGGGTGCAGTTCACGATGACGTTGTATTCACGGATGTCATCGCCGGTGAGTTTGTCATACTGGATGGTCCCAGGACGCTCGTAGCGGCTCACGAAGACGGTCTCCAGACCGAGAGACTTCAGACCGTAGTTGATGGCCTTGGAGGCACCGCCAGTGCCTAAAATCAGGGCTTTCTTGTGAAAAGGCTCCAGCATCGGCTCGATGCTCTTGGTGAATCCGATCACGTCGCTGTTATAGCCCTTCAGGATGACGTTCTTGCCCCTGTGAATGACGCTGATCACGTTGACGGCGCCAATGGCTCTGGCCTCGGGGGTCACTTGGTCGAGGTAGCTGATCACCTTCTCCTTGTAGGGGATCGTTACGTTGAGTCCGCGCAAGTTGGGGTTGGAGGCGATGACTTCCTGCAACATGTCGATCTGGGGGATCTCGAAATTCACGTACTCTGCGTCGATTCCTTCGTTTTGGAATTTCTCGTTGAAATAACTGATGGAGAACGAGTGTCCCAGAGGGTATCCGATAAGTCCGTATTTTTCCATATCTATCCTTGGTTAGTTGTTACTTGGTCGCAAAATACATCGTGCAGATGCCGCACGTCAGGCGTGTGAAGGAGGTCTCCCTGAAACCTGCTTTCTGAAGGATTCCCATCATGCGGTCGCCTTGAGGAAAGGCTTCTATCGTCGCTGTCAGATAGCGGTAGGCGCGCTCATCCTTCGATATCAGTTTCCCGTAGGCCGGAAGGATAGTGTGGGAGTAGAACCTGAACAGCTGTTTCATCGGAAACCGCACGGGGTGGGTCAGTTCCACTATGCTCAGGTGCCC
Source organism: uncultured Prevotellaceae bacterium (assembly GCA_946540735.1). Taxonomy (GTDB): domain Bacteria; phylum Bacteroidota; class Bacteroidia; order Bacteroidales; family Bacteroidaceae; genus Prevotella. Next base: position 27,664 of record CAMNIN010000028.1, on the reverse strand, counting down.
TCCTTGACGAAGCACGCGGCACATCTCTCTCAGACCGCGGTCGAGGTCGGCGAAGTTGCGGATGCCGAAAGCCGCTGTCACGGCGTCGAAACTGTCGTCAGGGAAAGAGAGACTCATGCAGTCTTCCTTGGCGAACGAGATGATGCTGGAGAGACCGCGGCGAGCCACCTTCTGGCGTCCGATCTCCATCATGCCTTCAGAGATGTCGGCTCCGATGAGTTGGGCGGGATGGAGCATCAGGGCCGTCTGGATGGCGAAGTCACCTGTGCCGGTGGCGATGTCGAGAATGCGTTGGGGCTCGAAGGGTGCCAGTTGCCGGATGGCTTTGCGCCGCCACCACTTGTCGATGTCGAGCGACATCCAGTGGTTGAGGGCGTCATAGCGAGAGGCGATGGCGTCGAACATCTGCTCCACCTGCTCTCCCTTACCGCCGCCCGAGTCGTAAGGCTTGATCTTCTCCTGCTCGTACATGTCGTCTGCGCTCTTATTTGAGCGATGCAAGATAGTCGTTCACGTTTTTCTCGATGCGCTGCGAGAGGTCGCCGTCGGTGGTGGATTTCACAAACGGCTTGCCGGTGATGTGCTCGTAGAGTTCGATGTATCGGTCGCTCACACTCTCAGCATAGGCGTCGGTGATCTCCGGCATCTGTTGTCCCGGCTCGTTCATGAAACCATGCTCGATGAGCCACTGGCGCACAAACTCCTTGGAGAGTTGGCGCTGGGGCTCGCCTTTGGCGAATTTCTCCTCATAACCGTCTGCATAGAAGTATCGGCTGCTGTCGGGGGTGTGGATCTCGTCGATGAGATACACTTTGCCGTCACGCTTGCCAAACTCATACTTGGTGTCGACGAGGATCAGTCCGCGGCTGGCGGCGATCTCCTGTCCGCGGGCGAACAGCTTGCGGGTGTAGTCTTCCATCACCGCATAGTCTTCTGCACTCACGATGCCCTGGGCGATGATCTCCTCACGCGAGATATTCAGGTCATGGCCTTCGTCAGCTTTGGTGGTGGGGGTGATGATGGGCTCAGGGAAGCGCTCGTTCTCACGCATGCCTTCGGGGAGCTTCACGCCGCAGATCTCACGCACGCCCTTCTTGTAGTCACGCCATGCCGAACCGGTCAGGATGCCGCGGATGATCATCTCCACGCGGAATCCCTCACATTTCAGACCTACCGTTACCATGGGGTCGGGGGTGGCAAGCTTCCAGTTCGGACAAATGTCGGCGGTGGCATCCAGGAAGCCAGCGGCGATCTGGTTGAGCACTTGTCCCTTGAATGGGATGCCCTTGGGCAGGATCACGTCAAACGCCGAGATTCTGTCGGTGGCTACCATCACCATGAGGTCGTCGTTGATGGTGTATACGTCACGCACTTTTCCATGATACACGCTGGTCTGGCCGGCAAACTGAAAATCTGTTTTTGTTAATGCTTTCATATCGTTTTTTCTTGATTCGTTGTCATTTTGCTTTCACGGTCGGCGCGCTCGTAGGCATTCACGATGCGGGTCACGAGCTTGTGGCGCACGATGTCTTTTTTCTCCATCCTTACAAAACCGATGCCTTCGATGCCGTCAAGCAGTGTGAGGGCTTCGGAGAGTCCGCTCCGTTGACCGCGGGGAAGGTCGATCTGTGTGAGGTCGCCTGTGATGATCATCTTCGTGTTCCATCCCATGCGGGTGAGGAACATGCGGATCTGGGCTGTGGTGGTGTTCTGCGCCTCGTCGAGTATCACCACGGCGTCGCTCAGGGTGCGCCCGCGCATGAAGGCCAGAGGGGCGATCTGGATGATACGCTTCTCCATCATGTCCTGGAGTTTGGCTGGAGGTATCATGTCTTCCAGCGCATCATAGAGGGGTTGCAGATAGGGGTCGATCTTGTCTTTCATATCACCGGGCAGGAAACCCAGTTTCTCGCCGGCTTCCACGGCGGGGCGGCTCAGGATGATCTTTTTCGCATTTTTCTCCTTGAGGGCTTTCACGGCAAGGGCAATACTCAGATAGGTCTTGCCGGTGCCGGCAGGACCTTCGGCGAAGACCATGTCGCAATGCTCAAACTCATCGATCAGCCGCTGCTGGTTCTCGCTGCGGCTTTTGATGGGGCGGCCGGAAATACTGTATACCAGCACGTCCTTCACACTCTCAGCCTTGGTCTTGCGGCCTTTGATGATGTCGAGGATGTCCTCGTCATTGATGGTGTTGAAACGCTCCACGTGCTTGCGCATCGTCTCGATGCTCTCCTCGAAACGCTCGGTCTCCTCATCGTCGCCCAGCACTTTGATGACATTGCCTCTGGCCACGATACGCAGCTTCGGAAACAATGATTTCACCATCTGCAGGTGCACGTTGTTGATCCCGTAGAATACCACGGGATCGATATCTTCCAGTACAATATGCTTCTCGATCAAAGTTTCAATGTTGATTTTGTTTGCAAAGATAATGCAAAAAATCGATTAAGTGTGTCTAAAAAGGATGTTTTCTTTTGGAAGAGTGCGAGAAAACCACCAAAAAGGAGGGCAGAACTAAAAAAATCCTTACCTTTGCACCTCAACAAAGGTTTGCGGGCTGATGACCGCAACCGGTTTAATACGATCGAGAAGGCATGATCATATCAAAAAAAGACTATCTCAAAGGCTTCGGCTTCGTGGTGCTCATCCTGGCGGTGGTCAGGTGTGTGTTCCCCTCCGTGGCTGGCTCTCTCAATACTGCCGGGGACAACACGGTGCCAGGTGATACACTGCCGGGCGACAGCCTCTCCTTGCCTCTTCATGTAGAGGACTCCCTGCAGGCTATGTCACAACCGCCGAAAGCCCAGCCCGTCGCTTCGGATGAGGACAGGGGAAGGATCCTTGTCCCCGAAGAGAAGCACCCCATCGTCGGCGTTCTGAACTACGGCAAGGCGTTCCCCGACTCCAATGATGTGCAATATGCGGCTGCCATGCAGTATGGCGTGACGGCTGTCAAGGACAGGGTGGAGGCTGAGGAACGGAAAACCGAATTGGTCTACATGGCTGCGAGTCCGTATTATCACGTCGACAGGTTGCGCAGCAGCATCCCTTATCTCGTGCCAAGGGCAGCGGTGCTGCTCAATGACATCGGGCGTAATTTCTTCGACAGCCTTTATGTCAAGCGCATCCCTTTTCATCAGTTTGTTGTCACCAGTGTGCTTAGGAGCCAGGATGATTTGGAAAATCTGAAGAAAGTCAACCACAACGTTTCCGACAACAGCTGCCATCTTTATGGTACAACATTCGATATCGGCTACAACCGCTACAAGGCCGTTGCCGATCCCGATGGCAAGAAGCAGCGTGAGGTGGGCAATGATACCCTGAAATGGGTGCTCAGTGAGGTCTTGCGCGACCTTCGTCAACAAGAGCGCTGCTATGTGAAATACGAAGTGAAACAGGGCTGCTTCCACATCACCGTGAGATAAAGCAAAGAATCCTTAAAGTCAGGACTTTAAGGATTCTTTGCTTGTATACGGAAATGGATCTCAGGGGCTTCCGGGGATTACATCTCTGCGGATGATACAAGCACTTTCGCACTCGAGTTGTTGTAGTTGCCGGGGATGGTGAATGTCACCCCGTCGTAACTCAGCGACTGCCCTCCCTTGACAGCCACTCCCGTATATTTCTTGTAGCCGTGGGTGGATGAGGTGGCCGGTGTTACGGCTTTGCCTCCGACGCCCATCACTGTGGCTCCATTGGTGAGCACTTGATAGTCGGTCTTGAAGGCCGTTCCGCTTGAGGCTGAGGCACAAGAGAGAATAGTGCCTCCGGCAAGCGTGATGTTGGCGTCGCTCTTGATGGCTTGCGGCTTAGTGTCGAGACTGCCATATTCGTAGACGGCTCCCGTGGTGACCACGGTGAGGATGCCGCCGCTGATGGTGATGGCACCAGTGGCATTGATGCCTTTGCCGCCTGCTCCAGTGCTGCAGAGGGTCATCGTGCCTCCGCTCATGGTCATCGCTCCGTCGCATTTGGCAGCGGCGCAGCTCGATATGTCGGACTCAGAGGCTTCATACACCGCACTGCCCGTGGTCGACGCGGTGATCGTGCCTCCGCTGACCACCAGGTCGCTCTCGCATTTCAGGGCCTTGGTGGCCTCACCGCTGGTCACGACATTCAGTGTGCCGCCTTCGAGCATCATCATGCCGTTGTTTTCCTTGTCTGTCTTTTTCTTTCCTACGTCAATGCCGTCACCCGTGGAAGTGATGTTCAGCGTGCCGCCTTGCATCCTGAAATACTGGTTGATGTGGAAACCATCGGTCACGGAACTGCTCACGGTGATGGTGCCCAGACCTGTGTTCAGTAGGGTGTACTCGTCGGATGAGTATGCATGTTTCACGTTGCCTTTGAGGGTCAGCGATCCGCTTCCGGTCCATGAGGTATGGCCGTCGACGTAGAATGCGGCGTTGTGGCTGTCGCTGTCGTCGTTGCTGGCTGTGGTCAGACCGTCGGCCAAGGAGTTGGTACTGCCGTCGGCGAGCCTCACGTTGATCATCTTGCCGTCCTGGATGTTCACGGCGGCACTGTCGGGATTGGTGAGGTTCACATTGTCTAACACCAGGGTCATGGCATGAGAACTGTCCATGTAGAACGAGCCGTTGCCGGAGGTGCCGCTGAGGGTATAGGTCACCTCAGTGGCCAGACTGCTGCTGGCAATCAGGGTGACGTGGGCACCATTGACCGTGGCGGTGATGTAGGGCGCGAGATTGCCGCTGACTACGACTTGGGCGGTATTGCCATTATAGGTCACACCAACTGTGTTGTCGGTCACGCTGCTGTCATCGACGCTGATGCTGGTGATCTCTGAGAGCTGGTAGGTTTTTTCTCCCACTGTCAGCGTCTGGCCGTTCTGATAGAGCATTTCGCCTGCTTGTTCAGCAGGGATGGCATAGGTCACGTTGCCGATATGGATGTTCAGGGTCTGTGCTGCGGCACTGAGCACACTGAGGCAGAAGGCTGCCAGAAGAGTCGTTTTTTTCATCGGAGTGTGATTTTTGCGGTGTTGCCTTTCCGGTCTTTCATGATAAAGAGGCCGTGTTTCAAACTTGCTTTCAGGTCGCTGACGCTTTGGTAAACACCAACTTTCTCGCCCGACGGGGTGTAGGCGGTGATGTCTCCCTGTAGGGCAGTCGCCAACAGTTCCTCGACGCTGCTCTCGTTGGAGAAGTACATCTTTGTGAGTTGCCCTGAAGTGATCGAGGTGCCGTCACTGGCCACCAGGTTGCCGTCACTGAAGGTGATTGAAAGTCCTGTGGCTTCCATGAAGTGGACTGTGCCATCGATCGTCTCGACGACAAGATACTTGTAGCTGACTGCTTGGGCGATTGCCACATAGCAGCTCAGCATCAATGAAAAGATCAATTTTTTCATATCATAGCGGGATTATCTGTGTGAATGCGTGTTTCAGACAAATTCGGTTGCAAAAATAGTAAAAAAAACATGAAACCCAACAAAAAGAGACGTTTTTTCTACATCCGGTTTGCATCAAATGTTTAGTTATTTCATACGGTCTTCGATGCATACAAAAAAAATGAAGGCTGTTTCACAACAACCTTCACTAATCATTTTGCTAACTTAATTATTATCAACTATTCATTACTCATTCTAACCTGATGCAAAGATACGGCTTTTTAACCTTTACTCATATAGGTTGGGGGTAAAAAAATAACGTAAACGTTTGCGGAATCGATTTTTATTGTTACCTTTGCCTTCGGCTTCGAACAAAAGCCATTCTTATTTGCTAACTCTGATGATATGAAACAACATAGGGTGTCGCTCAAGGACCTGGCCGACGAACTTGGCGTTTCCATCGCTACGGTTTCGCGTGCCTTGCGGGGCAGCCACGAGGTCGGCGAGGAAATGAAAGAGAGAGTGAGGGCTCTGGCCAAGAAACTCAATTACAGACCCAATCCGTTTGCGCAAAGTCTCCGGAAAGAGGCTCCGCGGATTATTGGTGTCGTCGTACCCAATCTGGTTACTCATTACTATGCCTCCGTGCTGGATGGCATAGAGGAGTATGCCAAGTCAAAAGGCTACTCGGTGTTCAGCTCCAACAGCCATGAGGACCACGAGAGGGAAGAGCAGGCCATCGACAATTTCATCTCCATGCACGTGGAGGGCATCATCGCCTGCCTCGCGCAGGATACCATCGACTACTCGCATTTCAAGGAAATCCATGAGATGGGGATCCCGCTCGTGTTCTTTGCCAGAACATGCCTGCCCGAACTCTTCTCTCAGGTGGTGGCCAATGGGGATGTGGCGGCACAACAGGCCACGCAGCACCTCATTGAGAACGGATGCCGCAGGATCGCCTTCATCGGTGGTCCCAACCACCTCGACATGGTCAAAAGACGCAAACATGGCTATCTGGAGGCTCTCCGTGAAAACAAGATCCCCATCGACCGCGAACTGGTGGCTTGTGGGAAAATCGACTTCGACACGGCCAGAAACGCCACACTCCAACTGCTTCGGAGTCCCAACCCGCCGGATGCGATTCTGGCGTTCAACGATATCATCACCTATGCGGCCTTTGATGCCATCAAGAGTCTCGAACTGCGCATTCCCGACGACGTGGCCATCATGGGCTTCACAGATGGCGATACGGCGGCCTTTGTCACCCCGAAGCTCTCTGCCATCATGGACCAGGCCGGAAAACAGGGCATGAAAGCTTGTGAACTGCTCCTGAAAAACATCAACGGCGACAAGAAAATATACAGGGAAGTCGTGCCCATGATCCTTAAGATCCGCGACAGCAGTGTGAGAAAATGATCCTCTCATGCATTGCACCGTGAAACAACAAACAACCTATTTTTATAACTACTTATGAGAAAACTTTTTTATCTGATTACCGCAATCCTCCTGACGGGAGCACATACGGCTCTCGCAGCGGATTATGTGAAAAATGACAACAGCGTGACCATCCAGGTGCAGAGTCCGCAGAAAGACGGTGCACGCATCGTGTGTCTGGAGGTTGTCAACGACAACATCATCAGGGTGAGGGCTACCCGTGAGGAGGCTTTCCCCGAGAAGAAAAGCCTGATCATTGTTCCCCAGACGGCCAAACCGAAATTCAACGTCAGCGAAGAAGGGCAGAATGTCCGTGTCAAGGCGGCTGGCGTGCAAGCCGTCGTCAACACGAAGACTGGCGATGTGGCCTTTTTCGATGCTCAGGGAAAGAAACTCATCGAGGAGGAGCGCAATGGCAAGACGTTCCAGCCTTTCAGAGTGCCGGAGAGAGAACTGGGCGTGCCTCAGCGACAACTTTCCGAGGCTGAGCTCAACGGGTGGTCTTGGCATTTGCAGTTCCAGCCACAGAAAGACCTGAAAGCGGTATACGGACTTGGCCAGCACCAGGCCGAGGAATACAATATGCTGGGCAAGAATGAGGAACTCTACCAATATAATACTAAGGTGAGCGTCCCCTTTGTGATGACCAACCTCAATTTCGGCCTTCTTTGGGATAGCTATAGCCTTGGCCGATGGGGAAACCCCAACGACTACCTGCAACTCAACCGGGCCTTCAAACTCTATGACAAGAGCGGGAAACCCGGGCACCTGACCGGTACTTATGTCGATAAGGACGGACAGAAGATCGTGCGCGGCGAAGACTCCATCTATTTCGAATATGACTGCCCGTCGACATCCAAGATCGGTAATGCCACCGACAATGGAGGTATCAAGAACCTGCCCAAAGGCTTCAACCTCGACGGTGCCAAAGTGGTCTACGATGGATTCATCGAGGCTCCCGAGACGGATGTCTATCATTTTATCCTCTATTATGCCGGATATATGAAGGTGTATGTCGGTGGCAAGGAGGTGGTGCCCGAGAGATGGCGCACGGCATGGAACCCCAACTCCTGGAAATTCAAGACCGCCTTGCTGAAAGGCAAACGCACCCAACTGCGTATCGAGTGGAAACCCGATGGTGGCGTGAGCTATTGCGGTCTGAGGGTCGCTCCTCGATATGAGAACGGACCGAGCACCAAGATGGACAAGGTGATCAGCATCTGGAGTGAGATGAGCCGCGACATGGATTATTATTTCATCGCTGGCCGTAATATGGATGAGGTGATTAGCGGTTATCGTACCCTCACCGGCAAGGCTTCTCTCTACCCCAAATGGGTGCTTGGCTTCTGGCAAAGCCGGGAACGTTACAAGACCAGTGGCGAGATCGAGAGTACACTGGCCGAATTCCGTCAGCGACACATCCCCGTCGACAATATCGTGCAGGACTGGAACTACTGGAGACTCCCTGACTGGGGCAGCCACACTTTCGAGGCTGCACGCTTCCCCAATCCACAGGCTATGCTTGACAGTGTGCATCAGATGAACGGACGCTTCATGATCTCAGTCTGGCCGAAGTTCTATGACACCGTCGACAATTACAAGGAGCTCGACAGCAAGGGGTGGATTTATCATCAGGCCATCACCGACGACATCCACGACTGGCTTGGTTTCACAGGCTCTTTCTACGACGCTTATGATGCAGGTGCCCGCAAGATGTTCTGGCGGCAGATGAATGACAACCTCTACAGCAAGTTCAAATTCGGCATCGACGCATGGTGGATGGATGCATCCGAGCCCAATGTGCGTGACTGTACGCCGGTGTGGTATCGCAAGGCTCTCAGTGGTCCTACTGCCTTAGGCACTTCCACGGAGTACTTCAACGCTTACTCTATCGTCAACGCCGATGCCATCTACAACGGACAGCGCTCAGTCAATCCCAATCAGAAAGTCTTCCTGCTCACCCGTAGCGGTTTCGCTGGCGAGCAGCGTTACTCCACTGCCACTTGGAGCGGTGATATCGGCACCCGCTGGGAGGATATGCGCGCACAGATGACCGCCGGACTCAACTACTCCATGAGTGGACTGCCCTTCTGGGGCATGGACCAGGGTGGTTTCTCCGTGGAGAACCGTTATGTCAAGGCTCAGCAAGTGTATGACCAGACAGGGGTGGAGAATGCCGATCTCACTGAGTGGCGCGAACTTCAGACCCGCTGGAACCAGTTTGGCTGCTTCATCCCCCTCTACCGCGCTCATGGCCAGTGGCCGCTCCGCGAGGTGTGGAACATCGCCCCGGAGGATCATCCCGCTTACAAGACCATCGTGTGGTATGACAAACTGCGCTATCATCTGATGCCTTACCTGTATTCAATGGCCGGATGGGTGCATTTCCGCGACTATACCATGATGCGTGGTCTGGCCATGGACTTCAATGGCGACGAGAAGGTCTACGACATCCCCGACCAGTGGATGTTTGGCCCGGCTTTCATGGCTTGTCCTGTGGGTTATTACCAGGCGCGCAACCGCAGTGTCTATTTCCCCAGCCAGTGTGGGTGGTATGACCTCTATACGGGTGAGCATATCGATGGCGGACAGACCCTCGTGGTCGATGCTCCTTATGAGCGGATGCCGGTCTATGTGCGTGAGGGCAGCATCGTCCCGTTTGGTCCCGAGATGGAGTGGAGTGATCAGAAACCGGCCGAACTTATCAACCTCTATGTTTATCAGGGTGCTGATGGCTGTTTCCAACTCTATGAGGATGAAGGCACCAACTACAATTACGAGAAGGGTAAATATGCCACCATTGACATGAAATATGATGAGGCGACGAAAACACTGACCATCGGCAAACGCTCGGGCAGTTTCAAGGGCATGCTCAAGAACCGCCGCTTCAATGTGGTAGCCGTGTCTCCTGGTAAAGCTGTTGCGCTCGACTTGCAGCATCCTGATGGAATGCTTGTCAATTATTCAGGTAAAGAATTGAAGGTCCAGTTATGAAATCTATGATGAGAAGACTTTCGCTGACGCTCGTTTGCGCTCTCTTCGCTCTGGTGCAAGCCAGTGCGAGAGAGCGCAAATGCTTTGATGAAGGATGGCGGTTTGTCCTCGCCGACTCGGCACAGATGGCTGCCGTGGATTATAACGACTCCTGGTGGCGACAGCTCGACCTGCCTCACGACTGGGCGATCGAGGGTGATTTCTCACCGGCCAATCCATCGGGAGCGAGTGGGGGAGCACTGCCTGGCGGCGTGGGATGGTATCGCAAACATTTCAGGGTCGATGGCTCCGACAAGTTTTTCATCGAGTTCGACGGTGTCTATATGAATGCCACCGTCTATGTCAATGGCCACCGTCTGGGTATGCGGCCCTATGGCTACAGTTCATTCGAATATGAGTTAACGCCCTACCTCAACCGTCACGGAGACAATGTCGTCGCGGTGAGGGTCGACAACAGCGACCAGCCCAACTCCCGTTGGTACAGTGGTTGCGGCATCTACCGTCATGTTTGGCTCACAGCTACATCTGATGTGCACGTCGACCACTGGGGCGTGTATGTGAAGACTACGGCTCAGGGCGACGTGGATGTCGATGTGAAGTGTGTGATTCCCGATTCCAAGATTCGCCCAGTGGTTCGTCACACCATCCTCGACCAGGTGGGAAGGGTGGTGGCAAAGGCTTCTGGCAGTAAATGGCAGTCGCACCTCAAGGTGAGAAAGCCCCACCTCTGGTCGGTCGACGACCCTTATATCTATAAGGTAAAGACGGAAATACTGGTCGATGGTCGGGTTGTGGATGATGTTGTCACCGTAACAGGATTCCGTGCATTCCGTTTCGATCCTCAGAAAGGGTTCTCACTCAATGGGAAACCGATGAAGATCAATGGGGTGTGCGAGCATCATGACCTGGGGTGTCTCGGAGCGGCCATCAATGAGGATGCCATTCATCGCAAGTTGCGGATCCTCAAGGAGATGGGCACTAACGCCATACGCTGCTCGCACAATCCACCTGCTCCCGAACTGCTCAATATGTGCGACACGATGGGCTTGATTGTGATGGATGAGTCGTTTGACATGTGGCGCCGCAAGAAGACCCAGAACGATTATGCCCGATTCTTTGATGAGTGGCATGAGCGCGACCTCTCCGACCTCATTCTGCGCGACCGCAACCATCCTTCGATTCTGATGTGGAGCATTGGCAACGAGGTGCTCGAGCAATGGTCGTCGGCGGAGGCCGATACATTGTCGCTCGAGCAGGCCAACCTCATTCTCAATGCCGGTCACGACGCTTCCACGCTGGCCAAGGAGGGGGAACTCAGCGTCAACTCGCTGCTCACTCGTCATTTGGCTGAGATCGTGCGACGTTATGACACCACACGGCCGATCACGGCCGGTTGCAACGAACCTGATCCGGGTAATCACCTCTTCAAGAGTGGTGCCATCGATATCATCGGATTCAACTACCATCACCAGTGGGTGAAGGATGTGCCCAAGAATTTCCCCGGCAAACCCTTTATCTTCAGCGAGAGTGTCTCGGCCTTGCAGAGCCGTGGCTTCTATATGATGCCCAGCGACTCGGTCTATAAGGCTCCTGTGGAGTGGTGGCTGCCATACACCGACCCTTCGTTCAAATGCAGCGCCTACGACAATATGCACGCCTCGTGGAGCAGCACGCATGAGGAGACCTGGGATGTGGTGAAGCACAATGACTTCGTGGGTGGCCAGTTTATCTGGACGGGTTTCGACTATATCGGAGAGCCAACTCCTTATGCCTATCCTGCCCGCAGCAGTTATTTCGGCATCGTCGACCTGGCCGGCTTCCCTAAAGACTCGTATTATATGTATCAGAGCGAATGGACTGATAAACCAGTGCTCCATCTTTTCCCGCATTGGAATTGGATCGAGGGCCAGACCATCGACCTCTGGTGCTACTATAACCAGGCCGATGAGGTGGAACTGTTTGTCAATGGCAAGAGTCAGGGCATCCGCAAGAAGGCTGACTCTCATCAGTATCATGTGATGTGGCGGGTGACCTATGAGCCTGGCGAGGTCAAGGTGGTGGCGCGGAAAGACGGGCGGGATGTGCGCCAACAAGTGATCCGCACCGCTGGGGCTCCCTATGCGATTCGCTTGAACAGCGACCGTGCTATGTTGCAGGCCAATGGCAAGAGTTTGGCTTTCGTCACAGTGGAAGTGGTCGATAGGGATGGCAACCTCTGTCCTGATGCTGAGAATCAGATTTTCTTTGAGGTGACGGGGCATGCCAGTATCGCTGGTGTCGACAATGGCTGCCAGACTTCATTGGAGCGGTTCAAGGCCAATAACAGAAGGGCTTTTGCCGGTAAGTGCCTCGTCGTGCTTCAGGCCGGTAAGGACTCTGGAGACGTGAAACTCACAGCCAAGGCCGTCGGCCTCCAAAGCGATATTGTCCAGCTCCAAGTGAAGTAACCCCAGAATATGTAAGAGATTTGTTCGTCTATTTATAAACCAAAACTATCGTCAACCATGGAAGATATGAAAAGATGTCCCAAATGCGGACAAATGATCAAGTCTGTAGCGCGCAAATGCCGCTACTGTGGCTATTGGTTCGATTCGGTCGTTCCATCTGTAGATCAAAACCAGACCAATGCTGCTGAGGAGGCCCGCCGTCAGGAGGAGGCCCGCCGTCAGGAGGAAGCCCGTCGTCAGGAGGAAGCCCGCCGTCAACAGCAGGGCTTTGGATATGGGCAAGAGTCTGCCCGGCAGGATAGTTCCTACGCCGCTGATACCGCCGCTTATGATGCAGATGGACAATACGGTCCTGTCATCACCCTTGGCGGTGTCCTGTCCGAAGGAATCCAGATAGGCCTCAAGAATTTTCTCCAGTTGTTCTTGGCCTATATCCTCTATATCCTGACTTTTTGGATTCCTTACATCAACGTCGGAACGACTATCGGCATGATGACGCTGCCGATCGAGTTCAGCAAGAATGCCAACAAGACGATCAGTCCCACTTTCCTTTTCGATGGGAAATACCGCAAGTATATGGGAGAATTCTTCACCTTGCTCGGGCTGATGTTCATGTCGCTTTTCCCAGCGTTCCTGTTCTTGATCATCCCCGGAATCATTATCTCTATAGGATGGTCGCAGGCTCTGTATCTGATGATCGACAAAGAGATCTCTCCCTCCGATGCCTTGATACAAAGCAACAAGATCACCTATGGCTACAAGTGGACCATATTTGGCGTATCGTTTGTGCTTTACATGGTGTTGATGGTCGCTCTTTGGCTGTTGACATTCCTCTTTGGTATGATCAAACTGGCCTTTGTGGGAACCATTTTGTCCGTCGTCCTCTTGGCTGCCTATATGGTCATCAATTTGGGCTGTCAGGCGGTTATCTATCGCAATCTCTCCAGGAGAAAGGTATAATAGCGTAATGATATCAATGTATAACCCAAACGTTTCACCATCATGAAAAGATGTCCTGTTTGTGCGGAACTCATAGATGACAATGCGTACGTCTGTCCTTGTTGCGGTGAGAGAATAGGTGATGAACCTGTGGAGCAAACCATTGCGGCCGCAAACATCAAGACTTGTCCTTATTGTGGAGAAGAGGTGGATGCGAGCCTGTCTGTTTGTCCTGTCTGTGGCGAGAGTCTTAGCATCCAGTCTGCTCCAGCTCCACAGCCCGAGCCAGCTCCAGAGCCTGAGCCAACTCCTGGGCCTGAGCCAGCTCCAGAGCCTGTGCCGGCTCCCACGGTCGCCCCTGCCGAACCTGCCCCTCCAACTACCTCCAAGCAGACCTGCCCCTATTGTGGCGAGTCAGTGGATGTGGGCCTTGCGACCTGTCCGGTATGTGGAGAGAGATTGAGCACCGCCCAGCCAAGTGTGACGCCCATCCCCGTTCCACCTGTAGTGCCTAAGTCCGAGCCTAAGCCAGATTCCAGACCCGATCTCAGATCTGAACCCAAACCCGAACCCAAACCCGAACCCAAACCCGAACCCAAACCCGACCCCAGGCCCGAACCCAAACCCGAACCTAGTCCTGATCTTAAGCCCGAGCCGACTCTCTTCCCTGATGGTGCCACAGAACCAGGCGGATATGCAACTCCAGTTCCCCCTTCTCCCAAGAAAAGCAATGCGCTGAAATACGTGTTGATCGCTCTTGTCGCCCTTTTACTCATCGTACTTGGTCTTCTGGGTTACTTCCTGCTTTCAAAAGACGATGAGAAAACTCCCGATACCGAGGTTGTCCATTCTTCTCAGGAGAAGAAGGCCGAGGTTGAAACGGATAAGACCGGATCGGATACCCAGAAAGCAGCAAATACTCCCCAGAATTTGCTCAACAGTGTGCGTGAGAGCCTGCCCGAAGGGGCTGAGGTGATCGTCACTTATAACGAGGATGGCCTTCACCGCATGTATTACACCCTTGAGGGGCAGTTGATCAAATACGATGCCGACAACGATGTCTCGGAGACGGTCAGGATTACCGGTGCGGGTACATCTGAGAAGGTGGTCAGTGTCGATGTCGATGTAGAAGACGACTACATGCTCTATATCACAACAGCCGATTCAAACAACAAACCTCGTGGCATGTATACCCTTAACATCATGGAGGGGAAGGTGGAACCGCTCAACAACAACCCCGTTTCACCTCCCGGATTGCGCGACGCACCCCCGGCACCCATGAATCCGCCCACCAATAATGTGAGGAGGAATGAACCACCACGACGGAGTATGAGTCCCGATAGGGATGATGAATGGCAGGAGCCACCACGTCGTCCTGAACGGCCTAAGCGCGATTGGCGAAGAGATGAGCGTCCTAACGAAGAACGCTACCAGCGCGATGAGGGGGGCACGGGATTCCATTTCGAGAGCACCAACCAACCCTCCAATTCCGGGTCTGGGACCGGTATCAAATTCCAAAAAGTGGACCGCATTCCCAACCAATAACTCACCCTTCAGGCAGCACACCTCGAATGCAGGTGTGCTGCTTTTTCATCAATCCGCTATTTTACCCGAATCGTTGAAAACAACACCCGAATCGTCAAAAAATAAAAAAAGAGAGGATTTTATTTTGTATTGCCTTGATTTTGCAGTAACTTTGCAGATAGAATGTAAATTTTTTAATCACATTTATCTTTATGAGTCCCATACAAACTACTAAAATGACCAATTATCGTTGGGTCATCTGCGCAATGCTCTTCTTCGCCACCACGGTCAACTACATGGACCGCCAAGTGCTTTCGCTGACGTGGAAGGATTTCATCGCGCCCGAGTTCCACTGGACCGATGCCGACTACGGCACGATCACATCGGTCTTCTCCATCCTTTATGCCGTGTTCTGCCTCTTTGCCGGAAAGTTCATCGACTGGATGGGCACCAAGAAAGGTTACCTTTGGGCCATCTTCGTATGGTCGCTTGGCGCATGCCTCCATGCTGCCTGCGGATGGGTGACCATGAAGTATGAGGGTCTTGACAGCGTAATGGCCCTTCGTGCTGTGGAAGCTGGATCGATGACGGCTTTGAGCATCGCCACCGTGAGCGTCTATCTCTTCCTCTTCTGCCGTGCTATTCTCGCACTGGGTGAGAGCGGCAACTTCCCTGCTGCCATCAAGGTGACAGCCGAGTATTTCCCCAAGAAAGACCGTGCTTTCGCCACCTCCATATTCAATGCCGGAGCATCTGTCGGTGCCTTGGCAGCCCCGATCAGCATCCCGCCGTTGGCTGAGGCTTTCGGGTGGGAAATGGCCTTCATCATCATCGGTGCCCTGGGCTTCGTGTGGATGGCTCTCTGGATGTTTATCTACGACAAACCTAACAAGAGCAAGCACGTCAATGCCGCTGAGCTCACTTACATCAACCAGGATGCAGAGACTGAGGAAGATCCTAAGGATGCTAACGATGAGGGACCTGCCATTAGTTTTGCGAAGTGTTTCACCTTCAAGCAGACGTGGTCGTTTATCGTCGGTAAGTTCATGACCGATGGTGTGTGGTGGTTCTATCTCTTCTGGGCTCCGGCTTATTTCTCCGATCAGTTTGGCTACAAGTCAAGTTCCGGCATGGGCCAACTGCTCATCTTCACCCTGTATTTCATTGTGACCGTCCTCTCCATCTTCGGTGGATACTTGCCAAAGCTCTTCGTCGAGAAGCGCGGCATGAATCCTTATGCCGGTCGTATGCTGGCCATGCTGATCTTTGCTTTCTTCCCGCTGTTTGCTCTTTTCGCACAGCCTTTGGCCATGTGGGAGGCCAGCCCCATTGATCCGGCTTGGTGGCCTGCCATCATCATTGGTTTGGCCGGTGCCGGTCATCAGGCATGGTCTGCCAACATCTTCTCCACCGTGGGCGACATGTTCCCCAAATCCACCATTGCCACCATCACTGGTATCGGTGCCATGGCCGGTGGTCTGGGTTCCATGCTGATTAACAAGATCTCTGGTAATCTCTTCACCTACGCCGAAGGGCAGGGTGAGGCTTTCACTTTCTTGGGTTACGACGGCAAGCCTGCAGCTTATATGATTGTCTTCTGTTTCTGCGCCGTGGCCTATCTCATCGGTTGGTGTGTCATGAAGACCCTTGTGCCGAAGTACAAGCCAGTCGTTGTCGAAGACTAATTCTGTTTATTTATATCATCTAAAAAAGGGGGAGCTTTTCGCTTCCCCTTTTTTGCCTGCATTCATCTCTTTTTGCTGCGAATCCTGAATCTGGTCGACCTGATGCCCTCGTGAGAAAGCCCCATGATTTGTTCCACCTCATCATCGTTCTTTCCCATTTCATGGAGAATGAGAAAAAGTGAATTCCTCAACGTCAGGTGAGGATATTCTTTTTCAATCCGTTTGTAGTTCGCCAGGTCTATTGCTTTGTAGTATTCGATGAAGCATTTGTAGTCCTCGTTGCTCCATTTCCCGGCTGATCCGTTTTCCACTATGGAGTCATATAGGATTTTCCCATGGTTCAAGCGTGGAGCTGCCTGTTTGACAAGGTCCCTGACGGTGTCGTTCAGCTTGTCTATTTTTTCCAAGGCCTCTTCGCGTTCACATTCAAGTTCTTGGATCTGGGTTCTATATTTCTCAATCATTTCAAGCTGGTGTTTAGCTTCCTCATCGGTCAGTTTCCCCTCTTCCTTTTGGCTCGTTTGCAGTTTCTTCTTGTATTCTTTGATGAGTGCTTCTTTGTCTTGCACCTTTGCCTTTAAGAAATGGGCCTCGCTCATGTAAGTGTTGATGAGCGATTGCTGTTCTGCCATCTGGAGAGTAGCTTTTTGCTTGCGGTATTTCAGATAAGTCAAGAGGCAAATGATGATGAGCGTTAAAGTCAAGGTCGCCATCATCCACTTCATTTGTCTCTTGTTGGCATTGTTTTTCTCCCGATCCTGGTCATATTGTTGTTGCATTTCTTGTATTGTCCTGTCTCTCAAAGCGTTCTCCATGCTGTCTTTCGTGATATATAGCCCATATAGCCGGTCGCAGGCATCCTCCAGGTTTCTGTGATGGTCGAGATCATATTGTAGCATGTTAAACATGATGATGTCCTTTACTTTGCAGTCGTTCATTAGGAATGCTTTTCCCCAGAGTTTGTAAGCCTCTTTCTCATTTCCTTCCTTGACATAGACATCAGCCAGATTGACCATGGTGTGAGCGGTCTTCTGGAGGTCGAGCGATTCCTTATAATACTTTTTCGCCAGTTGCCAATCACTTTTTTTATAATACATATATCCGATGCATGACAAGAAAGCAGGTTTGTCTTCTGGATAAATATCATCGAGTCGTGTGATCAGCTGCTTGGCGTAATTCGTCATGCTGTCTATATCCCCGATGTTCTGATAGGCTCTGCAGAGGTTGAAGTAGGAATAAGCCATCCAGTTCTTGTTGCCGGATTCCAGGGCGATCTGTAGTGCTTGATGGGCATAGTTCAGCTGCAGTCTGTCATTGTTGTTTTGGCTGTTGATTTTTACGATCGATTCCGCTATTTTATACTTCAAGGCGAGGTCATCAGTCTTCTGTGCCTCCTCCTCAGCTTTTTTGTAGTATCGGATGGCTTGTGCGTAATCTCGTCTCTCATGCGAGCATGCAGCCTTGTAATAGTAGGCGTCAGCCAGTTTTAGTGGTTCGTTGGCTTTCTCATAAAACGCAATGGCTTGGTCGATGATGGAGTCCGACGGGAGGGTGTTGTAGGTGAGGTAGCTTGTTTTGGCGAGCAGGAGTTGGTAGTGTGCCAAGTCTTGTGGTCTGTCGAAGCGGCCTTTTGTTCTCACGATCTCATGGTGAGCGGAGTCATATTCCTCTGCGGCCACGAGTGAGTCGATCTCGCTCAGTATGTTCGAGTCAGGTGATGTGGTGCATCCCGTGATGAGCAGTAGGGTGAGAAGGATGGATTCAGGAAATTTGTTCATGATCATCTGCCATGTTGAGGTGTTAATGGATATGGTGCAAAATTAGCATATTCATAGCTGAAAACCATCACTCGCCCCCTCATTTTTGACTCTGTTTCGCCGCTCTGTCACCGCCCAAGGCGTTTTATTTTCAGTTAAGATTTTTTATTTACTTTTCCTAACATTCATGAAAACAATGTGTTAAGTGCGTTTTTCGGCGAAACGCTAACGTTTCCATTTTCCCCTTTTAAATGCTTGTGCATATCTTTTTTTCGCTTATATTTGCGGCATCTATTTGTCTAACCTTAACGAATAACATGATGAAGAATATTATTTATTTAGTGCTGAGTTGTTTCTTGCTGGCCAGTTTTCCTGCTACGACGTATGCCAAGAAGAAAATTTATGTTGAGAGCAATACCACGATGGATTCCCAAGGTCCTCGTAGGGGCCCGGTGTATGAATGGGTGACTATCGGATCTGTAGAGGATGACTGCGAACTTCAGATTATCATCAATGATACGATAGCTAATGTTCGCATGTCGCTTACCAGAAATGGAATCACGTACATCGATGAGGAAGCGAGTGCGACCCCAGGGCAAGTGTTCAATTACGATCTCTCTGAATATGAGTTAGGCGACTATGTTCTTTCGGTGGAAGTGGAAGGTACTGTCGTGTCTCTTTTTACAGTCACCATTGAAGAATAAACATCTGTTATGAATGCAAAGACCGCTTTCCTGTTTCTGGCGGTTTTACTCTTCGTAAGACCATCCGTTTACAGCCAGACCACGCTCACCGCCGCAGCCAATGCCGCCCGTGACGGCGACAGCCTGGTGATGCGGCATCTTGACGTGGCTTCCCCCGGTTCAGCGGGTCTCGGCGTGGTGTGGAACCTGAGCGGTGCTGACCCGGGCAGGCACTGCATCCTCCAATACGCGGTGGACTCCTGCTCGCAGACCGCTCTGGGGCAGTACACGTCGTGGCGCACGGTCATACGCGGCGACACCCTTTTCCTCACGGGCTTTGAGAACCGCCACACGCTCATGGAACTCGACGGGCCGCTTCCCTTGCTCCGCTATCCCTTCGCCTATGGTGACAGCATCCGCGGCAGCTTCCACGGTGTGGGGAAGTGGTGCGACCGCACGTTCATGCGGGTCTGGGGCGACGGCGTCACCCGGGCCGATGCGGCGGGCACACTCATCCTCCCCTCCGGCGACACGCTCCGCCATGTCCTGCGCACGCACACGCTTCGCCGCACGTGGCAGGCTTCCGTAGACAGTGTCCGCACATGGGAGTCCCTCCGTCATGCGGCAAGCCGGGACATCGTCTGCGTCAAGGAAGCCGCATCCCCCGTCATCAGCGAGGAATACGCCTGGTATGCCCCCGGCTGGCGCTATCCCGTCGTCCGGCTGGAAAGCACCGGCGACGCACAGGGCACCGCCTCGCTCGCCACCCTCTTCCCGCCCGTCTCACAGGCAGGCCTCCCCTATGACATGGAGAACGCCCCGCTGCGTCCTCTTGACGGATTCCCGTCCCCGGAAAAAGGGCATGACCCTCCCGGCGGCGCCATGACATCCCGCTCCGCGGGTTACGACCCCGCCTCCGGCGCGCTCACCGTCACATTCACCCTGTCCCGGGCTGCGGCGGTGTCCCTTCTGGTCTCCGACGTGTCAGGCGTGGCGTGGCGCAGCGCGGAGCGCACCTACGGCGGCAGCGGCACGTACACCATCGCCCTCAGCTGCTCCGGCCTCCCCCGGGGGCATTACGCCCTGCGCGTGACATGCGGCCCCGACGTTTTCACCGAGAAGTTCAACTCAAGATGATATGAATAAACCAGCAAGCATATTCCATGCGCTGGCCTGGTCTTTCGCCATGCTGGCCAATCCCTCCGCCCCTGCTTATTCCCGGGAGCCAGGCGGGGACTCGCACCTGAGGACAGACAGTACAGACACTGATACCCTGGTAACCGTCCCCCTGCGCTCCTCGTCCTCTTATACCCTGGAGATGCCCGAGGTGCTGTACAAGACCCCTGAGGCAATGGCTTTCCAGAAATACGGCGTGTATGAGGTGAGCGAGTTCACCGGTTCCCCGTCCATTCAGGTGCCGCTCTATACAGTCAAGTACAAGGACATTGAGATCCCCATAGCGCTGACCTACGACGCCGGCGGCATCCCGGTGGAGCAGGAATCCTCCTGGGTCGGGCTCGGCTGGAACCTGATGGTGGGCGGCTGCATCAACTACGTGCCTTCCGGGTCCACGGATCCGCGGCTTTTGGAAGCGTCCGCCACCGAATGGGAGGACTTCCTTTCCGAAGGCGACGGCGTTGTCTCCTACATGCAGAGCGACATGGACTCCTACAGTATAGACCTCAGGAGGGATTTCCGCGCCGGTTACGGCGAGCGTGACTATTACCAGGTCTCCCTCCCCCACGGCCGGTTCCTCACGTTCTTCTACGACAACCTCACGGGAAAGTATGATGTCTTCGGCAAGGATGGAGACCAATACAAGATAGAGGACCTCAACAACAGCTCTTATTCCACCTTGTACGACGCCCAGTGGGCCGTCACCGACGGCGACGGATGGGTCTACTATTTCCAGCCCGGGGAGAAATACACGGAGGACACTCCTGCCTCCCTCTACACGTCCTCATGGAACCTGGTGCGTATCCTCTCGCCCGAGGGCAGTGCGGTGGACCTGGGGCATGCGCGTCCCTCCGACCTCATCCACTCCCGCAGCAGGCTTTATGAGCAATACGATTGCGTTTCAGAGTCCGATGTATCCCATTACCCGGCCCTTGGATACAGCAGCGGCCACAGCACGAGGGAGTGTGACGTCTCACCCACATACCCGAGCTACATCGACACTTATGACCAGCACGTGGCATTCACCACGAGCACCCGTGACGACTACCCCGGAAGCAGGAAACTCGACAGGATCGCCGTCATCTCCAAGCTCACCGGTGACACCATACGCGAGATCCTGCTCAGCTACGATTACTTCAGGGCACCGCAGTCCGGCGGCAACCACCTCACCTATTCCTCCTACACCGGGGGGCGGGATGACCTGGAGCTCCGCCTGAAGCTGTTGTCCGTCAAGGAGGTCGCCGGGAACGACACGCTGACCACCCGCTTCTCCTATAACGAGACCGAGAGACTCCCCATCAAGACAAGCTATGCCCAGGACTTCTGGGGATACTACAACGGCCGGGCCAACAGCGGCACAAGCATCAGCCAGGCGAGCTACACCATGCTGCCAACACCGCTTCCCATCCTCCTGTCCGCCGGGGAGAGCTTCAATGAGGAGCTCATGCGGATGAAGGCCGCCAACCGCTACTGCGACCCCGTGAAGTCCCAGGCAGCGATGCTCACGGGCATCACCTATCCGTCGAAAGGCTCCACGAGATTCGAGTACGAGGCGCACCGCTTCAGTTCCACGGGGACGATGAGCAGCCTGAGACTTCCGACAGCGCAGGGGTACGAATCCCACAACGTGAGCCTCCCCGCCTCCGACAACAACCAGCCCGGCGATGTCACATACCGCCTTTTCACGGTGGGCAGCAGGGCGGTCGGCACTGTCACCGTGAGCTTCTCCGGCCGGCTGTCCCACCTGCTGACCTCCGGAGCCTGCGTGAGGATATATCCCCACGCCCCCGGCGGATCCACCCTGACGTATGACCTGGCCTCCCTTCCGGGAACCGACCTCGGGACGACGTACAGCTATACGGAGACATTCAACGTGGACCTTTCCCCCAACACCTACACCCTCGTCGCCTACTGCCCTGACGACCTCGGGTCTGGATACCATGTCACCGCAACCATGAAGCTTCACCAGAGAATGACCCAGTCGAGCGTGCCCGAGAACCACGGAGGAGGACTGCGCATCCGCAAGGTGACGAACATTGACGAGACGGGGATGGTGTGTGATTCCACAGTGTATGAGTATGTCGATGAAGGCGGGGCCACAAGCGGCAGGCTCCTCCAGCCTCTCACTTTCTTTGACAACAAGACCTTGTGGTGCATCTACAGCACAGGAATCCTTCCGGGGCAGGTGCAGGGATACAAGTACAGCGTCCACAGGCTCAGGCATCCATCGTGCAGCATGCCGGTTCCCCTCATGTCCATGAGCGGTGGAGCGGTAGGTTATTCCACCGTCACCAGGAAAAAGTACGACTCCGGTGGCGCCCTCCTGGGCTCTGTGGTGTCGTGCTACACGGATTCTGTCCCCAAGTCACACCATGGCATGTGGTATTTCAACTGCCATGGCAACGGCAGTCTTCTTTCCCGTACTTTCATGGACTCCTCCGGCCACCCCCTGAGACGGCTCGACTACACCTACGAGCACACCACCTCCCTCATCCACTCAAACGTGATGGTTGAAGACACCTACGTCGATTTCTCCAGTAACACCGGCAGCTTCCAAACGCTCATTCCTCGGTACAGGCTTTGGTTCTATTCGTTCGTGAGGGACTGGGACAGGTTGGCCTCGGAGACCGAGACCCTCTATGGCGGGGAGTCAGCGTCCTCTCGTTCAACGTTCTATACCTACAGCTCGAATAACCACCGGGTGAGGTCCTCCACCACGGACTCAAGCATCCCGGGCATGTCCTACGTGACGGAGTACAAGTATCCTTTCGACTTCGCCAGCGGTGCTGAGGCGGCCATGGCGGACAGCTCCAACTTCATCATCAACCCCGTCGTGGAGCAGAGCCTCTACGGCAAGAGGGGAGGGAACACCACCCTCCTCCAGAGCCGCCGCGACCGTTACAGCTATTTCCCCGGGTATTCCAGGGATATACAACGCAAGGTCTACCTGCGCACCACGTCGAGCATCTCCTCGGGTGGCGGTGCGCCGGAGCAGCGGATCAGTTATACCTACAGCCCGCTGTGCGACCTGAGGTACGTGGAGAAGGACTCCACCGAACGTGCCGTCTATCTGTGGGGCTACCACCAGATGTACCCCGTGGCAGAGATCCGGGGCGCCACGTACGCTCAGGTGAGCCAGTGGGCCACCCCGTCGCTCATCACCCAGCTCGGCAATGCCGTATCCGGCGTGCCCTCCAAACTCAGCGCCCTGCGCTCTGCCCTCTCGGACAAGGGAGTGCTCGTCACCACCAGCACGTTCGAGCCCCTCCTCGGCCCCTCTTCCACGACATCGCCCAACGGGACTGCGAGGAACTACACCTACGACGTCTTCGGCCGCCTGTCATCCGTCAGCGACGGTCTCGGCAACACCATAGAAACCCATCAATACCATTTCAAGCCATGATCCAAATCCACACCGGCGTTTCCTCGTTGATGCTTCTTCCCGCGCTGGCCCTGGCGGCTGCTCTGGCTCCCGCCTACGCCTCCGCCCAGAGCCAGGACCGCAATTATGTCCTCTCCCGCCACATGCTCGACTCATCCGGCTCTTCCTTCATCGAGGAACTGCGCTATCATGACGGTCTCGGCCGTCCCGTGCTCACCTGCGAGTCCTCCGGCCCCGGCTCGTATGTCTGCGAGCTGTCGGAGTACGGCCACGGAGGATCCTTGTCAAGCACCTATATCCCCGTTCCCGGCGACGGCAGTTTCATGACATCCTCCCAGGTCTCTTCTTCGGGCCAGACCCTGTACCCGGGTGAGACCCGCTTGAAGCGGACCTACTCCACCGACATGCTGGACCGTCCTGTCACCGAGACCGGCCCCGGAGCCTTATGGGAGCAGGGCGGTCACTCGGTCACGAGGACCTATGGCACTAACTCCGGCGGAGAAGTGCGCCTCTACGGGCTTTCTGGCCAGTCCCTGGTTTTGTCAGGATACTATGCCGCAGGCAGCCTGCGCACCGTCACCGAGACAGACGAGGACGGCCTCACCCGCACCATTTACGCCGATTTCCAGGGCCGTGTGGTGATGACCCGTGACAATGCAGGCGGGGAAACCTACTACGTCCTCGACGACTGGGGTGAGCCCCAGATGGTGATACCGCCTGCCGCCAGTGCCTCGATGTCCTCCGGAGGTCCGTGGAGCCTGACTGCCCCCGGTGCGGTGCGCCAGTGGTGCTATGTCTACGGCTATGATGAGCGGCACCGCCGCACCTCCGTCCTTCTTCCGGGCTGTGAGGCCGCCACGACCTGCTACGACACCGCCGACCGCCCCGTGTTCACTCAGGACGGTGCCCAAGCCTCCGTGGGACGGTGCGCCTTCACCCTCTACGACCCCCTCGGACGGCCAGCCGTCAGCGGCACCTGTCCCTCTTCCTGCATGGCCCCGGTCTCCTCGTCCATGTCGACCGTCTCCTATATGGGTGCTTCAAACCTTGGCGGCTACACCTGTCAAATGTCCCTTCAGGATGTGGATCTTCTCACCGTGACATGGTACGACAGCTACGGCTTCCTGAGCATCCTGTCCGATGACTCGCTGTCGTTCGCACCTGTCACAGGTCATACGGGTCAGGCGGCTTGCGCCACCGGCCTGGTGACCGGGCAGGCCAGCTATTCCGCTGACGGTGGCGGCACGCCACTGCTGACGGTGTGCTATTATGACACCGAGGGGCGCATCATCCAGCAGCGTTCCTCAAACACCCTTGGAGGGCATGATGTGACGGCGACCTCCTACACATTCTCCGGTGAGCCATCAGTGATTACGAACATGCACTCCGCACCAGGCAAGCCCTCGCTCTGCGAGACCTCCGTCTACTCATACGACAGCCATTCCGGCCTTCTGACCTCTGTCACCCACAGCGTGAACGGCTCATCGCCCGTCACGCTGTCATCCTACACCTACGATGCCGTAGGGCGAGTCTCCACGAAGACCGTCGGCGGCCTGGAGACCACCTCCTACACCTACAACGTGCGGTCGTGGCCCACGAGGATCTCCGGGCAGCGCTTCACGGAGCGTCTGTGCTACAACACCACCGTGGACGGCCTCAACCCGATTCTTCCCCACCAGTATTGCTGGAGCGGCAGGGTGGGCGCCTACGCCTGGCAGTGCAGCGGCGAGACGCGCCAGCGCGGCTACGGCCTGGTGTACGATGACCAGGGCCGCCTCATCTCGGCCAACTACGGCGAGGGGACTTTTCTCGGAAACTACATGGGACTCTACGAAGAGAAGGCCGAGTACGACGATATGGGTAACCCCACGTGGGTCTACCGCAAGAGCCCGAACTCTCTGAATGGCAGCCGCACCTCGTCTCCCTCCGACCGCCTCCGGCTGGAATACGACGGCAACCAGCTGGTGCACGTCACCGACAGCGTCGCCACAGGCCATACCTACGCCGGGGCGTTCCATTTCGCCGACGGAGCTGACGAGGCTGTGGAGTACGAATACGACGAAAACGGCAACATGACGAAAGATTTGAATAGGAAAATTTCGTCTGTTGAGTATAATTTGCTAAATTTGCCATCGATGATAGAATTTGAGGACCACAGTTTCATCCGCAACACCTACAGCGCGGCGGGCGAGAAGCTCAGCACCTCCTACGGCATCCGTTTCGCCCCCGTGGTGTCGCCCCTCTCCGCCGGAAACGCCGGCGGTGAGACTCCACAGGGCGGCATCGTGATACCCGGCGACGGCGGCATCCCCGGCGACGACCCCGGCGATCCCGAGCCTCAGGCCGGCCAGTTCCGCTATTACTGCGGCGACGTGGTGTATGACATGGGCACGACACGGCTGCTGACCGACGAGGGCTACGTGACGTTCTCCTCCGACGGCACCCCTCAGTACCACTATTACCTGCGCGACCACTTAGGCAACGTCCGAGTGGTCTTCGACCAGACAGACGCCGTGGAGCAGGTGAACCACTACTACGCCTTCGGTGGCCTGATGCGCGAGTCGACGAACCCCGGCGTGCAGCCCTACAAGTACGGCAGCAAGGAGCTCGACCGCACGGGTGGCCTCGACGCCTATGACTTCGGTGCGAGGTCATATTTCGCCGACCGCCTGCAGTGGGGCACGATGGATCCGCTCTGCGAGAAATATTATGATGTGACACCTTATGGGTATTGTTTGAATGATCCAGTGAATGCGATAGACCTACATGGTGACAGTATCACAATTTTTGACATGGCTTCGATTGATGCTATATATAATGCCTTGCAAAAAGGAACTAATTTGTCAATGAAATTTACCAATGGCGTTTTGGTTCCCGAATCAATTCAGCAAATTGCCTCAAATTCCCAAGATAGTTTTTTACAAGATTTATATAATATATCAATTAATCCTCAGATGGTTGAGATTGCAACAACATACATAAATGATTATTATATAGGTAATCAATATCATTTTGATACTTGGTCTGTTCCTACAGAAACTGATTATGCAAAGGATCATAATAGAGGTCAAGAAGATCTATTACATCCCTCAGGTCTGACACTTGTTGGAAATTTAGGGCAAACACTATACCCAATATCATCCGATGAATATAAAAGGTCTACCAATAACAATATCAGGATAAACATAAATGCCCTTGGAAGTATAAATCAGCGTTCCTGTGGTATTGCCCATGAATTTGGACATGTTATTTTGTATTTGAGTAGAAAGCCTCATAGTCATTCCCAAAATGGTGATTTCATTTACGGACGGCAGTGGAATGTAATGAAACGATTTGGATATGATTATCTTGAATCATCGACAGGAAAAATATTTAGGTAGTAGTGGTTATGAAAAAAGTAGTAGGTGTTTTGTATTTGGTTTTAATGTGCTCATTTAGCGTGTATTGTCAAAACAGCAAAATTATGTATGACGAGTATGGACCTATATATGCATCAAAGAACGATTCCATTATGGTTTATATTACAAAAGAAGGAAAACAACTTAAGATAAAACTGAATCAAGTTATTTTCAAGAGTGGAGATGAAAATCTTAAGGAGTATCTTAGAAATAATTATTATAAACCTAATGATTGGGATGATGATTATAGCTACAGAGTTTTTTTCTTTATCTTATTTGACTCCAATTTAAGAATTAAAGAAATAAGAGCTTCTATACCGCCATTGAGGTACTACTACTATTCAGAATCACAAAAGGAGCGTATTAAACTATATACAGAGGGTTTAAAAAGAACACAATCAAAGTGGAAGAAGATTACAAATCAGAAGTGGTATGTGTATCGTACCAGTTTTGTTACTGATTAAGTGACTCCCAGCAACATGACGAAAGATTTATATCGGAATATCACGTCAATTGAATATAATTTGCTAAATTTGGATATGATGAATCCCAATTCAGGCTGCGTCTCGGGAATTCAAGCAAAAACTTCGTGTTTTGCTTGCAATTCCGCTCAACTTGCACTAAGTTTGCCCTCGATGATAGAATTCGAGGACCAGAGCTTCATCCGCAACACCTACAGCTCCACGGGCGAGAAGCTCAGCACCACCTACGGCATCCGTTTCGCCCCCGTGGTTTCGCCCCTCTCCGCTGGAAACGCCGGCGGTGAGACTCCACAGGGCGGCATCGTGATACCCGGCGACGGCGGCATCCCCGGCGACGACCCCGGCGATCCCGAGCCTCAGGCCGGCCAGTTCCGCTATTACTGCGGCGACGTGGTGTATGACATGGGC
>CAMNIN010000027.1 GCA_946540735.1 uncultured Prevotellaceae bacterium | reverse complement strand
TGCTTGTGACTTTAATCAACCAGTATCAGTTCTTGGCGTTTGTATGAGATAAGCATTTTCTTTAGTCACAGTATATTCGTTATGCGAGAATTTCATCTCACAGATATTCAATATGTTGTCTGCCCTGTCTATGAGCAAGTCTATCTGTGCACCTTTTCTTCTATCGGCACTTGCCCCCACTCGCCATGCTAAGACATGGTCACTACTCCGCTGATGCCAAGAGCCATCTTGATTTGGCGAATATGCTGGAAGCACAGACGCTCAAAAGTCATACCAACCCAGGCAGACTGCAAGCTCGACAGATAATTGTGGCTCCAGAATTGTTCATCGTTTGCAGTGTTATGCTTCACGAATTTCAGTGACTTGTAGGCAACAAAAGAGCGGAGATAGCCAGAGTTGTTCCTTGCGAGAATAACTTCTGCACAAAATATGCACACCATCTTCATTTTTGTGGCTTACAAAAGTTAAATACGTTAAATCTTCGTCATTTTCATCCTCCATTAAATCCATGCAATCACTTTTCTGCCGTTTTAATCAAAAAAATTGGTATACAATAAGTTGCAAATACAGCGGATGTATTTTGTGCAGCGATGCTGCAGATATGCAGGATTTACTAACCCAACGAACTCGGAGACTGATGACCATACCCGGCATCAAGGAGCGCGCCGCCACATCATTGATCGCAGAGATAGGAGCCGACATGACCAAATGCTACAATAACATCACGGTGTCATACGCGATGCCGTGATTGGACGGTCATGCGTCTATATCAGCGGGTGTCGGATCCCGATACCCGCTGATAAAAAATGTCAGGAGAAAATCTGATATACTGCGGCAGACACGATCCACGCCACTCCTGTGGTATAACAGGCGGCGAAAAGGGCCCAGCGCCAACTTCCGGTCTCGTTTTTGATGGCGGCTATGGTGGCGATGCAGGGAAAATAGAGCAGGACAAACAGCAGGAAGCAGTAGGCGATGAGCGGGGTGATGCCTTCCGCAGCCATTTTCTCGCGCAGGACAGGATATTGGTTGGCACTCTCCTCTGATGTATCGTCGGCCACTTCCTCGTCACCGGTGTAAAGCACTCCCATGGTGGAGGCTACTATCTCTTTGGCACCGACACCTGCGATTAATCCCACATCGAGTTTCCAAGTGAATCCTTGTGGGCGGAAGACGGGTTCTATGGCTTTGCCGATACGTCCGATGTAACTCTGCTCTTGTTGCTGCTGGTGTGTCAGACTGTCGTCGTGGGGGAAGTAACCCAGCGCCCAGACAATGATGCTGGCCACGAGGATGATGCCACCCATCTTTTTGAGGTATTGCTTGCCTTTCTCCCAGGTGTGGCGGAGCATGGCTTTGCCTGTAGGGATGCGGTAGGGGGGCAGTTCCATCACAAAAGGTGTGTCATCGCCTTTCACCACAAAGCGGCTGAACAGACGGCTGATGATAATCGACACGAGGATGCCAATCACGTAGAGTGAGATCATGATGGCCGATTGATAGCGCTGGGCGAAGAAAGCTCCGATAATCATGATGTAGATCGGCAATCGGGCAGAGCAGCTCATAAAGGGCAGGATCAGCATCGTGATGAGTCGCGAACGGCGACTCTCTATCGTACGTGTGGCCATTACGGCAGGGACGTTGCAGCCAAAGCCCATGATCAGTGGGATGAAGGATTTGCCGTGAAGCCCCATCTTGTGCATCAACTTGTCCATGATGAAGGCGGCACGGGCCATATAGCCCGAGTCTTCCATGAAGGAGATGAAAGCATAAAGAATCAGAATCTGGGGCAAGAAGACAATGACGGCTCCTACACCGCCGATGACACCGTCGACGAGCATGTCTTTCACCGGACCATCGGGCAGGGTGGTGCTGATCCAGTCGCCCAACCATCCGAAACCGGCTTCAATCCAGTCCATGGGATATTGCCCGAGCGAGAACGTCGTCTGGAACATCACGTAGAGCAGGAAGATGAAGATGGGGAAACCCAACCATCGGTTGGTGATGATCTGGTCGAGGATATGTGTCATCTTATAGGTGTCCTCATTGCTGCCCTCTTGGTACTTGGCCTCTTCCAAGGCTCCGTGGATGAAACCGTATTTGGCATCCATGATGGCGGTCTCGCTGTCGTCTTTCGTGTCGAGCTTGATCTGTTGGGCGGCTTTGTCACGGAGGCGGAGGATGCTCTCTCCGTTCGACAGGCTGCGTATATACTTCTCGGCATCCTTGTCCATCTCCAGCAGTTTGATGGCCAGGTATCGCGTGGAGTAACGCTGACGCAGATTCTCGTCTTTCATCAGCTCTTTCTTCACTTGCTCGATTCCTGCTTCCACATACTGGCCATGGTTGATGTGGATATGGCGGTAGACGCTCTTGTTGGGCCGTGGGCCGTGGGCGTAGTCATCGGAGTGGTCTCCACCGTGATGACGCTCGTAGTCCTTGTGCCATTCTGCGATCTCTGCTGCCACGGTGGGGTTGATGTTGCCATCTTTGTCTACGAAATCATTGCCTTCGTAGATGTTGATGATGATATGGAATAGCAGGTCTACTCCTTTTCCTGTCTTGAAGACAGTGGGGATCATAGGCACTCCGAACAGCTGCCCGAGTTTGTTGAAATCGATATGGTCGCCTCTCTTTTCCGTCTCATCATACATGTTGAGCGCACATACCATGCGCAGGTTCATATCGATGAGTTGGGTGGTGAGGTAAAGGTTGCGCTCCAGGTTGCTGGCATCGATCACGTTGATCACCACGTCGGGTGTCTTCTCGATGATCTGCTTGCGGACATATAGCTCCTCGGGACTATAAGCTGAGAGGGAATAGGTGCCTGGCAGGTCGACGATGTTGAATTCATAGCCTTCAAATTCGGCATAGCCTTCCTTGGCATCCACGGTGACACCGGAGTAATTGCCGACCCGCTCATGGGCGCCTGAGACGAAATTGAATAGAGACGTCTTGCCGCAGTTGGGGTTGCCTACGAGTGCTACATTGATCTTGCGGCGCCTTTTCATGGCAGCGGCATGAAATTGCTTCTCCGTGAGCGGTGTGTCTTCTGCCAGTTCTCCCTTATTCGTAGTTTTTGCCGCATCTTTTTCTATTGCCTTGGCTTCTTGTTCGGAAATGATCTCCACCATCTGTGCTTCGGCATGGCGCAAAGATACCTCATAGCCGAGGATTTTGTATTTCACGGGGTCTTGGAGCGGGGCGTTGAGCAATACCTCAACCACCGTACCTTTAATAAATCCCATTTCGACGATCCTCTTACGGAAACTGCCGTGGCCGAGCACTTTCACGATGACTCCTCTTTCACCTGTATTTAAGTCAGATAGTCTCATGCTTAAGTTTTTTATGAAGATACAAATATAACAAAAAGGAGGCATACACAATGACTAGCAAGCCTCCTTTTAGAAAAATATACCTTAAAATGGGGATGGCAAAAGCGTCTTTCCGGCTTAAATACCTGCCTCGTGCTGCACCTCTGCGTCTCCCTCTGCATTGAAGTAGGCGTCGAGTTCGGCCGCCGCGCTGTGATCCAGATTCGACAGGTCTTTGACGATATGTCCGTGCTCCAACAAGGTGATGCGGGGACAGATGTCGATGGTGTGTGCCAGGTTGTGGCTGCTGATGATGATCGTCGACGTGTGTGACTGGTTGTAGCGGGTGAGGGTGTGTTTCAACACGATCTGACTCGACGGGTCGAGGAAGTTGAACGGCTCGTCAAGGATCAGAAGCTCTGGTTGATTGAGCATGGCGGCGATGATGCCCACTTTCTGTTTGTTGCCGGCTGAGAGGTCACGGATGAGCTTCTTCTGGTTGAGTATTTCCCCTGCCATCAGTTGCTCAAACTCTTTCAGACGGGTGTCCACCTCATCCTGGCCCATGCCGCTTACCTTGCCGATGAAATGAAAATACTCCTCGGGAGTGAGGAAATCGATGAGGAACCCCTCGTCGATATAAGCTCCGGTGAAGGCTTTCCATTCCTCGCTGTCGGCGGGGTTGATCCTTCCCGTGGGGATTTCTGTTCCTTCTGCTGGGTCGTGCACATACTCCACAACACCATTGTCGGCTTTCAACAGGTCGAGCATCAATCGGAACAGGGTCGTCTTGCCGGCGCCGTTGTTGCCGACAAGTCCGATCATGTCTCCGTCGTTGATGATGTAAGTGTCGATATCCACGGCCACTTTCTCACCGAAAGCCTTTCTCAGGTCTTTGACTTCTATTCTCATTTCAAATAAGGTTGTTTAGACGATACCACGTCCGTGGCAGTTCTTGAATTTCTTACCACTGCCACAGGGACAGGGATCGTTGCGGCCGGGCAGCTTGTCCTTGCGGATAGGCTGGCGGCGCTGCTGCTGTGCTGACTCACGGGTGTCCTGGCTTGCTGCGGCTTTCTGGCCTTGGTCCACCATCTCGTCGCCCTTGCTCTCCTGGTAGCGTTGTGACCGCTGCTCGGGAGCTGCCTCGCTGACTCCCTGCTCGGGTTGCAGCTGCGGTATCTGCCCACGCGAGAGGATTTCTGCGGTGCGGTTGTACATCTCGTCGATCATCGTGTCGAACATCTTGGCACTTTCGATCTTGAAGATGACCAGCGGGTCTTTTTGCTCATACGAGGCACTGTTCTGCACGCTGTGCTTCAGTTCGTCGAGCAGTCGCAGATTCTCTTTCCAGCAATCGTCGATGATGTGGAGCATGACAACTTTCTCAAATTGCTTGACGACCGACTTGCACTCTGTGTCATAAGCTTCCTTGAGGTCACAGGGAATGTTCATGAGCACTCGCCCGTCGGTGATGGGCACATTGATGCGCTGGTAGACCTGTCCTTGCTCTTCATAGACCCGTTTGATGATAGGCCATGACACATCCTTGATGCGCTCTGTGCGGCGGGTGAAGGAGTCCATCGCAGCATCGTATGCCTTGTCGTAAAGCGACTCGCGCTTCATCTCCACCAGTTCCTCACGGGTGAAGGGACATTCCATGGCAAGTGTCTTGATGAACATTTCTTGACATCCCTCATAGTCGGTGTCATTGCTGTTGATGATATTCATCACACGGTCCCAGATGATGTTGGCGATATCCATGCCGATGCGCTCACCCATCAGGGCGTGGCGGCGCTTCTCATAGATGACCTTGCGCTGCTGGTTCATCACATCGTCATACTCCAGAAGTCTTTTACGTACGCCGAAGTGATTCTCCTCGACTTTCTTCTGTGCCCTCTCGATGCTGTTGTTGATCATATTATGCTCCAGGCGCTCTCCTTCCTTGAATCCGAAGCGGTCCATCACTTTAGCGATGCGCTCTGAGGCAAACAGACGCATGAGCTTGTCTTCCAGCGAGACGTAGAAGACGCTGCTGCCCGGGTCTCCCTGGCGTCCGGCACGACCACGCAACTGGCGGTCGACACGGCGGCTCTCATGACGCTCTGTGCCGATGATGGCCAGACCACCGGCTGCCTTCACCTCGGGGGTGAGCTTGATATCCGTACCACGACCTGCCATGTTGGTGGCGATGGTTACGGCTCCCAGCAAACACTCTTTCTTGTTGCCGTTTTCGTCGATCACCTCTCCTGGGGTGCTTCGTCCGGCTTGTGCCACGATGTCGGCCTCACGCTGATGAAGCTTGGCATTCAGCACGTTGTGGGGAATATTGCGCATCTTGAGCATGCGCGACAAGAGTTCGGAGATTTCCACTGAGGTGGTACCCACCAGTGTAGGACGCCCCGACTCACGCATGGCCACTATTTCGTCGATCACTGCTTTGTATTTCTCGCGCTGTGTCTTGTAGACGCGGTCGCTCTGGTCGATACGGGCCACTGGCTTGTTGGTGGGAATCTCCACGACGTCGAGTTTGTAGATGTCCCAGAACTCACCGGCCTCAGTGATGGCCGTACCTGTCATGCCTGCCAGTTTGTGGTACATGCGGAAATAGTTCTGGAGGGTGATGGTGGCGTAGGTCTGAGTGGCTGCTTCCACCTTCACATGCTCTTTGGCCTCCACGGCCTGATGCAGTCCGTCGCTCCAGCGGCGGCCTTCCATGATACGGCCGGTCTGCTCGTCAACGATTTTCACCTCGCCGTCGATGACCACGTATTCGTCGTCTTTGTTGAACATGGTGTAGGCCTTGAGCAGTTGCTGCAAGGTGTGCACGCGCTCGCTCTGCAGGGCATAGTGGCTCATCAGCTCATCCTTCTTCTGGATGCGTTGCTCAGGACTCAGGTCCTTGCGGTTCTCCAGTTCCGACATTTCAGCGGTGATGTCGGGCAGCACGAAGAGGTTCTTGTCGTTGACCTGCTTGGCCAGCCACTCCACTCCCTTGTCTGTGAGGTCGACCGAGTTGATTTTCTCATCGACAACGAAGTACAGCGGTTCCACGGCCTCTGGCATACGCTTGTTGTTGTTCTGCATGTATTCCTCCTCAGTGGCCAGCATGCCCGACTTGATGCCTTCTTCAGACAGGTATTTGATAAGGGCCTTGTTCTTGGGGAGGGCTTTGTGAGAACGGAACAGTGAGAGGAAACCATCTGCCAGCATGGCTTTGTCGTTGGTCTCTTGACCTTTGGTGATCTTTTGCCGTGCATCGGCAAGCAAATCACTGGCCAGACGGCGCTGCACGTTGACGATTTGCTCTACCAGGGGTTGGTACTCCTCAAACATCTGGTCATCACCACGCTCCACCGGACCTGAGATGATCAGAGGAGTACGGGCGTCGTCGATCAGCACGGAGTCTACCTCGTCGACGATAGCGTAGTTGTGGGCACGTTGCACGAGGTCGGCGGGCGAGATGGCCATGTTGTCACGGAGGTAGTCGAAACCAAACTCGTTGTTGGTGCCGAAGGTGATATCGGCCTGATATGCCTTGCGGCGCTCTGGCGAGTTGGGGCGGTGCTTATCGATGCAGTCGACCGACAGACCATTGAATTCATAGAGCGGACCCATCCATTCTGAGTCACGCTTGGCCAGATAGTCGTTGACGGTCACCACATGCACACCATTGCCTGTGAGGGCGTTGAGGAACACCGGCAGCGTGGCGACGAGGGTCTTGCCCTCACCTGTGGCCATCTCGGCGATCTTTCCTTGGTGCAGCACAACTCCACCGAAGAGCTGCACGTCGTAGTGGATCATGTCCCATTTCATGTCATTGCCACCTGCTATCCAGTGGTTGGAGTAGATGGCTTTGTCGTCTTCTATCCTCACAAAATCTTTGGTGGTAGCCAATTCGCGGTCGAAGTCATTGGCTGTCACGACGATCTCATCATTTTGAGTGAATCGGCGCGCGGTCTCTTTCACGATGCTGAAGGCCACGGGCAGCACTTCGTCGAGTGCATGTTCATAAATCTCGAGAATGTCCTTCTCCAGCTTGTCTATCTGGTTGAAAATCGCCTCTCTCTCATCAAGTGGCGTGTCTTCGATTTTGGCTTTCAGTTCGTCGCGCTTGGCTTTCTCGTCCTTGGCGGAGTCCTGCACATAGCGCTGGATCTCCTTGGTGCGGGCGCGCAATTCGTCATGGCTGAGGGCCTCGATTTCCGGGTAGACAGCTTTCACGCTCTCCACGATCGGTTGGATCAGCTTCATGTCGCGGGTCGACTTGTTGCCGAAGAGTGATTGTAAAACGTTTAAAAATCCCATTCTTTATGTTTTGTTTTGTATTTCTGAAAAATCGTGCAAATTTACGCAATTTATTCGATAATGCCTAATATTTGGCTTGATTTTCGGCTTTTGATGTGCTCATGCCTTTCTTTGGCCGATATGTTTCATCAGAAAGGCACGGCTGACGCTCCTTATCAACAAAGATAGTGCCAAAATGTTCATGCCCTCTGCGTATTGCTGAAAAAACATACCCAAAACCAGGAATGCGACAATCAGGAATGTCCACACATTCCACCACCAATGCACTTGGTGACGGATGCTTTTACTGATGACGGGGTAGGCGAGGAAAAGTGGGATGGGATTAAACAGAAGTATTTGAAGATTCAGTCTCACCGTCGGATGTTGTGAGAAAATCATCAGTGTCAGGATGATGCCGGCGAGCCCGCAGCAAACCATGAGCAACAAGTCATATCCCCACATGTTTTTCCGGAGCATGAACTCAAGAAAAAGAAGGACAACCGTGATGCCAAGCAGAATCCAGAAGCACGTCGAAGGGCGAATCGGGAATTCCTGTTCGATGATCTGATGGCCACCTGGTTCTATGATCGTCTCTCGTTTGATCAGCTGACGGGTGCTGTCGCCACTCACGATAACTGCATTGGAAAATTCTTTTTGCAAATGAAGGGGCAGAAACTGCTGTTGCTCTCGGGATGTCGGTCTGTCGGCCTGCAGTCCCAGCAGGAGGTCGTTGCCGAAACGTGCCCAGGGATGTCCCTCGGTGCAGTCGTGCACCATGCTGCGGAAAGTGGCCGTACTGTCAATGGACTGCAGATAGCGCACCTCTCCGTCGAGATGGCTGACCAAGATGTCTCGTGCTCGTGTTGTGCAGTTGTCATAGAAATAGTTGTATCTGTAAATCAGGTTCTCCGGACGTGCGTTCTCGGCGATGGCTTGCATGATACTGGCTTTCTCGTGAGCGGTCAGGTTGAGTTCTTGTTGGGTGACACTGCTGCGGTAATAGCGGTATTGACGTATGAAATCATCGAAAGTGTTGATCCCCATGCTGTAGTCGGTGATTCCGAACACGAAGCGCAACACAAAATAGGGTTGGTCGAAATCAAACATCCCGTAGTTCACCACCAGATCTTCGCCAGACGCTTTGTCATGGCAACGGATGGCAGTATGGCCATATAGACTGTAGACTTCTTGATGGGGGGAGCAGGTGAGGAGGCTGATTTCCAGTGAGTCGAAATTGACTTGTGCGGAGACGTCCATCACGGCTGCCAGCAGGATTGTCACACTGGTGATCCACTGGTAAAATGATGTTCTCAATCTCATTTGTAGTACTTTTGTTGATCGGTATATCTATTTCACTTTGAACGTATAAGGATAATTGCCTGGAGTGTTTTGAGTGGGGACCGTGTCATGAGGCAACATGAGTGGACGGTGCTCCTCCGGTGATCCCATGACTACGAGGTAGAGGTGGGTGAGGTTTTTTCCTTTGGGCGTGCGGAAAACCGTGGCTCCGATGGGTGAGTAGATGCTTTCCCCCTTGTCTGTCACGACAACGAAGGCATGGCGGATATGATCACCTTTGATGTCGATGCGGGTGCTTGGCTTTATGGGCAGGGGGATGAAATTCACGCCATAGTCTTCGGGCGTGTTGACCGGGCGCAACCATCCATGGGCGAGTGTGTCGAGCTTGGTATGCCAGGTGCAGGCGTATGGTCTCGTCTCTTGGCGGGCATGATTGAAGTCGAAGTTCACCAGGTGCTGATAACCCACCAGCATCTCGTCGCAGAATTGATCTTGTGAGAGTTGGTGGAGCCGTTTGTAGGTCATCACCGGATCTTCCCCGATTCTCCCTTGCCGATAAAGCTCTGCGATGGATCGCTTGCCATGCAAGTCGCTCCACCATTGTATCACGTAGGGTGAGTGATAGATGTTGTCGAGGTGCAGGAATGCCTTGTGGGTGAGGTCCTTGAATGCCTCGAAATGGTAGTTCTCGTCTCTTAGCCACCAAGGATTGACTTGCCACAGCATCCATTGGCTGGTCATTTCGTAGAATCCGCTGCCACCCCAGGCATCACCCACGGAGTCGGCGGGTATTTGAAGTTGGAAACAGTGACCGAGTTCATGAGCAAGACAGTTCATGGTTTTGTCCTGGATGCGAAGTGGGGTCACCCACAAAGCGCCGATGAAATTGTCGTATGTCCCCCCGTAGGCAGTACCATCGAGAGAGTACATGAGCATGACCATCATCTTGTATTTTTCGGCTTTTGATCCAGGCTGTGTGAAACCCAGCGTGTCGCGGAAGAACGTGTAGAAATGCTGCACTCGGTCCATGGTCACACTGAGATTGAGACTCATCGGGTGACCATCGAGGGGTGGCGGATCTTGCAGGTCGTGTCCGAATCCCCGCTCCCAGAAGAAGACGAGGTCACGAGTTTCCGCACTCCGCTGGAAGGACCATTGTGAGGTGTCACTTTCGAGGTTCATCTGACGAAGATCCTCGGGGATATAAATGCGTTTCTGCGCAAGGATACTCGAAGTGGCAGCCAGGAGGATGGCTATGCCGAATAACTTTCTCATCATGGAGGATTTTGAGGGTTGGGAATACCTTTCAGTTGACTTTCCACTCTAATACGCCGCCCGACTCTCCTTTTTGCAGCTTGGCCAGGATCTTGAGTCCTTTTGTCGTGACGGGTTTGAAGTCGACGGAGTTATAGCAGTCTTTTCTCACGGTATAGGGTGAATGCTCTTCCACTTCTTTCCACTCTCCAGAGTCATCGAGATAGTATAGTGACCATGCCTCCGGTACCCGGAAATCACCGTCGTAATGGTCGAACTCCAACCAATATACCTGAACGTTGCTTACCTCGACGGGCTTCTCCCATCGATAGGAGATGGCTTCTGTCGTGCCGCGTTTGAGCCACCAGTAATGATAGGGCTTGGAGATGTCGCTGCTTCTGACGGGTTCCCACTGGTCGTTGGTGCCTCCGGCCCAGGAGTCGACCGGGGCCGTTTCAGGTGCGTCATTCTGGATGGGGCCGCGGTTGCTGAATGTCTGAGCCTGACTTGCCAAGGTGGGCTGAGACACAGCGACAGCTCGCGATGGCGATTGCGCGATCCATACCTCCATCTGCTGAGGACCACGGTTGTTCCATGTGGAGTAGGGGATGGCCCTGAAGGGCACGTCGGTCACCTCTCCGTCGTGCTCGACTTGTTTGGCATTGCCCTCCAGCACGACAACACCGTTGAGCAGCCCTGCTTCAAAGTGTGATTTGATAGGAGAGGTGTTCAGAACGTATTTGTTGAAAACATGCCCGTCGGGTTGGTCGCTGCCTTCAAGGCAATAGACCACGGGACCTCGCTCCAGTGCCACCTTCCCACGGTCGTCCTCCACATTGTCGTTGGCCACGATGCGTCTTACTTCCATGGGGAGGTCGAGTTCTATCACGTCTCCCTTCTTCCACTTCCGGTCGAGGGTGATGTAGTCGTCGTCGGGGTTGAAGACGACCAGATGGCCATTGACGGCGCATGTGGGTGTCTGTGGATCGCCGAGGTAGGAGTAGAGATTGTTGCCTGTGGGTGATTTCTTGAGCCAGGAGGGAATCCTCAGCCGGATGGCAAAACGCCCTCCTCCCTTCTTGATGGAGATACGGATCTTGCCGTCCCAGGGGTAGGCCGTGGCCTGCTCGAGTAATATGCCGTTGATCTCGGCTGACCCCTGCGCGTAGAGGTTGACGAAGATGTCGCGCCCTTTCGTGGCATAGATGTAACCTGGCACAGACGCTACGAAACGGGTGATATTGCCTGGGCAACAGGCGCAGCCGAACCATCGCTGCCTCTCATGCTCGCCGTCGCTCTCCAGCGGATTGTCGTAGAAAAAGCGGTCACCGCTGAGACTCACGCCGCTTAAAACATTATTATATAGGGCCCGCTCACATACGTCGATGTATTTCGACTCTCCGGTGGCCAGAAACATGCGGTAGTTCCAATACACATTGGCGATGGCTGCACAGGTCTCACAATAGGCGGTGTGGTTGTATAACTCATAGTTGGGACCGAATCCCTCACCCTGCGGGCGGGATCCGATGCCACCGGTGATGAATAGTTTCTTGGTCGACATGTTTTGCCAGATCCGTTCGAGTGCATGGAAATAGGCCTCATCGCCGGTGAGTGCGGCCATGTCTGCCACACCTGAGTAGAGATAACCTGCACGGACAGCATGTCCCACTATCTCGTCTTGGGTGAGGATGGGCTTGTGGTCCTGGGAGTACTCACTCGGCCGATGGCCGTCGGTGCATCGTCCGGTCTCCTCGACGAAATAGCGTGCTCCCTCCAGATAGCGGGTGTTGCCTGTCACTTTGTAGAGCTTGCATAGTGCCATCTCGATAATCGGATGGCCGCCAGGCCTGTGTATCTGTCCCTCATTGGGACCGAAAGTCTTGCAGACGAGGTCTGCATTCTTGATCGCCACATTGAGGAATGTCTTCTTTCCTGTGGCTCGGTAATGAGCCACGGCACTCTCGATGAGATGCCCTGAGTTGTAAAGCTCATGTGAGTTGATCTTCTCCCATTTGTGTGTTCCCCACCATCCGCTCAGCCGGGTGCATTTGTTGGTCACGCAGGTGGTGAGATATCCATCGGGTTCCTGTGCCTGTGCGATGATATGGATCACGGAGTCGAGGTAGTGGTCGAGCTTGGCGTCGTATTTGGCTGCCAGAGCATAGGATGCTCCTTCGATGATCTTGTAGGGATCGGTATCGTCGAAGGAGAAATCGCCGCGGTGCTCTCCTTGAATCAGTCCGGCGGCCAAGGCGAAATTGTCGAAACGGCCGTTGACCTCACATTCGTGGAATGCTGATGGGATGGACACTGTCCTGTTGATCTCAATCCTCGGTGCCCAGAATCCGTCGGTGAGATGCACTTTGTTGAAAGAGACTTCTTCGATCTTGTCTTTTGGCGAGGCTGTGGCAGCCAAGGCCAACAGCAACGTGGGGAATAGCAGAAAAGTTTGTTTGCTCATTTGAGTGATGGTTGTTTATATAGGTGTATCGACTTTTAGTTATGAGTATGGGGTGTTTCCCATCGATCATAATAGGTTGGGGCATTCTCTTGAAGAATACTGCAAAGTTACGGAAAGTCGAGCGGAGAACAAAAAGAATCCTTCCTTTTTTATCCCGAGATGGAGTAACTTCGCCTCGAAGAGGCAAATTTACGAAAAAACGAGAGCAGAACAAAAAGAACTCGTTCTTTTTTTATGCCGAGTGCCAAGTAAGTTCGCTTCCAAGAGGCAAATTTACATGAAATACATCATATATCTCTGCAATCCACACAAAAAAATAGTTCAAGAAAAAAAATCAGTTTAAAAATTGGAACATTTGGAAAAAAACGGTATATTTGCAAAATCAACCTCAAACACGTAGAAAACACACTAATTCCTTATACTTATAATACATGAAAATCGGTTTATTTATCCCCTGTTATGTCGACGCCGTATACCCAGAGGTCGGCGTTGCCACATACAAACTCTTGAAGCATCTTGGCTTGGATGTCACCTATCCGCTCAACCAGACTTGTTGCGGACAGCCGATGGCCAATGCCGGCTTCGAGAAGATGGCAGTGCCGCTCGCCGAGAAATTCGAGGAGAAATTCAAGGAGTTTGACTATATCGTTGCTCCTTCGGTCAGTTGCACGGCCTTTGTGAAGATTAACTATCCGCGCCTCTTGGAGGGAAAGACCACATGCAAGACGGCCGAGAAAGCCATGGATGTCATCGCTTTCCTGCACGACGTGGTGAAAGTCAAGAGCCTTCCGGGAGAGTTCCCCCACAAAGTGAGCATCCACAATTCTTGTCATGGCGTGCGTGAACTGGGACTCAGCTCTCCCAGCGAGATGCATGTGGAGAAATTCAATAAGATCAAGGATCTCCTTGAACTCAAGAAAGGTATCGAGGTGGTGGAACCTGAGCGCAACGACGAGTGCTGTGGTTTCGGTGGCATGTTCTCTGTGGAAGAGACGGCCGTGTCGGCCCAGATGGGCGTTGACAAAGTGAAACGTCATATCGCCACGGGTGCCGAGTATGTCACTGGCCCCGACTGCTCCTGTCTCATGCACATGTCCGGCGTTGCCAAGAAACGCGACATGGAGATTAAGTTTATTCATGCAGTAGAAATTTTAGCAGCAGGATTATGAGCACACCACATTCAAAAGCAGCGAAAGAGTTCTTGAAGAACCAGAAATACGCACAATGGCATGATGCCACCTTCTGGTCGGTGCGTACGAAACGTGACAACATGGCGCTGGGTCTCGACGAATGGGAACAGCTGCGTGACAAGGCTTCGGCTATCAAGCGTCACACGGTCTCGCATCTTGACGAGTACCTGGATAAATTTGCAACCAACGCCGAGAAAAACGGCTGTATTGTCCACTGGGCTAAGGATGCGGCTGAGTTCAACAGCATTGTCCTTGAGATCCTGAGGGAACACAACGTGAAAAAGATCGTCAAGAGCAAGAGTATGCTCACCGAGGAATGTGAGATGAACCCCTTCCTCGAGAAAAACGGCATCGAGGTGGTGGAGACCGACCTCGGCGAGCGTATCATTCAGCTCAAGGGCCAGAAACCGAGCCATATCGTGATGCCTGCCATCCACCTCAACCACGATGATGTGGGCGAGCTCTTCGAAGAGAAACTCGGAACGGAGAAAGGAAACCATGATCCCACATACCTCACTTACATGGCGCGCCTGAGCCTGCGCAATGAATTCCTCACCGCAGATGCTGGTATGACGGGAGCCAACTTCGGCATCGCTGAGACAGGCGACATCGTGGTATGCACCAACGAGGGTAATGCGGATATGAGCACATCCTGCCCGAAACTGCATATCGCAGCCATCGGCTTGGAGAAGGTGATTCCCAATTACGAGAGCCTCGCCGTATTCCAGAGAATGCTCTGCCGTGCCGGAACGGGACAGCCGACAACCACTTATACAAGCCATTTCCGTAAGGCCAGGCCTACTGCCGACAAAATGCACATCATCCTGGTCGACAACGGAAGAAGCGATTGGGTGGCCAATCCAGAGCATTGGGAAACTCTGAAATGCATCCGCTGCGGTTCGTGCATGAACACTTGTCCTGTATACCGCCGTAGTGGTGGCTATTCTTATACCTATTTCATACCTGGACCGGTAGGCATCAACCTTGGCATGCTGCGCGACAAGCAGAAGCATAGCGGCAATGTCTCCGCATGCACCCTGTGCCTCAGTTGCCAGACGGTTTGTCCTGTGAAGGTGGACCTTGGCGACCAGGTTTATAAGTGGCGCCAGCAGTTGGATGATTTCGGAACAGCCAACCCCGACAAGAAACGCATGTGCAAAGGCATGAAAGTACTCTTTGGCAGCAGCGGTATCTATAATACGGCGATGCGGTTTGCACCACTGGCCAATTTCGTGCCTGGTTTCCTCATGGAGTCCAGTCTCAATCCATGGGCCGACGGTCATAAGATGATGAGATTCCCCAAGAATTCCTTCCAGGAACTGTGGAGAAAAGGTAAGGTTAAGTAACAAAAAAGCAGAAAATCATGAGTAAGAAAGAAGATATCCTGTCGAAATACAGGAGAAATGTCAAGGAGAGGTTCGACATGCCCCGACTTGATGATATTAAGGGCATCACTTACCCTGACCCGCTCAAACAGTTCAAGTCTATGACAGAGACGGTGGGAGGAAAGGTCGTGGAACTGGCTCAGGGCCAAGACATCAACCAACTGATCAAGGAACTCTATCCGGAGGCTAAGGAGATTGCCAGCAACCTGCCCGAAATAACCATCGCCACCAGGAATCCCGATACCATCGGCTCGCCACAGGCTCTGAACGGTACCGACGTGGGTGTGGTCAGAGGCTCGTTCGGCGTGGCTGAGAATGCCTGCGTCTGGATCCCTCAGGCTATGGAGGAGAAAGCTGTGTGCTTCATTTCCGAAAACCTGGTGATCCTACTGAAGAAGAGCGAGATCGTGAACAATATGCA
This sequence comes from uncultured Prevotellaceae bacterium, assembly GCA_946540735.1. GTDB lineage: Bacteria > Bacteroidota > Bacteroidia > Bacteroidales > Bacteroidaceae > Prevotella. The sequence continues at coordinate 29,013 of CAMNIN010000027.1, read as the reverse complement.
CGAGGCTTACAAGCGGGTGGAGTTCAATGACTATGGATACGGCACGTTTATCAGCGGCCCGTCGAAGACAGCCGATATTGCCCAGGTGCTTGTCATGGGTGCCCAGGCTGCCCGCAGTGCCACCGTCGTTCTGGTTTAAGACACCTCTGATTGTAAAATATTCTGCTGAATATCGCCAAATTGATGTTTTTATGCATCAATTTGGCTTTTTTTTCGTACCTTCGCAGCATTATTTAGTCAATAATCTTAATCTAATCAAAATGAGGATCAAAGTCAACAATCAAGAAGTAGTCATTTTCCAGGGTGCGACAGTGAAAGATGCTTTGCTTAAAAGCTTCTCTCGCGACGACGTCGACAAGGCTCTTATCAACAGTGTGGAAGCGTATGATCAATGGGGGCATGAAATCGGTCTTGACTCACCCCTGAAACCTGATCAGACAATCACTTATCAATTCAAGCAATGACCATCATGCGCCGTTTTTTCATTCTGCTCTCATTGGCAGTCGCCTCTGCCGCATCGTATGCGCAGACCTACGACGTGCATATACTGTCGGCCAACGACATGCACGCCAAACTGGAGAATATGCCTATGCTTTCGGCCATCGCTGACAGCCTGAGGGCCATAGACCCATATACCTTGGTATTGTCGGCAGGCGACAACCGTACAGGTGATGCTGTCAACGACCTTTACTCCGTGCCTACCTATCCCATGACAGCGCTCATGAATTTCATCGGCTTCGATGCCTCAGCCTTCGGAAACCATGAGTTTGATAGCAAGCAGGAGGGACTGCGCACCGTCCTTGCCAATTCCAATTTCCCATATATCTGCGCCAATGTGAAGTGCGCTCCCGAACTCGGTATCAATCCTGTGCCCTATATCGTCTTCGATGTGGCAGGTGTCAAGGTTGGCATCATCGGTGTCGTCGAATTGGGGAGGCATGGGCATCCCGATGCTCATCCCGATTATTTGAAGGGAATGACCTTCTCTCCACCAGAGGAAGCGATTGAGAAATTTAAATGGCTCCGCGACGAGGTCGACGTATTGGTGCTTCTCTCCCACATCGGTTTCGAGGATGACGTGGTGATGGCCAATAAATATCCCATGTTTGATGTCATAGTGGGGGGACATTCGCATACCCAGATTAAAGGCGGAGAGATGCACAACGGCGTGCTCGTCACCCAGAATGTCAACCGGCTCAAGAGGGTCACTTACACGACCATCAAGGTGGTAGATGGCAAGGTGGTAGCCAAAGAAGCCAAGAACATCGAGGTGGAGACCTATCCGAAGAAAAACGAGGTGGCCGAGCATATCTTCCAGTTCTTCCACAATAACCCCATGTTCCAGAAACAGTTGGCTATGGCCGAGGCTTTCAGCAATCGTGAGGAATTGGGTAGCTTGATCTGCGATGCTATGGCTACCGTGGCAAATGCCGATATCGCCATCGAGAATTATGGCGGCGTGAGGTATGACACCAAGCAGGCAGGCCCGTTTACCATCGACGACGTTTTGCGCTTGGATCCTTTCGGCAATGCCTGTGTGGAGACGACGCTCACAGGTGAGGAAGTTAAACAGCTGTTGTTGTCGTGCGGAGGGAGTGACTATGATTTCCCGTTCGTATCAGGGGTGACATGCGACATCATCATCGACAAGAAAGACTCCACGAAGGTGAAAGATGTGAGAATATACACCAAGGATGGGAAAAAACTCAATCCCAAACGTAAATACAAAGTGGTGACCAATAGTTATGTGGCGGCTATCAGCGACTCTCCACGACAGGACCAGGGCCACGATATCGGAATGATCTGTTCTGATATGCTCATCAAGTATCTGGAAGACCAAAAGACCATCGATTATCGCGGCGTCAGCAGACTGAAACGGATAAAATGAAAAAAAACTATAAAATTTGCTATTTGTTTCGCTATTAGCGAAAAATAAGCTATTTTTGTAGTCAAATGCAGACGCAAAGACAAACGTTAATTAATCTATAAACATCAAATTATCAAAAAATGGCAAAAGTTGTAACATTAGGCGAGATCATGCTTCGCTTGTCATCGCCCGGACAGAAGAGGTTTATTCAGAGTGATTACTTTGATGTCGTATATGGTGGCGGTGAGGCCAATGTGGCAGTGAGTGCTGCCAATTATGGCCATGAGGCATATTTCGTGACCAAACTGCCTAAGCATGAGATCGGCCAGTGCGCAGTCAATGCCTTGCGCCGTTATGGAGTAAATACTGAATATATCGCACGTGGTGGCAACCGCGTAGGTATCTATTACCTGGAGTCGGGTGCTTCGATGCGTCCTTCCAAGGTGATCTACGACCGTGCAGGAAGTTCCATCGCTGAGGCTGACCCGGAGGATTTCGATTTCGATAAGATCATGGAGGGCGCTCAGTGGTTCCACTGGAGTGGTATCACACCCGCCATCAGCGACAAGGCTGCTGAGCTCACCCGCTTGGCTTGTGAGGCTGCAAAACGTCACGGAGTCACCGTGAGTGTTGATCTCAATTTCCGCAAGAAACTGTGGACCTCAGAGAAAGCACAGAGCATCATGAAGCCCCTCATGAAGTATGTTGATGTCTGCATTGGCAATGAGGAGGACGCTCAGCTGTGCCTCGGGTTCAAGCCCGAAGCCGACGTCGAGGGTGGAAAAACTGATGCCGAAGGCTATTATGGCATCTTCAAGGGTATGATGGAGACCTTCGGGTTCAAGTATGTCGTCAGCACTCTCAGAGAGTCCTTCTCTGCTTCTCACAATGGATGGAAAGCCTTGATTTACAATGGTAAGGATTTCTATCAGAGCAAGCGCTATGACATTATGCCGATCATCGACCGCGTGGGTGGTGGCGACTCCTTCTCCGGTGGCCTGATCCACGGACTGCTGACTTACCCCGATGATCAGGGCAAGGCTCTTGAGTTCGCTGTGGCCGCTTCCGCTCTCAAGCATACGATTCCTGGTGATTTCAACCTCGTATCTAAAGAGGAAGTCGAGAACCTCGCCGGTGGCGATGCTTCAGGACGTGTTCAGAGATAATCATCATAAAGAAAATAGAAATATGGCAAGATTCAATAAAGTTCAGGTGATTACCGCCATGCGCGCTACAGGCATGGTGCCTGTGTTCTATCATAGCGATCCCGAAGTGGTGAAGAATGTCGTCAAGGCATGCTATGACGGTGGTGTCAGAGTGTTTGAGTTCACCAACCGTGGCGATTTCGCCCATGAGGTGTTCGCTGAGGTCAACAAGTGGGTGGCTGATGCATGCCCTGAGATGATCATGGGCGTGGGCACCGTGGTCGATCCTGCTACTGCTGCCCTCTACCTGCAGTTGGGAGCCAACTTCATCGTTGGTCCAAACTTCAACCCTGCCATTTGCGAAATCTGCAACCGCCGTCTGGTGCCCTACAGTCCGGGGTGCGGTTCGGTGAGCGAGATTAACAACGCCCAGGCTATGGGCTGCGACGTGACGAAGGTGTTCCCCGCAGGCAATGTCGGCGGTCCTTCTTTCGTCAAGAACGTGATGGCTCCGCTGCGCTGGTCGAATATCATGGTGACGGGTGGCGTGTCTCCAGATGAGGAGAACCTCACCAACTGGATCAAGGCTGGTGTGCTCTGTGTGGGTATGGGCTCCAAACTCTTCCCCAAGGAGGTCGTGGCCGCCAAGAACTGGAAAGCCATCTCCGACAAATGCGTTGAGGCTTTGGGCTATATCGCCAAGGCAAGATGATGAGATTCCTCCCTTGAAGGGAGAAATCTAAATTGAAGGTCCCGGAGGGACGGCAGAATAGTCGCAGGGAATCCCTGCCGCATTCATCCCCAGAATCAACCCTTGTGGGGTGATACAGCGCCGTCCTTTCGGGATTTGAATTGAAAAAACTCCACTTTTAAAGCATTACTCATTAACTGCTTCAAACACTACCCTCTGAAGACCCTGTGCCTGCTGCTTTGCACCGCCTCGATGGTCTTTGGGATGTCGGCCTGCTCCCCGAATGATGAAGGAAGAGCCGACAGCATGAATGATTTGGCCTACGATTTTCACTACCGTAGCCTCGACTCCACACTTTTTTATGCTGAGAAAGCCCTGCGGACAGCCGGCCGCGACGACGGGGGGAAGGCCGAGGCTTACAACCATAAGGCTTTCGTCAGCATCGCCCGGATGCAATACGACCTGGCCGCTTCCCAGCTCGACACAGTGGCCGATATCACCGACAATCAAGTGGAACTGCTCATCGCCGATGTGCAGCAGATGAGGCTCTGCCAACGCAGGTCACGAAACAAGGATTTCTATACCTATCGGGAAAGTGCCCTCCGCCGTCTGAAGCGGATCAATGAGGAGGAGGATCAACTGAGTCCACATTTGAGACGACGGATGGTATACGCCCGCTCCGAATTGGCCATTGTCACTTCCACGTATTATTATTATGTCGGTCTGGAACAGCAATCGGTCAGCGCACTCCATGAGATCGACAACAGCGAGGTGCTGAAAGACACCGCCCAGTTGCTCAATTATTACTATAACATCGGTGCGGGTGGCATCATCACTGAGGGAACACAAGAGGAAATCAACCAGAGGGAGATGGACTACCTGCTTCGCTGCAATCAGATCGCCAGGGAATGTGGTTATCCATTCTGGGAAGCCAATTCCATGCAGGCCATGAGCGAGCATCTGCAGGTGCCGGTGCTCGGCGAACGACTCATGGAGGACTTCTATTTCGAACTGAGGAAAATCAATGTCGACGACATGCCCTACAGCCTGTTGGCAGGAAACCTTGCCTTGCGTTCACTCGACATCTTTCAGGACTATGGCGATGTCTACCAGACTGCAGGTTCCTACCGAACTCTGGCACAGTGCTACTGGTATATCGAGGATTTCGAGTCTTCCCTTGATTGCCTGAACAAGGCTCTGACCAACGATTCCGCTATCTTCCAGGCTCCAGACCTCGTCGCCTCCATACAGGAACAGTTGAGTGTGGTGTATGCCGCCATCAACGACAAAACCAATTCTCACCTCAACCGCAACCTCTATCTCGACACACAGGATAAGACACGACAGGATCTTTTCCTGCAGTCCAGGGCCGAACAGCTCAGTCAGTCGGTGAAACAACTCAATTTCATGATCGCTGCCATCATCGTCCTCATGCTGGTTGCCGTGGCACTGCTCTTCTTGTTCTATTACCTCAGGAAACGCAGTGACATCAGCCATCCCCTCGATGAACTGCTCTTGCCTTTGGAACAATGGAAACAAGACAATGAGACCTACGTGGAACAACTCAACGACCGGTATGACGAGACGATGGAACAGATGGCCGTGAGCCGGTTGCACATCGAGAAAAACAAGCAGCTCAATCTGGAACAGAGGGCCAAGGTGTCGTTGGCCAATATGGTGACGCCTTATATCGACCGGATGCTTCATGAAATCCACAAGCTCCGCACAGCCGATGAGGATGATGCGCTGAGAAGTGAGAGATATGCTTATCTGGCTGAGCTCACCGACAAGATTATCGACTACAACGACATCCTCACACAGTGGATACAGCTCCGTAAAGGCGATTTGAGCCTCCGCATCGAGAGTTTTCCCTTGCAGTCGCTTTTCGATATCGTGGAGCATAGCCGGAGGGGATTCCAACTCAAGGGGCTTCAGCTCGATGTGACTCCTACAGGCCTGTGGGTGAAAGCCGACCGCATCCTCACCCTGTTCATGATCAATACAATGGCAGATAATGCCCGCAAATTCACACCCGAAGGAGGCACGGTGGCAGTGGCGGCGTCAGACCATGAGCAATATGTGGAAATCAGCATCACGGATACGGGTATAGGAATGACCAGTCAGCAGATGGCAGAGGTCTTCAGTGTGGAGAAGAAACACTTCGGCGACGATTCCTCGCAAGGATCAAGCGATAGCAGCACCCGCAAAACATCAGCTCTGAAAGAAACCAGCCATGGCTTCGGATTGGTGAATTGCAAAGGAATTATCGAGAAATACAAGAAAATCAGTTCGCTGTTCAGCGTCTGCGATATCGGTGTGGAGAGCCGCAAAGACAAGGGAAGCCGGTTCTTCTTCCGCTTGCCCAAGGGGACGGCTCGGACCCTGCTTGCCTTGATGATGGCCGCCACGTCAAGTAGTATGGTCATGGCTGCTGAGAACAATGACAGCCTGTTGCGGAAAGCTACAGCTTTCTCCGACAGCATCTATGTCTGTAATACCACCGACCGTTACGAGGAGGCCATCCGCTATGCCGACTCCACGATTGTGGCACTCAATAGAGCCTACAAATCCTATTTCCGTGGTGGCACCGACACCCTTGTGCTCCAAAGCGATAAGTCTGTGCTCCAGTCTGAGGTACAGTGGTACCACAACCACCTGCCTTTCGACTATCATGTGATCCTGCGCCTGCGCAACGAAGTGGCCGTAGCTGCCCTCGCTTTGCATGAGTGGGCAATCTACCGCTATAACAACAAAGTCTATACCCAACTCTACAAGGAAATGTCGGCCGACAGCACGCTCTCCGACTATTGCCGGGTGATGCAGAAATCGAAGTCCAATAAATACATGGCCGTAGTGATTCTCATCATCCTCTTGCTCCTGATCCTCATGGCCTATTTCCAACTCTATTACCGCCACCAGGTCTATTACCGCTTCTGTCTGGAGCGGGTGAGGGCCATGAATGATGTGCTGCGTTCGGATGCCGACAACCGGAAGAAGTTGGCAGAAATCGAACGGTTGGCGGGCCGTGTCGAACAAAAAGCAGGGAACACTGCACAGCATCGCAGAAACCTCTACGTCAACGAGCGGTTGCCGGAGCCCTTGCAGAAAATCGCCGATGAAGTGATCCTGACCTTGCAGACTGGCATGGACGCCAACCAGAAACGTATGTCGGACATTGATATGGCCGAGGACGAGGTGAGGAGGCTGCAGTTTGAGAACGATAAGTTGCATGTCAGCAACAGTGTGCTCGACAACTGTCTCAGCACCCTGAAGCATGAGACCATGTATTACCCCTCACGGATTCGCACGCTGATCGAGTCGGGCGACGGAGAACTGCAGAGCATTTCTGAATTGGCCGACTATTACAAGGAGATTTATTCCCTGCTCAGTGCTCAGGCAATGAGGCAAGTGGAGAATGTGAAACCCGAGTGCGTGTCGGTGAGGATCGGCGACTTGCTACCCCAACTTGGCGACGCACGCCTGAGCGCAATTCATATCCTGGGCGACAGGCTGATGCTGCGATATCTCATCAGCCTGCTCCGCAAACAAGGTGGGGGAGGACAGCCCGTCATTACGGTGACCGAAAAAGACGAACGCTATGTCTTGTTCCGCTTCTCTTATCCCACATTGCGGTTGACCGACGAGGAGTGTTACGAACTGTTCAATCCAGCGCACTCCAACATGACCTTCCTCCTCTGTCGGCAGATCGTGAGAGACGTGGGTGAGGCTACCAACGCCCGAGGATGTGGTATCATGGCGGAGAAAAACGAGAGGGGACTTGCTGATATCGTGGTGACCTTGGTGAAATCAAGGAATCAAGTGCCCCAAGGAAAAGAATAAGATTAAAAGCAAAATAGAAGTTATGGAACAATTCAAAGTTATCATCGTAGAAGATGTCGCGCTCGAACTGAAAGGGACCGAGGGTATCATACGGAATGATATCCCCGAGGCGCAGATTATAGGCACGGCCAATAGTGAAGTCGCCTACTGGAAACTCATCAAGCAGCAGCTGCCCGACCTGGTGCTGCTCGATCTGGGACTGGGAGGCTCCACCACCGTCGGCGTGGAGATCTGCCGCCAAACGAAAGAACTCTATCGCGACGTCAAAGTGCTCATCTTCACAGGAGAGATTCTTAATGAGAAACTGTGGGTCGACGTGCTCGATGCAGGGTGCGATGGCATTATCCTCAAGAGCGGCGAATTGCTCACACGCGGTGATGTCTTCAGCGTTATGAGCGGCAAACGGCTGGTGTTCAACCAACCCATTCTCGAGAAGATTGTCGAACGCTTCAAATATAGCGTCGGTAGCCAACTCATGCGCCAGGAGGCACTGGTCAACTACGAGATCGACGAGTATGACGAGCGTTTCCTCCGACACCTCGCTCTGGGATATACCAAGGAGCAGATCACCAATCTGAGGGGCATGCCTTTCGGCGTGAAGAGCTTGGAGAAACGGCAGAATGAACTGGTGCAGAAACTGTTTCCCAACGGCAATGGTGGTTACGGCGTCAATGCTACCCGTTTGGTGGTCAGGGCCTTTGAGCTCCGCATCTTAGACATCGACAATCTCGTGCCTGATGAGGACTGAGACAGTGAAGAAGGTGCTCGTCTACGGAGTCCCTGTCATGTTGGCCTTGCAGGTGCTTCTCTTTCTGGTGTCGTGGCTCATCAGTGCCGCGTCGCCTGAACCAGTCGTGCGCTCATTGCTCAGCAGCGAGGGCATACGATGGTTCTTTGCCTCCTTCATTGACAATGTGGCCACCGATCCACTGATATGGATCATTTTGGGAGCCATGGCCTACGGTGCAGTCGTCAACAGTCATATTCTCCTCTCACTTCGGTCGAAGGCCTCTCACCGTACCTACCGGCAGGCTTTTGCCTTGCGTATTGTGCTCGTCGAGTGGATTCTCTTCGCGGCCGTCATCGTGTTGCTGTCGTTCGTGCCCCATGCAGCCCTGCTCAGTGTCACCGGTCAGCTGTTCCCGAGTAGTTTCAGCCATAGTCTCATCCCCACCTTCGCATTTTGTGTTATCGTCTCTGCGACGACGTATGGCCTGTTGGCTGGCGTGATGCGCTCCGTCGAGGATGCCTTCGCCTCCCTTTGCAAGGGCATAGCCACTGCTGCACCCGCCATCATCTTTTATGTGGTGGCGGCCGAACTCTATTTCACCACTGCCTACGTCTTCCGCTTCTGAGATGAGAAATTTCGGATTTCACCTGCTGGCGATTCTCACCATTGCGATATGGGGCGTGACGTTTGTCAATACCAAAGTCTCTTGCAAATATAAATAACTTAAACATAACACTGACAAGATGAAAATTTTAGCTGTTAAATTCAGAGAACATGGGTTCTATACCCAGCCTTTTGCCTTTGGAGGCGAGGGTGGTAATTTTGATCCGAACATCCGCTATCGTGGCAGTTTGCAGAACTATCTGATTGATTGTGGCGACGAAGTTATTTTGGTTGATACAGGGCTCCCTGCCGGTACTCCTGAAGAGACCCCTGACGAGAATTCGGTAGCCTTCACAGGTAAGGATATCTGTAGCTATATGGAGGCTTTCGACAGGCTCGGCTACAAGCCTGAGCAAGTGACCAAGATTTTGCTCACTCACAAGCATCCCGATCACAGTGGTGAGTTGCGCTCTTTCCCCAATGCCAAAGTCTATGTGAACAAAGACGAACTTGATGCTCCGGAGTTACAGGGACTTGGTAACCTCGTGCCCGTGAGTTTCACGGATGGTGCTTACTACAATTTTCCCGAGGCTCAAAAGATATGCGACGGCGTATTCTTTATCAAGGCCAAAGGACATACCAATGGCAACAGCATTGTCATAGTGGAGATGGACGGACTGTTCTACATGATCCATGGCGATATCACATACGTTGACGAGGCTTTGTATGAGAATAAACTGTCTGTTGTCTTCGACGATGTGGCCGCAGCCCGTGAGACCTTGGACCGTGTGCGGGAATTTGTCGGCAATCATCCTACAGTATATTGCTCTACCCACTCTCCACAGGGATATGAGAATCTGGAGGGTAAGCGGGTGATGGATCTGGACAATCCCGTGCCTACCGTCTTCGAAGAGGTCGTTTTTTCTAATAAAGAAGCTTCTGGCAAATACGTCTGTTCCATCTGTGGCTATGTATATGACCCGGCCGAGCACGATGGCGTGGCTTTTGATGACCTGCCCGAAGACTGGCGCTGCCCTCGCTGTAAGAGGCCCAAAGACAAGTTCAATAAGGCATAAGACCGGAAATCATCACTTACTTCTTTTCAAAAGATATGATGCTGAATAAACGATCACGAAAACTGGATTTTTTCTGCCTTTCATGCCTCGCTGCAATAGGCTTGGTCGCACTCCTCTCTTGCAGTCGTTCTGGAAAGGGCTCCGAAGCAAAGGATCAGGGCGCACCGGCCTCCGAACAGGTGGCTTCTCCGGAAGCAGAGGAGAGTCAGGGAAATACCGCAATGAAGGCTCCACAGATAGCGACGGACGAAGCTGGTCTGATTGACCTGCAGATGTGTCCCAAAGACTACGGATCACTGAGTGTGAGTGTATCCGAAGATTATACTGAGGCGCAGGTCTTTTCTGAGGGGAAGTTGATGCAGACCATCTCCGACCCCGACGGAGGACTCGTTGCTACAGGTGATGATACGCCGGTGGCGTATATGGATGCCAATTTCGATGGGTTTGTCGATATCTTTATTGGTCCGGGGGAGTCGCGCACTTACAGCACACTGCTCCTCTGGAATCCCGTGGCACAGCAGTTCGAACGGGTGGGGACACTGGGCGATCCGGCCTTTCAGAACATCATGCTTCATCCTTCCGGCAAATCTGTCTATGAGGGCGGTAGCGCGTCTTGGTGCGCAAACGTCTTCTTCCACTACGTATGGGAAGATAACCGCATGAAGGAGGTGGAGGAACTCACCGTCGTCAATGACTCTGAGCAATATGGGGAATATGATGTCGAAAGCAGATACACCCTGAAAGATGGTGACCAAAACCTGATTCTCGCAACAGACAATGTAGACAAACTGCCTGGCGTGTGGAAGTCTGTAGTCGAAAAGTACGGTACAGCTGATTGAAAATCAATGTGATTACTCAGCGCCCCACTTTCCCTTCTTATGATCATCGGGATCTGTCGCCGTTCATCGGGATTTGTCGCCGTTCATCGGGATTTGTCGTCGTTCATCGGGATTTGTCGTTGTTCATCGGGATTTGTCGTTGTTCATCGGGATTTGCAATCCCGATGCTCTGAGTATCAGGATTTATAATCCGCTAAAAGCTCGTTCATCGGGATTTGTCGTTGTTCATCGGGATTTGTAATCCCGATGCTCTGAGTATCAGGATTTTTAATCCGCTAAAAGCGCATTGCAAATGCTGATACTCAATGCGGGCGGATTACAAATCCGCCCGAACAAAGAACAAAAGCAAATCCGCCCGAATGGCTATGCTTACTAAGGTGCTGAGTAATTACAAATCAATGCGAAAAACAAAAAAAACATTAAATCGGGAGATTATTTAAAGAAATATTTGGGGCTTCTGAGAAAAATCAGTAACTTTGCACCCTGTTTGGAATAGGTATCAAAAAACGAAAACAAAAATTTAGATAGCAATGTCGAAGATTTGTCAGATTACGGGAAAGAAAGCCCAGGTTGGCAACAATGTCTCCCATTCGAAGCATCGCACAAAGCGCACTTTCGATGTGAACTTGTTCGCAAAGAAATTCTACTATGTCGAGGAGGATTGCTGGATCAGCCTCAAGATTAGTGCTGCTGGTCTGCGTTTGATTAATAAGGTGGGACTGGACGCTGCCTTGAAGCAGGCTGTTGCCAAAGGCTATTGCGATTGGAAAGATATTAAAGTTATAGGAGAGTAGTCAATATGGCATCAAAGAAAGCTAAAGGCAATAGGGTGCAGGTTATTCTCGAGTGCACCGAGATGAAAAACAGTGGACTGCCCGGCACAAGCCGTTATGTCACCACGAAAAACCGCAAGAACACCCCCGAGCGCATGGAGTTGAAGAAATACAACCCCATCCTTAAGAAAATGACCGTTCACAAAGAAATTAAATAATTTAGGATATGGCAAAGAAAACCGTCGCTACCCTCCATGAAGGCTCAAAGGATGGTCGCGCATACACTAAAGTGATCAAGATGGTGAGAAGCCCCAAAACTGGTGCTTACATCTTTGACGAGCAGATGGTTCCCAATGAGGCCGTGCAGGATTTCTTCAAGAAATAATCATTTTTATTCTATATAAAAGAAGAGTGCCCGATCATGAGCACTCTTTTTTTGTGGCGTATTTCGTGTTCCACTCTGCTTGACGGAATTTCTTCCGCTCGGAAAAAGAAATATCTTCTTTTTTCTCTCGCTAAATCGATTTTTTGCACTAACTTTGTATAAGTTAGGCTTCACTTCGGGAATAAAAATAAATGAATTTATTTTGTATTCCGCTCGGTTTGCACTAACTTTGTTGCAAAATTGTATTATGGGATTATTTGGACTGTTTAATAAGAAAAAGAAGGAGACGCTCGACAAAGGTCTGGAGCGTTCCTCGCAGAATCTGTTCACCAAACTGACCAAGGCTATCGCCGGTAAATCGAAAGTGGACGATGAGGTGCTTGATGAACTGGAGGAGGTGCTGATCACATCCGATGTGGGGGTGGATACCACCATCAAGGTCATAGAGAGAATCGAGGCTCGTGTGGCACGTGACAAATATGTGTCCACATCTGAACTCCATCATATCTTGCGTGATGAGATCGCTTCGCTCCTGGCGGAGAACAATACAGAGGATAATGAGGACTGGGACCTGCCTTCCGACCATCGCCCCTACGTCATCCTTGTCGTGGGAGTGAATGGTGTCGGCAAGACCACCACGATTGGCAAACTGGCTTATCAGTTCAAGAAAGCTGGCAAGAAAGTCTACCTCGGTGCCGCAGACACCTTCAGGGCCGCTGCCGTGGAGCAGTTGTGCATCTGGGGCGAACGTGTCGGCGTGCCGGTCATCAAGCAGCAGATGGGATCCGACCCTGCCTCCGTGGCTTTCGACACTTTGAGTTCGGCCAAAGCTAATCAGGCGGATGTCGTTATCATCGACACGGCTGGCCGTCTGCACAACAAGGTGGGACTGATGAACGAACTGAAGAAAATCAAGGATGTCATGAAAAAGGTGTTGCCTTCTGCTCCCGATGAGGTCTTGCTCGTGCTGGACGGCAGTACCGGACAGAATGCTTTCGAACAGGCCAAGCAGTTCTCGGCCGTGACCAATATCACCAGTATGGCGATTACGAAACTCGACGGCACGGCAAAAGGCGGCGTGGTGATCGGCATCAGCGACCAGTTGAAGGTGCCCGTGAAGTACATCGGCCTCGGTGAGGGCATGGAAGACCTGCAACTGTTCAACAGACGACAGTTCGTCGACTCTCTCTTCAGTAACCAATGATTTTGCCGAGATGAGAAAGAATCAGGTGGACATCATCACGATGGGCTGCTCTAAAAACTTGGTCGATAGTGAACTGATCATGCGGCAGCTGCAAGCCAATGGCTTCAGGTGCGTGCACGACAGCGTGCGTCCGCAGGGGGAGATCGTGGTCATCAACACCTGTGGATTCATCGGCGATGCCAAGGAGGAAAGCATCAATACCATACTTCAGTTTGCTCAGGCAAAAGAAGAAGGACGTATCAACAAACTCTTCGTGATGGGATGTCTCTCGCAGAGATACCGTCAACAGCTGGAGAAAGAAATTCCAGCGGTCGATAAATATTATGGGAAGTTCGATTACAGCCAGCTCCTCACCGACCTTGGTAAGGCTGAGGTGGAGGATTGCAGGGGAAAACGCACGATCACGACTCCTCGACATTACGCCTATCTGAAAATCAGCGAGGGATGCAATCGCCAGTGTGCGTATTGCGCCATCCCGCTGATCACAGGAAAGCATGTCAGCCGTCCCATCGATGAAATCCTCGATGAGGTCAGAGAACTGACGAAGGCCGGTGTGAGAGAATTTCAGGTGATCGCACAGGAACTGACGTTTTATGGGATGGATATTGATGGACAACGGCATATCGCCGAACTGGTCGACCGGATGGCTGACTTGCCTGGTGTCGACTGGATACGTCTGCATTATGCCTATCCCAACCATTTCCCGATGGATCTGTTGGATGTCATGAGGAAACGTGACAATGTGTGCAAATACCTCGACGTCGCCCTCCAGCATGTCTCCGACCGGATGCTGGAACGGATGCACCGGCAGACCTCCAAGGCAGAGACCTACGAACTGGTGAGGAGGCTGCGTGAGGAAGTGCCTGAAATCGCCTTGAGAACCACCATGATGGTGGGGTTTCCTGGGGAGACGGAAGAAGATTTTCAGGAAATGCTTGAATTTGTCAAATGGGCTCGTTTTGAACGCTTGGGGGCCTTTGCCTATTCCGAGGAGGAGGACACTTACAGCGCTTTGCACTATGAGGATGACGTGCCGGAGGAGATCAAGACAGACCGTCTCAACAGACTGATGGCTCTCCAGCAGGAGATCAGTGCTGAGATCGAGGCTTCTGTAGTGGGAAAAACTATGAAAGTGATTATTGACCGCCGGGAAGGTGATTATTATGTGGGCCGCACGCAGTATTCCTCTCCTGAAGTGGATCCCGAGGTGCTGATTCCCGCTGATGCCAGAAGATTACGTAAAGGATGTTTCTACCAAGTACTCATCACTGATGCTGAGGAATTCGACCTCTATGGCGAGGTGGTGAAACGGTAGCTATGATTTGTTTGATATGACCTATACCCAAATGATATCAGACCTCACCCAGCAGTTGGGTTGCAAAGAGGAGGATACCCGTCAGTATGTGACTGCCATCGTGAAATGGCTGTCGGATAATATCGTGGAGAAAGGACAATTGATGGTCCTTGATTTCGGCCGCTTCGAGGTGGTAAACCATAAGGAGTATATCGCTGCTGACTTGGGGGGAAAGTCACGCACATTGATGCCGCCACGCCTGTCTTTGCACTTCACACCAGCACCACTGGTCAGTGCGGAGAAGATGGAATCAGAGGGGGAAAAGGCTTTCCCTGCCATGAAGGAACTGCTTGTCAAACAATGCCAGGCAGAGCCGCATGTGGCTGAGAAATTTCCTGTCGCTTTCTTCAAAGGTATTCTTGATGCCATGGATCAAGGTGACGCGGTGGAGGTCGATCAGTTGGGAGAATTCCTGCTCACCAAAGTGAGGGTGGGGGATGCTGTCTATGGGAAGGTGGCATTCAAACCCAATGAGTCGTTGGCGGCATGGGTCAACCGGCCCTTCTCTTATTTCCAGCCTGTGGAACTTCGCCCTGATGTGCATTTCGATGATATTGAGACGGTCTTCCCTTCGTCGCCCGAACCGGAAGAGAGTGACGATGATGTGTTCCTGATCTACAAGGAGACGCAGGAGAACGAGGAACCTGACGTAGACGTAGAGGCTGATACTTCGTTGACCGAAGAATCCGCGGATGACGAGGTGTCGGGACCGGAGCTTCAAACGGAAACGGATGACGATCAGGTGCAAGCTGCTCTGATGGATCATACGGAGACCGCTCCAGCCGAGGAACCTGTGAACGAGACTCCTGGATCCTCTTCACATAAGAAGTGGTGGATTTTGGCCGCCGCTGTGTTCATAGGCTTGATCGGCTTGTATTTCTTGCTCGAAAACAACGGGGCTTCGGTTGAGGTGGCTTCTGATCAAACCGCTTCTGCTGTGGCTGATTCGTCAGCTGTGGCCGTCAATGCCGCAGAAGAAGAAAAAGATACCTTGGATTTTGCAGCCATGAATGCGGAAATTCCGTATGGCGCTTATGATATCGTGGGGGTGGACACCGTCATCACTGTGATGAAAGGACAGGATCTCGCTACGATCTCGCGGATCTTCCTGGGCACCGACATTCACATCTATCTGACGGTGCTGAATGGCGGAAACAATGAGCCCAAGGAAGGTGACCACTACAAGATTCCCAAATTGCGACTTAGGAAGTAGGCGCGGCCCGCAGGATGATGCTTGTGGCTCCTATGGTGAACAATGTTCCGTCTTCGATGACGCGACGCTCCTTGTCGCCCAGGATCTCATTGTCGACGAAGGTGCCTGTGTTGCTCGGTCCGTCACGGAGCACGTATTTCAGCCGACCGGACTTGGTGCGCGACACATTGATGACACAATGGAGCATGTCGACACTGGGGTCATTGGTTTCTATCGGTGTATTGGTCTTGCTGCCTTTCATGTAGCGGCCGATGGTGTTGTCGCCCATGTGCAGGGGAAGTACTTGCTTGTAGTGGAAGACATTCTCGATGACCAGGATCGAACCGCATCCCTCTTCTTCTACTTCTTCTTCGGGATTCTCTTCTTTCTGCACATTGCGGAGATGCGATACACCCATACGAATGCCGAACTGCTTCTGGCAGTTCGGACATTCAAAGACCAATGATTGGCCTGATTGGTACTTCGTCTCATCGAAAGTGATGAAGTTGTCACATTTCGGACATCTGACTCTCTTCATTTCATTTCATTTGCATGATCCATCCGCTCGAGACACAGCCATCAGCTTGCAATTCCTGCAGATGGGAGTATGCCTCGCTGTTGGATGAGTAACTGCCGTAGACAATCACATTCTCTGATTTGTAGGTGGTCAGAACTGCTTTCCTCGCTCCCTTGGCTTTGATCTCTGAGAGAAATTGCTTGGCGTTCTCCAATGGAAGGCTGTAGGCGAGCACGATCGTATAGGATCCGGCCTCGGGCACCACGCCTTCTTCGTTGCTGATCTGGATTTTCTGCGACACCTTTTCAAGGCTGCCAAGGATGCTCTCCAATTGCGGAGCACTCTCTGCCTTGGCGATCTCGGGCATGGTGACGACGCTGGCTTCCTCAGCGGTGGCTTCGATGGCTGCGCTCTCGCCTTGGGGAACTGGACGAGCGAACAACAGCAGGGCTACGGCTGCGACAGCAGTCACGGCGAGGTTGCGCAACAAACTCACTTTGATGCTGATGGTCTTTTCTTCTTGGGGAGTTTCTGTTTGGTCGATGTGTGACATAATGGTTGCTAATTTGGAGGGCCTCCGGGTGGTGGCGGGTTCCAGAATGCCAAAAGGCTGGGTGGGCAGCTCGATGGTCCGTAAGGCTGCTGTCTGCTGCTGTTTCTTGGAAAGAAGCGGCATCTCAATGGCTCCGAAACCATAGAGCGACGGGGTCAGAATGCCGGATGGACACGGGTCAAAAGCATAGTTGCCCTCGGGGGTGACGTATAGGCTACCCAGATCGGGAAGGGTGATGCGGCCTTCTGTCTCAATGCGCTTTTTCAGCAAGTGTACTTCGCTCTCAATCCGCTTTACGGCTTCAGGAAAACTGATGTCGTAAGCATCAACATACGATTGGGCGAGCAATGAGTCGCTCATGCTTAGCTGGGGATTGAATCCCAGTGTCCGCTGAGGAGGTATGAGCATGCCGTCTGCTTGGTCGTAGCGGGCGTCAAGGTGATGGGCCATGAACCCACCAAGATTGGGCACAATCACGCAGTCGTTGCTCAGAAGTAATATTTCAATGTGTCTTTTTAATTCCATCATGATGCAAAAGTACACTTTTTTTAGGAGTACTCAAAATTTTCCTGTCAAAAGATTCAGCGAATCTTGATCTTTCTGCTCTTGAGCTGCTCAGCAGCACTGGAGTTGCCTGTCATCAGCAGGTATTTACCGGGGATGACGCGCATGGTGTTGGTGCTTTCATCCCACATCTCGAAACGCTCTCGGGGCAGGTCTATCTCCACAATCTGTGATTCACCAGGTTTTAATGTCACTCTCTTGAAACCTCTCAACGACTTGATTAAGTCAGAGTTATCGTCAATTCGCTTGAGGTATACTTGAACGGTCTCTGTTCCCTCGCATTTTCCTGTGTTGCTCACTCTCACCAGGGCTTTTCCGTTCTTGTATTTGGGAACTGACATGTCGAAGGTGGTATAGCTCAGACCATGACCGAAGGGGAAGAGTGCCTCGCCCTTGAAATACCGGTAGGTGCGGTTGGTCATCCTGTAGTCGAGAAAATCAGGCAGTTGGTCCACACTTCTGTAGAAGGTGATGGGCAGCTTGCCGCTGGGGTTGTAGTCGCCGAAAAGCACATCGGCCACGGCATTACCGCCTTCCTCTCCGGGGTACCATGCCTGGAGAATGGCATCGGCATTCTCTGTCTCGGGCACCAGGGCGATGGCACTGCCGGAGCAGTTGACAAAGATCACTTTCTTGCCGGCCTGATGGAGGGCTGCGATCACTTTCCGCTGTGCCTCGGGAAGTTCGAGGTCGGTGCGGTCGCCTCCCTTGAAACCTTTGATGTTGACTTTCATCTCCTCGCCTTCAAGACGCGGCGAGATGCCTCCCACAAAGATCACGGTCTCATATCCGGCTGCATGGGCGACGACCTCCTCAAGACTGGGGGCGTGCTTGTGGATGATGTCAAACTGCAGCGAAGCCATGTCGGCATTTTGCATGAAGTCGAGTTGCAGCTGATAGGGGTGACCGGCTTTCACACGGAGGGTCTTCTCGCCAAACTGGATGCGGTCGCGCCCTCTCCAGACATCGATGATGGTGTCGCCGTCCAAGATCAGACGGGCGCAATCGTCGAATTTCACCGAGAAGGTCACATCCTCGTCGCGGTCGGGTGTGAATACGCCCTCGTAGCGGGCGGAGAACTGTTCGAGGTTGACGCCGGGGGCAAACACCGTATTGCCGCCGTTGCTGAGGTTGATGGGCTCTGACAGAATGGCCACGGCCGCGATGCTGCCTGTGAAGTCCTTGGTGTTATAATAGGTGGCGCGTAGGCCCCGGGCGCCGTCGGGTGTTTTGATCTGGCTGAAGCGGCTCTCGTCGATCTCATTGCTTGTCAGGGTGCAAGCGGGGTAATAGGCCACTGGTCCTATTTTTTTCCGGATTCCCTGCAGGATAGTGGTGTTGGTGGTGGGGTAGCCGGAGTAGTTGGCCCATTGCATCACTGAGTCGTTGGCATTGGGACCCATGACGATGATCTTGCTATTGTCTTTCGTGAGTGGCAGTGCGCCGCCACGGTTCTGTAGAAGGGTCATCGATTCACGTGCCATGTCGAGGGCCAGTTTCTTGTGACCCTTGCTGGCAATGACACTTTCCGGCATCCGTTGCCAATCGACCAGTTCCTCGGGGTCGAAGTCGCCCAGTTCGAAACGGGCCTTCAGCAGACGCTTCAGACTGATGTCGACTTGCTTCTCATCGAGTTCTCCCTTGGCCACGGCTTCGGGGATTGACCTGTAGCTGTTGCCGCACTCTACGTCGGTGCCTGACAAGACCGCCTTGGCGGTGGCCTCATGGGCTGTGGCTGATACACCATGCCTTCCGGGGCGCCAGAAATCGTCGATGGCTCCGCAGTCGCTGGTCACCAGACCGTCGAAATGCCATTCATCGCGCAGGATATGCTGCAGATAACGGGTGTTGCCGCAACAGGGATCGCCATCGATGCGCTGGTAGGCGCACATCACCTCTGCCACATGGCCTTCCTGCACCAGTGCCTTGAAAGCGGGAAGGTATGTCTCCCATAGGTCGCGCTCAGGCAGTGACTCGATATTGAATTGGTGCCTGTTCCATTCGGGGCCGCTGTGCACGGCGAAATGCTTGGCACAGGCCAGCAGTTTCCTGTATTTGTGGTTGTCGTCGCCTTGAAGTCCGCGCACCACAGCGAGTCCCATCCTTGAAGTGAGGTAGGGGTCCTCTCCGTAGGTCTCTTGGCCGCGGCCCCACCTCGGGTCACGGAAAATATTGATGTTGGGGGTCCAGAAAGAGAGACTCTGGTAGCGCTTGATCTCGCCGCTTCGGCGGGCGACGTTGGCTTTGGCTCGAGCTTCGTCGCTGGCTGCGTTGAAGACCTGCTGTAGCAGTGCGTCGTCAAAGGAGGCGGCCATGCCGATGGTGGCTGGGAAGACGGTGGCGAAACCGTTGCGGGCCACGCCGTGTAGTACTTCGTTCCACCAGTCAAACTGGGGAATGCCCAACCGGGGGATGGCGGGAGAGGAACTCATCATCAGTTTGGTCTTCTCTTCCAATGTCAGGCGTGAGCAAAGGTCTTCTGCTCTTTCCTCTGGTGTGAGGTTGGGATTCTGATAAGGATAGGGCTGGGAGATAGCTCCCATGCCCGACATTACTGCGATGACAGCGATGAATAGGCGTTTTTTCATGATGTTGTTATTTCATAAAGTTTTTTTCCTTGTCGCATAATCAGGCTTTGCGCCATACCATCTTGTTGACGATGCCTGTGTAGCTTTGAATGATTTTCACTACCTTGGTGGATACGTTCTCCTCCACGTAGTCGGGCACAGGGATGCCGTGGTCGCCGTTGGCGTTCATGTCGACGGCTGTCTCGACGGCTTGGAGCAGTGAGTGCTCATCGATGCCGGCGATGAAGAAACAGGCTTTGTCGAGTGCCTCAGGACGCTCGGTCGACGTGCGGATGCAGATGGCGGGGAAGGGATGCCCCACGCTGGTGAAGAAACTGCTCTCCTCGGGCAGTGTGCCACTGTCGCTCACCACAGCGAAGGCATTCATTTGCAGGCAGTTGTAATCGTGGAATCCCAGTGGCTCATGCTGGATTACCCGTGGGTCGAGAACAAAACCGCTGGCCTCCAGACGCTTGCGTGAGCGGGGATGGCAGCTGTAGAGTATCGGCATGTCGTATTTCTCGGCCATTTTATTGATGGCGGTAAACAGCGAGAGGAAATTCTTCTCGGTGTCGATGTTCTCCTCACGATGGGCTGAGAGGAGGATGTACTGACCTTTCTTCAGTCCCAGGCGTTGGTGGATGTCGCTGGCCTCTATCTCGGCCAGGTTTTGGTGGAGCACCTCGGCCATCGGCGACCCTGTCACGTAAGTGCGCTCCTTGGGCAGGCCACAGTCGGCCAGGTAGCGGCGGGCATGTTCGGAATAGGCCATGTTGACATCGCTGATGATGTCGACGATTCTCCTGTTGGTCTCCTCTGGCAGGCACTCGTCTTTACAGCGGTTGCCTGCTTCCATGTGGAAGATGGGGATATGGAGGCGTTTGGCTCCGATCACAGAGAGGCAACTGTTGGTGTCGCCCAATACCAGAACGGCATCGGGTCCTGTCTCCACCATCACTCGATAGGATGCCGCGATGATGTTGCCCATGGTTTCCCCGAGATCGTTGCCCACGGCATTCATATAGATATCGGGATCCGCAAGTTTCAGGTCGCGGAAGAACACGCCGTTGAGGTTGTAGTCATAGTTCTGTCCGGTATGGGCGAGCAGGGTGTCGAAATATTGGCGGCATTTGTTGATGACGGCAGCCAGTCGGATGATTTCAGGACGGGTGCCCACGATAATGAGCAGTTTGAGTTTGCCGTTGTTCTTGAATGTGGCCTTGGAGGGCTGTTGGTTGTCTTTCTGCATGGTGTGTTGGGTAATAGCTATTTTACGATTTCAAAGAAGGTGTCGGGATGGTTGGGGTCGAACGACTCGTTGGCCCACATCACGGTCACCAGGTTCTCGGTGTCGCTTAGGTTGATGATGTTGTGGGTATAGCCCGGAAGCATGTGGACGGCTTCGATGCGGTCGCCGCTCACCTCAAACTCCATCACCTCGTCGCTGCCGATGCGTCGCTCCTGGATCAAGCCATGGCCGCTCACCACGATGAAGAATTCCCATTTCGTGTGGTGCCAGTGTTGCCCTTTGGTGATGCCGGGTTTGGAGATGTTGACGCTGAATTGTCCGCAACTGGCCGTCTTGAGTAGTTCGGTGAAGGAGCCACGGTCATCAACGTTCATCTTCAGAGGGAAAGCAACTTTTTCTTTGGGCAGATAGCTTAGATAGGTGGAATAAAGCTTTTTGGCGAAGCTGCCAGCGGGAATTTCTGGCATGACCAGTGTTTGAGGCTGATCGTGGAAGGTGTGGAGCAGGTCGACAATCTCGCCAAGCGTGATGTGGTGTGTGGTAGGGCAATAGCAGTATTTGCCGTCGCTGGCTGGTTTCACAAGCAGTCCGTCAAACTCGCAGCGGTGCTCCTTGCCTTCGAGTGCGTCGAGCATTTCAGTTACCAGGTCGTCGATATAGAGCAGTTCGAGTTCCACCTTGGGGTCATTGACCGTGATGGGTTGCTCGGTGGCGATGTTGTTGCAGAAAGTCGCCACGGCACTGTTGTAGTTGGGGCGGCACCACTTGCCGAAAAGGTTGGGAAAACGGTAAATCAGCACACGGGCTCCTGTCTCTTCAGCATAGTTGAGGAATAGGTCTTCGCCGGCTTTCTTGCTCCTGCCATACGCTGAGTTGCCAAAGCGCCCCGTGAGCGAAGCTTGCTGTGACGAAGAAAGCATCACCGGACAGGTGTTGCCGTGCCGTTTCAGCGTGTCGAGCAGGGTAGAAGCGAAGCCGAAGTTGCCGTTCATGAACTCTTCAGGGTCCTTGGGACGGTTGACTCCAGCCAGGTTGAACACGAAATCTGCCTTTTGGCAGAAGGTGTCGAGCATCGATGGATCGGTGTCGAGGTCATATTCCATGATCTCCAACGTCTGGGCATCTATGGCCTGACGTGTGCGGTCTTTCCCTTCCTTGATATTCCTAAGCGTGGCGCAAAGGTTTTTGCCTGCGAATCCTTTTGCGCCGGTGATGAGTATCTTCATGATGTCAACGGTTATTCTGATCGGATTTCCTTGGCGTGGGCTTTGGGCTGGAGACCCATGTCCTCACGGATGAAGCGCAGTTTCATCAAAAGTTCTTTCATGCCTTCCACATCGAGCCGGCGGGTATTGTGGCTGTGATAGTCTTCGATTTTCGAGACGTCCTCGTTGCCCTCGGTAAAGAATTTGTCATAATTCAGACCACGGGTGTCGCAGGGGATGCGGTAGTAATCACCCATGTCGATGGCGCGCACCATCTCCTCACGGGTCACCAGGGTCTCATAGAGCTTCTCACCATGGCGTGTGCCGATGATCTTTACCTCAGGTTCCTTCTCTATGAAAGGTTTGCCCGTACCCTCCACGGGACGGTGACAATAGATGTCGATCAGTGCCTCTGCCAGCACGTCGAGTGTGGCGGCTGGTGCTTTCTGCACGAACAGGTCGCCGTTATGTCCATGGGTGAAGGCGTAGACCACCAGGTCGACAGCATCGTCGAGGGTCATCATGAAACGGGTCATGTTGGGGTCAGTGATGGTGATGGGCTTTCCCTCAATCATCTGCTCCACCCAGAGCGGAATCACGCTGCCGCGGCTGGCCATCACATTGCCATAACGGGTGCAGCAGATGGTCGTCGCACCGTCCTCACCCAGTTCGCGGCCTTTGGCCACGGCCACTTTCTCCATCAGGGCCTTGCTCATGCCCATGGCATTGATGGGATAGGCGGCTTTGTCGGTGGAGAGTACCACGACGTTCTTCACGCCATGCTCGATGGCAGAGTTGAGCACATTCTCCGTGCCGAGGATATTGGTGCGTACAGCTTCCGCGGGGAAAAACTCACAGCTGGGCACTTGTTTCAGGGCTGCGGCTGCAAACACATAGTCAACGCCTTTCATGGCTACGTCGACCGAACTCTTCTGCCTGACATTGCCGATATAGAATTTCACCTTTGGGTTTTGGAGTGCATGACGCATGTCATCTTGTTTCTTCTCATCACGTGAGAAGATACGGATCTCTTTGATGTCGGAGTTGAGGAAACGGCGGAGCACAGCATTGCCGAAGGATCCTGTGCCGCCTGTGATCAGTAAAGTTTTGTCTTTAAAAACACTCATGTCGTATTTTGTTATGTTTTGTATTCCCATTCCGTGGTTTGGTTATCGAACTGCAAAGTTACGAATAAGCGAGCGAAGTGCCAAATTTATTTGAGCAATTCCGAGCGGAAGTAACTTCGGCGCATAGCGCCAAAGTTACGTCGTTCACGTCGTTCATAGGGATTTGCAATCCCGATGCTCTGATTATCAGGATTTATAATCCGCTAAAAGCGTCGTTCGTCGTTCATAGGGATTTGCAATCCCGATGCTCTGATTATCAGGATTTATAATTCGCTAAACGCGTCGTTCGTCGTTCATAGGGATTTGCAATCCCGATGCTCTGATTATCAGGATTTTTAATCCGCTAAAAGCGTCGTTCGTCGTTCATAGGGATTTGTAATCCCGATGCTCTGATTATCAGGATTTATAATCCGCTAAACGCGTCGTTCGTCGTTCATCTGGATTTGCAATCTCGATGTTCTGATTATCAGGATTTATAATCCGCTAAAAGCGTCGTTCGTCGTTCATAGGGATTTGTAATCCCGATGCTCTGATTATCAGGATTTATAATCCGCTAAAAGCGCATTGCAAATGCTAATACTCTATACGGGCGGATTGAAATCCGCCCGAACATCCCGGCCACTCCGAACATCCCGATGAGTCATATTTCTTTCTGAATGTCCTTCAACGTGATCTCCGAAAGCTCTTTCTCTGTCAAATTGCGCATTCCGGCCAATCGGTTGGCTTGGTCTTGGATCACTTTCTCGAATACGTTTCTCACGTAGCGGGCGTTGCCGAAGTTCCGCTCTTTCTTTTCCACGACTTCTTCCAGGCGTCCCCTGAGGTAAGCACCCGCTTCTTCGGTGATCGTGTATTGATTTTTCTTCAAGTAGAGACAGAAAATCCTGTATAGCTCATCGGGGGTGTAATCGGGGAAATTGATATAGCGGTTGAAGCGCGACTTCAGGCCTGGGTTGGACTCGATGAACCGTCTCATCTCGTTGGGGTAGCCTGCGATGATGACTACCAGTTTGTCACGATCGTCCTCCATTCTCTTGAGCAGTGTGGCGATGGCTTCTGCGCCGTAGTCACTTCTTGTATCTTCAGGAACGAGGGAGTAGGCCTCGTCGATGAACAAGACACCATTGAGGGCTGAGTCGACGATGTGATTGGTCTTCATGGCGGTCTGTCCTACATATTCGGCCACCAGTCCCGAACGGTCGGTTTCCACGGTATGTCCTTTCTTCAGGATTCCGAGGTCTTTGTAAATGCGGGCCACAATGCGGGCCACCGTGGTCTTGCCGGTTCCCGGACTGCCCGTGAACACGAGATGGTACGACATCTTGGGGGTCTTCAGCCCCTTTTGCTGTCGCATCTTCTGCACTTTGACGAAGTTGGCAAGGGATTTTACCTCATTCTTCACGGATTCCAGACCGATCAGCTCGTCCAGTTCCTCATAGGGATCTCCTTCGAGCGGCTCAGTGATGATGACACTGTCTTTCTCGGCTTTGGCCTCATTGGGATCCACTTTGGAGCTTTTCACTTCTTTCTTTTCTTCGTCATCATTCTCTTTCGCTCCATCGTAACTGCATTCTGCCACAATGGTCAGCATGGCAGACAAGATGAACATGGCAACGACGATAACGGCGAAGATGTTTATTATTTTTTGCGTTTTGGGTTCCATCAGATAGGGGGGTATTTGGGTTTTAAGTCTGGGAAAAAGAGTGTAGTCAGGTAGATGAGATAGGGCAGGGCGTAGCAGGCCAGGTCGACCGGGTCGTATGTGCCGTTGAGTATACCCATGCCCTGCATCAGTTCGGAGAGGACCCCAAGAGCTGGTATAATGCAGGTCCATGCCAAACGCTCATTGAGGTTACGGCCGTTCATGAGTGTGCCCATCAATAGGATGTAGGATGCCGACCACAGTCCGTTGGGTAAGCAATAGACCATCCAGACGGGCAGGGTATGGTATGCTGCACCGTCTCGCAAGTTGTCCACCCATTCGCCCAGCCCCATTTTGTCGATGACCTGAAACATCAAGATGGTCCTGGGCCGGAAAAAGACATACGTCAAACCGCCCAGTGCCAAGAGCAATAGACTGGAGAAATAGGTCACACTCCGGCCGATGATTCTCATGGGATGTGCTTGCATGCTCATTGACGACAAAATTACTTGATTTTTGCCAATCGGCAAAGGTTTTGTCGCAATTTTTGAGATATGTTTCGTATTTCGGCTAAAATCTTCTTCTGTCGCCGCCGAAACCGCCCCAGCCACCTCCTTGACCGCCAGGACGGTCGCCACGCCGGCCGCCGAATCCCTCGCCACGGCCTTGTCCGCCACCTCTCGATCCTTGGCCGAAGGCATTGATCCGGTAGCTGACGTGGATCATGGCATAGGATGTGATGGCGTTCACCTCACGGTCGGTCCAGCCATTGGCATTGACTGTGTGTGAGAAGTTCGACTGCTGGTTGAGGATATCATACCACTGAAGCATGATGGTAAGTTTCTTGCCCTTGAGGAAACTGTGTGCGAGTTGTGCGTTCCAGATCAGTTCGTCGGTGTTCAACGACTTATCGCTATAACCTCGTTTGCTGTAGAGGTGGATGTCGGTGGAGAGATTACTGCCCCACGGGAAGGTGATCCTGGTGTTGCCTCCGTATGACATGTTCCACGTCGACAGGTTGTTGGATGCCTGAAGGCGGTTCTCCGTATGGGCGTAGGTGGCATTGGCATTGAGCGACACGTTGAGCCATTTGTTCCTGTAGCTCAATGAGGCTGAAGGTGTCACGTTGAAGGTGTGGGTGACGTTGCGGTCGGGAATGGCGGTGCGGTTGAGGTTGACATAGCCGATGTGGTGGTTGTAGTTGCCCCGTAAGGATCCGCTTACATCCCATCGGTTGAGGGTGTCGAGTGCGATGTTGAATGTTACGCCGCCGTTGGTGCTCCAGTTGCCGTTGATGTTTTCTGGCCGTGAGATACGCCCGCCGGTCTCCTCGTTGTAAGTGACGACATTGCCGATGGAGTTACTGGTGCGCGAGAAGTTGGCGTTGGTGCTGAAACTCCAGTGGCGCTGCGCCTTGGGTACGGTGAAACCCAGGCTGTCCACCACGTATGTCGGTCGCCGTTGCATTTGGTAATTGACTCCAAGGTTGGAGGTGAACGACGGTTTCAGGCTGGGATTACCCATCGAGATCGATAGTGGGTTGGTGTCGTCGTAGATATCGAGGAGTTGCGTGATGCTGGGTTGTGAGGATGAGCCACGGTAGGTCACCTGCAGGTTGGTCTGCTGATTGAAGCGGTAGCGCAGGTTGAGGGTTGGCGAGATGTTGGTGACGGTACGCACGGTGTCGATGGGATAGCCCAGGTATTGCTGGATGAAATGCGATTTCTGTGGCATGATGTTGACACCCACGTTCATGTTGAGCTTTTCTCGGATAAAACGCAACTGCACGTCGGCATTGTGGTTGTACTCGGTACGTTCCGAATAACGGCTGAGACGGTCGGAGAGGTAATCCTCATAGGGGTTGTCAAGGAAGCCGAACAGCCGGGTCCAGTCACGATAGGACTGCAGCACTTCTTGGAAAGCTTGGTCGGAATATTCGGGGAAATCATAGGTCGAGGGGTCGCTTTTCTGATGATTGTAACTGTAACGGTAGTTGAGCTGCAGGAAAAGGCCTTCCGCTCCGAACGACCTTCTGTTCTCCCATGGTCCGCGACCTCGTGGACCTGTTTCGAGGCTGTCTTCCTTGGCGGGCTTGGGCTTGAACGTGAAGAGGGGTTCGGTATAGGTGGCGCCGAGTGAATAGCTGAAGTTGTGGGAGGGCGACGTGGTATAGCGGTTGGTCTGGTAGGTGGAGTCGTTGCCTGTCATATCGGCCACCTGATAGAGGTGCACGGCTGAGAGGTTGGTGTTGCGGTTCTTCCCGTCGCGGTAGCTGATGTTGGTGCTGATGGCCATGTTGCGTCCTTTGTTGCCGAAACGGCGGTAAAGCTGAAGTTGTGAACTGGCATCCTTGCTCGTGCCGTATCTCATCGACTTGTTGGCTCGGCTGTTGACGACATACCCTTCCTCGTTCAGGAGGCGGAGCCCTTCTTCTGCAAGGGGGTCGTCAACGTGCGTGAAGGGATCGACGTTGAAAGACGCTGAGTTGGAGAATCCTCGCCCGTCGTTGGTCGAGAAGTTGAGGTTGGGGCGGAAAGAGAGTGTCGTCACGGAGTCGATGCTCCATTGCAGGTTCATGTTGCCTGTCCAGGTGTTGGCGCGGGAGTAGTCTTGGCTGATGCTGCTGGAGAAGGCACCGCTGCGACCTTTGACAAAACTCTCCGATCCTGTCCTGCTCCAGTTGTCGGCGTTGTTGTGGCTCCAGGTGACTCTGCCGCTCATTTTCAGGTTCTTGCCGTTCTCATAACTGGCGTCCAGGGCGGCCGTTTTGGAGTGGCGTTGACCGTTGCCGTTTCCACGTCCTCGTCCGCCACGTCCCGAGAAACCACGGTCGTTGACGTTGTTGGCATTGCCCATGAAGGTGTAGCGTATCGCCCCGAAGGGTTTCATGGCCGTCAGTCGCAGGCCATAACGATGGTCTGTTCCGAGTCCGATGTCGGGGTTCATCTGTAGTCCGTTGCGGGCACTCCTCTTGGTCACGAACTCCAGCACGAAGTCGTCGTTGCCGTCGTCGAGGCCTGTGAGTTTCGAGAGGTCGCTTTTCTCATCATAGGCTTTCACCTTGTCGATGACGTAGGAGGGCAGGTTCTTCATCACGGCACTGTTGTTGCCCGTCATGAAGTCGCGACCATCCATCTTGAATTTCCTTACGTTCTTGCCGTTTATGGTCACGCTGCCGTTGTCATCAATCTGAGCACCGGGAAGCATCTCCACCAGGGCTTCGATGACCGATCCCTCAGGCACCCTGAAAGCATCGGCATTGTAAACCACGGTGTCGCCTTTGATCACCATCTTGGGCACATTGGCCACCACGGTGGCCTCTTCGAGTTGAATGGCGTCAGGCTCCATGGCGATGTCGCCGAGGTCTATGGGGGCACGTCCGGATCGAGTCAGGTCTCGCTCCAGTGATTTGTAACCTAAATTGGTGATTTTCAGAAGATAGCTGCCTCTGCCGATGCCACTGAATGCAAAATGCCCCTTTTCGTCGGAGAAAACGCCTCCCACGAAAGTGGTGTCATTTCGTTGGTTCTTGGATGAACTGATCTTGTAGAGTTGCAATGTGGATTTCTCCAGCACTTCTTTGCTTTCCTTATCGATGATACGTCCGGTGATAGAAACGTCTTGAGCACTGGCTTGAAGGATGAAGAAAAGCAGTAAAATCAGTAGAGCTTGTCGGTGGCCGGCCATTCTTGTCTTTTTTTGAATTGTTTAAAGCTTAGACGAGAAACAAGGAGGTATGTTTAATCCCATGTCGTTTTTTTGAGTCGAAATGTCGTTTACAGTCCCTGGAAATGACAGTTTGGGCGAAGCCTTGTGCCAGATTTGTTCATTTTGCTAAAAATTATTAAAACACCTTTTATTGAATCTAATCTATTATCTCTGCTCATTTG
>CAMNIN010000026.1 GCA_946540735.1 uncultured Prevotellaceae bacterium | reverse complement strand
AAAACTCAAGCACCTCTATCCTATATTGAATTTTTAAATGTTACAAGATACTAGGGGAAAAGCAACTCTTGGCAAAACTATGATAATCCTATGGCCCTTTAGAGGTGATTAGAGAATAACTCCATTTGATGCAAACGTTTGCATGACTCAAATGTAAAATTATGCGTTCTCTCTGAGCCAACCCATGTGATTATCCATTAATTTTACAGCGTAAATCTTAACCTATTATTATATGAACCTAATTTTCAATATTGATTACCACACTACCTTCGGCGAGGAACTGGTGCTCAACCTGATCTCCTCAGAACGGGAAGGAGAAAAGGAAATCACTCCTTGCCGAATGGCTACGCTTGATGGCATGCGATGGACGTATAGCCTCAATACCGTGTTGAAGACCAACACGCACCTCGATTATTTCTATAGTCTTAACCGGGGGGATCAGATGCTGCGCCGGGAGTGGACCTTGGAAACACATCGGCTGCAACTCGTGGCAAGAAAAGCCAGTGACTATACCATCTACGACCATTGGATCGACATCCCCGAGAACGCCTATCTCTATAGTTCGGCTTTCACAGATTGTATCAACCGCCATGAGCGAATGGATCCGACGCCGCAAAACTTCCTGCGGACCGTACGGCTCAAAGTGCGTGCTCCGCAGTTGAGACGTAATGAGCACCTCGGCGTCTTGGGCGATGTGCCCATGTTGGGATGCTGGGAGGCAAAAGAAGCCTTGCTCATGGTGGAGCACAATTACAATGAGTGGATCGTCGATATTGATGTGTCTACATTCAGTAGTCGCCGATTCGAAATGAAATTCGTCATTCTTGATGATGATGTTGACGTGACCCCCATCTGGGAAAAAGGCGACAACCGCGTGATCTCATTGCCTGAGATGAGCGATGGGGATGTGGTGGTCTATGAGTTGCCTGAAGCGCATTTCGAGGTTTACGACGTGAAATGTGCCGGTACGCTGGTGCCAGTGTTCTCTCTCCGATCCAACGACAGTTTCGGTGTGGGAGATTTCGGCGATTTGCGCAAAATGATCGATTGGGTGGCTCGCACCCGCCAGCGGGTGCTACAGATCCTGCCAATCAACGACACCACCACCACTCACACCTGGACAGACTCCTATCCTTATAGTTGCATCAGCATCTTTGCGCTTCATCCGCAATATGCTGATCTCACAGCCCTGCCTCCCATCGCCGACCCTGCCAAGCGGGAGGAGATGGAACAACTCAGACAAGAACTCAATGCGCTGCCGCAGATCGACTATGAGCGGGTGAACCGTGCCAAGAACGAATACATGAGCATCCTTTTCGAACAGGAGGGAAAGGAAGTGATGGCCTCGGCTGAATTCAAGAAATTCTTCGGACAAAACAAATTGTGGCTCGTGCCTTATGCCCAGTATTCCATGCTCCGGGATAAGTACGGTACGGCAGAATTCTCTCATTGGCCCGATCACAACATCTGGAATGAGGACGATCGTAAAGCCCTGGAATCGCCGCGCAACAAGGCCTATAAAGAAGTGGCTGTCTATTACTATGTGCAATTTGTACTCAACAGGCAGATGGAGGCAGTGCACCAATACGCACGGACGAAGGGTGTCATCCTCAAGGGGGATATCCCCATCGGGGTCAACCGCTTCGGCTGTGATGTGTGGCAGGAACCGCGCTACTTCAATCTCAATGGACAGGCCGGGGCTCCGCCAGATGACTTCTCTGCCAACGGGCAGAACTGGGGCTTCCCGACCTATAACTGGGAAGAGATGTTGGCCGACGGATGCGCCTGGTGGATACGCCGCTTCTCCAATATGTCGAAATTCTTCGATGCTTACCGCATCGACCATGTGCTGGGATTCTTCCGCATCTGGGAAATCCC
Organism: uncultured Prevotellaceae bacterium; assembly: GCA_946540735.1. Classification (GTDB taxonomy): domain Bacteria; phylum Bacteroidota; class Bacteroidia; order Bacteroidales; family Bacteroidaceae; genus Prevotella. Next base: position 43,146 of record CAMNIN010000026.1, on the reverse strand, counting down.
CATCGACTCTGTGCATGGCTTGCTCGGGCAGTTCGCTCCGTCGCTCAGCATGACCGTCGATGAGATCAGGGCCTACGGGCTTGATTTCCATGAGCAGGAGTTCACCGAGCCTTATATTGTCGACAGCGTCATCGACCAGATCTTCAAGGAGCACGCTCAGTTGGTGCGCGACACATTCGTCGAACCAAAGGGTGATGGCAGCTATCGCATGCGTCCCGAATACGACACCCAGCGCAAAGTGGAGAAAGCTTTCGAGGGAAAGAACGACGAGGTCAGCATCATGCTGCGCGACGGACTCTATGCGCTCATCAGCGATGTGCTTTTCGTGCGTGATCATCGTGACGCTTCCCGCTTCCATCCCAGAATCGCCGTGCAACTCGATTTCGTTTACAAGTCGCTGTCCGATCACGAGAAATATGTCTTCAATAAGCTCTATGATGACTATTTCTACCGCCGCAACAACCAGTTCTGGTATCGTGAGGCCATGCGCAAACTGCCAAGGTTGATGGATGCTACCCGTATGCTTGTCTGCGCCGAGGACCTCGGCATGGTGCCCGACTGCGTTTCGTGGGTGATGAATGAACTCAAGATCCTCAGTCTCGAACTGCAGTCGATGCCGAAAGATCCTTCTGTGACGTTCGGCCATCTCTCGCGCAATCCTTACCGCTCGGTCTGCACCATCTCAAGTCACGATATGCCCACTCTCCGGCAATGGTGGGACGAAGATGCCAAGCGCACCCAGGAATACTACAACACCATGCTCTATCGGGGCGGTGAGGCTCCACATCCCCTGCCAGGATGGTTGGCACGCGACATCATCTCGCGGCATCTCACCTGTCCGTCGATGCTTTGCATCCTGGCCATCCAGGACTGGTTGGCCATCGATGAACGGCTGCGCCTGCCCGACCAGAATGCAGAGCGTATCAATATTCCCGCCAATCCCCGCCACTATTGGCGCTATCGTATGCACCTGACTATCGAACAGCTCTTGGCTGATGACAAGTTCAATGACAACATCGCTGAACTCATCACGCAGAGCGGGCGCAGATAAGATCACTCCTGCCTCCCCTTAGGCCGAAAGGGATACTTTCCTTTGGCCTGAGGTGAGGCTTCTCATTACAAATCATATTATCATCCTCATGAAGCGAATCCTTTATTCCCTGATCCTGATGCTGCTGCCTTTACTGGCTTTGGCTCAGACTGTTTCATCTCCTGACGGTAACGTCAGCCTGACATTCTCTCTCGACAAGGGGAGACCTGCCTATCAGCTCTCTTACAAAGGTAAGGCCGTCGTCAAACCCAGTTACCTGGGACTTGAACTGGCGAAGGACAAACATGCCAGCAAAGGCGTGGAAGAGACTGACCTGATGGATGGGTTCGTCGTCAAGAACACAGAGACCTCCTCGTTCGACGAAACTTGGAAACCGGTATGGGGCGAGACGGCCACCATCCGAAACCACTACAACGAAATGGCTGTCACTCTGTCACAGCCTGCACAGCAACGCGATATCATCATCCGCTTCAGGGTCTTCGACGACGGAATGGGACTGCGGTATGAGTTCCCACAGCAGCGGGAACTCAACTATTTCCTCATCAAAGAAGAACATACGGAGTTCGCCATGGCCGGAGACCATATCGCTTGGTGGTTGCCGGGCGACTACGACACGCAGGAACAAGAGACCCAGCAGACCCGGCTCTCCGGGATCCGCGCGAAAATGAAGGAGGCTGTCAACTGGAGCAACTCCTCCGTGGCTGTCTTCTCCGAGACTGGCGTCCAGACCTCCTTGCAGATGAAAACCGATGACGGACTCTACATCAATATCCATGAGGCGGCGTGTGTCGACTATGCCACCATGCACCTCGAACTGGTCGACGCTCAGACACAACACCTGTCTACACAACTGGGTGGCGGAAGCAATGCCTACACACCCAACCCCGCACCATCGGCCTATCCTCTGCCGGCTCCCTTCACTTTCGTCAGTCATCTCACACCTGATGCCACCGGACTGAAGGGCGCCATGCAGACTCCTTGCCATTCCCCCTGGCGTACGGTCATGGTGAGTGACGACGCTCGTGACATGCTTTCCTCCAACCTTATCCTCAACCTCAACGAACCGTGCAAGATCGAGGATACTTCATGGATCCACCCCGTGAAATACTGTGGCGTGTGGTGGGAGATGATCGTCGGGAAAAGCTCGTGGGCTTACACGTGGGACTATCCCTCGGTTCACCTCGGCGTGACCGATTATGCCAAATGCAAACCCAATGGCACTCATGCCGCCAACAATGAGAAAGTGAAACAATACATCGACTTCGCTGCCAGCAATGGGCTCGATGAGGTACTCGTCGAGGGATGGAACATCGGATGGGAAGACTGGGCCAATATGTGGAAACGCGATGTCTTCGACTTCGTCACGCCTTATCCCGATTTCGATATCAAGATGCTCAATGAATATGCGCACAGCAAAGGGGTCAAACTCCTCATGCATCATGAGACTTCCTCATCGACACAGAATTATGAACGTCACCTGGAGAAGGCCTACGACCTCATGAACCATTATGGCTATGACGCCGTGAAAAGCGGTTATGTGGGTGATATCATCCCCAGAGGCGACCACCATTTCTCGCAGTCGATGAACAACCACTACCTCTATTGCATTCAGGAGGCCGCCAAGCACCATATCATGGTCAATGCCCATGAGGCGGTGAGACCTACCGGACTCTGCCGCACGTGGCCCAATATGGTGGGTAATGAGAGTGCCCGTGGAACCGAATACGAAGCCTTCGGCGGCAGTCGTCCCGACCATACGGTCATCCTTCCCTTCACACGCTTGCAGGGTGGTTCGATGGACTATACGCCGGGTATTCTGGAAACCCAGTTGGGCACATGGAGCGAGAACAAGAATTTCGTGCATACCACCCTCGTGGGGCAGTTGGCTCTCTATGTCACGATGTACAGTCCGCTGCAGATGGCGGCAGACTTGCCCGAGAACTATGCGAAATTCGATGATGCTTTCCAGTTCATCCGCGATGTGGCTGTGGATTGGGATGACTCTCGTTACCTGGAAGCCGAACCTGCCGACTACATCACCGTGGCCCGTAAGGCCAAAGGCTCTGACAACTGGTTTATCGGTGGAAAATGCGACGAGAACGGGCATAATAGCGTCATACGCCTCGATTTCCTCGACAAGGGACGGAAATACGATTGCGCCATCTATGCAGATGCCAAGGATGCGCACTATGAGACCAACCCTAAGGCTTATACCATCACCCATAAGAAGGTGAAGAGGGGCGACGTGCTCAAACTCAAAGAGGCTCCGGGCGGCGGCTTCGCCGTGTCGCTCATCGCACGATAATACAAATACTCACCATGAAGATTGATTTATACATGACATGGCTATGAAGAAAATTCTGACAATCTTGACCGCCACCGCTCTTTCCCTGTCGACAGCTTCTGCACAGACTTTCCATTTCAATGAATGTGAGGCCTCCAGCACGCAGACCGTCTTCCATCTCTTGGCGCCTCCCGATGCCAAAAGGGTCTGCGTGAGAATCTATCAGGACGGTGAGGGTGGACACCCCATCCGCACCGTGAAGATGAAGTATGCGGACGGACTTTGGACTGGGGTTGTCAAACATTCTCCCAAACATACGCTCAAAGGCAAATTCTATACGTTCGACATCTCGGGCGATCGCGTCCATTGGCACGAGACACCAGGCATCTTCGCCAAGGCGGTGGGGGTGAATGGCAAGAGGGCGGCTATCATCGACCTGGAAGATACCGACCCCTTCGGATGGGAGCATGACAAACGGCCCTCGCTGGATTCTCCGGCCGACCTCGTGATCTATGAGATGCACCACCGTGACTTCTCCGTGGCTCGTAACCTCAACCTTGATCCTGGTGAGATGATGGTGAAGAGGGCATGGACGCGCTATCCTGGAAAATTCCTCGCTTTGATGGAGGATTGGGCCATCGGCCACCTGAAGAACCTGGGGGTGAACGCGGTTCACCTCCTCCCTTCGTTCGATTTCGCCTCTGTCGACGAGTCGAGCGACAAACCACAGTATAACTGGGGCTACGATCCCCTGAATTACAATGTGCCGGAAGGCTCCTATTCGACCGACCCCCGCGATCCTGCCTCCCGCATCAGGGAGTTTAAGGCGATGGTGATGGCGCTTCACAAAGCGGGCATCAGGGTGATTCTCGATGTGGTCTATAATCATACTTTCGACCTTGACCATAGCAATTTCCAACTCTCCTGGCCGGATTATTACTACCGCAAGACGGCCGACGGAAAATACAGCAATGGCTCAGGCTGTGGCAATGAGACCGCTTCAGAACAACCGCTGATGAGGGCGTTCATGATCGAGAGCGTGAAATACTGGATCAACGAATACCACATCGACGGCTTCCGGTTCGACCTCATGGGTGTCCATGACATCGAGACGATGAACGCGATCCGTAAGGCTGTGGATGAGATCGACCCTTCCATCTTCATCTATGGCGAGGGTTGGTCGGCTGGTGATTGCGCTTATCCTGCCGAACGGTTGGGCACGAAGGCTCATATCCCGCAGATGCCTCGCATTGCTGCTTTCAGCGACGAGATCCGGGATGCGCTCCGAGGACCTTTCAACGACGATACAAAAGGTGCCTTTCTCGCAGGCAAAAGCGGTGAGGAAGAAAGCCTGAAATTCGGTATCACAGGCTGTATTGCCCATCCCCAGGTCAATATGTCGTTGGTGAATTACTCCAAGGTGCCTTGGGCCACACAACCCACCCAGATGATTTCCTACGTGAGTTGCCATGATGACATGTGCCTCGTCGACAGGCTGAAGACGTCCATGCCGGGCATTTCCCAGGAAGAACTGATCCGCCTCGACCTCCTGGCTCAGACGGCGGTATTTACCTCACAGGGCGTGCCGTTCATCTTGTCGGGTGAGGAGATGCTCCGCGACAAGAAGGGTGTGCACAACAGCTTTGAGTCACCCGACTCCGTCAACCAGCTCAACTGGAACAATGTTGTCCGCTATGCCTCTGTTCTCGATTATTACCAACGCCTCGTCCAACTCCGCAAGAATCATCCAGCATTCCGGCTTGGGGATGCCGAGAAGGTAAGACAGTCGCTCGAATTCCTGCCCACCCAGCCTTGCCTCGTCGCTTTCCGCCTGAAAGACCATGCCGGAGGAGATCCTTGGCAGGATATCATCGTGGTCCTCAACGCCAACAACACTGAGAAAATGGTCGAAATCCCATCCGGGAAATACACCGTAGCCTGCCAGGAGGGAAAAATCGATGAGCAGGGACTGGGCGTCGTCAGCGGACCTGCTGTGAGGATTGCACCGCAATCCGCATTGATTCTTTACCGATAAAAACAATGTGTTATGAGAAAACTTTTCTTTTTGTTTAGCATCATCCTGTGTATGGCTACATCCTTGAAGGCTGCACCGAAGGTCGACCGTATTGAACCCACCGACTGGTTTGTCGGTATGAAAAACCCCTCTCTACAACTCATGGTCTATGGACAAGGCATCCGCGACGTGGCATCCGTGACCACCGATTATCCCGGTGTGGTGATCGACAGCATCGTGCGCCTCGATTCACCCAACTACCTGTTGGTCTACCTCAACATCAGGAATGCCAAAGCGGGTACGATGACTCTCTCTTTCGGCAAGAAAAAAGTCAAATATGTGCTCAAGGAGCGTGAGAAGAGTGGGGCGGAACGGATTGGCTTCTCCAATGCCGACGTGCTTTATATGCTCATGCCCGACAGATTCGCACAAGGCAAGGACCACAACCCGCAGGTGAAGGGCATGAGGCCTTATCAGGAAGACCGGACCAAACCCTCTCTGCGGCATGGTGGCGACCTCAATGGCATCAGAGAACATCTCGACTATTTCAAGGAACTTGGCGTGACGGCTCTTTGGTTCACACCGGTGCTCGAGAATGATTCCCCCGACCAGGAGAACGGCTATTCCACTTATCATGGATATGCCACGACCAACTATTATCGTGTAGATCCGCGCTTCGGCAGCAATGATGACTACCGGCGCCTGTGTGATGAGGCCCATGCCAAAGGACTGAAAATCGTGATGGACATGATCTTCAACCATAGCGGATTTGAGCATCCATGGACTCACGACATGCCGTCAAAGGACTGGCTCAACACTCCCGACTGGCTCACCGAAGAGCAGAGCGGACGCGACCCGATGACTGGATTCACCGTCGATGGAGGGGCTTCCAAGAGCCAGTATCTACAGACATCCTATAAGCTCACTCCCGTCGTTGACCCTTATGCGGCCGACATCGACTTGAAGGAGACGGTGGAGGGATGGTTCGTTCCCTCTATGCCTGATCTCAACCAGCACAACCCGCACCTGATGCGCTATCTCATCCAAAACAGCATCTGGTGGATTGAGACGGTGGGCATCGATGGCATCCGCATGGACACCTACCCCTATGCCTATGCCGATGCTATGGCTCAGTGGATGAAAGAGCTTGATGAGGAATACCCCAATTTCAATACGGTGGGGGAGACTTGGGTCACCGAACCTGCCTATACCGCTGCTTGGCAGAAGGGCTCCAAGATCGCTTCGCATAACTCTTTCCTGAAAACGGTCATGGACTTCAGCTTCTATGATAAGATCAACCAGGCTAAAAACGAGGACACCGACGGGTGGTGGCAGGGCTTCAACCGGATTTACAACTCCTTCTGCTACGATTATCTCTACCCCAATCCCAGCAGTGTGATGGCTTTCATCGAGAATCATGACACCGATCGCTTCCTGGGTGAGGGAAAGGACACTCTGGCTCTCAAACAGGCTCTGGCTCTGCTCCTCACCGTCAACCGCATCCCCCAGCTCTATTATGGCACGGAGGTGCTGATGAATGGCACCAAAGCGGTGACTGACGGCTATGTGCGGAAGGATTTCCCCGGTGGATTCCCCGGCGACAAGAAAAACTGTTTCACACGCGAGGGACGCACGAATGCTGAGAACGCCATGTTTGACTGGTGCAGTCGCCTGCTTCACTGGCGGCAGGGCAACGAGGTCATCAGCAAGGGAAGACAGAAACAATTCATCCCTTGGAAGGGGGTCTATGTCATCGCACGGCAATATCATGGACAAACGGTGATGACCATCCTCAATGGTACGAAAAAATCCGCTTCACTCGAGGTGGAGCGCTATGCTGAGGTCATCGGCGGATGCAAGACGGCCACGGATGTCATCTCCGGACGCACCGTGAGGATCGACAAAAACGTCTCCCTGCGTCCACGGCAGACGCTCGTCATCGAGTTCTGAAAGCATTTTAGAGAATTCCTCTGAAAAAGGACGGGCCGGCAATGGGACCCGTCCTTTTTCAGTAGAGGAGAAGCAGTCCGGCGAAACCGGCGAAAGCCATCATCATGATGGGGTTGATTTTCATCACCTTGGTGCCGATCCAGGTGGAGATAAACAATCCCACACTGATCCAGAAATGCCAGGGATTCTCGTTGATGGAGGAGAAGTTCTCCTTGTTCATCAGCAGTAGGGCGGCTGCAGCAAGCAGACCCACCACAGCGGGACGCAGACCGTTGAAGATGCTTTGCACCAATGGGGTCTTCATGTACTTGAGAAACATCTTGGCTATGAGGATCATCAGGATGAAGGAGGGGAGTACCAAGGCGAATGTGGCCGTGACGCTTCCCAGCATGGCCATGGTTTGCCCCATGCCGGCATTCTTCACGGCGGTGAACCCGCAATATGTGGCGGAGTTGATGCCGATAGGCCCCGGGGTCATCTGACTGATGGCCACGATGTTGGTGAACTCAGCCGAGGTCATCCAGGCATGATGGTGCACTACCTCCGACTGGATGAGCGACAACATGCCGTAGCCTCCTCCAAAACCGAAAAGGCCTATCTCGAAGAATGTGATGAAAAGAGTCAGGAATATCATCTCTCTGTGGGTTTTACAAACTTTCCATACAGATACCCTCCCAGACCGGCTGCCAGGATGATCACCACAGGATTCACATGCATCAGCCAGATGGCAAGCGCTCCTCCGATGGGAATCCAGCAATTGGCCAGCGTGATCTTGGCACTGCGGGCCAGATGGAACGTGGGGGCGGCGATAAGGGCCACTACCGCCGGACGGATGCCTCTGAAAATCGACTCCACGACGGGGTTGTCCTGGAAACTGACGAAAAACATGGCGATCAGCAGGATGATCAGAAACGAGGGCAGGGCGGTGCCCAGCGTGGCGCACAGCGCACCGGGAAACCGCCTCAGCTTATAGCCGATGAACACGCTCATGTTGATGGCGAAGACACCAGGGCAACTCTGGGCGATGGCGATGATGTCGAGAAATTCTTCACGGTTGAGCCATTTGTGCTTGTCCACCACCTCGCTCTCGATCAGGGGTATCATGGCATAGCCTCCACCAATGGTGAAGGCGCCGATGCGAAAGAATGTCTTGAAACTGTTCCAGTAAAAACTGTCCATTCCGTCTGTATGGATTAGGGATGCTGCTCTATCCAGCGGCGGGCGTTGACGAAGGCTTCTATCCATGGAGTCACCTCGTCGCTATGACGCTCTGCTGGATACCATCCGCACTGCCATGGGAAAATGGCTCGCTCCAAGTGGGGCATCATGGCCAGATGGCGTCCGTCGGCACTGCAGATGCCGGCCACGCTGTGGTCTGAGCCGTTGGGGTTGCCGGGATACTCGCTGTAGGTGTATTTCGCCACGATGTTGTAACGCTCCTCTGCCTCAGGCAGCGAGAACTTGCCTTCGCCGTGAGCAACCCAGATTCCCAGTTTGCTGCCGCTCAGCGAACCCAGCATCACACTGTCGTTGCGAGGAATGGTGAGACCGACAAAACCGCTCTCGAATTTCCTGGAGTCGTTGTGCTGCATACGGGTGCGGTGCTCATGCTCCGGGTTGATGAGGTTGAGCTCCACCATCAGCTGACAACCGTTGCAGATTCCGAGCGACAGGGTGTTGTCTCGGGCATAGAATCGGTCGAGGGCTTCCTTGGCTTTCGGATTGTAGAGGAACGCTCCTGCCCAGCCTTTGGCGCTGCCCAGCACGTCGCTGTTGGAGAATCCGCCGCAGAACACGATCATTGAGATGTCTTCCAGCGTCTCGCGTCCGCTGATGAGGTCGGTCATCATCACGTCTTTCACGTCGAAACCGGCCAGATAGAGTGAGTAAGCCATCTCGCGCTCTCCATTGGTGCCTTTCTCACGGATGATGGCGGCTTTGATGCCACTGGGCTTCCGACGGTCGGCACTGAGGTAGTAGTTGAGCAATTTGCCCTTGAAACGTTTGGGCACTTCGATGCGGAGGGGCTGCTGCTTGTAGTTGTCGAAACGCATGCGGGCGCGGCCGTTGCGGCTCTGCTTGCGGTCGAGCAGGTAGGAGGTCTTGTACCACACATCGCGCAGACTGTCGATGTCGAAGACATGCGTGTAGTCGTCTTTCTTGATCGTGATGGTGCGATCTCCGGGAGTGGGGTAGCCGATCTTGGCATAGCCTACGCCCAGGTCGTCGAGCAATTCACGCATCTCAAACTTGTATTTGTCGCTGACCTGGATCACCACGCCGGGGTTCTCGGCGAAGAGTGATTTGATCACATCGTCCTTCATGTTGTAGAGGTTGATGCTCATGCCGCCTTCCTTGTTGGCGAAGCACATCTCGAGAAGGGTGGTGATCAGACCGCCGGCACTGATGTCGTGCCCCGACATGATCCAGCCTTTCTTGATCATCTGCTGGATGGCATCGAAGCATCCTGCGAAATACATGGGGTGCTTCACCGTGGGCACGTCGTCGCCTACCTTGCCCATCGACTGGGCCAGGGCCGAACCGCCGAGGCGCAGGTTGTCGAAACTGAAGTCGATGTGATAGAGCGAGGAGTTCTTGTCGTTCACCAGGACGGGCGACACCACCTTGCGGATGTCTGACACCTCGCCGCCGCTGGTTACGATGACGGTGCCCGGAGAGATGATCTTCTCGCCGTTGGGATATTGCTGGCTCAGTGAGAGGGAGTCCTTCCCGGTGGGAACATTGATGTGCAGTTCACGGCAGAAGTCACTCAGGGCCTCGACAGCCGCATATAGGCGGGCGTCTTCTCCTTCCTGTGAGCGGCAGGGCCACATCCAGTTGGCGGAGAGCGACAGACTGTTCATCCCGTCGGCTAGTGGGGCCCACACGATGTTGGTGAGTGATTCCGCTACTGAGAGCACACTGCCTGCCTCCGGGGAGGCGAGGCCGGCCTGTGGGGCATGGCCCAGGGCGGTGGCGATTCCCTTGCGGCCACGATAGTCGAGGGCCACTACGCCACAGTCGGAGAGGGGCAGCTGCAACTCTCCCTGGCATTGCTGGCGGGCGATTTTGCCGGTCACCGAGCGGTCCACCTTGTTGGTGAGCCAGTCTTTGCAGGCCACGGCCTCCAACTGAAGCACGCGCTCGATGTATTCGTCGATCTTGTCGAGGCTGTAGCTGACGTCACTGTAGTGACGCTCCACGGTATGGTCGGTCATGATGGTCTTGGGGGAGTGCCCGAACATCTGGGCCACATCGAGGTCGAAGGGCTTCACACCGTCGCCTTGCACAAACGAGAAGTGGGCGTCGCCGGTGGTCTCTCCCACCACATACAGCGGGGCGCGCTCGCGCTCTGCGATGCGGGCCACATGCTCGATGTGCTTCTCATCGATGAGAAGTCCCATGCGCTCTTGGCTCTCGTTGGCGATGATCTCCTTGGCCGACAGCGTGGTGTCGCCGATGGGGAGCTTGGTCATGTCTATCCGGCCGCCGCATTCCTCCACCAGTTCTGAGAGACAGTTGAGGTGACCTGCCGAACCGTGGTCGTGGATGCTCACCACGGGGTTGACGTCTTCCTCGCACAGCGCGCGCACCAGGTTGTAGGCGCGTTTCTGCATCTCGGGATTGGCGCGCTGCACGGCATTCAACTCAATGCCGTTGGAGTAGCGGCCGGTGTCGACCGAGGAGACAGAACCGCCGCCAAGACCGATGCGGTAGTTGTCGCCGCCCACCACCACGATCTTGTTGCCTTTCTGGGGCGTCTTCTTCAGACAGTCGCGCTTGGTGCCGTAGCCTACGCCGCCGGCGAGCATGATGACTTTGTCGTAAGCGTATTTCTCTTGGCCTTCCTGATGCTCGAAGGTGAGTACCGAACCGCAGATCAGGGGCTGGCCAAACTTGTTGCCGAAATCCGATGCTCCGTTGGAGGCCTTGATCAGGATTTGCTCCGGCGACTGATACAGCCATTGGCGCACGGGCAGGATGTCCTCCCAGTCGCGCTCTGGGTCTGCCTCACCCTCGTCGGTCTTCAGACGGGGATAGGCGGTCATGTATACTGCTGTGCCGGCGATGGGCCAGGATCCCACACCGCCGCCCATGCGGTCGCGGATCTCACCTCCTGTTCCAGTGGCGGCTCCGTTGAATGGCTCCACCGTGGTGGGGAAGTTGTGGGTCTCTGCTTTCAGAGAGATGACGCTCTCCACATCCTTCACCTCAAAGTAGTCGGAGGTGGACTGGTCTTTGGGGGCAAACTGCTCCACGACGGGGCCTTGGGCGAACGCCACGTTGTCTTTGTAGGCGGAGAGTATCTTGTTGGGATTCTCCTGGGTCGTCTTCTTGATCATGGCGAAGAGCGATGACTCTTTCTCCACACCGTCGATGATGAAGGTGCCACCGAAGATCTTGTGGCGGCAGTGCTCTGAGTTGATCTGGGCAAAACCGAAGACCTCGGAGTCGGTGAGCGGACGGCCCAGTTGCTTCTCTATCTGGTGCAGGTAGTCGATCTCCTCGGGCGAGAGGGCGAGACCTTCCTGCTCGTTGTATTCCTCCAGGTCTTCCACCTGCTTGATGGGCTCGGGCTGATGCTTCACGGTGAATATCTCCTGGTCGAGTCCCTTATACATGCGTTGCAGCATGGGGTCATGATCGGCATCTTCATCGGCCACGGGGAAGTATTCCTCGATGCGCTGTATGCCGTTCATGTTCATGTTCTGTGTGATTTCCACCGCATTGGTGCTCCAGGGGGTGACCATCTCGCGGCGAGGACCTACATAGTAGCCTTCAAGTGTCTCGGCGTCGATGTGCGTTGCTTCGCCATATAGCCAGGTCAGTTTGCTGATCTCCTCATTGCTCAACGGGTGATCCGATGCCGTGGCAATGATGTTTTGTGATGGGGTTCTGAAAAAATAAATCATGATTCGTGACTTGTGGATTCTTAAGATGCTGCAAAATTAGATAAAAAATCCGATAAGTGAGCGTAAAAGGAATAGTTTTCTCCTTGCATGGGCAAGATAATCCGATTCTCAGACAGATGAGGATTCCCAAATATCATGACTTCAAACAACGAAACAGGGGACATCTCTCACGAGATGCCCCCCAATGTGCCCTCTGTCGGATAGATATGGCATTAACTCTCATAGAGGGCGGTTTAATTGCCATATTGGGTTTGGGTGTGATTCGGCCGCAAAAATAGGAATTATTATCTTCTCCTCCAAAATAAAAATGCAGAAAAAATTGAACTGTTGTCTTATTGGAAACAAATTGAGGGTCATCCCCCACGCTTACTCAGGGATTCGTCAGCCGGATGCCGTCGTCCTCGATGATGATGACGTGACGGCGGTAGAGATCACCGATCCCGCGCTTGAAGGTTTTCTTGCTCACGCCGAATACTTGCTTGATGGTCTCCGGATCGGTCTTGTCGCCGTAGGGACAATGGCCTCCATGGGCGATGAGGTAGTCGGTGAGGGCATCGGCGAAGTCGATGGCTTGCTGATGACCGCTGGGCTGGAGCATCACGTCGATCTTGCCGTCGCCTCTCACTTGGTCGATATAGCCGCGCAGCCTGTCGCCGGAGTGCACCGGGCGGAAGATCTGGTTCTCGTAGACCAGTCCAGGATAGGTGTTGTCGATGATGACCTTGAATCCCATGTCGGTCTTCTGCCACACGAGCAGGTCGACGGCTTCGTTATGGCGGTAGGGGGCGATGTCCTTGCTCAGATAACGCTCCACCTTGGCGGAGCAGACGATGCGGAAACTCTCCTCGTCGATGTGGACATGCACCAGGTAGTGGTTGCCGATCTCCATCTTCTTCTTTTGCTCGCTGAAAGGACAGAATAGGTCTTTCATCAGCCCCCAGTGCAGGAATGCACCATATTGGTTGACCCACGACACCTCCAGGAAACCGAATTCGCCTACTTTCACCAAGGGGCGCTCGGTGGTGGCGATCAGCCGTTCGTCTTGGTCGAGATAGATGAAGACGTCGATGTCATCACCGGGTTTCAGACCTTTGGGTACGTATCTTGTGGGGAGCAGGATCTCTCCCTCTTCGAAACCGTCAAGGTAGACACCGAAGTCCACTTCTTTGACGACTCGCAGGCGGTTGTAATCTCCTAATCGGATGGTTGCCATGGCTATTCTGGGTTTTCGGGGGTGGATGATGATATGATCTGGCCGTCTTTCAGACGGATCGTGCGGTCGGTGATCTGGGCGAGGCTCTCGTCGTGGGTGACGATGACGAAGGTCATGCCGTATTTGTCGCGCAGGTCGAAGAACAACTGGTGTAGCTCGGCTTTGTTCTGCGTGTCAAGACTTCCTGATGGCTCGTCGGCGAGTATCACGGATGGATCGTTGACCAGGGCTCTGGCCACAGCCACTCGCTGCTTCTCGCCTCCCGAGAGTTGACCGGGCTTGTGGTGGGCGCGGTCGGCGAGACCCATGAACTCCAGCAGCTCCATGGCTTTCGCCTTGGCCTCTGCGGTCGGCTTCCCTGCGATGTAGGCGGGAATCATGATGTTTTCCAAAGCAGTGAATTCGGGCAGGAGTTGGTGAAACTGAAACACAAAACCCACATGCTTGTTGCGGAATTCCGAGATCTTGTTGGTCGACAGGGCTTCCACGTCGATGCCGTCGATGGTCACTGTACCGCCATCCGGCCTGTCGAGTGTGCCGATGATTTGAAGCAGGGTGGTCTTGCCCGCTCCACTCGGACCTACGATGCTGACGATTTCTCCTTTGTCGATATGCAGGTCGATGCCTTTGAGCACTTGCAGTTGTCCGAAACTCTTGGTGATGTTCTTGATGTCTATCATGTCGTTGGTGTTAGGTGACGCGCTTCCGTCTCAGCCAGTCGAGGAAGAGTTCGTAAGCGCTCTTCTCCTCCTGGTGCTGAGGCTCTGCGAAGGTCATGGAGTCCATTCGCTCGCCAAACTGGTCGGGGAATACGATCATGAGGCTCTTTCCTGAATAGAAGCGCTCTATCTCGATGGGTAATTTCTCAAATGCGGTCTTGTAGGAGATGTTGCCTTTGCGCGAGGTGATGAACACCATGAGGTGGTCATCGTTCATCTCCTCGGCCAGATGGGGCAGCTCATTCCAGTGCTCCATCAGTTTGTATTCGGCCCTGGCATTGGGGTGGCGGTGGCGCACGAAGTCGCTGATCAGTTCGTTGCAGTCGTGCCGGGCATAAAACACGATACGGCAGTCGAGGTTGCCGGCCATCCGCAGAAGCCGCTCCAGCCATCTGATGAAACCTGCCTCAAACTCTGCCCTCGACGGCACGGCCACCCGGATGCATCTCAGGGTGTTGATGGGCTGTTTCAGCCTCACGAAGATGATCTGGCGGTTGAGCCCGTTGTAGAGGCTTTGGGCGAAGTCGCCCCAGAACTTGGGCGAGATCTCCTTGTGGATATGGAGGCCCATGATGATCTCTGAGGCGTCGTATTCCTTGAATGCGTGCTTGATGCCGTTGGCGATGTTGGCGGCGATCCTCACCTGGGTCTGCATCCTCACGTCGGCGGCACTGGCTGATTTCACCAGCTTGGCCAGCAACTGCCGGCCGCGCTCTTGGTTGTCCTGCCTGTTGTGGTCGTCATAGACCACGTTGAGCGCCACCAGTCCCCGGTTAAGGCGGGGGTTGCGCATCATGATGGCCACGTTCAGAAGCGACTCGGCCAGGTCGGGGTATTTCACGGGCAGGAGGATCTTCTCGTCGTCTTGCTCTTTCTCTTTCATCGCACGGGCATTGGTGTCGATCACGATTTGCTTCGCGGCTCGTTCGGTGATGATCGAACTGATCACGCAGGTGAAGAGGATCATGATCACCACGCCGTTGAGCATGTCATTGTCCACCAGGTAGTGCCCCGGCGATGTCTCCAGACGCATGCCCACCATCACCATGGCGATGGCTCCTGCGGCGTGGGCCGAGGTGAGACCGCACATCAGGTGCCCGTATTGTATCGGCATCCTGAAATGGAAACTGGCCATGTAAGCGGCAAGGGCTTTGCCGGCTGTTCCGACGAATACCATGAAGAGCACCACCCAGATGATTTCTCCTCCATGAAACAACACCCTCACGTTGATCAGCATGCCCACACCGATGAGGAAATAGGGGATGAAAAGGGCGTTGCCGATGAACTCGATGCGGTTCATCAGTGGCGAAAGCCGCGGGATATACCTGTTGAGGATCAGACCGGCAAGAAAGGCTCCGAGTATGCCTTCCAGTCCGGCGATGTCGGCGAGGGCGGCACTGAAAAACATCATCGACAGGGTGAAGATGAATTGCATCACGGAGTCGGAGTAGCGGTGCAGAAACCACCGTGCTGCCCTGGGAATCAAGAGGATGAGAATGGCGCAGAAGACAATGATCTTCACCAGAAAAATCAGCCAGAAGGCCCATCCTCCGTCGGCGCCGAAGGCTCCTGCGATGGCGGCGATGGCGGTGAGCGAGAGAAAGAGTGCGATCATTGTCGATCCCACGCTCAGGGCTGAGGCTGGATGCTGCTGAAGGCCGTAGCGGCCTACGATGGGGTAGGCCACAAGGGTGTTGGAGGCCATGATACAGCCCAGAAGCAGTGCTGCCACCTGTGAGTAGCCCATCAGCCAGATGGCCATGAAATAGGTCATGATGAAAGGCACCAAGGCGGTCATCAGTCCGAAAGTCAGGAAACGGCCTTTCGATTTCTTCATGCTCTCCATGTCCATCTCCAGTCCGGCCAGGAACATGATGTAATACATGCCCACCTTGCCGAAAAGCTCGAAGGAGTCGTCGCGCTCGAGCACGTTCAGGCCATGGCTGCCGACAATCACACCCGCCAGCACCATCCCCACGATATGCGGGATGCGCAACTTGCCCATGATGATGGGGGCAAGGAGGATGATGCACAGCACGACAAGGAAGATCAGTGTCGGGTCAGTGATGGGAAAATAGGGCGAGATGTCTGGCATGGGCTTGGACAGGGGATGTGACGATAGGTTGCAGTCTCTCTCTTTTACGATGCAAAAATAAGAAAAATATTCCATTTCCGATGTGAATGCCTGTCAAAATCTTCGATGGGTTTGCACTTTCGCCCTCTTTGGGAGAATGTGCGGCGTGTTCCAAACTGTTGATTTCTTTGCAAATCGTTGCGATTTTGGTCCATAATGGCAAAAAATTGGCTTAATATATGATGATTTGTTGGGAAAATTGTAATTTTGCACCCACATGGGCCGTGTGCTGTACGTGAGCGTGGCGGCAAGAGGCCTTTTTAGCCATTCAAACATCAAGAAAAGAAAATGAAAGTAGCGATTGTAGGTGCAAGTGGAGCCGTGGGACAGGAGTTCCTGCGTGTGCTCGATGAGCGCAATTTCCCCATCGACGACCTGGTGCTGTTCGGCTCTTCCCGTAGCGCAGGACGCAAGTATATGTTCAAAGGTAAGGAATATGAGGTGAAGCTGTTGCAGCACAATGATGATTTCAAGGATGTCGACATCGCTTTCACTTCAGCTGGCGCCGGCACTTCCAAGGAGTTTGCCGAGACGATCACCCGCTATGGGGCTGTGATGATTGATAATTCCAGTGCTTTCCGCATGGATGAGGACGTGCCTCTTGTCGTGCCGGAGTGCAATGCGGCCGATGCGTTGAATCGGCCGCGGGGCATCATCGCCAATCCCAACTGCACCACTATCATGATGGTGGTCGTGCTGCAGCCGATCGAACAACTCTCACACATCAAGCGTGTCAGGGTGTCGAGCTATCAGAGTGCGAGTGGCGCCGGTGCCGCTGCCATGGCAGAACTCGAGCAGCAATACCGGGAAATCGTGGAGGGACAGCCTGTCACGGTGAGCAAATTCCCGCATCAGCTGGCTTATAACGTCATCCCGCAGATCGATGTGTTCCAACCCAACGGATATACCAAGGAGGAGATGAAGATGTTCAACGAGACAAGAAAGATCATGCACTCCGATGTGCGGTGCTCTGCTACCTGCGTCCGCGTGTCTTCTCTGAGGTCCCACTCCGAGAGTGTGTGGATCGAGACCGAACAGCCTGTCTCTGTCGAACAGGCCCAGGCTGCCATTGCCGCAGCACCGGGGTGCACGCTCTGCGACGACCCTGCCAATCTTGTCTATCCGATGCCGCTCGATACGGCCGGGCGCGACGATATCTATGTGGGTCGTGTGCGCAAGGATCTGGCCGAGGATTGTGGACTCACCCTTTGGCTCAGCGGCGACCAGATACGCAAAGGTGCGGCTCTCAATGCGGTCCAGATTGCCGAATACCTCATCAAAGTGGGCAATGTGGGTTGATTCCGGCCTACTATCCAAATTATAACGGGATCTCGGGTTTCTCAACTCGACCTCCCGTTTTTTTTGTTGATAAAATCTGCCCGTTGGCTGAATAGATTGGCGGTGATCATACTTTTCGCCTTATATTTGCGTTAGAAAAAAAACAGAGCATGAAAGACCTTCTCTCAAAATTCGACAAGATCACGCTGGATGAGATGAGCGGCATCAGACTGATGAACCGCATCGATACCAAGTTCGTGACGACCATGCCCATGCTTCAGCAGCTGTTGGCCATGGCCGAGGAGGAATATATGGCTCAGGAGATCGAGGGAGAGCGCAACATGCGCTACAGCACCACTTATTTCGACACCAAGGATTTCCACATGTACTATGCTCATCAGCATGGACATGCCGGAAGGCAGAAACTGAGGTTCAGAACCTATGTGAACTCTCAACTGCAGTTCATGGAGGTGAAAACCAAGAACAACCGCGGACGTACGAAGAAAAAACGCATGCAGGTGACCGACATGAGCCTGCTCGATGAGGAGAAACTGCATTTCCTTGCACAGCATCTGCGTTATCAGCCTGATGTGCTCATCCCGGCCATCCAAAACAGTTTCGACCGCATCACATTGGTCAACAAGGCCCGGACGGAAAGGCTGACCATCGACACCAATCTGCAGTTTCACAACCTGGTGACGGGTACTGACCGTCATATGGGACCTCTCGTGATCGTCGAACTCAAACGCGACGGTCTCTGCTTCTCGCCTGTGCTCGAGATGCTCCGCACGCTGAGGATCTTCCCGCATGGATTCAGCAAATACTGCATGGGGTCGGCTTTGACCAACGACGGGTTGCTCGTCAACCGCTTCAAAGTCAAACTCATCGAGGTGAGAAAGGTGCTTGACCGTGCGGACTGACCCGCCCCGAAATGAAAACAAATAATCATTGATATTATGGAATATTTACAAAGTGTTATCTCGGTGGATTTCTTGAAGATGCTGGTGCGCTTCGCCATCTGTGTCCTCACCAATTGGGTGATCGTGGCTAAACTGTATTACCCCAAGAGCCGGAGGCGTGATTTCTTCTTCACGTTCATGCTTATCGGCATTGCTATCTTCTTCATCGTCTTCTTCATGATCTTCGTACTGGAGGATATGAAAGGAAAGACAGGCATCGGCGTGGGCATCGGTATGTTTGGCATTTTCAGCATCATGCGTTACCGCACGGATGCTATGCCTGTGCGTGAGATGACTTATCTCTTCATCGTGCTTTGCCTATCGGTGGTCAACGCTCTCGCTTCCACAATGCCCGTGATCGAACTGCTGCTCACCAACCTCATTATCATCGTCTCGGTATGGGCCTGCGAGAAGTCGCTCAAGGTGGTGCCTTGCAAACTTATCCAGTACGACCGCATCGAGCTCATCAAACCTGAGCGGAGCGAGGACTTGAAGGCCGACCTTAAAGCGCGCACCGGACTGGATATCATCAAGGTCGAGGTGGGTGGCCTTGACATGCTGCGCGACATGGCGGTGGTGAAAGTGTATTATCGGAGTGATAAGGGGTCTAACACCATTGATGGAAAAATGAAAATCCGCCAGACGGAATTTACCGAATAAACGGAATTAATACATATTTGATTATGAAGAGATTATTGAGTTTGATGGCTTTGGCCTTGCTGTCTGTCGCAGGATTCGCACAGGGTGATGATTTCGGTACCTGCCTCTCCGTGGAGGCGGATAAGAAAATCAACAAGAAATTCTCTGTGGGGCTGGAAGCGGAAATGCGTACCCGCGACGATGTCAAAACAGTTGATCGCTGGTCGGCTGGTGTCCAGGCGGGCTATAAGATGCTGTCTTGGCTGAAGGCGTCTGTGGGCTACACTTTCCTCTACGACAACAACGAGAAGACGAGCTATTATGATGCCGATGATGAGGTGGTGACACGCGACATCGGCATCCATGCCGGCGACTTGAAGCGGAGTGCGCAGTACTGGGGCGTTCGTCATCGTTTCAACGTCTCGCTGACGGGTAGTTACAAGATTGGCAAAATCGATCTGTCGCTCCGTGAGCGTTGGCAGTATACTTACCGTCCGGAACACACTGTCGATCACCGTACGATCTATTACAATGAGGATGACGACGAACCCGTGCCCGCTGGTATGTCTGACGGAAAGTCGCACACTTACAAGGGCAAGGGAAAGAGTGTGCTGAGAAGCCGGCTTCGTGTGGAATACAAGGAGAAGGGGTTCCCTATCACGCCATTCGTCAGCGTCGAAGCATTCAATGCCTGGAATCTGGAGAAGATTCGTTATGCGGTTGGCGCAGAGTATAAGATCAACAAGAAGAACGCTGTCGAACTGTTCTATCGCTACCAGCATGTGAACAATGATTCTGACGATGAGCCCAACCGTCATGTGATCGGTCTCACCTACCAAGTGAAGTTCTGAGAGTGATGGGCGTGGCGGGCAGCCTTCGCCTCACTTGCCGAGAAACTTGCTGTCGAGATAGGCATTGAAGGCCTCACGGTAGAGGTCGCCGATGGGCAGGTAGGTGTCAGCATCCATGATGACCCTGTTCTTGTTCACTTCCTGAATCTTCGATAGGTTGATGATATAAGAGCGGTGAACGCGCATGAAACTGTTGCGCGGGAGCCGCTCTTCTATTTTCTTCATGCTCAGAAGGACGACCAGCGGACGGTTGCCGTCGTCGAAGTGGATGCGCAGATACTCGCTCATGCCTTCGATGTATCGGATATGGCTGATGTCGACCCTCACCACCCGGTGCTCGGTCTTCAGGAAGAGGATGCCGTCGTCGGCATCGTCGATGGCGGCTGGCGCTGCTGCCGTTCCGTTGGCGGCGTTGATGAGGTCGTACTGCCTTTTCACTTTGTTGGCTGCCCGCTTCATGTCATCAAGCCCGAATGGCTTCAGCAGGTAATCCACGGCATCCACCTTGAATCCGTCGATGGCGTATTCGGAATAGGCTGTTGTGAAGACCACCAGAGGTGGGGCGGAGAGTGATTTCACGAATTCCATCCCATTCAGGTCTGGCATGTTGATGTCGATGAAGATGGCATCGACCATCTCTTCCTCCATGATGCGGCGTGCTTCGATGGCACTGTCGCATGACCCTACCAGTTGCAAAAACGGTATTTTCTGTATGTATGAGGCCAGTTGCTTGAGGGCAAGGGGCTCATCGTCTATAGCCAGGCACCTGATCATAACCGAAAGTCTTTTTCTTCCAATAACGTCAAAATGCCTCTTTTATTATCCTTTTTGCCTCATCATTCTCTCTCTTCATCCTTCACGTAGGAACGGGATCTCCAGTTCCACCTCATAACTGTCGGGGGCATCGTGGATGTCGAGCCGGTAGTCTTTCCCGTAAATCAGGTCAAGACGCTGCTGGGTATTCGCAAGTCCCACGCCGCCGGCTGTGTCTGGATGTGATCCGCTCTTGCTGTTGCTGCACTGAAACCTCACGCGCGTCTCGCTCACGGTCATGCTGATCTTGATGAATGTATCCTTCTTGTAGCTGACACCATGCTTGAACGCATTCTCTACAAAAGTGATGAAGAGCATGGGCGGTATCATTTTGTCGGGGATGTCCTTTGGCATGTCGGTCTCTATCCTCACTTTGTCGGTATAGCGGAGCTTCATCAGTGTGATGTAGTTGTCGATGAAGTCCATGTCCTTCGACAGCGGCACCTGGTTCCTGGCTCCATCGTAAAGCACGTATCTCATCATCTTCGAGAGTTCCACGATACTCTTCTTCGCTTCTTCTGGATCGATGTCTACCAGGGCATGGATGTTGTTGAGCGTGTTCATGAAGAAGTGGGGGTTGATCTGATATTTCAGGTATTCCAGTTGCTGCACAAGCCTTTCTTTCTCCTGCTTCTCCAACTTTCTGGCATCCTGCGTGGTCTTGAAATACAGCTTGATGCCGAGGTTCATTCCGATCATGAGGATGATGACGATGAGGGCCACGATATCTTGCTGGCCGAGGATGAGGGGCGGTCCGCCATGGCCTCTGTCAAAGGGTCTCTCGTGCTGGTGCTCAGGTCGTTCATGACCTGGGTCAAAGGGCCTTTTGTCCATCTCTTCAAATCTGTCGAAGGGGGATCCGGGGGGAGGTGGCATCTTGCTGAAATGGTCGTTGCCATGGGGTGCCATGAAACCGGGACCTTCTTTCATGTCTGGCTTCTGATGGCACTGGTAGAGTTGGAATACGGTGACGACGCACAGCATCATTATGCCATAAAGCAGCGTCTTCTTTTTGTAGACCAGCAGAGGGGCGATGATATAGTTGTGGATGAGGAATACGAGGAGATAGGGTATGAAGATATACCACGACCTGACTACTTCGTTCCAATTGAAGGTCAGTGTGCTGTCGTCGCTCATCCTGAGCAGCATGCTGATCACAGGGGTCAGGAGCAACAGTCCCCAGAAACCTAAGTAAATGAGGCTTTCTTTGATCTCGTCTTTTTTCATGGTTGGGCGTAAAGTTGTTTCATAGACATTTCGTATTGGTGATGGGATGCGTGTGATGAAGAGTGATGGTGGCTCTGCCGTCTTTTCTCCGGCGGAGCCACCGTATGTGGTTATCTGAATCCTCCGGGTCGGCCACCGCCACCTCCCATGCCGCCTGAGTAGTTGGAGGTGGTGACGACGTTGCTGAGGGTCAGGGTGGCAAGGGCACTGCCGCCGCTCACGGTGGCCCCCGTCACATAACCGTCGAAGTCTGTCCCGCCGCTCACGCTGCTGCCTGCGCTGATGACGTAGCTTTTGCCTGTAGTCATGCTGGGCGACGACATCAGCAGCGTGTATTGGTTGTAGGAGCGCGGCACTTTGAAGGCCAGCACATTCTTGCCGTCGCTGTTGGCCAGTGTCAGGTAGGCGTTGGCGGAGATGTTGCTGCCTCCCACGACGGCCACTGCCTGTTTGCAGGTGCTGCTCGATGGGGTGGAGGTGCCGCCGCCGATACCGATCACGGTGCCGCCAGTGATGGTGAAGGTGTTCTGGTCGCAGTCGAAACCGTCTTCGGGTTGTGTGGTACCGCATCCGATAACCACGCCTCCGGTCACGGTCAGTTGTCCGTTGGAGTCAATGCCGTCGTTGTTGGTGGCGTAGGCGAAAGTGTATCCGCCGTTGATGTAGAGTCCTTTCTTCGCGTTGATGGCATCGTCGTAGGCATACGACTCCACGCAGCCGGCATTGATGTTGATCACCGATTTGCTCTCGATACCTTCTGCACCCTCACCTCCAGTGGCGCGCACGGCCACGGCACCTCCGTTGAAAGTGATGTCGCCGTCGGCCTTGATGCCCTTGGGTGATGAGCTTTGGTTGCCATAAGCGTATTTCTTTCCTGTCGTGATCACCTTCACCGTGCCGCCGTTGATGGTGATCGCTGCGTCGCAGTTCATGCCTTTTCCGCCGGCTCCCGTACTCTTGAGGTAGATCTCGCCGTCGTTGATGGTGATGCCGTAGTCTGCCTTGATGCCGGCTGAGGCTTTCGTGTCTTTGTCATCGCTGTCATATTCTCCGCCACCGGTGGTGATGACGGTCGTGCGTCCTCCCTTGATCACCACCAGACTGTCGCTGTTCAGGCCCTTGGCGGCTGTGCCGGAGGTCTCGATGTTGATCACACCGCCGTTCACATAGATGGCGTCGTTGGCTTTGATGCCGTTGCCTTGGGTGGCTTTGATGTGGATGTTGTTGCCCGGGCGCAGCAGCACGTAGTCGTCTGATGCGATGCCCGATTTGCAGTTGGCTTTGATGTCAAGCATGCCTTTTCCGCTGAAGAGCAGCTTCCCCTCACTGAAGACCGTGCCTTTCATGTCTTCGTCGCCGCAGGGCGTGTACGTCGTCCCGTCGGTGAGCGTGTTGGTCGTACCGTCGGCGATGACGAAGTAGCCGCGTTTTTTGCTTTGGCTGTTGATGGCCGGACCTGTGGTGTTGGTGATGTCTACGCCGTTGAGCACCACCTTGTATTTCTTCTCGCTGTAGATTTTCAGTCCGCCGTCGCTGGTTGTCCCACTCAGTTCATAGCAGGCTTTCACGCTGGCTTTCACGGTCACATGGGCTCCGTCGGTCTCTACTGTGATGCCGTCGGTGGCACCGATCACCGTGGCACTGCTGCCGTTGAAGGCGATTCTCACCGTCGTGTCGAAGGCGTTGTTCTCGATATAGTCTTCATCATCTGCGTTCACGGTCTCTTCCTCGTCGAGGCTCGCGGTGTTGATGCTGATGTCAAAGGACGTGAGGTCGCCGATGGAGGCCGTCTGTCCGCTTGTGTCGCCTCCGGGGGTGGCGTTCGGCATGTCTTGCCATTGTTCTTCCATCTCCGAGAACATTTGCTCGTTGTTGGTACACGATGTGATGGCTATCGTCGTCATCATCGTTAGGATTAGCATGGTTTTCTTCATCTTCGTATCCATTTGATTGTTTCACTCGTTTTCCTGGTTGCAAAGATACTTAAAAGAAGGTGCTCCGAACAAAAACATTCAGTCAATTCCGCTTTTCATTCAGCGAAATTACCAAATGCACATGATTGTCCTGACAGTCTGTGTTGTTTAAAGGCGGGATATTTGTATACTGTTCAAATAGTTTTAGCGGACATCAATAATACGAGATTGAAAGGTGATACTGGGGGCACTTCATTTTGACACACCCTCGTTGCTTTTCTCCCTTCGTGACAGGATTGTTTCGTCACATCACATCGTCTCCCACTACAAGCCCGTTCCCACCACCGTAGGGAATTGTTTTGCAATTCCCAAAACCACGAGGCAAACGCCGCAAGGCTGCGCCACACAAGACCGCAACGCGGTCTCCGCTCTGTAACCCAGGGTACGAGCACAGCGAGCACCCTGGAATCCCATGTCATCTGTAACGGGTGAAAAAAAGAATACCTCATGTCCTAATTCATGGAAAATGTGTACCTTTGTCAGCGAATTTCACGATTGCGAATATGAACAGACAAACAATCATCATCATCATGCTTGTTCTTGTAGCAATGTTGGGACAGGCACAAACTAAGGTTTGGAACAAAATTGTTACGGGCTACGCAAATGTGCCCGTCATGAGCATCACCAAAGTATCGATTTACGATGACCGCACGGAGGTGTTCTTCCGCCTGGAAGTGCCTGAGCAAGGGGCGGGAGACTCTCTTCCCATCGCCGCAAAACCCACGCTACGTGTCGGCGGGAAGGAATACGCCGTAAAAGGAGCAACGGTAATCTCACTGTCCGAGCCTTACAAAATCCCGGCAGACGGCAAGGTGGACTTCTCGCTTATCTTCGAGCCAATTCCTGCCAACACGTGGATGATCGATGTGGCAGAGCCTGATACTTGGTTCTTTGCCAATGTTCACGATGCGGAGAACCTGCCCACAGGCATTGCCGATACTTACTGGCGCAACGAGGCCACGGGCGACTGGCTCATAGGCTTCACGCCAAAACACGTCATCTTTGGCAATAGGGTGCATGACATCGTCAGACAGACGGAGAAGAAGGATGCTTATGCCTTGACACTCGACAATGGCATCAACGTCAAGGTGAGTAAGATGAAAAAAGGCTTGCGCACCATCGCCATTGGCAACGACAAGCCTATCTCGTGCAGTCCGATAACCGGCACCGCCTTGCCCGACTATCCTACGAAAGACACGCGCAAGGGTTTTGTGGACAATGGCTATAGGGCAGGCGACAGCGTGACGATTATTGGATGGTTGAAGGATATGCCGCAGGAAGTGTGGCAGCGCAAAGGCCGTGAGTTTCAGGTGGGCTTGGAGAATATCTTCAGCACGGAGAATGAGCAAGGGAGTGCATACGCCTTGATGGACTCGTTGGGGCACTTCACCCTGAAAATGCCGTTGGTCAACACCTCGCAGGCCTTCCTCGACTGGGGCAGGTCGAGCAAGAGCACCGTGCTGGAACCTGGCAAGACCTACTTCTTCCTCAACGACTTCAAGACGGGGCAGGTGCTATGGATGGGCGACGATGTGCGCGTGCAGAACGAGTTGCTGGCCCATCCTCATTCGTGGACCACGGCCGAGATAGACCGCAGTCGTCGTGACCTTGACCCCATGGCTTATCTGGCACAAGCGGACAGCGTGAGAAAGGCGCAGATGGACGAGTTGGGGCAATGGGTCGCCAACCACCCCAATCTCTCGCAGCGCTATCAGGACTATGTGGCGGGATATTATCAGAACATCTTGGGCGAGTCGATGACACAGGCCAGTTACCACTTTCCAAACTACGAGATGCCACGGGAATACATGGACTTCTTGGACAAGGAATGTTGGCAGAAGGCTATCAAACCCTATACGCTCTATCGTGACTTCACCTCATTCATGCGCGATTATCTCCGCGAGGTGATGCGCAAACGGGTGTGGAGGGTGAACTGGACAATCTTTGATTACATCGACATGATAGCCTCGAACGATGAGGAACTGTCGCTGCTGAACCGATGGAAGGACTGGTGGACAGATGCCAATGCCAAGGTTGAAGCCGCACCGACGCCAGAAGAAAAGCAGAAGGTGGCCGAAAAACTGAATGCCGACAATGCCGATATGATTGCCGAGGTGGACAAACTTGTCAACGGGCCGAGAGGCAAAAAAGTGCAGAACGGAATCGGTCTCGTCGTCCGGATGAAGCAAGAGGCTTTTGCCCTCGATTCGTTAGGGGCCGACCAAGATTTTAAAGACATCTGGCTCACACGGTTGGCCAATGGGGAGATTGGCAACACGCACATGTCGCTGTCGCCGATGGTCATCGACACGCTGAAGGCTTTGGTCGCCAATCCCGCGGGCATCGCGATGATTGAGAAGCAAAGCAACTACTACCTTGCCATCGAGAACCGCGAGTTCGACAAACTGGTGCTCAAGTCGTCGGACAACCTCAAGGATATTTCTGAAGGCGAGGCGCTGTTGAAGAAAATCCTCGAGCCATACAAGGGCAAGTTCGTGCTGCTTGATGTCTGGGGTACATGGTGTGGCCCTTGTCGGGAGGCGCTCAGCCACTCCACCGAGGAGTACGCCCGCCTGAAGGATTACGACATCCTGTATCTCTATCTCGCCAACAGCAGTCCGCAGACCGCATGGGAAAACGTCATCAAAGAGTACAACGTCAGCGGACCGAACGTGGCCCACTTCAACCTGCCCGACGACCAGCAGGCTGCCATCGAGCATCACCTGAACGTACACGCATGGCCCACCTACAAACTCTTCGACCGCAACGGCAACCTGCTCGACCTGAAGGTGGATGCCCGTGACCTTGAGGCACTGGCAAGTCTGTTGGATAAAATGAAATAACTGAAGTTTCCCACCCTCACAAATAACGTAAAAGTTTTATTTATATGATTGTCCGCATCTTTCCGCAAGCGATTCCCAAAAACTCCAAGAGGGCGGGGTTGCTGTAGGGGTGGACTTTTTGTCCATCCACTCGTCCGTTAGGACGAATGTTTGACACACGGCTTCTTGATGCTACGACGACATAAAGTCGCAACACCAGACCTATTTGCAACGAAATATCACAAGTGCATCTCAATTCATCTTTTACGGAAAGATGCGGATAATCATTTGGCTTGTGTATTGTCACTCATCAGGAAGTAATGACGGTATGCTTCTGTTCGCAGGACAAGCGAAGCGATAACTACTTTAACTACTTAACTACAAAGAAGTTGAACGAATGCGAAATTTGAATATGTAAAAAAAAGATGTTTGCGAAGTCATGAAAAAAAGTTCTGGCCGTCTAAACATTTTGCATGGTCGTGCGTCCTATCAATGATAGACGGTGGAAATGTCTTTCCGCATGCCATCTTCTCTTCCGAAAATTCACTCTGCTAAAGCAATAACCATGAACATCCGTTTCATTTATGGCCTCTTCGGTCTTTTATCGTTGTCGTCCGTTTCGCAGGCCCAACCCAGATATGACTACCAGAAGCTACAAACCGAAAAACTGGATCGTGGCGTAGTCGCACTCAGACAAGATGACGCTCACGTCGTGGTCAGTTGGCGCTCGCTCCTTTCCGACAGTCGTGGTGAGGCTTTTGATGTCTACCGCGACGGACGGAAACTCAATGATGCACCCTTGCAGAAAGGGGGCACTTTCTTCGTCGATGAATGGCCTGCAGGGAAAAAGGCTGTCTATGAGGTCAGAGGAGGGGGGGGTAATGGGTCATTTGTATTGGCGGCTGATGCCCCAACGGGCTACTTGGCCGTGCCGCTCGACAAACCAGAGGGCGGCACCACGCCCGATGGACGGAATTATACCTATTCGGCCAACGATGCCAGTGTGGCCGACGTGGATGGAGACGGACAGTATGAGATCATCCTCAAATGGGACCCCTCCAATTCACGTGACAATGCACATGATGGTTTCACCGGACCAACCCTCTTTGACTGCTATCGGCTCAATGGACTGCGGCTCTGGCGTATCAACATGGGACGGAATATCCGTAGTGGGGCGCACTATGTGCCTTTCATCGTCTATGACTTGGATGGTGACGGAAAGGCTGAAATGATGGTGAAGACGGCCGACGGCACGGTGGATGGTAGGGGGCGCGTGATCGGTGATGCGGAGGCTGACTACCGTCATGGCGTGGTGGAGGCTCTGGCCAATCCGATCGACACCGCAGCTCTCAACCGGATGCGGCGGGAAATGGGACGGGGCGACAGACCACGATGGGGACAGCCGAGAATGCCGCAGAGACCGGCCAAGGAGGGCCGTATTCTCGATGGGCCAGAGTATATTTCTGTGTTCAACGGACTGACTGGCGAGGTGATGGATACTCAGCCTTATATCCCAGAGAGAGGGGATCTCCGCTCTTGGGGGGATGAGAAAGCCAACCGCTCGGAGCGCTATCTGGCGGCTGTCGGCTATCTTGACGGCGTGCATGCCTCGGCCATCTTCTGCAGAGGCTATTACACCCGCACTGTACTGGCTGCATGGGATTGGAACGGACGAGAACTCAAGAGACGATGGGTATTCGATACCAATGAGGAGGCATGGAGAGATTATGCCGGACAGGGCAACCACAACCTGCGGGTGGCGGATGTCGATGGCGACGGCTGCGATGAGATCACCTATGGGGCGATGGCTGTAGACAACGACGGGCGTGGCCTGTATAATACGGGGATGGGACATGGAGATGCCATCCATCTCACGGCTTTCGATCCGACCACCGACCGCTTGCAGGTCTGGGACTGTCATGAGAACAAACGTGATGGAAGTGAATTCCGGGATGCTGCCACAGGGAAGGTGATCTTCCAGATACCAAGCGACCAGGATGTGGGGCGTGCCATGGCGGCTGATATCGATCCCACCAATCCCGGTGTGGAGATGTGGAGTTCCGACAGCCACGGCATCCGCAATATCAAGGGGGAAACGGTCATTGATGGCAAAAGACCGGGCGATGACAACCACTCCCATGCTATGGGTAACGGGGTGAGGGTGTCGGTGAATTTCGGCATCTGGTGGGATGGCGACCTGCTGCGTGAACTGCTCGATCATGAGACCATCACCAAATACAATTGGGAACATAGGTCGGTGGATGTGCTGATGAGGATGGAGGGCTGCCAGTTCAACAATGGTACCAAGTCAAATCCCTGCCTGTCTGCGGATATCTTGGGAGATTGGCGCGAGGAGGTGATCACTCGTGACCGTGCATCGCAGCAACTGCGCGTCTACGTGACGACCATTCCCACAGAATACCGCGTCAACTGTCTCATGCAGGATATCCCTTACCGACTGTCGGTGGCCTCAGAGAATGTCGGCTATAACCAACCTCCTGAGACCGGATTCTATTTGGGACCTGACAAGACGGATTATCTGAAATGAACCCGCGGCATCACTGAAAAAGGAGAAGAGCTGTCTTGCCCTTCTCCTTTGCATATTATGAAATTTGTGTTGGTCTCTCAACCGCCTGCAAAGATAATGATTATCGGAGTTCTTGAAAAATAAAACCGACGTTTTGTTTCACGATTTTTTTGTCTGAAACAGAAGAAAATCGCTTCCGCTTGTTTGAAATGTAGAATAAATCGTATATTTGCATGTTGATTGAAACATGGAAAAGATATTCTTCGTATGACTTACACCATATTATTCTCTCTGCTCGCCGCTGCTGTCGGTGCTGCCATCGCTTACCTGGCGGCGCGGGGCAGGATCATGAGCCATGAGACCAAGGCTGAATTGCTCAAAGGCGAGAATGACGAACTGAGAAAAGAGGTCGCTGAGGGGAGGAAAGCCGTGGCCGACCTCTCCGACGAGAGGGCATCACTGATGTCGAGACGTGATGTCTTGCAGTCGAGGGTGGATGGATTGATTCAGCAGATGGAGGCCTTGCACCAGCACTATGAGAAACAGCTTGCCAAGTTGGAGGAACTGCAGGCTGAACAGATGGACCGCCAGTCGGCCTTGATCCGTGAGCAGATCAACTCGGCCTCGGAGGAGATCCTGAAAAAGCGCTCGGAAGAACTTTCTACTGCCAACCACGACCAACTCTCGGCCATCCTGCACCCTTTTCAGGAGAAACTGAGCCAGATGCGTGAGGCCGTGGAGCGCAGCGACCGTGAACACACCACCACCATGGAGAGGCTCGACGCTTCGATCAAAGCCAATCTGCAACAAGCCCGGGAAGTGGGGGAGAGGGCCGACAAACTGGCGCAGGCGCTCACTGCCGACAACAAGGCGCAGGGGAATTTCGGTGAATTGCGTCTGAGGACCTTGCTGGAGAGCATGGGCTTCGAAGAGGGGATGCAGTTCGAGGAACAGGTAACGCTGAAAGATGAGACGGGCGGGGTCATCCACGAGGAGGACAAAGGCAGAAGGATGGTGCCTGATGTCATCCTCCATTTCCCCGACAAGCGCGACGTGATCATCGACTCCAAGGTGTCGATGAAGGCGTTTGAGGAATATTTCCAGACCGACGATGAGGGACAGCGACTCGGCGCGGCCAAGCGGCACGTCGCCTCTGTGCGCAATCATGTCAGGGAACTGGCGCATAAGAATTATAGCCGATATATCCACGGGGGCAGACAACGGCCTGACTTCGTCATCATGTATGTCTACAGTGAGAGTGCCCTGCAACTGGCGCTTACCCATGACCCATCGCTCTATCGGGAGGCTTATGACGAGGGGGTGATCATCTCAGGCAGCCAGAATATGTATATGATGCTGAGGGTGCTGGAGATGACTTGGCGACAGGTGAGGCAGGCCGAGAACCAGGAGGAAATCATGAGGGCGGCCGACGAACTGGTCAGCCGTGTCCAACTCTTCTATGAGCGTTTCCTCTTGGCCGACGAACAACTCAAGCGCACGCAGGAGGCTTTCAATAAATTGAGGACGACCACGGCGCCTACCGGCGCGAGTATCGTCACTGCTGCACATAAACTCCTGGACTATGGGGCCAAGGAGAACACAAAACGCCGGCACCGCCTCCCCAAAGCCGCCGAATCGGATGGTACCCAAAACATGAAATGATGTCCCGGTGTACGTGTGTCACAAAAGGGCGAATGTGGCATTTGACTCCTGTTACACCTGCTGAGGTGACTGAGATTTGCCGGGCTGCGACGATGTGTCGCTGCCGTTTTCCTTCATATACTGCGACGGCGTGACACCGTATTTCCGCTTGAAAGTGTTGGTGAGGTGGGCATGGTCGGTGAAACCGCAGCGCAGGGCGATGTCGAGTAGGGTGAGTGGCGGCGTGACGCTCAGCAGACGCTTCACCTCACGCAGACGGATGTCGAGGATGTAGGCGGCTGGTGTCATGTCGATGACGGCACGCAGCTTGCGTGCCAACTGCGAACGGCTCATGCAAAGTTCCGAGGCCACACGCTCGGTGCTGCAGTCGCCATCGGCCATCAGTCTTGGCACAAGGGCTTCGAACCGGTTGATGAATTGCTCGTTGGCCTGACGCACATTGCGCTCGAAAAGTGTCTCGGGGCTGGTGTCTGGAGCTTGGGGCTCGGACACGATGCCCAGCTGCATGGAGAACTTTCGCTGAAGCATTTGCCTCTGCTCCAGTAGTTTCTTCACCCGAAGCACCAACTCGTCTGAGCGGAATGGCTTGTAGAGATAAGCGTCGGCTCCTGCGTCGATACCCGTCAGACGGTCGTCGTCGGTGGCCCGGGCTGTGATGATGATGATGGGGATGTGGTTGGTCAGTTCATCGGCACGCACCTGCCGGCATAGTTGCAGGCCATCTACGTCGGGCATCATGATGTCGGTGACGATCAGGTCGGGCATCAGTTGGCGTGCCCGTTCAAGTCCTTGACGCCCGTTGGAAGCGTAGGCCACTTCATAATGGTCGCTGAGCACACGGCCAATATAGTAGGCCACATCCGGGTTGTCTTCCACCACAAGGATGCAGGTGTTTGTATCTTCCGAAGGTCTGTCGTCTGGCTGCGGCACGTCGTTTTTGGCAGGCAGGTCATACATCTCAGTCACAGCAGACGGCTGCTCCGGCAGGGCTTCTGTCCCTGCTTTGTGGCGTAGTGGCATCCGCACACGGAAGACCGTTCCCTTCCCCGCAGTGCTCTTCACGCCGACCTCGCCGCCCAAAGCCTCTGTCAGTTGGCGTACAAGTGCCAGACCGACACCGGTTCCGGGCATCGTGTGGTTGCTGCCCTGGAAGAAGGGGTCAAAGATATGAGGCAGGTCGTCGGGCGTGATACCACATCCGGTGTCGGCGACTTCAACTACCCAGTCTTTCTTCTCAGTAAGTATGGTGACGTCTACTTTGCCGCCCGCCGGTGTGAACTTCAGCGCGTTGTAAAGCAGGTTGCTGACGATCTTCTGCACATAGTCGGGCATGAAGTCTGTGAGCACTTCGCTGCTCTGTGGATGATAGCTCAGCGTCACGCCGTTGGCGTCGGCCAATGGGCGTGCCGTCTCCAGCACCATGCTGACGAAGGTGATCACATTGCCTCGCTGCCATTGGAGGCTGCCTATGTTGGAGGAGGCTCTGGCAATGTCGAGCAGTTGGTTGACGAGGGTGAGCAACTGCTGACCGTTGCGCTCGATGAGAGTGAGACCTTTGGCGGTTTCGTCGTCGATATCGGGGGCATGCCGTCCGTCGTTGGAGCCTGTCGACTCGCTCAGCCGGTGGGAGATGCCAATGATGACGGTGAGAGGGGTGCGCAGCTCATGGGTGACATTGGTGAAGAAGGTGTCGCGTGCCACTTGCAGTTTGCGCAGCGTACTGATGACGCGTTTACGTGTTCGCGCGGCATAGAGGAGCATGGCGATGACGGCTGCAGCGAACAACAAACCTACGACGAACGACAGGAGGATGATGCGGTTGACGCGGCGTGTGTTCTCGTTTTCTTGCTTCAATTGTTCGTTGTGAAACGAGGCACTGGCCTCGGAGAGCTTCGTCTGCAGCTCTTCGTTGTAGATGGTGTCGCGCAGCAGCACCGACTGCTCCAGAAGGAGCAGGCTCTCTTTAGGGTCGCTGTCGCGGAGTGCGTCGGAGAGGTTGCGCGACAAGTTGTAAATATCCTGGCGATTGCCATTGAGACGGGCTCGCTCGAGGCCTTTCCTGAACCACTTGGCTGCCTCAGCCTTGTTGTTCTCCTTCATGTAGATGAATCCCAGGTGCTGGCAGACCATCTCGCTATAATAGCTGCCACTCTCAGAAGCAATCCTCACAGCATCGAGCAACACACGCTTGCTGGTCTCCAAACTGTCGGCCAGATAGTAGGTGTAGCCCAGCTGCGCAAGGTGGCTGGCGATGATATAGGGGGCAGAGCCACGGTTGCGGGCTGCGCGATAGCTCTGCCAGCCGTAGTCGATGCTGCGGCGATAGTCGCCCAGGGTGCAGTAGGCTTCGCAGGCGGCGCCAAAGAGGATGTGGATGAGTAGGGTGTCGCCCGACTGGCGGTTGGCCTCGATGGCCTTCAGCACATAGTCGACAGCATCCTGACCTTGCTTCTGATTGGTGCTGAGGAATGACAGGGTGGTGTAGACACGGCTGAGCTCGCGGTAGTCGTTGATGGCCCGGCATGCACGCTCGGCTGCCCGTGCCGTCTCTAATGCCTGCAGGATGTCACCTAAACTGTGGTGAGCTTTTGCGCAGTTGCTCAGCACGCTGTTGTAGTATAGCGGATGATGGTGCTCCAGGAGTGGAAGCGCCAGCTTGGAATAGGCCAACAGCTGGTGGTAGTCTGAAGAGCAGAAGTAATAGCAGACGGCCCCGTAGTAGACCAGGGCATCGAGCGTGTCGGAAGGCATGGTGGGACTGACGGCCTGCGGGGGAGTGAAGTAGACATCCTTGGATAGAAAACTGTCGCACAATTCCTTTGCGAGCGCGTATTTTTGGCTACGTCCCGCATCGGTGTATCGGGAGAGTAGCTGCCCTATCGTTTCGGCTGCGATAAGCGTATGGCTTACAGCCAGGAAGACCAGCAGTACAGACAGTCTGAACACGGTTTCTCGAGTAGTTGTAAGCAAGTGTTTCATGATGGAATAATCTTCGTCCAGTGGCTCCCCCACACTCCTCTAAGAGCACAGACTGGGGGATGTGTATGCGACTCTTCTTTAAAGTGACGGGCAGAGATGGTGTGTGTAACCATTTCTGATCACCTCTCCATGTCTACTCAGCACTTCCGATTTCCTTATTCGTAATTACTCAGCACTCCACTTTCCCTTCTTATGACCATCGGGATTTGTCGTTGTTCATCGGGATTTGTCGTTGTTCATCGGGATTTGTCGTTGTTCATCGGGATTTGTAATCCCGATGCTGTGAGTATCAGGATTTTTAATCCGCTAAAAGCGCATTGCAAATGCTTTCACTCAATGCGGCCGGATTGCAAATCCGCCCGAACAAATGCAAATCCGCCCGAACAAATGCAAATCCACCCGAATGGCTATGCTTACTTAGGTGCTGAGTAATTACCCTTATTCACAAAAGTATTAAATCATGTTAAATCTTATGCCAAATCCATGGCCGTTTCGAAGAAATGAAATATCTTTGTGATATCAAAATGATATTAATTTATTAAATAATTTGAGTTATGGAGACAAAAGAGTATTCTTTCAACGGTTCGGTGATGAATGGTTTCGTGATGCTGTTCGTCAATCTCTTTATGTTGATTTTGTCGGTCTTGGGTATCATCTATGGGGTTATCTGGCTTGATGGGGGAGAAAGCGTTCTGGGCGGGTGCACCCTCGCCGCAGGCATCCTCCTGCTGATTACTAATATAATAATGTGGTGCGGATTCATCCTGCTGGAGCCCAATGAGGCCACGGTCATCACTTGGTTTGGTAAGTATGCTGGCACGTTTTCCACCACGGGATATTCATGGATCAATCCGTTCTACAGCACCAAGAAAGTGTCGCTCAGAGCTCGCAACCTGGATGCGCAGCCCATCAAGGTGAATGACAAAACGGGAAATCCCGTGATGATCGGACTGGTGCTGGTGTGGAAACTGAAGGATACATACAAGGCTCTGTTCGAGGTCGACTCGCAGACAATGGCTGCGTCTCCCAACACGGTGGGGTCGGATACCAAAGGCCTGATGAAGGCGCTCGAGAGCTTCGTGCGCGTGCAGAGCGATGCCGCACTCCGACAGGTGGCCGGACAATATGCTTACGATGATGAGGACAGCCGCACTGATGAACCGACACTCCGATCGAGTGCCGACGAGGTCAACCAGCAGCTGGAGGAGAAACTCGACGAACGGCTGGCATTGGCTGGTATCGAGGTGGTCGAGGCGCGTATCAATTATCTGGCTTACGCTCCCGAAATCGCTGCCGTCATGCTGCGTCGCCAACAGGCTTCGGCCATCATCACCGCACGCGAGAAAATCGTGGAGGGTGCTGTCTCGATGGTCAAAATGGCGCTCAACAAACTCTCCGACGAGGAGATCGTCGAACTCGATGACGACAAGAAAGCGGCTATGGTCAGCAATCTGCTCGTGGTACTTTGCGGTGATGATTCCGCCCAGCCTGTGGTCAACACCGGCACGCTGAACCATTGATGTGAAGGCAACTCATGTATGGCTAAAAAGACGAAGACAAAGAACTTTATCCTCCGTATCGATTCCGACACGATGGATGCGATTGAGGCTTGGGCGGCTGATGAGTTCCGCTCGACCAATGGCCAGCTGCAGTGGATCATCACCGAGGCACTGCGGCGGGCTAAACGGTTGCCCAAGAAGAAACGTGATGCGGAGACGGGTAATGATATAGACGAAGATGAGAATCAATAGGACTAATTTCAAGTTTTTCCCGAAGAGAGAACGGCTCTCTGACGACTACCAGGTGTACCGCACCCGGGAGAGCACGGCCATAGAGATCGCTTCTGGCTTGGTGGTGTTGATGACATGGGTGTTCGCCTTGATGGGAATCTTCCTGCATGGCAAGAACATAGACACGACTGGCGTGCTGGTCATCGCGGTTCAGGCGACAGTGATCATACCACTGATTCTTTTCCTGAGCTATAAGCCGAGTTGCTACAATATGCCGAAAAAGCCCACGATGAAGCAGTTCGACCTCACCGTGCGGTTCTTGAGGGTCGTCGCACTTCTGGTCGCTTTCATCTTCCTGGCCACTGTGCTGATGGCAGCTGGATGGACACACTCCGAACTGCCCATCATCATCCTGTCCTGCATGATTGTAGTGATGATAATTATCTACACCATTCTTTATTACGCCGCAAGGAAATGACAGCTTGTATAGAAGAAGTGTTTGAATAAATTGTTAGTTATACACCCGAAATAATTAGGGCTTGTTTTTAAAAATGCAAAATAATACGACGATTTGTTGTTTTTCGTCGTGTTATGCCGTTAAATTGTTAAACTTCTGAAATTTTGCGTGGGTAGGAGTATCAGGTGTCATTTTTTTTACTATATTTGCGGTACCATATTGCTAACGAAAATCCTACGAAAATGACTGACGAAACTGAACTTACCACTTTGCAGCACTGCCTGGATGAATACATGATGCATACGGGCAGGCATGAAATTGATGAGATCGAGGCCAATTCTGCTTTGGCCCGCGCCGGATTGCTGGAGGACGAAGATCCCAATCCCGGTCGACCACTGAGGGAGATCCTTGTGAAGTTGCGCGACAGCAACCTTTTGCCGCAGAATATCAGGCAAATCTACGGACAATGGAAAATCAAACTGTCGGGCACTATCGTCAAGTATCCTACGATTTTGCAATTCGAATAAACCATTAACCGATCTGACGCGACGCCATGCCACGACGCTCAGCACTTTCAATTCGACGGGCACTCGCCGTTTGATATGCTGAGGGATCATCGCATGGCGTCGTCTTTTTTTGATATGAACAGATCGGAAAAACGCCCTTCAACTGTCCGTGTTTTTACCAATTGGTCTTTTCCCCAAAACCTTCCGGGGGCTCACTCATGTCTTTTATCGCAACATACAGGGCCACCAGACTGGCTACTGAGACGAACTCTCCGATGTTATGACTGAACGGCTTGCCACTGCGGAAGGCAAAACAGGGTGATGCCGTGCGGCCACGGGAGAGGAGAATGCCATGCTTGCTGATCCCATCACGTGAGCCGATGTCGATACGTGCGACGTAATCGGCGACATGCATAGTGAGGCGGTCTGTTCCCGACTCCTCAAAACTGTATTCCAGATCAGCCTTGATGTAGAGCGGGGTGTTGTCCGGGGTGTAGTAGTGGCTGTCACCTTTCTCAAATTTCCTGCCTGTGTCACAGAACCGTCCACGGCAGTGATAGCGGAACCATCCTCCAGTATTCCCGATATCCACCTTGTTGCTGTCCATGAGCCTTTTCAGACTGTTCCATGAATATACCACGCTCTTGCCCCGTGGGGCGATTGGTTTGATGCGTTGGTCATAGACAGTATGGCTGTAGGTGTGGCTTTCTTGACTGACGTAGATCCTGTGCTGTGGATCTTCCTCTTCGATGGTGTGGAGTCCGTAAGTGTGGCTTTCGGTGTCGGATTGTGGTATGAACATCGGTGCCGATTCACCATTGATCCATGAGAAAGAGCGGCCACGGTCCACAAAGAGGATCCTGTCGGTGAGATTCTCCACTTCTAACACCGCGCAACCATCATCGGTGATCACTATGCGTGCAAGCAGGTTGTCGTCTTGATAAGTCTCAGTCCCTGTGGACGACAGGTAACAGTATACGCCTACTTGAGTGGCGAATGCCATGGGCAATATGCCAAGGAGCGCTGATATAGTCAAGAATAGTCTTCTCATATTGGTGAAATGATTTGTATGGCAAAAGTAGTGCTTTCCAATGGCGTGGCTGATGATGAAATCCCTATCACGGTATAGGGTTTCCCCTATTTTCCCACGTTTTGCGTTAATAAATGGGTAAACTCGCTCTTTCTTGGTTAATTTTTTCTAAAGGATAAAACATATTCCTCTTTTTTTCGTCTATATGATAGATATTCATTCAAATTAATATTAAATTAGGTCAAATCGTATTACTTAACTCGACAAAATTATGAAAAGAAACATCTTCTTGATTTCATTGGCTGCCGTGGGACTGCTGATGAGCAGCTGCGCCAGCAAGAAAGACTTGCTCAACTGCCAGAGCGAGAACCGCACGCTGACGAGCAACTACCAGGATGCCAAAGAACAACTGGCTGCCAGCACCGCAAGGGTGCAGAGCCTTGAGGAGCAACTCGCACAGGCCAAGAAAGACTATGCCAAGCTCCAGAGGTCGCTTGACAAGAGCTTGAACAACGCCAGCCAGAATAATGTCAGCATAGAGAAACTGGTCGACCAGATCAATGAGTCCAACCAGTATATCCGTCATCTCGTGGAGGTGAAGAGCAAGAGCGACTCGCTCAATATGGTGCTGACCAACAACCTCACCCGCTCTCTGAGCAAGGAGGAAATGAAAGAGGTCGATGTGCAGGTGCTCAAAGGCGTGGTCTATATCTCACTCGCCGACAATATGCTCTATAAGAGTGGCAGCTATGAGATCAACAACCGAGCTCAGGAGACGCTCAGCAAGATCGCCAAGATCATCATCGACTACAAAGACTATGATGTGCTCGTGGAGGGCAACACCGACAATGTGCCCATCACACGGGAGAACATCCGCAACAACTGGGACCTCAGCTGTCTGCGCGCCTCTAGCGTCGTGCAGTACCTGCAAAACAATTTCGGCGTGGATCCGAAACGCCTGACTGCTGGTGGACGAGGCGAGTATAACCCGCTGGCTACTAATGATACCGAACTGGGCAAGCAGCGCAACCGCCGCACGCAAATCATTATTACACCGAAGCTCGACCAGTTTATGGAATTGATCGACGCAGCTCCGGATAATGCAGAGCAATAATCGCAGCAAACAGTGGATAAAACATATCGAGGGCGCAGGTCTTTTCTCCTGCGCCCTCGATTTTTTCTTGCACTCGATCATGACGGCTCTCGCCGATTACTCAGCGCTCACTTTCCACAGTCCTTACTTGCCGGTCGGTGCCCATGACCGAGAAACGATGCTTCTTCCCGTTGATGAAGGGATAGGAGAGAAACTGCAGGAAAGAGTGGATGGGTCTGCCGTCGATGCTCAGAATCACGTCGCCTTGACGAAACCCGTTCTTATATTGCTGGCTGCCTTCCCATATCAGCCCTACGGAGGCACGCCCGTTTCGGGGCACGAAGGCGATGTCCATCTGCTCATTGCTGACCATGCAGCCTTGTTCGGACTCGAATGGCTGGAATACCAATCGCCTGCGCTTGGGGTCGATGATGATGCTGCCATAGTGAAACAATTCGGCTCCGATACGCGAATTGCCTTGCGTCGTCATGGTGTGGTAGTCGTAGAAAGAGAAACCACCCCATTGCAGTTGGTCGAGCCAGAGAAAAGCTACCTCTTGGTTGCGCTCGGCTCCGAAACTCCCTATGGCACGGCTTCCATAACTCATGCCTTCGATCTGCGTGGCGAAATCCGGAAACTGGGTGCTGAAAGTCTGACGGCTGCGGTCGGACATGACATACAGTCGCCGGCTGCCGGTGTCGAAGCGTGCCTCGTCGACGCAGTCATGATAGGGACTGACCTTGATATTGGGCACCCATCTGAGCAAACGGTATCTCACGGCATAGCCTTCTTCCTGGTCAAAATATCTCGGAATGTCGGTTAGGATCATGATGCCCTGCCGGGCATCGATCTTGGCCGAAAGGCCTTTGTTGAAGAGGTCGAAACCGATCACGGCGTCATAGTCGCTGTGGTCGATGTGGGAGTCGAGAAGCGAACCGGTGTAACCATGGATGGTGAGGTGACCGATGCGGAAGTCGGGATATTCCACGGCGTCGATGCGGGTGGCCGTGCCGTTGGCGTCATGCGAGGTGATCTTGCCGAGCTTGCGCAGATAGGGCACTTTGCCGTCGGTGTAGATGATGCCTTGGCTCGATCCTGTGTCCAGACAAAAGCGGTAGGTGGCATCCTGGGTGTGAGCGGTGATGTAGATTTGGTCGTCCTCGAAAGTGATGGGGATGGTGTCGACGAAATTCCTGGCCGAAAGGGTGAACTTTACGCTGTAGCTGTAGGATTGGGCCTGACAAGTCAGTCCTAATACCTGCAACAAGCAGCAGGCCAACAGTGTGATCGTGCCTTGGCATCTCATGACTTCTGCTTCGTTTCCTTGTTCGATTCTGATTCCTTCGCCCCCTTGTCCACGGCGTCCAGGTAGGTGACAAGGGCATTGTTGCCCACGATGTTGAGCTGCATGCTCGCCAGGGCATTGCCTTTGAAATAGTCGGGGTAGACTTCCTTGAAGTTGTCGCACACCTTGTCGGCTATGCCGAAGAAGAGGGCATAGACGAGATACTCCTTCCAAAGCTTCATCTCGTTGATGTCACGCTCCTTGATGAGCGAGAAGTCAAGGAGGTATTTCTTTAGGGCAAGCAACTGCTGGGCGGTCTTCTGGTCTTCTGCCGCTTTCCGCTGATTGCTGCTCAGCGTGGTAAGACTTTTCATGAAATCATCGTCGCTGTTGCGGAGGTAATGCTGGATCTCGCGGGGCTGGAGCACGTTGTCGCTGCCGGCGGCATGGTAGAGCAGGTTGTGGAAACGCTGTTCCAGCTGGTTTTCTTCAGTGGGGCGGAGGTTCTGGGGCCAAGGGTTCACACTCAGCACGGCATGGGGCTCCGCTCCGTAGACGTTGGATTTGTATTCCATGGTCAGCGCGCCCTTGTCGACCAACCGCAGAATGAGTGCGCCGAAAAGGCCCTTGTAGTCCGAGAGCCAGGACGAGGAGAGGGAGTTCATCACCACATTGGCCACTTTCAGGTCGCCTCCAACGGGCGGCTCGCGATAGTATTCCATACCTTCCGACAACCGCTTGCGGAGGCGCTGCCGGCGCAGGGGCTGAAGGGAGATGACATACCAGATGGTGCTGAATACCTTCTTATACATGCCGACAAAAAGGATGATGAGGGCCACGGGGATGAAGATGATTGCAAGCAGGTCAAGCGGAATTTCTATCCAAAACGGAATCAACGATCCTCCTGCCTCGTCAGCTGCGAATGTGGGGAGTGCGAGCAGGGCGGCGAAAAGCACGGCTGATTTCCGTGCCGGTCTAAGCATGGCTGATATTCGGGTCTGTCTCATAGTGTCTTTCCTCGTGCTTGTTTAGATGTCGTAGATCTCGTTCACATGCCAGGCGAAGGTGAACCGTCCCATCTTGCCTGCCACGGTGTCTTCCACCTCAGGGGCGGCCTCGCTCACGGCTTTCATCATCTTGTCGACCACTTGGCGGTGGGGGGCACTCGTCGTCATGAGGTATTGGAGCGCACTCCACTGGTTCTGGTCGGATGGCAGGAGTCTGCCGAGCCTCTCCAGTGTGCTGTGCTCGATGCCGAAGAGGTAGGCGTAGGTCATGTATTCGGGCCAGATGCGTAGGATCTCTAATTTCCCCTTGTCGAAAAGGGCTTCCTCGTAGCTCGATGGCAGTCGCTTGAGAAACCGCTTCATGCCGAAGATTTTTCTCACTTCTTCTTTCGTGTAGGCCTTGAGGCTGATGCTGGTGTTGAGCAAGTCGGCAAACTGAAATTGATTGTCCAGGATTTCCGGGTTGTGGGATCCGCCCTTTTTCTTGATCTTGGTGTACTCGACGATGGTGTTCTTTACGTCTTTGGGGGCCAGCGTTCCATCAGACTGGGCGGCCCGCTCCATAAACCGGTAGACCGTGCGCTCCAATTCTTGGTCGAGTCCGGCACGGCTCACTTCCTTCCACGGTCCCAGTTTGAGTGACAACTGCCCGTCGCTGCCTTTGGCAAAGCGCAGACTGCCATGTGTGAGCAACCGCCAGACGGCGGCACGCGTCACGGGCGACTTGCTGCGCACGATGCCGTAGCCAAACTTGCCTTTCATGGCATGGGTGTCGACGATGCTGCCATAAAGGGCAAGGTAGGGATAGGGGGTAGCGGTGAAAGTGCCATAGCGCATCCGGCGTATCAAAATCCGCAGGGGCTTGAGGGATGCCACATACCAGATCAGCTGCAGAATGTGGATCAGGTTGGCCATCAAGGCGACGCCTTTTTTTGCATTGCCGGACTGCATCAGGTAGATCAGGCGCCCAAACCACACAAACATACCCAGACAGACCATGAGGGTCATTCCGCTGTCGAAGGTGTGATCCGT
Source organism: uncultured Prevotellaceae bacterium (assembly GCA_946540735.1). Taxonomy (GTDB): domain Bacteria; phylum Bacteroidota; class Bacteroidia; order Bacteroidales; family Bacteroidaceae; genus Prevotella. The sequence goes on along the minus strand of CAMNIN010000026.1, from coordinate 998 downwards.
GCTGTATCCCAAACCAAATAAAAGTAGGGCGAGAATCGTCCCTTTCAGATACTTTCTAATAATATATAAGAACATGGCTTTTCGTTTGATGGGGATTGTAGGCTACAAAAATACGAAATTTATCGAAAACTGTGATGACGTTCGACACTTATTTTTATGTTATTCCGCCGTTCACCATCGTTCATCATTATAGGCTATCGTTCATTGTTCCTCCTGATAATCCGTCGTTCATCTGGATTTGTCGATAGGCAACCATAGGGTAACGCTTGGTTAGTGTCGTTCATCGGGATTTGTAATCCCGATGCTCTGAGTATTAGGATTTGTAATCCGAAAATCGTGTAGCAACTATTTACACCCTGTCGTTCATCTGTATTTGTCGATAGGCAACCATAGGGTAACGCTTGGTTGGTGTCGTTCATCGGGATTTGCAATCCCGATGTTCTGAGTATTAGGATTTGTAATCCGAAAATCGCGTTGCAAGGATTTACACCCTGTCGTTCATCTGGATTTGTCGATAGGCAACCATAGGGTAACGCTTGGTTAGTGTCGTTCATCGGGATTTGTAATCCCGATGCTCTGAGTATTAGGATTTGTAATCCGAAAATCGCGTTGCAACTATTTACACCCCATGCGGTCGGATGAATCCATTCGCATAAGAAAGTAGAGACGTCGCATTGAGGCGTCTCCCGTTTGTTATTTCAGCCCAAAGCATGATGCTGACGCCTCAATGCAGCGTCTCTTTTGATCTTCGTGGTCAGCAGAGGAACCAAAATGTGACAAAAAAGACTCTTAAAGTAAATAAGGTAATATCCTATTCTTCGCCCATGGCATGGCGTTCTCACTCTTCTGAGTGCATTAAACAGCTTTTTTCATCCTAAAAAGACGGAAATAAGTGTTGTTTTTACACTATTTTGTCAAATAACCCGAAAATTTTCATGTTTTCCTTCATTTTTTCCTTGAAAAGTTTGGTAGGTATGGATGTAATTCCTACCTTTGCA
>CAMNIN010000025.1 GCA_946540735.1 uncultured Prevotellaceae bacterium | reverse complement strand
AAGTGTTTAGTTACTTCTGCGGGGCAATTTGTTTACTATTTATAGAGGAAAGATACGTAAAAAACGAGAGAAAAACCATGTTTTTTAGTCGCATAAGCAAAAAAATTTTTGCGCATCAAGAAATTAGCCTTCTAATTTTGAGCCATCCATCCTCCATCAAAGCGATCTGAAGATAGAGAATAATACTTTTTCCTTTTTTAAGACATGGATTCTTTCCGATATTGTGTATCTTTGCAAAAACAATTGCCTTAAACCAATGAAAAGAAACAAATCACTATTAATCGCTCTCCTCACCTTGCTGGGCATGGCAAGCGGTTGGGCACAAGAGATGCATGACATCACCTCGATGTATCTCAAGAATTACGGTTTCGACTCTGACTTCGACTATACGATTGAGGACACGGGCAACGTGGCGCAGGAGATCCTCGAGGTGAAAGGATGGACCAAGAGTTTCTCAGCCAACTACACCATCACCGGTGTCTACCAGATCGGCACCCCGGTGACCTTCAACGGTGCTGCCGTGCCCGCTGTGGGCCAGGACGGTACCACCGAGGGCGGAGTGCTCGCTCTGAGCACCGGGTGGAACCAGTCGATGCTCTTCTTCCAGAATGTGACACTACCTGCTGGAAAATACGCCCTCGTATCGGCATTCTACAACAGCGTGGAACAAACCGCCGGCCGCAGCCGAGTGGCCTGGCTGCCCTCGGGACAGAGCGGAACGGCTTCCACCGTCGCATCCTTCCCGACCGGACAATGGATCACCGACACCATCCGGTTTGAACTGACGGAGACGACACCAGGACTGATCCAGATCGGCTTCTTCGCCAATGCCGACAAAGGTTCGGCCAACTTCGCCAAACCTTGCCTGGACTTCGTGCATCTGCTGCGTGACACTCCCATCGGCAAGGCCGACATGGATATCTATAAGCGGCAGTTGCAGACAGCCATCGAAGAGGCTTTGCAAATCTATGGTGACGGCAGCGGGACGGGTGCCGCCGCCTTGAAACAGGCTATCGACGAGGCTACCAGCGTGATGAACGACGACAACGCCACGACAGCGCAGGTGGACAGTGCCATAGAAGCACTGGAAAAAGCCATCGATACCTATCTCTGGGCCAACCCCACAGGCAACGCCCCCACAGTGACTACCGACATGCGCTACGCCCGCGGCGCCACGATGGCCTTCGGCAGGATGGGCTATACCGGCGTGGGCAGCAATGAGGTGGCTGAGCAGGGTTTCTGCTGGAGCGAGAATCCCGAACCCACCATCCACGACAACAAGACCACCCGTTACCTCACCAACAACGGCCGCATCTACTGGTTGGAGGACCTCACACCCGGCACCCGCTATTACATGCGCGCCTATGTCGTCACCAAAGGTCGGCAAGTGGGCTACGGCGACGTGATCCGCTTCTACACCATCCCCAAAGGACAAATCACATTCAACCTGCGCAACAGCAACGACCATGCCGCCGATGAGCGCATCAGGAGCGCCGCAACGACCGCCATCAATTACTGGAACGACCTGACGGAGATGAAAGGATTCTCGCCCAATATCGGCTATAATTCCGGAGTGCCCACTGCTGAATGCTCCTACGGAGGATGGATGAGCGTCGGCAGCAACCAGTCATACCAGAAACCAGGCACCATCATGCACGAGATGCTGCACGGCTGCGGTGTCATCCCCTGGGCCGACACGGAATGGAGCCGTTTCAACCTCCGTTCGGCAACCTCCAACGCCACGGGGTCGACCACCGGCTCGGGCTACTGGCTCGGCGACCGCGTGACGGAAGTGCTGCGCTTCTGGGACAACAGCACCTCAGCACGACTCAACGGCGACTACCAGCACATGTGGCCCTATGGCATCAACGGAGCCAATGAAGACACTGGCACCGACGTGCTCTATATCGGCAACTCGCTGATCTGCCAAGCCCTCGGTGAAGACGGCCTGCAGCACACCAACAGCACGTTTGCCGAACCCTACCACGCCTTTGACCACCAAGAAGAGGTGAAATACTACATCAAGAGCGAGGACAGCGACCATGGTCTCTACACCTCTTTCCTCATGCCCACTGCAGCAGGAAAACTCGTATGGCGGGCCATGACGACAGACGAGATCGCCGCCAACGACAGTTGCGCCTGGACCGTCAGCTTCACTCCGGGCAACCAATACTACCAGTTGCGCAACGTCGCCACAGGGCAGTATATGACCTATACGTCGAATATCTTCCAGACCATCAGCCGCACCACACCCACCAACAATGAGAATTTCCAGATGATGCGTGGCAGGGTGGATGTAGGCCAGGCCGGCACAAGAGGCTACTGGATCATCCATCCCACCACCAACTGGACACCGCCATGCCTGCAGGCCGGCAACAACGGGGCAACTGCCTCCGCCACCTTCGATATCGGCAATGCCGCCACAACGCAACGCTGGCTCATCCTCACACAAAGCGAGGCAGCTGCTCTCACCAACAGTATGCTGGCTGAGATGAAAACCCGCATCAACGACAAGCTGCAACAGGTGAAAGCCCTTGCCGCCGTACCTCACACCGAGGATGTGAACGGCGTGGATGAAACACTCGACAATGCCCTCAGCAGCATCGAGCAACGTCTCGACAATGCCACGAACACCAACGAGATGCAAGCCCTCCTCGACGAACTCGACCAGGCTGCCTTCGACTTCCTGGCCAATGCCACGCCCAGCGACATGGCACAGCCCTTCGACCTCACCTATATGCTCCAGAACCCGGGACTGGACTCCACAGAAGGCTGGTCGGACAACCCCACCGTGAACTACTCCTGTGGGGAATACTACGAGAAAGCGTTCGACTTCAACCAGACCGTGAGCCATCTGCCTGCCGGCACCTACCAACTGCGTGCCAACGCATTCCAGCGCCCCGGCAAGCCGGCAGAATGCACAGGAGCCGCTGTCAACGCCTATATCTACGCCGGTATCAAGAGCCAGAAACTGGCACATATCACCGCCGACGCGCAAAACCGTCAGCTCGGAGGCAATGAGTCGTATGTCAACGGCCAGTATTTCCCCAACAACATGCAGGCCGCCAGCATCTATTTCTCGAAAGGACTATATGAGAACCGTGTCACCACCTCCGTCACCACCGAAGGCGGCCAGTTGAAAGCGGGGATCCGCTGTTCGTCGATGCCTGGCTACTACTGGTGCATCTTCGACAACTTCCGTCTCTGTTACTATGGCTCGCACAGCCCCGAAGAGGTAGACGGCATCGCCACGCCGACCCTTGTGCGCAATGCCACCATGGGTCACGGCATCTACAGCCTCGACGGACGGAAACTGCGTGACACCAGCGATGATGCCGGCACCCTGCCTGCCGGCATCTATATCATCGATGGACAGAAATACGTGAAACCCTGATGGACACCCGGTATTTCAACTCCTACAAGGCAGGACTCGACCTGGAGTTCCTGTACCAGTATTGCATGGAGCACGGCAAACGAAGGACGCTGCAGCGTGGCGAGATACTGGAGAAAGCCGGAGAACCTGCGCAGTGGATAGGTTATGTAGAGAAGGGATGTTTCAAATACATCGTGCACAACGAGGAAGAAGACAAGGATTACATCACGGGGTTCGTCTTTGAGGGTGAGTTCGTGGCCGACTATCCCTACTGCCTTCAAGGCGACTTGTCGGAAGTGACGATAGAGGCCGACATGCCCTGCGAGATATGCCTCATCAAGGGAGCCGAACTGCAGCACTTGTATGATGAGCGTATCGAAGCCTTGCACATCGGCATGCAACTCATGCAGAACCTGTTCAAGATGGTCTATTCCCGCAACCTCGACCACTACCGCTACTCCGTCCGGGAACGCTACAAGATGCTCCTCCAGCGCTGTCCTGACATCGTGCAGCAGTTGTCGCTGAAAGACATTGCGTCCTTTCTCAACATCACTCCCATATATCTCAGCAAGATACGCAAGGAGATCACTTTTGGCAGCGAGAAATAGACTTTTTTCTAAAAATAGTTTTAGACCCATGCACTTGGCGGCCTTTTTCCAAAGGTCGCCAAGTGTTTTTTGCTTCTTTTTTTGTTATTTTGCATCATCAAAAAAGTCTCCTTCGCCATGAGGAGACTCTTCAGTGGAAATAAATGATTATCATAAAGGTTAGTTATAGGAAGACCTATATATAGGCAAGAGGCCCCGTTTTGTCGTGACGACAAGACGGGGCCTCGCTCTAACGGGAAGCAATCCCAGTTTTTTAGAAGAGAGTGAACTTATAGCCCAGCGTCAGTTGGAAAGCGAGGTTCTTGCTGTCGAGTTTGATCTTATCCTCGTCGAACATCTTCGTGAGGCCGAAAGTGTAACGTGCGTCGAGCACGAAATTATAGAACTCATACGACAGACCGACGGGGATGGAGAAGTCGAAAGCCTTCACATCGTCGCTGAAATCCACATCCTTGCTACCCTTGATTTCCATCTTGGAATTGATATTATATCCAGGCTGGATACCAGCTTTCAGAGCCAGGCCTTTCACCACATAGAAATTGGCCACGATAGGCACAGTGATGTAATCCATCTTGTATTTGACATCAAGTTTGTCAAGTTCTGCACCCTGCTGTGAGTAATTGATGCCCATGCCAAGGCTGAAACGATTTGAGAACGTGTATTCGAACTCCGGACCCACGACCATTCCTACGCGTGCCTTGGTGTCGTCGGTGTTGTTGAAGTCAGCGGCACTGAAACCGATACGGGGCTGCAAGGTGAGTGAACCAGGCGCATGCTGTGCGAAGGCACAGGTGGTAGCCATCATGATAGCGGCTACAAGGATAAATTTTCTCATTTCTTTTATCTTTTAGTTAATAATAAATAGTTGAATGTTCCGCAGAAGGAGGCTTTTTCATATTCGCCTCCCAAACTCAGATTGTACACTTATAATTTGCAAGTATACAAAAAAGCAATACATGCAAGAGAAAACCACGGAAAAAAATCCAGACGCAGCCGTTTTACCCCCTCAGTGTCTCGACAATACGTGCCAACTGGTTGGGGATGCGGATCTGCTGCGGGCATTTCGAGAGGCACTCCTCACAGTCCTGGCAGCGTCGTGCCCATGTCTTCTCATCGGGCAGGGCACGCTTGAAGCCCTCGGCAAACTGCTGGTGGCGCTGTGTGAAGTCGGGTGCGCCCTTCTCAGGCAGCGGAATGATCTTCTGGTTTACCGCCTCGTTGTAATAGGCGAAGTTACCAGGGATATTGACCCCGTAGGGGCAAGGCATGCAATACTCGCAAGTGGTGCAGGGAATCGTTGGCACACCAGCGATCTGGTCAGCCAGTTTCGCCAGCAATGCGTTCTCGCTGTCAGTGCAAGGATCGAGCGGCGAGAATGTCTGTATGTTCTCCACCACATGCTCCATGCGGTTCATGCCGCTCAGGGTGGTGAGGATATTGGGATGAGACCCCACCCACCGGAAGGCCCACCGTGCCATGCTGTCGTCAGGTCGCACCGCCTTGAGTTCCTGTTCCACCTCCGCGGCCACCTTCGTCAGGGCACCACCCCGGAGGGGTTCCATGATGACGCACTGCACCCCAGTCTTCTCGCATTTGTTGTAGAGGTACTCCGCATCGGCATCATGCCGCCGTCCGCCCCGGATGGAAGCATGGCGCCAATCCAGGTAATTCATCTGGATCTGGACAAAATCCCAGTGGTACTCCTCCTGATGGTCGAGCAGCCAGTCGAAGGCACTCACATCGCCGTGATAGGAGAATCCCAAGTGCCGGATACGTCCGGCCTTGCGCTCAGCGAGCAGGTAATCGAGGAGTTTGTTGTTGAAGAAGCGGTTGTTCAGGTTGTCCACCCCACCGCCTCCGATGCTATGGAGCAGATAGTAGTCGATGTGATCGACCTTCAGCCTTTCGAACGAGCGCAAATACATCTCCTTGGCCTTTTCGAAGTCCCAGAGGTTAGGACCCTGGTTGGACATTTTGGTGGCGACATAGAATTTCTCACGGGGATGCCATGCAAGGGCGTTCCCAGTGAGCACCTCCGACTGCCCCCCCATATACATCGGAGCCGTATCGAAATAATTCACGCCATGGGCAATGGCATAATCCACCATCTCGTTCACCTTATCCTGGTCATTGGGCAATCGCATCATGCCGAAACCCAGGAGCGAGACCTGTATGTTGGATCCGTGCTGCACCCGATAGGTCATCCGGACGGGATCATCATCCTTTCCTGAGATGAGGAAAGGTCTCTTGGATGATCGGGCCAGCACATCGAAAGGTTCGAGGGCCATCAGTGCCACGGCTGAGCCCGCTCCGAGTCCCAATCGCCGCAGGAAGGAGCGGCGGCCTAAATCAGTTTTTTTATTCTTATCCATTTTCATGTGGTTTTAGTCGATGTTCTCCAAGTATCGTGTATGACTACAAAGATAGGATTTTTCCTTGACAACACCAAAAAGATTCGTCGAAGATTTGGACAATTCATGAATTATCCTTAAATTAGCGGCCCTATCACGACCGTTGATAATCGGGCGGAATTGGAAATCACCCCAAAGCTCTCCCACAGACATGACGCATCATCGAATACAGGCAAAAACCTTTTTCTACTTCCTCCTGAGCTGCCTGCCCCTTCTCTGCACAGCATGAAAACGGCACACCAGCAAGAGAATGAACAGGTAAACCGTCGGGATGAACATAACATAAAAGAAAAAACGATGAGAGAGAAAATGACATATCCAGCAGACCCTCAATCCCAAAGCAACAGGGAAACGAAAGTGATTCCGGGAAAGACACGGTTGTTGACGGCATTGCTTCTTGCCTTTTTCGCAGCTATCGATGTCTCGGCACAATATGCCGACTATGGCAAGATGTCGTCAATGCTCCGCTCGCTGACCATCGACAACCGGACAGCCATGCGCCGCACACCGGCCAAAGGCGACCGTCAGGTGTGTGCCTTCGTGCGCATCGAGGCAGAAGGCGAGGAAGCCGAGAACCTGCTCTCGCACTACGGATGCCGCTCACTGGCTCGCTTCGGACGGATCCATATCGCAGCCATCCCGTTGAGAAGCCTTGCCCCCCTGTCGCTTTGCCGGCAGGTATCGCGGATTGAGGCCCGGCAGGGCAACAGCGTGCTGATGGACACCACACTGACCGTACTGGGCGGCATGAAGGTGCACCAAGGCGAAGGTCTGCCCCAAGCCTTCACAGGAAAAGACGTCGTGGTGGGCGTCGAGGATATCGGGTTCGACCTCACCCACCCCAATTTCTACGATGCCACGGCAACCAACTACCGCATCCGCCGTTTTTGGGATTTCCTCTCCACCGACACGTTGGACAGCCAACTCTTCGTGGGTGCTGACTACACCACGGAGGAGGCATTGAAGACATACGCCCACTCCCGCGACGGCCTGATCCAGTCGCACGGCACCCACACGCTGGGCTCGGCTGCCGGCAGTGGCTACAACTCTCCCTACCGGGGCATGGCTCCCGAAAGCGATATCTGCCTGGTGAGCAATGCCGTGACCGACGACCTGCAGTTCATCGACTCAGCCGATGTCTACAAATTCACCTACGCCACGGATGCGCTGGGCTTCAAATACCTCTTCGACTATGCCGACGCCGTGGGAAAACCCTGCGTCGTATCGTTCAGCGAAGGGTCGTCGATGGACTTCCGTGGCGATGATGCCCTCTTCTACGAGGTGCTCGACAGTCTCACGGGTCCCGGACATATCCTGGTGGCCTCGGCAGGCAATGCCGGACAGCAAACCACACACGTGCGCAAACCCGTCGGCATGGAGCGTGCCCGGGTGGCGATCATTTCCGCTGGCAACAGTGCGACATTCTCCGTCAAGGGCAGCGACAACGACTACCGTCTGGATTTCATACTCCATGGCAACGACAACCAGGTGCTGGACTATCCCGTCAGTGTGGCCGATGTCTACCAGCGTCCCGACACGCTGCTCACCGACACGCTGCTGGCGGGTGATAAACCTTATTATATAACAGCCACCTGCTATCCCTCTTGCTATGATGCCCATGAGAATGTGATGGAAATCGTGCTCAAGACCGACACGCTGCTGGGTGTGCATATCTACGCAGGCGTAGACCTCATCGGCCAGAACACGGAGATCGAGATGTTCAAGGGCGGCGGCTATCTCGTGCCCGCCGACGCATCGCTGGGCGACAACGCCTACTCGGTCCACTCCCCTTCGAGTGCTCCGGCCGTCATCTGCGTGGGGGCCACCAGCTACCGCACGGGCATCACCAACTACCTCGGAGAGCATCGCGTCTACGACCAGGGAACCAACGGACAGCGGGGTGCCTACTCCTCTGTAGGTCCTACCTACGACGGGAGAATCAAGCCCGACGTCATGGCACCTGGCACCAACGTGATCTCCTCCTACAGCAGTTATTACATCGAAGCCTCGCCCAACGCCAGCGACGTACGCTGGGATGTGGAGCATTTCGACTTCCAAGGGCGCACCTACGCCTGGAACTCCAACAGCGGTACCTCGATGTCGACCCCCATCGTGGCTGGCATCATCGCCCTCTGGCTGCAAGCCAAACCCGACCTCACCCCCGAGGATGTGATGGGCGTGATCAGCCGCACATCCCGTCACGATCCCGCCTACACGACATATCCCAACAACGAATACGGCTATGGGGAGATTGACGCATACGCCGGACTGCTCGACGTGCTGGGCATCTCCAAAGTAGAGGGGATCTCCATGAAACAACCCACCAGCGTGCGCTTCAACCTGCACGACGGAGTGTTGCACATGGATTTCGACCATGCTCGGCAGACAACCATCAACCTGCGGGTCTATGCCCTGTCGGGACAGACCGTGATGACCCGACGCATCAATACCAGCGACGGCCACGCCACCATCGACCTCAGCACATTGAAGCCCGGTGTTTACGCCATCCAGACAGAGGCCTCTGAAGCATCGCTGACAGGTTCCACACTGATCCGCAAATAGCAGAAACCATCTTTTTTCCCCAACAGGGTATTTTTTTGACGTACATCAAAAAATCGGTCTGTGTGCGCAAACAACAGCATCGAAACGCTTGCTGGTTGCCCAAAACGCCCTACCTTTGCATCGTCGAAAGACAAAAAGGATAACATTACATGAACGAGAAGCCCGAGAGAAGGCTTCATTAAAAAGAAAGGTAAAAAGATGAAAAGATTTATGATGAGCCTGATGGTCATGATGACCATGACCATGGCATTCGCAGAGAACGAGGAAGGCAACGCCACCAACAGCGCCAACGCCTATGACATCAGCGTGAACATGCACTCACTGAGCCGTACACTCAACCTGAGCAGCGACCAGTATGAGTTTGTGGAGGATGTCATGCACGCCTTCAGCGCAGAATTGCAGAACGTGGCCACCGCCACTGAGGATGAGCGCCAGCCGATGATCAGCAAGATCGTGAACAAGAACCTGGCTGCCACCCGTTCGATCCTCACCAAGGCACAGTATCACAAATACCTGATGCTGCTCAACGTCACCCTCAACAACCGTGGACTGAAATAAGGATTTCTATAGAAAGCCCCACCTGCCTTCTGACAGGTGGGGCTTTTTTTGTTGGACAAAGGCTAATCAGACTCGTCCCAGAGAAGTGAAGTATGCGGCCATGCGAGTTCGTCCTCCCAATTCCAGGCACCTACCTCAGCCTCTTCCTGGTTGCCCTGCATGGTGGGGTCCACGGACAAGGTGTCCAGCAGTTGGATTCCCCCGAGAGGACTACACGTGGTTTCCGGTTGGATATATTTCTTTTTTTCCATGATCTTATCCTTTCTATTTTACAACCATCTTCTTTCCATTCACGATATAGATACCACCCTTTGAAGGTGAGCTTACCCTGCGGCCTGTCAAGTCGTATGTCACTGTCGGGAATGTTCTGTCAGAAATCAGGTCATGGATACCATCGGTGTCCCATATCAGCGTGATGCCACTGCCGCTGACAGAGGGCAGCTGTTGGCTGAGCACTTGCAGATAAGCTTTGTTGGCAGGCATCTTCGCCGTAGCATCCTGTTCGGCGATCATGATGAATTTCCCGCTCTTGAGCATGAAGTTGGTGTAGTCGCCTTGAGTCTGTGACACATGAGTGGGCACGGTGACCGCCACAAGAGCATTGTCTGTCACGGCCTCTGCTGTTTCCGTGGTGGCATTGAGCGTATAGGTCTCGCCTGCCGCACCCCTGACGAGCACACCTGTATGTGCAGGGATGACACCGCCTGAAACCGCTTCTACTGTCATCGTACTGGCAGTTGGGTTGTAGTTGTTGCAGTAGTGTGCCGTCAGTCCTTCGGGGATGGTGACATTCTCAGCCGCACTGAAGGTTCCGATGCCTGAGGAGGGGATAGTGATGGTGTAACTGTCGTGGTGGCAGCGCAGATAACCGCCTGTGCTGTAGTGAGCCCGTGCGATGGTGAAATCATTCTCATCGTAGGTGGTTCCGTCCTCGCCGATGATGGCCAGGCAACCTTCAAACATATCATTCGTCTGATGATAGGCATTGCCCACTTCCACATTGTCAGTATTCCATCCTTGACCCACATATATCGCCTGGAGGTTTTCGCAGCCATTAAACATATAGGCCATGTATTGAGCATGCGACGTATCCCAGTTACTCAAGTCAAGTGTCGTGAGCGAAGAACAGTTGTAGAACATATACCCCAAATCGAATTGATAATAGCCTTCCTCAGCGTTCACACCTGTAATGTCGAAACTATTCACATTGAGTTCCCGCAGACTTGTACAGCCAGCAAACATATTACTAAAACTCCACACGTTGGAGGTTTTCCATTTGCTGAGGTCGAGACTTTCGAGCGCATTGCATCCTGAGAAGAGATAACTCATGGTAGTCACATTTTCGGTGTTGAAGTTCTCAATGCCGATGATATTCTTCAATACTGAGCAGCCAATGAATGCTGAATTCATCGTGGTCAGATGGTCTGTTTTCCAACCGTCCAGATTGAGCGTTTCGAGCGATTTGCAGCTATCGAACATGCCCGAGATATTAGCCAAGTTGGCCGTGTTCCAACCACTCAGATCAAGGTTTTTCAGTGATGTGCCAGCAAACATATAACTTGCCACTTGCAGGTTTTCGACATCCATTTCCTCAATGCCGGTGATAGATGTGAGCTTCGAGCAGTAATTGAACATGCTTAATGCGTTCGTCACCTGACTCATGTCCCAACGGCTGATGTCAAGGCTTTCCAGCGACTTGCAGCCGCAGAATAGATACTCCATATCCACCACCTTGCTCACGTCGTAGTTCTCTATACCCGAGAGGGATTGTAGCGACTCGCAGTTGCTGAACATCTCATACATCGTGGTTACCTCACTCGTATTGAGGTACTCCAAACCGTCGATGCGGGTCATATTGTAGAAATAGTAGAACCATGTGTCGGTGCGGGTGGGCCGCACATTGGCAAACGATGGTTCTATAACCGTCTTGGTCGTCGTTTCGTAGACCTTGTGCCAAGGCAGATTGTATTCTCTTGTTCCTCCATTGGCAGCGGTCTCGCAAACATCCTTTCCATACCAGACATTATCGATGGTGATGGGCGTGTCGCTGCCGGCTGGTGTGAACTGATTGCCGGCGATGAGTGTCTGGTCGCTCTGGCACAGGTACAAGGTGGTGCTCTCGGCATCATAGATGGCGTAGGGCTGTGTGCCGAGAGCCACATCAGTGCTGTGGCGCAGGTAACCGCCATCGCCATAGTGAGCCTTCGAGGCATCTGTTGCTCCACTATCGTAAGTCGTGCCGTCCTGCCCAATTATCGCTACACAACCATAGAACATTTGCGTGGAAGAGGATGCGGCATTGGCGACACTCCACAAATTGCTTACGGTGACGCTCTGCAGTGCTGTACAGTCTCTGAATAGATAGCTCATGTTGGTTACATTGCTCGTATAGAAACCGCTCAGGTCAAGCTGCGTGAGCAGTTTGCTCTGATAGAACATGCTGTTCATTGTTATGACGCGCGAAGTATGCCATCGGCTCAGGTCCAGCGTCTCCACCTTCGACAGACCGCGGAAGGTGTTGTTGAAATTGACGACGTTGCTCACGTCCCAGTTACTCACGTCGAGTGTCTCCAGGGCACTGCATTGCATGAACATGCCGTCCATCGTTATCACATTGCTCATATCCCAGCCGCTCACGTCGAGTGTTTCCAATTTTAAGCACTGCTTGAACATCTCTGTTGTCGAAGTCGCCTTACTTGTGTACCAACCGCTCACATCTCCTATTGTAGTTAGTAAAATGCAACCACTAAACATGCCATTAAAACTTACCACATTGTCTGTTTTCCACCGGCTTAGGTCGAGATTCTCCAATTTTTTGCAATTAAGGAACATATTGTATATTTGGGTAACATTGCTTGTGTCCCATCCGCTTATGTCACCAACCGAGGTAAGGTTATTGCAATTGTTGAACAAACTGTACATTGATTTCACCGACGAAGTGTCCCACTGATCCAAACCTTTGATCTCTTGCAAGTTGTTACAGTTAAAGAACATACTATACATCCTCTCTACCTTGCTTGTATCGAAATGGCTTAGGTCAAGCGAGGTCAGGCTTTGGCAGTAATAGAACATTTGGGATGTGGTGGTAGTCTCACTTGTATTGAGATACTCAAGTCCTGTGATAGACGAGAGGTTTTTATTATAATAAAACCACGAATAGAGGCTTTGGGGGCGCGCCTCGCTGAACGAAGATTCTATTACGGCATAAAATATATAATTACGAATCGAAGAATTGTACCATGCAGGATTACTATACTCGCCACTTTTGACCACTTGGTCGCCGCTCCATATATTAGTTATTGTGTACGTTGACGATGAACCCTCAGGAGTAAAGTCATCACCTGCGGACAGCACCTCACTGCGGCAGGTGAAATAGAGGGTATAGTTGCCTTTACACCATATCACATAAGGGGTCTTCGTCTCCTCGGCATGCGCTGTCGTAGTTATCGCCACAAGCGCAAAAAGAACAAATAGTATTTTTCTCATAATGTATTGGTTTTGTAAATGATCAGGTTGGTGGGTTTTCAAAGCAAAAATAAAGAAAAAAGCGGATACGAGATATTCTCGTCACATACGTTTTGACGAAACACACCCTCTGAGTGACGAAAGGGGCTTTTCGGCTGACGAAGCGAAAAATCTTTTGGCAAAACGCCCGTCATCATTGCAAAAACGGAGAAAAAAGCATAATTTTGCGGTTGATGAGAAGACTGACAACACTCCTTTTTTGTTGGCTGGCTGTCCTGAGCACATGGGCAGAAGACGGATTCACCAGCCAGCTGAGCCACCGCCGTTTCACCACGCTCGACGGACTGCCGCAGATGCAGACCGAGACGGTGTTTCAGGACAGCGAGGGCTATATCTGGATCGGTACGCTCTCTGGTTTCGTTCGCTACGACGGGCGCACGCTTACGCCCTTCCTGAAAGGAAGGCGCGAGAACATCGTGGCGTTCTCCGAGACTGAGGAAGGAGTGAGCGCATTAGGCTTCCGCAGGCGATGGCTCGTCGATGGCGACAAGACAACGATGCGCCCCATTGACCCCGACCAGCAATGGTTGACCAACAATGCTGATGGTGGTCAGCACTGGCTGCTCAACAACTTCAACGCCACCGACCTGCCGAAGGGTATGATCCTGCTCGAGGATGAACAGGAGACCCACCGCATGCTCGTACGCCTGACCAAAAGCGGATGGGCACCTCTGCTCAAAGCCAGCGTCTTCGACCGGATGACGCCCGACCGGAAACTCTTCATCGACGGCGATGACATCTACGTGCCCACCGAGCAGGGACTGTATGTGATCCGCGACAGGAAATGGCGGATGCTGACGGCGAAGGATGACATCTTCACCCTCACGAGGATGAACGGCAAGCTCTGCGCGCTGGCCGGTGACGGCATCTACTGCGTGGATGACGGAAAAGTGCAACAGGCAACGGCCTTCTCCTTTGAGGCACCCGACTACGGGCTCTTCGCCCGACTGAGCCACGACGGCCAACTCTATATCGCTGATGCCCACAATCTCTATCGATACGACGGGAAAGCCGTCGGCAAACTCGCCAGCGGTTTCAACCTCATCAAGAGCCTGCTCATCGACAAATGGGACCGCGTGTGGATGGCCACCTACCAAGGGGTGTATCTCTTCTTCCACACCCACTTCACCATCCACAGGCTCAACGACGACAACGATGTCGTGCGCGCACTATGTGCCGACGATGCAGGGCATATCGTGATGGGCACGCTCAACGGCACATTGCTCGTCGACGGACAGCAAAGCCATGCTGAAGAAGGACAGTTTTTCAATCCCAGCGCCACCCGTATCGGCCAGACGGTGTATCTGGCGGGCAAAGGCGACGTGGCCGCCATCGACGGGGGCACGCTCCACTGGATGGGACTGCCGCAAGACCGCTACCAATTCGTGGCACAGGCCTCCGGCCATCTCATCTTCGGCAACCGGCAGGGAATCCTCGCCTACGATCCGCATCGGCAACGGCTCGACACCCTGACCGAGGACATCATGCGCCCCTGGTGCGCCGCCGAGGACAAAAGTGGTGGCCTGTGGGTGGGCAGCAGTTCGGGTCTCTACCACATCACGGGATGGCAAGAGGGGAAAACCGAGGTGGAGTGCGTGGCCCGGAAAGTCATCTCCACCATGGAGGGCGACAGCCGCGGAAACATCCTTTTCGCCTCCAACGACTCACTCTTCCTCATCCATGGCGGACAGGTGGAAGACCTCACCAGCCAGTTGCCTCTACTGGCTGGCCATGAGATACGCACCCTGCACCGCTCACCGCGCGGTTTCCTGATCGTGGGCACGCTCGACGGGATGCTCGTGGCACACATCAGCGACGACAACCGCACCAGCGGTGCCCAATGGTTTGACCACACCAACGGACTCACCATCATCGAACCGATGAGCACGCCGATGGCGGAGACCAGTGACGGCACGGTGTGGATGGCCGGACTGGAAGAGATGGTGTCTTTCCAACCCGAGCGGTTGCTGGCCTTCGACCCGTCCTCCACCATCATCGAGGGAAAACGCCCCTGGTGGAAACGGTGGTGGGCATGGACGGTCGCAGGCGTGGCGGTCATTCTGCTGGGCTGGTGTCTCGCCTATCTCTACGAGCGACGTATCAACCGGAAGGCCATGGAGAGGCTGCGACGGGAGAAACGGCAGAAAGAGCTGCAGATCAAGGCCATCCGGCTGAAAGCCATCCCTCACTTCCATGCCAACGTTCTGGCCAGCATCGAGTACTTCCTGATGAACAACAGCAGCGAGGAAGCCATCCGATACCTGAAGATGTACAGTGACTTCACCAACATGACGCTGTCGGACATCGACCGGCCGGCACGCAACATCGACGAGGAAACCGACTATATCCGCCTGTACCTCGAACTGGAACAGTTGCGGCTGGGCGACCGGCTGAAATACGACATCACCATCGAGGACGACGTGGAACGGCAGACGCTGTTGCCCACCATGCTGCTCTACACCTATTGTCAGAATGCCGTGAAACACGGCATCGGCAACAAAACGGGAGGCGGACACATCGGCATCCACATCCGCAGGGATAACGAAGACATCGTGGTGGAGGTGAGAGACGACGGCGTGGGACGCGCCGAGGCGGCACGCCTGAACAGGAACTCCACCAAACAGGGACTGCTCCTGCTCCATGAGCAGATAGCCCTCTACAACCAGACCAACAGAAGACCCATCCGCCAGAAGGTGACAGACCTGTATGACGCCGACGGAAAACCCTCAGGCACCAGTTTTGAGATGTTCGTGCCCATGCATTACCAATTCGAAGAAGAAAACGAGAGCCTAAAGCCATGAACCCCTTGAGAACCATCGTCGTGGAGGACGAGCGCCTGCCCCGCCTCTCCCTGTTGCAGAAACTGGAGGACTTCCGCCAAGAAGTGGAGGTGATAGACAGTTGCGACAATTACGACAGTGCCCTGCAAAGCATTCTGCGGCACCAGCCAGAACTGCTCTTCCTCGACATCCAGCTACAGGGACGTGATGCCATCCAACTGCTCAATGAGGTGAAGCAGACCCATCCCCTGCCCCATGTCATCTTCACCACCGCATACGCCGACCGGAAATACCTCATGAGCGCCATCAAACTCGATGCCGTGGACTACCTGCTCAAACCCATCGACAAGAACGAACTGGCCGCTGCCATCGCCAAAGCCCGGCAACTGTACCCGGAAAAAACAAGAACGGGCACTCGGAACACGCGCCTCTCGCTGAGAACGGCCAACGGGAAACTCTTCATCGACATGGCCGACATCGCCTTCATCACCGCCGACGGCAACTATTCCCACCTCCATACCTTCAGCTGCCAGGAAGGCATTCTGGAGAGCCTGGCCACCATGGAGCAGATGATCGACCCGTCGGTATTCCTGCGTGTGGACCGCGGCACCATCATCAACACCCGCCGTGTGTACAAGCTCAATGTGAAGCGCCGACTATGCACGCTGCTCTCCACGGACGGGACGACACTCGACGTGGAATTGTCGAAAACCGGCATCGAGCGCCTCATGAGACAGCTGTGATTCATTGGGATATCGGGATTTGCCACGCGGCACACCGTTCATCGGGATCTGTCGCTCGGCACACCGTTCATCGGGATTTGTCGCTCGGCGCACCGTTCATCGGGATTTGTAATCCCGATGCTCTGAGTATCAGGATTTTTAATCCGAAAAAAGCGCATTACAAATGCTAATACTCTATGCGGGCGGATTACAAATCCGCCCGAACATAGAACAAAGAGATATCCGCACGAACAAAGATCTGTCGCTCGGTACACCGTTCATCGGGATTTGCCAATAGGCACACCGTTCATCGGGATTTGTAATCCCGATGCTCTGAGTATCAGGATTTTTAATCCGAAAAAGCGCATTGCAAATGCTAATACTCTATGCGGGCGGATTGCAAATCCGACCGAACATAGAACAAAGAACAAAGAGATGCCCGCACTAATAAATACGCCAGAGCATCTTTGCATACTTAGGTGCTGAGTAATTACGGAAGGCTTCTTTTTTGTGAAAAACAGTTAAGAGGGGGCAAAAACAACTGTTTTTCCGATTTTTCATGCTATATTTGTAGTTTCAACCATAAAATACGACCTTGATGAAAACCTTCATATACACCCTCATGGCCATGCTGCTATGCACGCTCCAGGCTACAGCCGCTCCCGTCGGGCGCACCCAAGCCATGGAGAAAGCACGCTCTTTTCTTCTTCAGAGAGGTGAGCCGTCTCTCAGTGTCCCCACCCTCGCCTATCAAGGTATCGAGGTCTCCAACAAACATGGGGTCATGGCCAAAGACGCCTACTACTATGTCTTCAACAAAGGCAATGGCCAGGGGTTTGTGATCATCGCGGGCGATGATTGTTGCGACGACGTGCTCGCCTACTCCGACAAAGGCGACTTCGATGCCACCGGCATTCCCGACAACATGCAGGAATGGCTCGACAATTACGCCCGGGAAATCGAATGGGCACGAAGCAACGGGCTGCGCAGGAACACAACTGCCATCACCACGACAACCAGCGAGGCCGATATACCCCGGCAGGTGGTGGCACCGCTGCTCTCCTCGCACTGGCATCAGAACGACCCCTACAACCGCAAAAGCCTCACCACCAGCGGGGCAGTGGGCGTGACAGGATGCGGAGCGACAGCCTTCGCCCAGATGATGTATTACCACAAATGGCCGAAGGAAAGCACCACGACCATCCCCGCTTACAGCAGTTACAGCGCCCTCCCCGCCACACAGTTTGCCTGGGACAAGATGAAGGACACCTACGGCGAGAACGACACCGAGGAATCCATAGACGCCGTGGCGGAACTGATGCTCTATGCCGGCCATGCCATCGAGACGAGTTACGGTGAGAATGGCTCGTCAAGCGTGTTCTCCACCATCGCCACATCGCTGAGCAACTATTTCGGCTATCCAGAGCCTCTCCTCGTCAAGCGTGACAACTACTCGGCTGAGAAATGGAGCGACATCATCCTGCAAGAACTGTCCTGCGGCCGTCCCGTGCTCTACAGCGCACGCACCTACAGCAACAACGGACATTCCTTTATCTGCGATGGATACGACGGCCACGGATTATACCACATCAACTGGGGATGGGGCGGCATGGCCGACGGGTATTACCGGCTGCAGGCCCTCAACCCATCGACACAAGGCACGGGAGGAAGCAGCACACTATACGGCTACTCCACCGAACAAGCAGCCATCATCGGAGTGAGCCATTCTCCCGTAACCGATTATCCGACGGCAGGAGTCTGCGGCATCACTACCGACGACTGTTACCTCATCAACAAATCGGGAACCAAACTCACGTCAAGCAACTACACCTACACCAAGGCATCCGGACTGAAAGACACCCGCATCTACTACGCTTACAAGCAATGCGGTCTCGCAGCCTCGTATGACGTGGGGGTGGGACTTTTCAAAGACGGGCAACTGCTGCAAGCCAAGGCCATCAAATCCGGCTATCATGGCACCGGCAGCGCAACGTACACCAGGACATACCTCACCGGTTTCGGTACTGATCTCGAAGACGGAACCTACGAGATCAAAGGCATCGACCGCGTCAGCGGCACCGGCGACTGGATTGAGAGCTACAAGGCCAGCACCACATACCTGACCCTCAGCATCAGCGGCGGGACGGCCACGCTGACCACAGTGAAAGAAGACCTCGCCAAGCAACTCGCAGTGACCAGCGTCGAACAGAATTTCGAGGCAGGAGTAAGCCCGAAGACGCTGCGTGTCACGGTCAAGAACAACGGTGCCCAAGACTTCACAGGACCCCTGTCGCTCTACATCAACAACACACTGGCATCCAAGGAGAGGGTCTACCTCTCAAGCGGTTCGGAAGACTATACCGACTTTGTATTCAACAAGGATGCCGGCAACTACAAGATCGTGGTCTCTACAGGATCCACAACCAGCGGAGTGCTCTACAGCAATGATAGTTTCACACTCTCCGATGAGAGCAACCTGCCCCTGCTCGAACTCGTGTCGGCAGAACTGAAAAACCTCGACGGCGATGTCATGTACGGTAGTCTGATCGACGGCAGCATCCAACTGAGAAACAACAGCAGCGCAGACTACGAGAGCCAGATGACCTTCTATCTGCTCACCCCTTCACGAGTGGATGAGGACGGCAGACAGTGGTGGAGCGTCAACAGACAGCGCATCCCCATCACCATCCCGGCCGGCGAGGACATGACCGTGCCCATCGTCTGCCCCATGAGCGTTGGCAACAGGTTCCAGTTCAAAATCTACGACGACAACAAAACCTTCCTGACCGTGAGGACAAAGACAGTGAAAGCCGGCATCATCAGTTGGACGGCCGAAGGCGACCGCAATGCCACCCCACCCTCGGCCACCCTCACCGTGCCCTCGTCGGCAGCAGCCATCAGTCTGGCAGAACTGGATGACATCTCAACCATCAGCATCACACCCAACGACAACCCCAACACGATATACTATCTCCCAAGCAAGGCCACTGTGCCCGCCAACCTCAAGACGAGAAACGTAGTGAAAGGCTACGAGGCGGAATCCATCGCCCTGCGTGAGGGACATGGATTCTACGTGCCCACCACCTTCACGGCATCCAAGGTGACCTACACCTGCCAGCCACGGCTCTCTTGCGACGGACGCAGCGGATGGCAGACCATCACGCTGCCCTTCAGCGTCGGTCAGGCCACGGTGGGCGGCTCTGCCGTCGACTGGCGGCACAGCGAGGCGGAAGAAGGAGACCGTGGATTATGGGTCAGGGCGTTCGACGGTGATACGGGCAATGCCATCACCTTCGCCGACATCGACACCTGGATGCCCAACGCGCCCTATATCTGGGGGGTCAGCCAGCCAGGAGAGGAAATGGTACTCAGCGCCATGAATACGCGCGTGGTGCACTCCCTCGTGAGTGCCGTGGTCAACGACCACTTCGAGTTTACCGGAACCACCAGCGACCAGACTCTCGACGATGCCTATGTCCTCAATGAGAGCGGGTCGGCGTTTGTCAAGACCACCCACGCCTCCGTAGAGGCAGGACAAGCCTTCTTCAGAGCCACGGAGCAGCATACCACAGCCCCGCAGGTCCTGCCCATCGGCGGACTGCGGGGAGACGTCAACGGCGACGGTCTGGTCACTGTGAGCGACGTGATGTGCATCGTCCTTCACATCCTCAACGAACCTCCGTCGAAATTCCTCATCGAGAACGCAGACCTCAACAGCGACGGGCAGATCAACGTCAGCGACATCATGGAGACTGTCAACATCATCCTGGGGAACCAAGATTAAGCATTCAATCTATAATCATTTTATAAAGACATGGACAACAAGAACAACAAATGCATCTCATTGACCTATAGCCTGTATGCCAATGTGGATGGAGAGAACGAACTACTGGAGGTGGCTTCAGAGAAAGAGCCCTTCCGTTTTGTCAGCGGCATGGGTTTCGCACTTCCGCTTTTCGAGGAGTCGGTGAGCCATCTTGCCCAAGGTGAGGAATTCGATTTCGTCATCGGAAAGGACGATGCCTATGGCGACTACGTCGACGAGCGTGTCGTAGACCTCGAGAAAGGAATATTCATGCGTGACGGCAAACTGGACGAGAAAGTCATCCACGTCGATGCCATCATCCCTCTCGTCAATGAGGACGGCAACCGTTTCAACGGCCGTATCCTCGAGATCGGCAAAGAAAGCGTGAAAGTCGACCTCAACCATCCATACGCCGGACTCGACCTGCACTTCGTGGGGAAAATCCTGGAAAGCCGCGATGCCACGCCACAGGAGATGGAGCAAATCATGAAGATGATGAGCGGCGAAGGCTGCGGCGGTTGCGGTGGCGGTGACTGCGGCGGATGCGGCGGATGTGGCGGATGCTGACCAACAGACGGTAAACGATGAGAAATACATTTGGAAACATCCTGACACTGACCACCTTCGGTGAGAGCCACGGCGATGCCGTGGGCGGTGTCATCGACGGTATGCCCGCAGGCATCACCGTCGACATGGACTTCATCCAGAGCGAACTCGACCGCCGCCGCCCAGGTCAGAGCGACCTCACCACGTCGCGCCAGGAAGCCGACAAGGTGGAGGTGCTCAGCGGTGTCTTCGAGGGCAAGACGACAGGTGCCCCCATCGGTTTCATGGTCAGGAACACCAACCACCACTCACAGGACTACGAGAGTCTACGGTGCCTCTTCCGCCCTTCCCATGCCGATTTTGTCTACCAGCAGAAATACGGCATCCGCGACCACCGCGGAGGAGGACGCACCTCAGCACGCATCACCATCAGCAGATGCGTGGGGGGAGCCTTCGCCAAACTGGCCCTGAAGGATTATGGCATCCAGATCCAGGCATACACCTCGCAGGTGGGCGACATCTCTCTCGACCGCGACTACCACCGCTACGACCTCTCGACGATTGAACACAACGCCGTCAGGTGCCCCGATGCGGAAAAAGCCGAGGAGATGGCCGCTCTGATCCGTGAGGTGAAGAGCGAGGGCGACACAATAGGCGGTGTGATCACCTGCGTGGTGAAAGGCTGCCCGGCCGGCATCGGAGAACCCGAGTTCGGCAAGTTGCACGCCGCCTTGGGAGCTGCGATGCTCAGTATCAATGCCGTGAAAGGATTCGAATATGGCGACGGTTTCCAGAGCGTCAACCGCCGCGGCAGCGAACTCAATGATGTCTTCGTCGCCGACAACGGGAAGATCAGTACAGCCACTAACCACAGCGGCGGCATACAAGGCGGGGTGAGCAACGGACAGGACATTTTTTTCAGAGTGGCGTTCAAACCCGTGGCCACCATCTTGCGCGAGCAGGAAACCGTCGATATGGATGGAGTGCCGGTCACCTTCAAGGCCCGCGGCCGCCATGACCCCTGTGTCCTGCCCCGTGCCGTACCCATCGTGGAAGCCATGACCGCCATGGTCATCTTAGACCATTTGCTCATCGGGAAAACGGTGAAATGCCAATAAACTGATAACAATAAGAGCGAAAGATGTTAACAAAACAAAAAAATCATCGAAAATATTTCAATTTAGAACAAAAAAAAGATTAATTTTAATAAGTTTGCATCGAATTAATCGGGGTTTGTGAAAATCCTCATTAGTTTTAGTTAAGTCTAGTTTAGTTTTTGTGTTGGTTGAGGGCGGCTGATAGCCGCCCTCAAATTATTTCATCCCTCCTGGAAAGACCTTAGATGACCCCGATGATCTCACTCACACTGTCGCATCCATGCGCATCGAGCCAGGCATCAATCCCGTCGCGGATCTTGATCGTCACAGCCGGGTCGACGAAATTGGCCGTCCCCACCTCGATGGCCGTAGCACCCACCATGAGGAAAGAGATGGCATCGGCCGCCGTAGAGATGCCTCCCAGCCCCACCACGGGTATTTTGACAGCCTTGGCGACCTGCCACACCATCCGGAGGGCTACGGGCTTCACAGCGGGCCCGCTGAGGCCTCCCGTGCCGATGCTGAGCACCGGCTTGCGCCGCTCGATGTCGACGGCCATACCCATCAAGGTGTTGATCAGCGACACACTGTCAGCCCCCTCTGCCTCGCAAGCCTTGGCGATATCTGCGATATTGGTGACGTTGGGCGAGAGTTTCACGATCATCGTCTTGTGATACCTCTCCCTGACAGCCTTGACCACCGAAGCGGCCCCGCTGGTAGTCACTCCGAAGGCCATCCCGCCCTGCTTGACGTTAGGACAGGAGATATTGAGTTCGATGGCCGGGATATGCTCCAAAGCGTCAATGCGTGCCGCACACTCCGCATAGTCCTCTGGTGAGGAACCACTGACATTGACGATCATGTTGGTGCCGATTTCCTCGATCTGAGGATAGATATGCTCACAGAAATAGTCCACGCCCTTGTTCTGTAGCCCCACGCAATTGAGCATGCCCATGGCTGTCTCGGCCATGCGGGGATAGTCGTTGCCCTCTCTGGGATGGAGTGTCGTGCCCTTGACGATGATGCCACCCAACTGACTCAGGTCGACGAAATC
The DNA here is from genome assembly GCA_946540735.1 of uncultured Prevotellaceae bacterium. GTDB lineage: Bacteria > Bacteroidota > Bacteroidia > Bacteroidales > Bacteroidaceae > Prevotella. The sequence goes on along the minus strand of CAMNIN010000025.1, from coordinate 22,430 downwards.
GGCGAACTCCAAACCATAGCCGAAAGTGCCCGAAGCAGTCATCACCGGGTTTTTCAGTGACAGATCATTTATCTTTACATTTAGATTGGCCATAACAATTGATTAATATTTAACACGGGTCCTTCTTTACACACACAGATATTTCCTTTCTTCGTCTTCTCCACGCAGCACAGGCAAGCTCCCAGACCGCAAGCCATCATGTTCTCCAGCGACACCTCACAGTCTATTTGATGGGCTGAAGCATAACGGGCCACAGCCATCATCATCGGTTTGGGACCGCAACTATAGATCCGGTCGAAACGCTCTTGGGCAAGGACGGAGTGATTGGTCACGAAGCCCTGCTCACCTGCTGATCCGTCCTCCGTAGTCAGCATCACCCGGCCAAAGCGGCCGAACATGTCGAGCAGCACCAGATCGGAAGCTTTTCTCGCTCCCAGAAGGAACGTCGGCTCACACCCCATCTGATTCAGACGGGCACCCAAAAAGAGCAGCGGAGCCACACCTACTCCACCTCCGACGAGAAGCAAACGCTCTCGGGGAGAAGCTGGCAGCGTGAACCCATTGCCCAGGGGTATCACGCAGTTGAGGAAACAGCCTCTTCGCAGGCTTGACAACTGACGAGTGCCATCTCCGACGACAGCCACGAGAAACCACACCTCACGATGCTCCCTGTCGACATAGTTGATGGAGATCGGCCGGCGCAAATAGGTGTTCTGCGAGCCTTCAATCCGCAGTTCGGCAAACTGCCCTGGCAGCATCTCTGGCAGGGGTTCATCGCTGGTGACTTTCAGCATCACGTAGCGGTCGCCCAACTGTTGGACATCCACCACTTTCAAATCCAGAATATACTTTTTCATCATATTGCAAAGTTAATAGATTTCTGCTGCAATGCAAAATAAAGGGGATAAAAAAACTACGGGCAATCACACCTTAGTGATGCCCGTAATCCGAAGAAATGTTATCCGTTGTTGAAAACATCGACGTTAAAGGCTATATCTCAAAGCCTACGCCCAATAAAAATAATTGATTGATTGGAAATGTATATTAATAGAATATGTGTACCTTATTTGGGTTTTGCTGGAATGAATGTCTCAAAGGTGTCGTCATCATAGTATACCGTGATGGAATTGACACGACGCTTGACTTTGTCCTGTTTTTTCAATTCAATAGCATGAGGCTGACTCTCCTGTGCCTTTTTCTTTCCCCTGCCAGTGCCTGCCCGCATCTCCTCGTCAGCATCATCCAGGAAATCGATTTCCGTCTGAATAGAATGAGGTGCAACTGGCTCTGATTTCGCCACTTGGCCTTGGTCCTCCGGCAAATACATCGGATCAATTCCCTTCATCAACCAGATAGGGTTGAGGCCAGAGAACTTGTCGATAATACTCATGAAGATACTCATCGTGGGCTTCGTACGGCCATTGAGTATGTTGCTCAATGCCGAGGAAGATATACCAAGGTATTTTGCGAAGGTCTGTTGTGTCATTCCCTTCGAATCCATGAGTAGCTTAATCCGATCTTTCATATGTTCACTCTATATCAAAGCTCCGTTTCAGGGGTTTTTCTAAGATTTTACAAAGATAAACTTTTTTTTTCAAACATGCAAATTTTTACAAAAGAAATTTTAGAGGGGTTGATTCAATTTTATAAACACGAATTTTAGTGATTTATATTTCTAAAATCATAATTGTTGCTCAGTTTTTACAAACATGAATTTCATGTTCTGAAATATCATTATAAAATGATTGAACAAAATAGTATAACATACTGAGTTAGAATGTGTTTTATATAGTATATACGAGCAATTTCAGCGGAAATCGCTCATTTTTGGCGATTATAGGGGAAAAGTCAATCAATTTACTTGAAGAAACATATATATATCGCTGATTTTTAGTGATATATATCAAAATATACATACTGTATAATTATTCATTCATGTTTTGAAAAAAGTTATTTTCATTTTTATAAATCTGAATTCATGTTTTTAATGATTTATATTTTTAAATTCAATATTTTAAATTTTGAAATCAAGTTTTACATTTGTGGATTTATATTTTCGGGTTTAAAAACCTGGATTCCTTCAGTTTTTTAAAACCCTAAGGTTGAAAAATGGTAAAAATCGGCATTTCTCATGTTTTCCCCACGACGATGCGGAAAACGACGAAAAACGGGAGTTTTGGAGCGCCAGAAAAGCACCCAAAAAGCTGTAGACTTGTGATTTAAGCATGAAAAAACGCACCATGGGAAAGGTGCGTTTTAGCAATTGGAAACCCGTTTTTCAGAGGGAAAAAGTACTTTTTCAGTGCAAAATGAAGAAAACAAGTTCCTTCAACAGGTCTCCCGGAGACGTATTTGGGTTATCGATGCCCTTACTTTTAGCGTCGGTCACTCTAATTTGGTGAATGATCTGCATCGTCTTGTAAGCATTGAAGGTCTGCAGAGCTTTCAAGTAGTCTTTCACAGCATATTCCGACTTAAGCCCCAAGGCTTGCATCACTCCCCTACTCGTTCTGTCGGTATAGTGAGCGATCATCAGATTCTGGAAAAAGGAGAAGAGTCCTGGCAAGAAGGAGTAGAGGGAAGCGGTCTTGGGGTTGTTGTCAAGATATTTCACGATTCGGTTTGCTTTCAGCACATCTTTGTTGATCAGTGCGTCACGCAGTTCAAACATATTATACTCTTTGCTGATGCCGATTTTCTGTTCCACGACATCAGGCGTGATGTTCCTCTCCCCCTCTGGCAAGGAGATCAGGACCTTGTCGATCTCCGAGGTCACCCTCGCCAGATCGTTACCGATGAAATCGGCGATCATCAGTTTGGCTTTGTTATCGATGGCAGCCCCTTTGCCACCCACATATTCCTCGATGAAGGCAGGCACCGCATTCTCGCGCATCTTCTCACTTTTGAACACCACCCCGACGGCTGCCGCCTTGCTCATGAATTTTTTCCTGGCATCGATGCTTCCATGCTTGTAGCAGATCACAAGGATGGTCGAGTTCAAAGGTTTTTCCAGATAACTGTCAAGTTTGTCCCAGTTCTTGATATTCTGAGCCTCTTTCACGATCACCACCTGGTATTCTGCCATCATGGGAAATCTTTTCGCCATGTCCACCACTTGTGCGGCATTGGTCTCTATCCCATAGACCACAGTCTGGTTGAAGTCTCTCTCCTCCGGTCTGAGCACATTGCCCTCCAAATAGTCCGACACCTTATCTATATAATAAGGTTCTTCGCCCATGAGGACATAGATGGGTTTGAATTTCCGGGCTTTCAGGTCGCCCATGATCGTGTCGAATGTTTGTTTAGCTGCCATTGTACAGTTGGATGATATGATGGTATGCGAGATGAAGTCTGCCGCCCATCTCCTGCCTCAACGAAAAACGTCATCAGAAAAACGGGCGGATTCTTCTTGTTATGCTTCCATTTTATTATCTTTGCAGATGCAACTCACGACGTTGCACCTGCAAAGATAATAAAATGAATCGACTAAACCTCCCTTCCTTCGACACAAAAATCATCGTCCGCAATGACAGGCGCATGATTTTCGACCATCTGCGCAGGAAATACGTGACACTGACTCCGGAGGAATGGGTGCGCCAGCATTTTGTGCACTACCTCACCCATTACATGGGCTATCCCGAGATGATGCTGGCCAATGAGGTTGAGCTCACCGTGGGGCAAAAGCGCCTCCGCTGTGACAGTGTGCTCTACGGCATGCACGCCGAACCCCGGATGATCGTGGAGTACAAAGCCCCCACAATCGCCATCACACAGAAAGTGTTCGACCAAATCTCCGTCTACAACATGCTCCTGCATGTCGACTACCTGGTGGTGAGCAATGGCATCACACACTATTGCTGTAAGATGGATTATGAACATCAAAATTATTTATTTTTGGAAGAGATTCCAAGATACGAAAATATTTAACAATATTAGCGTTTCCGAACATGGGTATTTTTAAATGGATCGGAGGTGTGCTCGGTTTCATGCTGGCCCCTCCCCTCGGTGCTTTCGCAGGATATTTCATCGGCAGTCTGATCGACTCCTTCAGCGAGAATGAAGGGAGCAGTTACGGCGAGGGACCGTCTGGCACCTACGGTCACTCCACTGGACAGAGCCGGGAAGAAGGGCAGCGCAACAGTTTCCTGTTCTCGCTTCTCGTACTTGCCTCCTACATCATCCGGGCCGATGGCAAGGTGATGCATTCTGAAATGGAATACGTCAGGAACTTCCTGCGTTCCAATTTCGGCGAGGCGGCAGCCCAACAAGGCAACGAGATCATCCTGCGCCTTCTGGAAGAGCAGAAGCGCATGAACGCCAACAATCCCTATGCCTACCGTAACCAGATCCGGCAGGTATGCGCCCAGATCGCCTCAAACCTCAATTACAGCGAGCGCCTGCAACTGCTGGCTTTTCTGGTGGAGATCTCCAAAGCCGACGGCAAGGTGTCGTCGGAAGAACGCAATGCCCTGTATGAGGTGGCTCAATACATGGGCCTCTCGGCCAGTGAGGTCGACTCCATGCTCCACATGGGTGGAGGTCGGAGTAGCGGCGGCAGCGGCAATGGCGGCGGCACGCTTGAGGATGCCTACAAGGTGCTTGGCGTCTCACCCGACGCCACCGACGAGGAGGTGAAGAAGGCTTATCGCAAGTTGGCCCTCGACCACCATCCCGACCGGGTGTCGGCACTGGGAGAGGACGTGCGCAAGGCTGCGGAGAAGAAGTTCAAGGAAATCAACGCCGCCAAAGACATGATCTACAAAGCCCGCGGGCTATAGAAGGCCTCTGATTGGCACCCCCACCAAATAAGCGTCCCCAAGCTCCTCCTCTGGAGGGACTTGGGGATGTTGTTTGGGGAGTAATTATCGTGTTGGCCTACTCGTAATGAGTGTCGAGATAGACCACCTTGGTCACCAGGTATTCCTCCACGCCATGCTTGCCATCAGCGCCACCGATACCGCTCTTCTTCATGCCTGCATGGAATCCCTGCATGGCTTCGAAATGCTCACGGTTGATGTACACCTCACCAAACTCCAACTCACGGCACACCTTGGTCGCGATGTCGATGCTCTTGGTGAAGACCGAAGAAGCCAGTCCGTATTCCACGTCATTGGCCCATGCGATGACCTGGTCGATATCCTCAAACTCCACGATGGGGAGCACCGGACCGAAGGTTTCCTCATGCACGATATCGAAGTCCTGCTTCACATCATCGAGCACAGTAGCGGCATAGAAGTAGCCCTTCTCTCCCACTCTCTTTCCACCACAGAGGAGTTTGGCTCCCTGCTTGAGGGCATTCGCCACTTTGGCCTCCACACTCTCGAGGGCACGTTGCTCCACGAGCGGACCCATATCCACGCTGTCGTCGAGGCAGGGGTCGCCCACCTTGACAGCCTCCATCTTCTTGACGAGAATGTCAGTGAACGCTTTCTTGATGTCCTTATGCACATACACACGCTCGGCATTGTTGCAGATCTGTCCGTTGTTGCCGATTCTTGAGTCCACGACCCACTGTGCGGCAGCCTCCAGGTCGGCATCCGGGAACACGATAGCCGGAGCCTTGCCACCCAGTTCGAGCGACACCTTGGTGATGTTGCTTGCAGCAGCCTTCATGATACTCTCTCCAGCGCTCACGCTACCTGTGACGCTGACGATACCGATCTTCGGACTGGCTGCGAGAGCGTTGCCCACGACAGAGCCTTTGCCTGTGATCACATTGAACACACCAGCGGGCAGCCCGGTCTCATCGACCACCTTGGCAAACTCGCAACAGTTCTCCGGAGTGAGCTGCGAGGGCTTGATGACAATCGTACATCCTGTGATAAGCGCAGCGCCGGCCTTACGTGCGATGAGGAAGAAGGGGAAGTTCCAAGGCAGGATACCAGCCACCACGCCGATCGGCTCCTTGAAAAGCATGATGGTCTCGCCACGACGGTCGCTTGGGATCACCTCACCCTCGATATGCCGGGCGAACGAGGCCATATAGTCAAAATAGTCGGCGGTCACAGCAACCTCGACGGTAGCCCAGTTGCGTGTCTTGCCCTGCTCACGCATGATGATATCGACAAATTCATCCTGGCGCTTGCGGATGCCGTCGGCCATTTTCTTCAGATAGGCGGCCCTCTCTATAACAGGAGTCTTGGCCCAAGCTTTCTGTGCTGCCTTGGCTGCATCGAGAGCTTCGTCCACCTCTTCGACGGTGCCTTCGGGCTGACGGCTGATCACCTCTTCTGTAGAAGGATTAAGGACATTGATCCATTTTCCGGATTTGCTTTCAACGAACTTGCCGTTGATGTACATTTTCAGGTCTTTCATTGGGTATTTGTTTTAGTTAGACATAAAGTGTTTTCCCTTTCATTTCCGCTCTCTGCGGAAAATCGTTCAAAATTACCAAAAAAAAATCACAATCCAAAAGGATTATGATTTTTTGACTTTACTTTTTGATAAAAAATCAATCAGCTTTCTCATCAGCCTTCTTGCGGCTTCTGGTCGTGCGTTTTTTGGTTTTCTCCTCTGTGGTGGTCTTCACACCAGCGAGTTCGGGGTCAACCAGGATACGTCCGCAGTACTCACAGACGATGATTTTCTTGTGCATCTTGATATCGAGTTGCCGCTGTGGCGGGATCTTGTTGAAGCATCCGCCGCAGGCATCACGCTGCACATACACCACTCCGAGGCCATTGCGTGCGTTTTTACGGATCCGCTTGAAGCTGGTGAGCAGTCTGTCCTCGATTTTCTCCTCGATGGCCTTGGCTTTCTCCTTGAGTTTGTCCTCTTCCTCGCGTGTCTCCTGCATGATGGCATCGAGCTCGCTTTTCTTCTCCTCCAAGGTTTGCATTTTGAAGTCCACCTGCTCCTGGTTCTGCTTCAGCAGTTCCTCCCGCTCCTCTATCTTGACGAGGGCCTCGTTGATCTTCTTGTTACAGAGTTCGATTTCCAGCGACTGGAAGACGATTTCCTTGCTCAGCATCTCATACTCACGGTTGTTTTTCACGTCCTCCAACTGCTCCTTATAGCGAGCCACGATGGCCTGTGCTTCCTGGATATCCCCTTTTTTCTGGGTGATTGCCGAGCGGAACTCCTCGATCTCGGTTTGTATTTTCTCGATACGGGTTTTCAGTCCGGTGATTTCATCTTCCAGGTCCTGCACCTCCAGGGGGAGTTCGCCCCTAAGGGCTCTTTTCTCATCAATTTGCGACAATGTGGTCTGCAACTGGTAGAGAGCTTCCAGTTTTTTCTCCACGGTTAAATCTGTAGGATCTTTCTTTGCCATACTTAAATTATAAATAGATAATGGGATTGGTGTAGGTTTCCGCCAGGCAGCACCTGACTCCGGGACACCTATCCTCGATGATTGATTTGAATAATTCGCTTGTAAACTGCTCACTCTGATAATGGCCGATGACGCAGATCTGTATGTCCTGTTCATGGCCGAAGAACTCATGGTAGTGCATCTCGCCTGTGATGAAGGCATCGGCCCCTGCGTTCAGGGCATCGCCGAGCAGGAAAGCCCCTGCCCCGCCACATACCGCCACGCGTGACACTGGTCTCAGAAGGAGTTGGTTGGCCTGCACACACGCCACGTCGAACCGTTCCTTGAGCATCGAGATGAAGTTCTCCGCTTTCATCGGCTGCGGCAATTCGCCGACGACGCCGCTTCCGCCTGCCACCTCCCCCACCTGTTTGGGAGCGAGCACGGAGAGGTGTCTCAGCCCCAGTTTCTCGGCGATCTTGTCGTTGACGCCCCCGATGGCATTGTCGGCATTGGTGTGCATCGATACGATAGTGATGCCGTGGAGGATGGCCTTGGTGACGCACCGCTGTACCATGTTGCGGTCGGAGACACACCTCAGAGGCCGGAAAATCAGGGGATGATGTGAGACAACCAGGTTGCACCCCCGTTGCAATGCCTCGTCGAGGATTTCCTCTGTCACGTCAAGACACAATAATGCCCCTGACACTTCCGTCTCTGTCAATCCCACTTGCAGGCCGGCATTGTCGTAGTCTTCCTGCAGGGGCAGAGGCGCGAACTTTTCAAGGGCATTCACCACTTCGATTATTTTCACGCTTTTCAGCTATTTAAGATTGAACTGCAAATATAACCATTTTTTACGTCATAATCCTCATTCCACGCTGATGTTTAACTATTTTTATGCTTTTTCCCATGTAGAGTAAGCTCAGCACCTAAGTAAGCATAGCCATTCGGGTGGATTTGCATTTGTTCGGGCGGATTTGCAATCCGGCCGCATTGAGTGAAAGCATTTGCAATGCGCTTTTAGCGGATTAAAAATCCTGATACTCACAGCATCGGGATTACAAATCCCGATGAACAACGACAAATCCCGATGGTCATAAGAAGGGAAAGTGGAGTGCTGAGTTACCATGTAGAAGCGGGTTTAGTAGTTTTTGTTGTTATAATACTCCACGGCCTTCTCGATATTCCATTCATCGATCATCCTCTTGTTGGATGCGGCCTCGACCACATCCTCCACACGGTCATCGAGCAGGGGGAAGAAGTCGATGCCCGTGACGCGCTCTATCTCGTCCACCGGACTCACGCAGCGGTCCATGTCCTGGTGCCCGCCTTGATTGGGATATACGAAACCGATGGCTTTGGCCTTCCTGCCATCCGAGAGGATCACCTTGAAGAAAGCGTCGGGCACGGCCACTTTGTTTTTTCCGACGGTCTTCCTCACGCCATTGTAGAAAATCGGCCCTGCGACGATGTAGAGGTCGCCCATTCTTTTGGCCCAATACCGGCATTGTATTTCCAGGTCATTCCAGTCGCCTTTGTTGAGCGCATGGTTCTGCGGACAGACATTGGTCAGGAGAAAAGACTCCGTCTGGGCTTTCTCGCTCCATTTGTTGTCTCCCGAGGGGCACATGTGCCCACGGTCATAATGCGAACGGTAGTAGTCGTTGTCGGTCGCCCTTGGCCATTCCACATCCTTATCCTCCGTGAAGACCTGTCCGTCACGGTAGTGCTTGCCACTGGTGTGATCGGCCGTGAGATGCCACGCCACCCAGTTGGGCACCCTTCTCCCCGTGTTATAAGACACATAATAGCCCTCACGCTTGAGCAGCATCTCCTGTGCTCCCTTCATCGGAGCCGGGATTTCCATTTTCCTACCCCGTTCCGATGCAGAGATCTGGCTGCGACTGTCATTGGTCTGGGCCGTGATTCTCTCCGCGCTCTTCCTGTCGAAGAGGCCGATGGACGGATCCTCGTCCACCGTCTTCTTTCTACTGTTCTTGCATGCGGTGAGCGTCAGAGCCATGCAAGCCAACAAGACAAGGGCTATTGTGCAATTTTTCATTTTGATGGCAGTTGTGTGGTTGCAAAGATACAAAATTCCGATAAAAGGCAACAGGTTTTTTGGGATTATTGGGATTTTGCCTTATTTTTGCAAAAAGAAAGACAACCATCATGGACCACATGTATCTTCCCGCAGAGTGGGAACCTCAGAGCATCATCCAACTCACCTGGCCCCATGCCCTCACCGACTGGGCATATTGCCTTGACGAGATCACATCGACCTTTGTTGCCCTGGCCGATGTCATCACCCGCTACGAAGGACTGCTCATTGTGACACCCGACGAGGGCAGCACCCGGCAAACGCTCGCCCGAACCCTCACGCCCGTCCAGATGACCCGTGTGATGATCTGCCAATGTGACACCAATGACACCTGGGCCCGCGACCACGGGGCTTTGACCCTGCTTCACCGCGACGGGGCCACCTCCTGCGATGGCGGCGAGCAGCCTGACTGCGGCGCGGTCTCTCCCCTGCTCCTCGATTTCCGCTTCAATGGTTGGGGCGAGAAATTCCCCGCTGCGTTCGACAATGCCATCAACCGGCATTTGAAAGCATCGGGCATCTTTGATGCCCTGATGGAAGACCACGACGATTTCGTGCTCGAGGGTGGATCGGTGGAAAGCGACGGCAAAGGGACGGTTTTCACCACCAGCCAATGCCTGATGGCCCCTCACCGCAACCAACCGCTCAGCATGGAGGAGATAGAAGAGCAACTGAAATCCCGTCTCCGTGCCGACCGCATCGTATGGCTGCACCATGGCAACCTTGTCGGCGATGACACCGACGGGCACATCGACACCATCGTCAGATGCGCTCCCGATGACACTTTGCTCTATGTCTGTTGTGATGACGAAGACGACGAGCAATACGCTGATTTTCAGAATCTCCAGTCCGAGTTGCTATCGCTCCGCACCACAGAGGGAGCCCCCTACCACCTCCTTTCTCTGCCGATGCCCGAAGCCATCTATGAAGACGGAGAACGCTTGCCTGCCACCTACGCCAACTTCGTCATTCTCAACGGAGCGGTCATCGTGCCTACCTACCATCAACCCGAGCTTGACAGAAAGGCCCTCCATACCATCCGGCAAGCATTCCCCGGCCGTGACATCATCCCACTCGATGCCCGCACCGTCATCCGTCAGCACGGATCGCTCCATTGTCTCACCATGCAGTATCCCCAGAGCCTGCACATCAACACCCGAAAATCATGAAAGAACTCAAGATAGGACTATTGCAGCAGCACAACGTTGCTGACCGCGAAGACAACATGCGCCGTCTCTACGACGGCATCTCCGACCTCGCCGACAGAGGTGCCCAACTGATTGTGCTCCAAGAGCTTCACAACAGCTTATATTTCTGTCAGGTGGAGGATGTCGACCAATTCGACTGGGCAGAGCCCATCCCCGGCCCATCCACGGAATTCTTCGGAGCTCTCGCCCGTGAGAAAGGTGTGGTGATTGTCACCTCCCTTTTCGAGCGACGCGCTCCCGGCCTCTATCACAACACCGCCGTCGTGATCGAGAGCGACGGCAGCATCGCAGGGAAATACCGCAAGATGCACATCCCCGACGACCCTGCTTACTATGAGAAATTCTATTTCACCCCTGGCGACCTCGGTTTTCATCCCATCGACACCAGTGTGGGTCGCTTAGGAGTGCTGGTATGCTGGGATCAATGGTATCCCGAGGCAGCACGCCTCATGGCCCTCGCCGGTGCCGACCTGCTCATCTACCCCACCGCCATCGGCTATGAGAGCAGCGACACTCCAGACGAACAGCAACGTCAGCGAGAGGCATGGACCACCGTGCAACGAGGGCATGCCGTGGCCAATGGGCTTCCTGTAGTGACCGTCAACCGCGTGGGCTTCGAGCCCGACCCTTCGGGCCAGACCCGAGGCATACAATTCTGGGGAAGCAGTTTCGTGGCTGGGCCACAAGGAGAACTGCACTACCGTGCGAGCGACAACGAGGAAGAATCCATCGTCGTGAACATCGACCTCGACCACAGTGAGCACGTGCGCCGCTGGTGGCCATTCCTGCGCGACCGCCGTATCGACCATTACGGCGAACTCATCCGTCGCTTCCGCGACTGAGGGAATTGGGAAATGATCTCGGCTACGCCGAGAGGAGATTTATAAGTAGAGACGTCACATTGGGGCGTCTCTATTTTTATCAGAACACCAGTCCGGCATTGAGGTTTTCACCTGCTCCACGGCACCCGTCTGGTCGAAGACCACACGGATGTTGCCTAAGTGGTTGCCCATGTCATAAACTATCCCATTATCTCTATTTTACCACAAACAGACGGCCTTTTCTCACATAAATGCCTTTATGCAACCGATGAATATCCGTTCCCGGACTTACTCGTCTTCCGTCACACATGAAAACAGCTTCGTCTTCAACGGGGGCTTCCTTTCTCAATGTGCTAACTCCTAGTCTTTCTTCCAGATAGCTATCCCTGTCCCACTGGTATACCAACTCCCCGTTGCGCATGAAGCTAAGCACACGCCGGTAACGCAGGGTCGACGCGTCCCATGGAAAGTCAAGCATATAGCGGAAGAGGCCGCCTCTGTTGCTGAGGTTGCCGACACCCCTTACTTGCAACAGGTCGCTTCCATCGGATGAACATAGGCAGTCATAGGTGTCACCGTCAGTCAATTCCTTATGATCTATATCAGTGATTACCTTGTACTGCATTTCTCCATTCGTGTTGAAATATACGGGTATCTCCTTACCTGTTACCCATTCAAAATCGTATATGAGGTGCTCCTCAGGATTCACGCCGTTGTACCCAAACAGGTAATCACCGAAATAATAGACTTTATTTTCTTCTTCCCTGATACCGTAATAATGCCCCATCGTCACCCAGTGCCATGCACTCTCACGGTCCCAGCCTATAACGGGGTTGCCGTCATCATCATAAAGAGGATCGTCACAAGTGCGCATCTCCACCAACACGTTCTTGTAAGTCTTTCCGTTGATAGTCGTGTCACCTTCTACGGTGTTGCGATAATACGAGGACATAAACCTATGCTCATTTTCAAAATAGCAATGGCGCTCCTCCTCCCAGACTGTACCCTCAGGAAAGAAGATTGCGGCATCCTCCTGAGCGGACAACTGTGCCGCAAAAAATATTGCAATAGCAATAGACGAACATCTTTTCATATCAAAATGGATTATTGGTTAATGAATAATTTACATGACAAAGTCTCATTGGCTTTGTCAGCACGAATGACATAAACCCCTGACGGCCAACCAACTGTTGAAACTTGGCATGATGCGCCTTGAAAATAAAGGTGGCACTTGCGCTCATAGTTAAGGGCATTGTTGATAGACAAAGACCATTCGCCGGTGCCAACATCTTCTTGACCTTCGTTCTCTGAAATGATACCTTTTGTATTCCTATATATGTTTATGTGGAGATTTTCTCCTGACTGACTCGCATGCAAACTCAAAGGCCCAGTTATTTATCATAGTTCAATAACTATTTCCTATCATCGATGGCAAATTTAGTAAATTATACTCAACAGACGAAATTTTCCTGTTGATTTTCAATCGATTTTTCTCACGCTCGGCATAGCATGCGAGCATGCTCTGCTCTCGCTCAATCGAAAAATTCAAATCTTTCGTCATGTTGCCGTTTTCGTCATACTCGTACTCCACAGCCTCGTCAGCTCCGTCGGCGAAATGGAACGCCCCGGCGTAGGTATGGCCTGTGGCGACGCTGTCGGTGACGTGCACCAGCTGGTTGCCGTCGTATTCCAGCCGGAGGCGGTCGGAGGGAGACGAGGTGCGGCTGCCATTCAGAGAGTTCGGGCTCTTGCGGTAGACCCACGTGGGGTTACCCATATCGTCGTACTCGGCCTTCTCTTCGTAGAGTCCCATGTAGTTTCCGAGAAAAGTCCCCTCGCCGTAGTTGGCCGAGATGAGGCGGCCCTGGTCATCGTACACCAGGCCGTAGCCGCGCTGGCGCGTCTCGCCGCCGGACTGCCAGGCGTAGGCGCCCACTCTGCCGCTCCAGCAACGCTCAGGTTCCACACCACGCCGAGGCCTGCGGAGCCGGGGGAAGCCACGTCAAGATGCCGCATCACCAGGCTGTCGCCGTCACGGGCGGCATTGGCTGCGGCGGTGAGCGTGGTCTGACCAACGGCAGACAAGGCAGAGGCAAGCAGAGAAAAAAAAAGTACAGGCCTTTTCATGGGATAGTAATATGATGTGATGTAAGTTATATTCTTTACAGGTCTCAATGTCTCCTATGACCTTATCATAATTCTACCTCTGCCCAATAGGTAACATCAGATACGGCCAGCTGCAACTCAAACGTACCTGACAGGCTCGAGGGAAACATAACTTGGCCATTACTGTCTACCGAGGTACTGTAAACAGTGACATCGCCTGACAAAAGGGTCACGGAACATCCAGCGCAGGACTCTCCGAAATCAAATTGGTGTCCTGTCTGATATACGTACAAGGGGACGGATGGAGATTTATGAGGGTTCTCATGACCACCAGAAGTGATCACGACTTTCTCCGTCATGATAACCAAGTCACCGGAGGGAACTTCCACTGCCATGGTGCTGAAAAATGCCAGCAAAGCAAAAATACAAGTAAATACGTTTTTTTTCATAATTATATGATTTTGGTTGTGCCGACAAAACTATGAAAAAAGACGAACCGCAGAAAAAAAAGGACTTTTAAAAATACACATTTTTACACATTGCGCCGTTTTTTCCTGCTTTTGTCTCAAAAAACGGCCTTACATCATGCCATCTTACTGGTTTTTTAGGTAAAGGGGAAAAGGCTTTTCACAGGAAGAAGGACTACAACTCCATCAGATGGCTCTTCAAAGAAGAGGCTTTCGAGTCTCCAAAGAGGACACGACCCGAGCTTGACTTCGCATTCGTAATGCGCTGCGACGTGGTATCCAGCAAGACAGCGATCTCGCCTGTGTGGAAACCAAGCCGGCAGAGCATGCATGTCTGAGATTCCTGTTCCGACAACCCACCTTCAAGAACAACCTTCTTGTAAAAATCAGGAATATTCTTTTGCAGAACTGCTTTCAACTGAGTCCATTCTGATGGTTCGGGCAGGGATTCTTCTCTCTTACCCTTCGCTTTCTTCCAGAACAGCAGAACGGTCTCGTCATTCTGCAAGGCGGCCTCCCGTTTCTCATCAGGCAGCAGAACGAACCTCGACTCATACTCTGCCACCTTCTCAGAAAGTCTCACAATCTCCTCCTTTTTCTTCTCGATCATGGATTTGTTGTTTTGCTCCAACAAATGCAGTTCTTGCTGACTGGTTTCAAGTTGCCGGATGGCTGCCATGCGCTCCGAACTCAGACGGCCTAGCTCAGCCTCCTGCGCCTTTCTCTGTTTCCGGAATAAAACGGTGCCTGCTGTCACTGTTATAAGAAACATCATGGACACCACCCATATCCACTTCTTTCTCCTCTCAAGCTCCAGGGCTCTCTGAGAGGCAAGCCTGCCCATCCTGTTGTAGTTGTAGAGAGAATGGGTGACAGACACGGCTTCTGACTGGTCCTCTGCCTGTATGCTGTCAAGTGCCCGCTCACAGAGCATGGAGTACTTCAGTATGCTGTCGGCATCGCACCTGGACTGGTATACAGAAAGTAATCCCTTGCACGCCTCGTAATCCTTGTTCACATGATAGCGGAGCAGCTTGCGGAAAAAGAACTCTGCGGAGTCAGGATGATGGACACCGAGATAATACAGGCCTTTGCTGTAATAATAATGTTCCATGCCAGACTTGATATTGCCACATGAGTCAAAAAAGCCGGAATTCCCCTCGAACAACCGCATGAGCCGGCTGGCGCAGCTGTACTGGCCATTATCCAGAAGAATCATAATGGCTGTATAATAAACCCCATCTGCTTTCTCGGGATAACCATGGTCCAAATACAGATGATGGACTTTCTCGGTCAACTGAAAGCATGTCGCCGTATCACCCTTTGCATAATAGGGGACAACCTTGTATTCCTGCCCCTTGATGAAACCGAAAACGTCTCCTGCCTTTTGGGAATAATGGCTGAAACGCTCCCATGCTTCTATTTCCTCGTCATAAAGGTGCTGCGACTCGTAGACGAACGCCATCTGCCCGAATACCCCGCTTAATGAGTAGAAATCGCAGTCGGCAGCTGTGGTGTCGGCACACGACACAGCATCCAGGAAGCACTGAAGGGCCATCGGCGCCTCGCCCATGTCGCTGTAGGCGCGACCGAGCAGGTAGTGGGCCGTCATCCGCTCATTGGCCGTGCCGTGGCGGTCGAAATAACCGACGAGCTCCCGCTGGAGGCTGTCGCTGAGGAACACGGTATCGCACTTGTTCTGCGCCGAAAGGCGGAGCAGTTGCCAGCGCATGAGGGCGGATCGAGTGAAACCACCTTCATATCGGCCAAGGGAGTCGAGGATGGCGAGGGCGGAGTCGGGACGCTCGTTGAGGACGGACTGCGCATGGCGTAACGCCGCCTCATGACGGCCCTGGCCGCCGCAGGCGGCTACCGTCAACAGCAAAAGGACTATATAAAACGGCCTTCTCATCTGATTCAAACGCTAAAAAACAGGACCACAGTGGGTGTCTTTATCATTCTTGCTGATCAAGTATGAAACCGTCGCCGCCACAAATGCCATAATGGCCAATGCCGATACAATCATGAAGAAACGGCGATAACCGAAATAATCCTGGAAAAGACCTGTGCACCACCCTCCTATCATTGCGGAAAGCATCACCCATGCGAGGCAGATATCAGCATGTGAGGAATTTCCCTTTCCATACGCATTACACCTTATATATAATATAAGACCGATCATGGCAAAGCCACAGCCAAATGCCTCTATCGACAAACAGGTGCTTATCGCCAGCAAATCGGTGGGCATCCTAAACGCCAAGTCAAGCAACATGACATCGGGCAGTGTGGCTGCCGCTGCCATCGGCAACAGGCATCTGGTCATGCCCCATTTTGAGAGGGCTTTCCATCCGAGAACGCAACCCATCATCATGGCAAGCACACTCACTGTGCCTTGAGCGAAACCCACCTCCTGGGGACCTAAGGACAGGCCGCCGATACTTCCCGGGTCGACGAGAAACAACAGTGTTCCTCTCCACAGCATCCATTGATGCAAGGTGAAAAGGACCAAAAGGACACCTCCCCAAAACCACCCGAAAGTGGGGGTGCGCGAATTGGCGAGGGATGGGGAGGGAATGTGGGATATGGCCACATGGCGAGGTAAAGCCAGTGCGACAAAACAAGCCAAGGCTATCAGAAACAGGGCAAGGGCCTTGAAAGTAGTGCTCCACGACTCATCCATACTCCGAGAGAGCACCTCCATGTCGCCGGCCATCACCAGCACCAGGCCCAGGCCAACCAACAAGGCCAACAAGAAGAACAACAACGCCACCACCTGCCGCCGACCGATGGAGGCGAAGTCCTCTTTCTGTCTCGATCCACTGACCCACACTGCTGACAGGTCGGATGCCACCACGTCGTGAATGCCACCGCTGAGGGCACCAATGGCGAGGAATATCCAGACCACCATGCCTCCGGAATGGGGTTTCTCAGTGAGAGCGACACCCAGCATCGCCAAGGCGAAGACTGCTTGCATGGCCACCACCCAATGCCAGGGCGTGCCTCCAACCGCCGTCACACGACGTAGCAGCAGGCGCAATACCCAGGGCAAGGCCAACCATGCCGTGCTGGCTGTAGCTAAGGCATTGCTCATGCCCATCCGCTTCAGCATCACCAGCGTCACCGACAAAAGAGAAGCCAGCACCATGCCGCGGAAAAAATACAACAACGGCACCCAAAGCCATGACCTTGAGCGACGGCTTACCTCCTTCTCAGTACTGTCGTATGGCATCTGCACACTCATCGCCTATTCATTGGTTTTCTTTCCAAACTCAGGATCTATCTTAATAAACGCCGACACTGCAAAGGTGATCAGGCACAGCACCATCACAATGATGAAGAAAGTGCTGTAACCCACCGCATCTTTCAGAAAACCGGCAATCATGCCAGGCAACATCAAACCCAGATAGGTGATGCCCGTGCAGATGGCATAATGAGAGGTCTTGAATTCTCCCTTGCTGTAATACAACATATATAAGGTGAGGGCGGTGAATCCGAAGCCATAGCCAAACTGCTCGACGAAAAGGCATGTGCTGATCACATAGAGATTGCTCGTCATGTCGTAGCTCAACCACACATAGACAATGTCGGGCAGGGAAATGGCGCACACCATCGGCCAGAGCCAGTGCTTCAGACCATCACGCCCGGCGAGGATGCCGCCCAGAATGCCGCCCAGGGTCAGTCCGATCATCCCCACCGTACCACTGGCAATGCCATAGTCGACCAGCGACATCCCAAGGCCGCCTTCATCGGAGGGGCGCAACAGAAAGGTCTTCGTCATCGTATTGAGCATGGCCTCGGGCAAACGGTAGAGCAAGAAAAAAAGCATGGCGAACACGGTCAGCCTCACTGGCATCTTGGTGAAGAAGGTCACAAACATGTTCCTGATGCCTTTGACCACCTCATGAGCCGAGGTGGGACGGTTTTTGTCGTCGGCTGCCCGAGGCATCAAGAAGTTATGATAGAGCCAGAAAGCGATAAACAGGGCTGCCAGTCCGTAGAACACCAGACTCCAGGAGAATGCCGCAGAACAGCCCAATGACTTGGCCAAAAGTCCGGCCACCGGCACCAGCACTCCGTTGCCCATGATCACAGCCAACCGATAGAAGGTATTGCGTATGCCCACAAACCATGCCTGCTGATGGTCGTCGAGGGCCAGCATATAGTAGCCGTCGGCCGCAATATCGTGGGTCGCGCTGGAGAAAGCCATAAGGAAAAAGAAGAACATCGTGCCCTGAAACCACACCGGGGTGTTGAGCGTGAAAGCTACTCCGGCCAAGGATGATCCCAACAGAATCTGCATGACCAGCACCCACCAGCGCTTCGTACGATACAGGTCGACGAACGGACTCCAAAACGGTTTGATAACCCATGGCAGACCAAGCCATGCCGTATAGAGACCGATCTCGGAATCCGTCATGCCCAGTTGCATATACATCACAGCGGCCACTGCAGTGACCAGGACATTGGGCAAGCCTTCTGCCAAATAAAGTGTGGGCACCCATGCCCATGGATTTCTCTTCTCTTTCATGATTTATTTATAGAGTTTTTTGATTTCTGCATTCCGGTAATAATGAAGGAGGATGGCGTCGTAAGCATAGCCTTGCTCACCCATCACCGCAGCACCGATCTGACAGAGACCGACGCCATGCCCCCACCCTGCTCCATGCAGGACGAATGCGGCAGGCAAACCTTGCGTCGTGACTTCCTTGTCGATGACGAATGCCGAACTGAGCAGGTGGGTGTCGCTCAGGGCACGGCGTATCTCCAGTTCCTTGCCGATGATGACGGTCCGATCCGTGCCGACAATCCTCAACCGTGAAATGCGGCCACTGCGCCCCCGCTCGACGGGCTGCAGGTCGACGATTCCGCCAAACTCGATCTTGAGCTTCTCTGACAGAAGGTGCGAGATCTGATCCTGCGTGAGCCGCACGCACCAGCGGTAGAAGTCTTTCGTCTCCGTGTCATAGTCGTTGAGCACCTGAGTCAGCACCTTCGGGTCGTCGGTATTGCAGAATGCCTCCTCTTTGCCCAGAATCCATCTCCGGGCGTTCTGTTCCACCCGGAGGTCGGGCAATTGTCCGGCAGCATTGTCGCCCACGGCCCTGAGATAGGGCTTGGGCAGGTTTTCCCAACAATACTGGTATTCCTCGGTCACACCACCACAGCACTTGCTGAACCTCGCATCGCAGATTTCCCCGTCATGCGAGAGCACCATGCCACGCGTGGCCCTGACCGCCTCGGCGGCCTTCTTGTCGGAGGCTCGTGTCACACCCTGATAGCGCTGACAATGATCGTCGGCGCAAACATCGAAGATGGTGTGGTCCTCGCGGTCATACCATTTGACGATCTCGTTCTCTTTCTTAATGAAAGAGAAGAAACTGCCCTCCGCGGCCTTGCTGTTTTTCCGACGTTCTATCTGCGCAAGGAGCCAACTGCGGGAGATGACAGCATGCGCCTTGAGCAGTTCGGGCGACGCAGTGGCCTTCATCTCACTGGAGATGACACTGACAAGATAGTCCTCCACTGGCAGCTGGTTGATAGCCCATATCCTATCGGCCTCCACCACAAGCCGCAGAGCACCGGAGAACACCTGAGTCTCCTTTCTCTCCCAATGGAAATTGACACCTATCGTCACTTCGAAAAGAGAGAAGGTGGCACCCTTCGACATCGGCGTGAACAGGAGTTCACGGTATTGGTTTCCGTTCCAGAGGATTCCTCCCTCACTGAACTCCACCTCCTGGATTCCCTCGATGGTCTCGCCCTTGGCTATATATGGTTTGTTGAGGTTGAACCGTATTTTGCTCCCTCCCACGATGCCCACCGAGACTGCCGGCTCGCCGTCCATCACTGGCAGGGTGGGTTGACGGTTATGGCCCGTGGCGGCAGCCACTACCGCTGCCATGTCCTCATCGCCGACAGAGACTTCTTTGAGAATCTGATAGGCCACCTCGGGCGTGATGCGTTCGAAATCGGTCTCCCGGGGAGTGATGACCAGGCCTGCCATATCCAGAGCACCGGGACTGACCATCAGTGCACCGTCCTTGGCTTGATAACATCCGGGTCTGTGTTTCCTGCGCGGGAACACCACGGTGAGCACGTCGTCGCCCTGCCTCCAGGCCACCACGTTCATCATCGGCTCCTCGCCCGGATTACGCTCAGAGTCGCCCACCTGCTGGTCGAGCGCATCATACAGCCGTCCGAACAGGTGATCGCCATTGTTTTTGTTGCGACTCTTGACAAGGAAGGCCGAACAAGGATAATCGGTCACGACGAAGATTCCCTCATTGTCGTTGATCTTGCACACAGTCTGGAGATTTCGCTCCAGCCTGGGCCACGCTGCCTGCAGAGGCAGGAGCCCGGTGGTGCCGGCCTGCAGGTGCAGGTGATCGGGTGCCGATGCGCCACACCGTGGTCCGTTATAGAACACGGTGAGTGCAGGATACGACTCGAGCAACCGGTGAATCTCGTGATAGTTCTCCCTGATCTGCTGGGGCTGATGTTTCTTGGACACAATGGTGAAATGCGAGGAGAGGATCGGGAAGGGATTGACCAGGATGTCGAACTTGCTGTCAAAATCCTTGATGATCTGCTGCTGCGGACGGTTTTTCTCACACAGGAAACAGGGTCTCTCGGCCAATGTGCGCTGGTCGATCTTCGCTCCGGTGGACACGATCCTGGCGGGATTCCACTGGATGGTGAGCGCCACCGTATAGTCGTTGTGCTGCAGGGTCTTTGTCTTCACGCCATGCAGGTCCTTATAGCGCTGTCTGGCCTCTGGCCACAATTCCAACTGCCGGTTGAAAAAACGCCTCAGCGAGTTGTCTTCTATCTTATTGCTTCCCTGGGCGGCGATCCGTTGACGGGCGGCGATCTCCAGTGTCCTCAACCTGTCCTTATAGAGATTGTTGGCGTTCATGCGGTCGATGCTCAATGCGGCATCGCTATTGCCGCCCCACCTGCGGCAGAGATACAGTTCGTCGTAGATGCGCCCTATCCTGAAATGCCTGCTGAAGGCCAGTCCGAGCGCATAGTCCTCGCCATAACTGGTATTGGGGAACAGCACTTGTCTGAGCAATGGGGTGAAGAATGCACGCGGCGCACCCAGTCCGTTGATACGGAGGGCGTTGTTGCACCCGTTTTCATCGGTCCATTCCCGGTGATCGATGAGTCCCGGCGGTAGTGTGTTGAGTTGGAAGTCGCACATCCTATAGGAGCCAATCACCATGGCGGCCTTCTGCTGATAGAAGGCATCGACAATACGCTGCAGTGTGTTGGGCGAGGAATACAGGTCGTCGCTGTCGAGCTGCACGGCAAACCTACCGCACCGGCTGTCGACCACGGCCATGTTCCAGCATCCCCCGATGCCGAGGTCGGTGCGCTCTGGCTGGATATGGATCAGGCGTGGGTCTTCATAACCCTGTAGGAGCCGTGTGGTGCCATCGGTCGAATGGTTGTCGACCACGATCACGTTGTATTTGAAGTTGGTCTTCTGCGAGAGGGCGGAGTCCACAGCGTCGCAAATGGTCTTCTCTCTGTTGAAGACGGGGATTACCACCGATGCCTCATACTCAAACTGCTGTTCGGTGAAGTCTGGCATCAGATAGGACGACGTGTCGACCATCGCACCCAGTTCTCTCAAATGGTTGGTGGCAGCTTTCTCCATCTCCACCTGCACCTCCCGGTTTCGTGGATTCACATAGTCGAACTGCTTCACCCCGCTCACCCGCAGGTCGAGTTCCTGTTCGGTGTAGAGATACTCATTCAGATGGAACACAGGTCCTCTTCTACTGGCAAAGAGCCGGAAGTCATAGAGTCCGGCGTACTGGTAGTCTGCCTTCCGTTCCTGCCGGACATAGTCATGCAGCACATCGGCTTTGAACATCAGCAATGAGCCGAAATCGAAATCATCACGGATGCTGCCCGTCTGATAGTCGATGACAGGATGCTTCACCGTCTGGCCATTCTCCACGGAATAGTGGTCGGCATAGACCAAGGAGGCGTCGATGTCGCCCGCCACCATGAGCAACCGGCTCAAGGCATACATGCCAAGCGTCATCGGCGATGATTTGGTGATCAGCAAGACATATTCCGCCGTGGCGTTCTGCGCCATGGCATAGATCATCTCGGTCGACATCAGATGGTCGACGGCAAGCAACGAGCATCCTGGCGGACAAGGGCCATCCTCTGCCATCTGCTTGCTGACGAGCAGGAATATATGTCTTACCGTATTGTCGTTTCTCAGTTGTTCTACTGTTATCTCCGCCACACTCAGGTCCTCGCATGGCAGGAAGCAATCGATTTTTCCCCTCATATTCTCATTTCCTTTGTTGCAAAGGTACGAATAAGTGAGAGAAGTGCCAAATTTATTTGAGCAATTCCGAACGGGAGTACTTTCGGCGAAGCCAAAGTACGAACCATGAGAGAAGTGCCAAATTTATTTGAGCAATTCCGAACGGGAGTACTTTCGGCGAA
>CAMNIN010000024.1 GCA_946540735.1 uncultured Prevotellaceae bacterium | reverse complement strand
TCCCGATGAACAACGACAAATCCCGATGGTCATAAGAAGGGAAAGTGGAGTGCTGTGTAGTTACAGAATTACGTACAAAGGGTAAATTATTCCAAATGTGGTGATAAGATACATGATCTCAAAGCACAAGGGGCGTATCACTACGCCCTTTGTGCAGCCCCGGGTTTAATAAATCTACTAAATGATTAATTGCGCACTTGCTTATTCTTTCAATATTTTGACTCCGAGCATCAGCAGGTCGTAAACGTACTGGAGCTTGTCGCCGTTGAAATAGTGCTCGGCGACATCCGTGAGGCGTTTGGCACTGATACGTCGCTCCTCGGCATCCAGCTGGCTGGCATTTTTGCAGAGGTCGAGCACCAGTCCGGCAGCTACTATCAAATCCTCTCCCGACTCCTTTTTTGCACGTTCCATCATATTCTGCGTCAGAATGCCGAAGAACCGGTGCCAGTCGCTGGCAGAGAGATGTTTCACATGGTTCATCGCCAGCGTCATCCATTCCTTAGGGTTGGTTTTTAATGGTATATCTATAGGCATTCCTATATTGGGCTGCCGGCCGATTTGCTCCCATCGCTGTGAGAAGAGGCTGTCGCTGAGCATGTCTGTCTGTGGAAAGTTGCGCAGGTCGTCCAACAAGTTGTCGGGGATATTGCCGGGCCATGTCACGGAACCGTAATAACTGACGGGCTGTTTATTCGTCACGGGGTCAGGCTTCCGTCCATAGACGTATGTGAGTCTGATCATAACCGCGTCGGATTTGTCGGCGTCGCTCCACTCGGCAGCATAGAACGTGCGGTATCCAGGACGGTTCTTATCGTCGAAATTGGCAATGAAGAAACTGCTGTTTTTGATGGCACCCACGAGTATAGGTGCAGCTCCATCCCTCCATACGTTCCATTGCTGGCGGGAACCTACGCCCTGGGCATTGCCATCCACCTTACGTGTGTAAGTGTATGATATCGATGCTTTTCCCTTGTCGTTCTCGAAGGCATTCTGCAACTTGTCTATAACCGTGTGAAAATCTTCGGACTGCACTTTTAGGACAATGATTCTGCTCTCACAATTAATGCCTGTGGAGTCTGTGGCTGAGGTCTTCTGCTCACTGACTTGCGACACACCGCTGTATTTGCCAACATTCTCAAATACTTCTTTGATTTTCTTCTGTGCTGAGGCATCAGGGGCGAAAGTCAGCAGTGCCGCAGCAGCGATAATGATGCTCTTGGTCTTCATATTATCATATTATTAATAGTTTATAAATCTGTTATCGTAGTCAGTTTCATCACCTCATAGTCGCCGGCTTCGTTTGTCACAAGTACGGCGTCGGACGTCTGCGGAGTGGCGTAGAAAGTGGTCTTGATAATGTCGTTGCGCACCTGCTGATGCTCCCGGGCTATGATTGCCTCACAGCCGGCCAGCATCCTTATGGCTCTTATCACATTATCCTTATGTTTCCAGATGTCATCTCCGAGGGTGTCAGGAATCTCCCTGCTTGCCTTCCTCACCGTCTTTGCAGCAGTGGGAGAATTAGCTCGCTTGCTTGCTTCGACGGTTTCGTGAGCCAGAGCGGTTTGTTGGCAAGGTCTGGCCTCTCGCTTTGTCTGTCCTTGAGCTATTTGCTTTTCCGATTTAGTGGCAACAGATGCCGGCAGGGATGCAGGCATTTCCTCTATTTTATTGGACGTTGGCAACAATTTGCCTCTGTCGACGTCAGTGTGCTGAGCCACCATCGGTGGTTGCCGTTTGCCTTCTTCAGTGGAGAAATGGTGGAACGTCAGTAGCAGCACGACGCTTGCAGCCACGGCTCCGATGGTGGTATAGAGCCATGCTTTTTTTACTTTCTGTCCGCCGGTGGTATCCGCCTTCCGCTCAGGCAAACTGTTCATGATGCGTTCGGTCAGTTCATCGGGCATATCGATGATGGGTTGCTCCTTTTGCAATCTGTCGAAAATGTCGTCAATCTTCGTCATATCCTAATCCTTTCAATCGTTTGCGAATGGTCTGGCGGGCTGCATAGAGGTTGCTCTTCACCTGCCGCTCATTCATTCCTGTTATCTGTTCCACCTCAGAAGAGGGCAGCCCCTCCAGATGGCAGAGCGTGAAGACAAGCCGTTGCTTGTTGCTCAGTCCTTCGGCCATCAACCTCACTATGGATACCCATTCATGGTTCTCCAGTGCATGATGGCTGTCCGTGTCGGATGCAAACCGGTAGAGCACCTGCTCGTCAGCAACGGTCGGACATACGGTTTTTTTCTGCTTGAGTCTGGTGAGGCAGAGCCGGGTGACTATAGTATAGATCCAAGTGGAGAAAGACCGCTGCAAATCGAAAGAATCGAGTCGCTGCCATACGCGGATGAACGTTTCCTGCACCATGTCTTTTGCCTCCTCTTCGTCGGCCAGCATCTTCAGGGCCAGCGAGAACATTCGTCTCTGATAGGTTTGCACCACCCATCTGAACGATGTCTTGTCGTCATCTTTGCATCGTGACAGTATCTGTTTTTCTGTTTCGCTTGTCATTGGTTGGATCTTTTCCCACTATTTGATAGTCATCGACTTCTGTCGCATGTCAGCAGACCAAAAGCACGTTTTACCTACGCTCACTGGATAATACGGCTCCCTTGTCTATATATTATACACTTTGGAACGGGTAAAGTCAAATTCTTCACCATATTTTTTGCTTTTTTTTCAGTTATAGCACTTTTGGAATCTTTGCAGAAATTAAAAGCATCTCACTCTATTTTCGCATATACTAATCATCTGATAATAAATGTCATTTCGTGACAGAACCAAACGGTCACTGTTCGTGGAGCGAGAGAAAGTAAATCCAACTGATTCCTCTTTTGCCTTGTACGTCTTCTTGGAGGAGGGAAGGGCGGATGCGGTCCATATCGGATGATACGGTGGATAGAATCATGTCACGCCAAAAATAAATAGAAAGCAATGGCGATTTTCCAAAAAATACAGTACTTTTGCAGAAGAATGTGACATCAAAGTAGACATTATGAATAAAACGACAAGCCACAGTACGCTGGCCTACGACAGCATTCACTTCGCCATGATCGTTGTGTTCACCATCCTGCTCGCTTCCGTCAGCGTGACGGCGAGTGCGATTGACGAGTATCAGTTCCACTGTGGCACAGCCGTACTGAAAGGCCGCATACTGAACAAGCCCGCTGACGAATGGAACATCATCTCCGTACGAGCTTACGACCTGTTTACCGACAAGGAACAGATGCACACCATTCCCGTGAACGAGGATGGCACGTTTGAAGGAAGCATAGCCCTGCCTCATTCTCAGAGCGTGCTGGCTCTGGACATTGCTGACGTGTTCCTGGCTGTGGGCGACACGGTGGAAGTGACCAAGGACGCAGCGCAGGACGACTATGAGGGCGTGACCCTCGGCGGGCACGGCACGAGCGCCGACATCAACCGACTCTGGCCTGAGGTGAAGAAACACTATTTCGGCGACAGGCGGCTGTTCATCAACGGACTGGCTAAGGAGGACGTTCCCAAGTGGAAGAATGACATGGTGAAGCTGATGGACATCGTCATAGCCGACATGGAGGCCGACCGCCTGCCCTTGCCCGCAGGAACCAATGCCTACATCAAGGAGGTGATGGGTGCCAGTCTGCTGGGCGAACTGCTCAGCGCCATCATGGAGAACTACCGTTATAACATGACAGATGGTGGGTTCTATAAATTCAAAGTCGCAGACCTCGCCGGTTACTACGACTTTCTGGCAGGGCGCGAGCGGTGGCTGCTCGACAATCCTGCCATGTTGCTGGTAATGAAAGACCCGTCGTTTCTCATCAGTTACGTGGGGGTGTACATCATGATAGACATCTCCATGATGCGCAACAAGCTGATACTCGGAACCCGCAATGACGACAGTCCCATTGATGAGGCTTACAAGACAGAGATGGTATTGCCTCACGACTTTGATGCCGAACAGCACCGCCGCATGCTCAAGATGCGGCAGGACACATTGTTCTCTGTTTCAGATTACTACCGCCAGGCCTCTGAGACCATCGTGTCGCGCTATGGATTGAAACGCATCGGATTCATGCAGCAGATGGTGCTCTGCCAAGACGTTTTCAGAGAAGGCCGCATTGATGAGCACTCCAATCCCGACCATGTGGCTGCCGCTTTCGCCGCTATCGTTCCGCTCATCACCCATCCCATTGTTGCCCACCACGCCGTGGACCGCTACCGCCAGTATGTCAGGCAGAGAGAAGGGAATGTGGCTGAGGCAGAAACCACTATATCCGAGGCCGACGACGCCTTCCAGCGTATCATAGAGCCTTACAAGGGCAACGCTCTCTATCTTGACTTCTGGGACATGGGCTGTGCCCCCTGCCGACGCAGTATGCTGGACGACCGCGAGCGTGTGGAACAACTGAAAGACTTGCCCGTACGCTTTCTCTACATCTGCGACGAGAAAAGCAGTCCACGGGAGTATGCCGAAAAATGGATGGCGGAGAACAACATCAAGGGTGAGCATATCTACCTCAATCATGAAGAGTGGCTCTTGCTGTGTGGAAAGTTCCAGTTCAACGCAATTCCATTCAGTCTTGCCGTAGACAAAGATGGCACTGTCGTCACACGCGATGTCGTGGACCAATACATCAGGGAATGGCAGAATAGTAATTGAATGTGTCCGCTTTGTCGGCTTGAAGCACAACTGAGCACGTTTGTTTTCAGAATTCTGCAAGACACAACTGGACAGTTTTTTTCCTGTTTTTATTGTACAACTATACACGCACGTGTTCGCAAGTGTAAAGGAGATGTTGTGCATATTTGTTTTTTTGCACAACCGAAAAAGGCGAAAACAATACGTAAAATAGTTACATGAACTTATTATGGCAACAGTAAAAGCGTTTATGTTGTGTACTTGTGAAACGAAGAATTACACCTTAACGCTTTCCAGTTTTCCAGCAACGTGCAAGAGCCCGTTTCTGATAATCTCACGGTTCTTGCCCTGCGGAACGGATATGCCTGCCTTATACTTACGCATCAGCGAGGGGTTGATACCTATCCACTCAGCAAAGGCGGTTACGTTCAGGAAGGGACACGTCTCGAAGAGCTCCTTGACCGTCATCCGCTCACGCTCCATCTCCTCCTTGCTGACAATAGGGAAATGCTCCTCCTCGTAGTCTGCCACGAGGTCGGAAATCATGTCAAGCTCCAGCAGGTTCTTGTCATTGGCAGGGGTCTCGTTGCTCACGACTTTCAGCAGTTCGTTGATCCTGTCACAAGCAGCCCTGTACTGTTCTTCTGTCTTAATTCTTGCCATAACTATATGTGTTTGATGTCCTTAATCCTTTCATACTCCTCATGTGTACCCACGAATCGGATGTACACCTTCTGATTTATAAACAGAACGATAGCTACTATCCGATAGTTATTACCCTTTATGTCGAACACATATCGGTCGTTGCCCACATAGTCCACTGTGTTGAAGGTTTGCTTGATGTCCGCAAAATTGCGCCAGTAAGCTTTGGATACAGCTTTGTACCAGTCCTTCAAAGGCTGCTCTGCATCTGCATGCACGGCAATAAAATCGCGTATCGCTGCAAAGGATATAACTCTCATGACGTACTTCTTTGTCGCAAAGATAACGAAAATGTTTCTGATCACAAAATAAAAGAGGAACTTTTTTGTTCTTCTTTACTAATTTGGCACATATAGTAGATCCGAACAAGTTTGAAGTCATTCGTTCAAGTGGATCATGAGGATGGCTCTCGTAATCCTTTTTCGTTGGAGTTGAGTGTTTTGTAGAAATCACCAGCATCATTTATGGGGCTGTCAACAGTTTAGTTCGTCCTATAAAGGGCTGTGTATGGAAAAACCAGCAACAGTTTGCTCAGATTTCATCCTAAATGTCTGATGATTGCAGGAAGATTGTCAACAAGAAAAAGCGAAAAAGTTCCTTGATTCAAAGGTATTTTGTATCTTTGCATCATAATGGTGCACTCAATATCAGAAAATAGCTTGATAAAAGATTTTTCACATAAAGCTGCTGGTGGAAAGTATCGGCAGCGAAAGCGTGCCACAGGAAGAGAAAGACGAAGTGATTGGCAAGCTGAAGGGGATGGTGAATTCAGAAATCTGGAACTTCGGCTACTGCGACATGAACCAATTGCTGAAAGAGGCTTCTGCAGCCTCGCAGTCCGACGATGCACAGCTGCGTATGCTTGACGAAATGATAGCGCGCCCCGACATCGCCGACGACCGTCGTTCATGGCTGAAATCAGTAAGTTTTGACGTAATCATGATTAAAAAAGTTCCGATGCTATTGCATATGGCCAGATACTTGAGATGAAAAAGATAATCCTCATCACCCTATTCCTCATCTTTGCTACATTCACAGCGAATGCTCAGTTTCTCTTCCGCATCAGTGGCAATGAATTGGAGAAGCCTTCGTACATGCTCGGCACCATTCACACATTGCATGGCTCCGTGCTTGACTATACGCCAGAGTACACGGATGCGGAATCGCAATGTGGGCAGTTCTTCACGGAATTAGACGTCACCGACCGGCAGAGGATGAAAAAACTGCACAATGCCATTGAGCAGACAAAAAGAAGTTTAACCCTGTCTGACGGAAAGTCCATCCTGGACTTGTTGAGTAAAGAACAAATCGAACTACTGGATGTCAGAGTGAAAGAGGTTTTCGGTCATAAATTGTCAGACCAAAGGATGACGTGGCTGTGGAATTTCCAGCCTATCGTATTCACCTATTTAATCGGCAACAAGATTATGGCTGAAGCCAATAGAAAACATGGTCCGAGATCGAATAGCAGAAGTGCTCTGATTGACGAGACATGTATCATTCGTGCCAAGCTACATGGCAAGGAGATAGGTGAACTTGATGATTTGGAGGACCGGATAAAGCTACAAGGATTTAGGTCGCAAAGCATTGAGGAACAGTTGGATTCGCTGATAGACTTAGTCGGCAACTACGACCAGAAGATGGAATTGGCTGCCAAAGAAATCGAGGCTTTGAAGCAATCTACGCTCTATTGGTGTCTGGCCGACTTCAAGAGTTTCTCCATGATGGATATGTGGCAAGCCAAAACCAGATCCGATCCCTTTATGTTCAAAGTCCGCAACGGGAAATGGCTGCCCAAAATGCAGTCGGCGATGAAAAAAGCTCCTACAATGTTTGTTTTCGGCGCAGGCCATTTACTTGGAGATGAGGGCATCATTCATCTGTTGCGCAATGCTGGGTACATGGTTGAACAAGTCAAGTCAAAATAGACCTATAGCTCATTTTGCAGGATTCGTCAGGAGGTATCAAAGCCTTTCTTTTCGGCTGCTTTCAGCAATGTGTCAAGTTTCTGCAATGTAAGCACATAGCCACTTAATTCGTCGCTTTCATTGTATGTGCGCGTTTTTTTTCGCCCACCATTACCGACAATAAGCACACCATCGGACAGGCGTAGGCAATAAAGGCGCAGTTTATTTGATGTCACGGGGATAGCAGCCACCCTATCTCTCATCTTCTGGAGACAAAAATTGCCCCCAAGCCTATGGAATGATTATGCTCACGCGCCATCAGCCTCGCATAGTGAGCAGATTCCACAACGAAGTTCTTCCATCTGTTCGAATGTTACCATTGATTTTGCATGATCATAGGGGAAGGTTCTAGATGATTACAGAACCCTACGTGCCATAAACGAAAAAACCGCTGAAAACAGCGGTTTTTGTCGTCTGTCGGGATGAGGCGACTCGAACGCCTTTTTTTACTATTTTGCCATTAAAATACTGAATGCCTTTGTTTCAAGGGGTTTACGAATGTTAAGATGGTACAAAGGTACGAATAAAAGTTAAATAAAGTATATGAAAAATAAAGATTCAGCGGAACAAAAACGGAACATGGAAAAGATTTGTATATTTGCAGTCGAAACCCTTAGAAAAGAAAAAACATGGCAAACGTAAGATTCACGGTCAGACGGATGGACGAGGATTCCCCGCAGACCATCAGTGTGTCTTTCCGCTTCGGCAGGAATGAAAAACTGATGTACGCCACCCCATTGAAGGTGGAGCCCATCTTCTGGGATGCAGACAAGCAGAAGGTGAAGACTTCCAAATATTGCCCCTATGCCGATGAGGTGAACGCTGCGCTCGTCTCCATATCGTCGAAGCTGGAAACACTCATAGCGGACTCGGCAAGGGAAGGCCGGGCAGTCACCAAGGACAGACTGAAAGAAGTGCTCGACCGTCATTTCGGGAAGGGCACGGGACGGGCGACTACCCTGCATGAGTTCTTCACCCAGTACATCGACGAGTGCGACACCCGCATGAACGGACGGAGGGGCGGTCAGACTGTCACCTATAAGACAAAACGCGAGTATGCACGTACCTATGAGTATCTGAGACAGTTTGAGAAGAAAATCGGGAGGACGCTCGACTTTCCCGACATCGACAAGCCAACCCTCCAATCATTCGTCGGCTATCTGCAAAGCCTCAACCTTGCGACGAACACGATAGCCCACAAGATAATCTCTCTGAAAGCCCTGCTTCATGAGGCTGTGGAACGTGAGCTGACAGACAACACCCGCTGGCAGAGCTTCCGTCACGTCACCGAGGACACTGAGGCGGTGGCACTTGACGAGGAGGAACTTGAAAAGATAAGGACGTGTGACCTATCGCACACCCCCCACCTTGCGGAAATAAGAGACCTTTTCCTACTCGAGTGCTGGACGGGACTCAGGTTCTCCGACATCATCCGTCTGCGTCCCGAGCACATTCAAGGCGACCTCATTGTCATTCGGCAGCAGAAGACGAACAACTTCGTCACAATCCCCATCCACCCGGTGTTTCGCGAGATATGGAACAGGTATGGTGGCATCCCCCTCACCATCAGCAACCAGAAGTTTAACGACCACATCAAGGAGGTCTGCCAGCTTGCGGGTATCAATGAGAGTGTCCTGAAATCCATCACCAAGGGTGGAAAGAAGATTACTACCAAATATGAGAAGTGGCAGCTCGTCAGCTCACACACGGGGAGGAGGTCATTTGCCACTAACCTGTACAAGTCCGGCTTCCCCTCAATCAGCATCATGCACATCACGGGGCACAAAACGGAGGCCGCTTTCCTGAAATACATCAAGGTCACGCCAGAGGAGCACGCACGCCTGCTGATACAACACTGGCAGAAAGGCCCAAAATAAGTGTCCTGCGCGCTTCTTTTGCTTTCCGCGGACAGTTGTGCCACCTTGCTTGTTTTAGTCGTCTGCGGCCAACGAAAAAGGCCTGTCTCGCAGTTGAGGCAGGCCGTCGTCATTATGTGCAGATTTCTAAGGGCTGATAATTGTGGTTTTAGTAATACATGAAAACGTAGATGGCAATTGCCGTCGCTTCGGCAGTTGTAAGCACGTTGAGCAGGAGTGGGTGTCTGTCTGCCCATCTTGCAAGCCGTCTGTAGGCTCGCATCTGTCCGAGGTAGGCTTTATTGATAACCATCGTTCAAGTCCTTTATTTTCATCAATACTTCTTTAGCGGCTTTCGCCATCTCCTTTGCGGCCGAGAGTGCGTCTGCCTTTCCGAGTGCCGCCATCGCGGGGCTTTCCTCGCAATAACCGATGTTCTGTCTTACAACGTTGATCCATTCCTCAACCTTTTGGTTGGCTTCCTGCACCGCTTTCAGTTTTTCAAACCATATAGCGGCCTTTATTTGTGGCAAATCCTTTACCATGAGAAATACGGGGTCCATATCTTGCTCTATTTTAGTTTATAATCGTCTGTAATTAACTCTGTTCGTTCCTGGGCTGTCGCTGTGGATGATGCTTATAGCACCAAGTCCACACTTGCGGAAGCCGTAAATCTCACTAACGCAGTTGTCATGCAGCATGATTTTGGCGGTAGCCTCTTTCTTCTGAAACTCGCTCATTAGATACTTGCGTACCATGTGGTGCGCTCTCTTTTTCGCTGTACTGAGCAACACGTTTTCAAGGTTGATTTCCTTTCCGTTAAAAGTGATAATCAAATCGGCTCTTTTACGGCCTATAGCGGTATTTGTACTCATATCCTGATACTTTATTAGATTAGTAGATTTCAAGCAGTTGTGCGCGCTTAAAACAACGCCAAGAGGCTTTTTCCGTGTCGTAGTACACCTGCAATGTTGGATTGGGCTTGCGACCGCTCTCACCTGTCAGTGGCACGATGTCGCTTTTCAAAGTTCCGTAGGCGACACGCAGAGAATTATCGACCTTCTGGAAAACGAACTTGACAATACGCTCCTTCATGGCCTTGCGCAGTTTGATGTTGCGCCAAGCGGTTTTCAGTGCCTCACTCTGTGGCAGTCCGTTCTGGCGGATGAATTGCCACATCAACAGCATCACCTCTCTCAGCATGTTTTTTGTCTTTGTACTCATAACCTTAGAAATTTAATTGTTTGTACTTTGTTTCTTAACTCTGATGCAAAGGTACAAATAATATCAGTGTACACCAAATTTATTAACTTTGTTTATGTATTTTCAGTGTACACTATAATTTAATTAAGAAACATATACATTTCGGTGTACACAATTAAAATTTGTTATAATTTCGGTGTACATTATTATAATAGAAAGAAAATGGCTACCTTTGCACAAAAGTATTTAGTAACCAAATATGGAACAGAAGGAAAAAGAGAAGAATCCAGTGGGTCGCCCTCGCACGCCAGAGGACAAAAAGCTAAAGTCTTACCACTACAAGGCAGAAGCCGACCTTATCCCCGTGCTTGACAAAGTGGAGAACAGGAACGGTTTCATCAATGCTGCTGTAAGGGAGAAAGCCGAGCGTGAAGGGCTGATGAAATAAGAAAGGGGACCAACCTCACGGTCGGCTCCCTTCCACAAGACAAATATTAATGCGTAAAATACGCACTGGTGAGATAGTGGTAATTAATTATGGCCTAAAATTCACTTTCCAGACGCTTTATCAATTCCCTTGCCTCTTGTTCAGATAACTCGCGGTCGTTAATTGATTGCCCGTTGGTGGTTACGTCGATGCGCTCCCCAAAGCCTTCTGTTCGTCCGAGTGTGCTGAGAAGGTATCTGAGCATACTGCCGTCGGGGGGAACCTGATAGCCTGCAAAATTGCCTTTGTCGTCCTTCAGCGGGATGCCGAGGGCGACGATTCTCGATGTTGATATTACCTCGTCGAGGAACTCCCCTCGCGCATCATCAAGTGTCGCCTTGTAATCTGCATCATCGTTTATCCAGTTGTAAACGGCATGTCGGGAAACGCCAAAAGCCCTTGCCACTTGGGTGAGGTTGCCACGGCATTTCGTCATTGCCTCCCTGAACTTTTCTATCGGTGGTCTCATTGTATCATATTTATTATTTCACTGCCTGAAATGAACTTGTCACTCTCCCTTATGCCCGTGATGTCGCAGAACATGCGCTTCTCGTCCATGCTGGCGAAGCTGATAGTGATGTAGGCTTCTATGTCACGTTGCTCCTCAATCGTCTTTTCTCGGTACTCCTTGCGCTGCTCTTTGGCAACCGTTCGGCGTTCCTGGGTCACTTCGGGAGTGACGATGAGGTCATCCATAGCCTCAACGACGACAGGCTCTTGTGGGAGGAAACTCTCTATCTGTGCGAGGTCGTAAGGCTCTATGCCTGCAAGGTTAGCGTCTATGTCGGGCAGATAGTCGGCAATCATCTCGTAGTCGGGACGTGTCGAGCCAAGTGCCATGTAAGTCATTTGCTCCTTCTCTGCCTTTTCGTCGAAGTCCACTACCTCCACCTTCACGGGGTAGTCGTTGGTGCCGTCGTACTTGTTCAGCAGGTCGAGGGCTTTCACCCTTCGGTGTCCGTCTATGAGGTTGCCCGTGCGTCGGTTCCACACAATACCCCCAAGGTAGCCGAAAGCCTTGATGTTCTTCCGCTGTCCGTCCACCTGCTTGTCGCTATGCACCTTCGGATTGTAGGGGTTGAGGCTCAGCTGCGAGCGCATAACCTCTTTTGTCTCACTTGTCTTTATCTTTGCCATTTTCTTTCTGCTTATAATTGAACATCAGACGCTCTGCGAGGGGCAGCTCTGCATACACCCTTTGCAGGTCTTTCGGTGAGTTCTGCTCCAGCCACAAGAGATATTCCACGTTGGTGGGGTCGCAGCCGCTGCTCTGTCCTGTCAGCCCGTACTTCTCAGGGCGAATAAGGCCGTTGTCCTCGATGTATCGCAGCACGTCTCCATTCTTATAGACCGACAAGGGATAGGCTTTCTTGCTCTTGTAGTTGATGGCCTGCAATTCGTACTCGCCTTTGTCGGGGGTGTAGTTGCGCAGCATCAGCCTGCGCTTGAAGCTGTCGCTCATCTTGAAACCAAAGAACGCCCATTCGATGTTGTACCTCACCCGCACGATGTCCGTCAGGTCTGACAACGAGTAAAGTTTCTGATCGGGGTTCTTTTTCCTTCCGAGGAATCCGAGTCTCGTCTCTGCATATACCGCCATGTGGGGAATCTGTATGAAACGCACATTCTTGTATCTTCTCTGTGCCCATCCGATATACTTGTTCACATGGTCGAGGTCTTTCACGGCGTACATGTACACGCACTGGATTTCCTTGAAGTAGGGATGCATCAGGTGAAGTAAGGCAATGCTGTCCTTACCCGTTGCCGAGTGGAACAGCACTGCCTTGTCGGTGATTGCTGCAATTTTCCGTATGACGGTTATTGCCTTTTCCATGTCTTAGACGATGTTACCGCCTACGGCGCGATTGATACCCGCACGTTGGGCTGCGGCTGTTGCTGATGCCTGCAAACGCCCTTGCTGGTATTCAGACTTTGTCCGATATCTGCGCTTGGTCCCGTTGGGATTCAGCCTTTCTGCATAATATTCAGCCATTTCAAGTCCTCCATTTGTATTCAACAATCTTTTTACCTACTCACTACTGCACCTGACCCCATGCGGAGCCGTGCTTGATAACTTTGCCGCCATCGTCGGGTTGCAACGAGTTTGAACAAGAATATTTTGCACCCCAACTTAAACGTGGTGGTGGCATTCCACGCAGCGAGTGTCGCCTTTGGCGAGAATGCGCACGTAATAACTTTATTTTTTTGACTTGGTGTCTTCCAAATTTGTGCCTAAGACCTTGCCGAGGGATATGACGAAGATGCCGTCACCTATGCGGGCGTTCACCTCAGAGCCTAAATCGTCGAGAAACGCCTGGTTGACGGTGAAGATGTCAATGGCAGTAATCTCAACGTCCAGCCACCACGACTTGTTATAGGGATGGAAGTGCGCCCGTGTGAAAGGCTTGATGTCTGTCATCATATACGGATCATCGGGGTCGTTGAACTCCCCCATCCTTGTTGCCCAATGGTCGGTGAATAATCTGTACTCTCTAACCTTCTCGCCTTTTAATATCTGTAAGGCGAAGCACTTGCGCATCGGCAGGTCTAATACTTTGTCTTTCTTTTTCATATATGCCATAATATCTTAATACCAGTCACAAAATTATAAATTTTATTTGATGTATGCAAGTCAAATGGCATATATTTGATTATCAAATACTTTTTTCGTACCTTATATGGTAATGGGGCAACAAAAAGCCGCCAATGCCTCACGCACCAGCGGCTCAAACGTTCTTTCTTTATTCTGAATTTTACATCTTATACGTAGACTTCACGCAGACGCTCGGAAAGGCGTTTCAGTCCTTTCTGTATGGCCTCACGGTTCTTGCCCCTTGGCGTCGAAAGCCCTGCCTTGTACTTCCGCATCAACGAGGGGTTTATACCCATCCACTCGGCAAGAGCTGAGACATTTAGAAAGGGAAAAGCCGCAAAGAGGGCTGAGAGGTCATAGGTAAACACAATGGAAGCCCCCTTGAAATCTGGAGCCTTTCCCGTGCGCCCTTCCATGAACTCGGCTTGCTCTTCCATCATTTCCAAGAACTCCCTACGTACTTCTTCCTCGCTTAGGCCATTGGCATAGACACCAGGCACAGACTCGGAGTAAGCGGTAAAGCCGCCATCCTCACCACGTTCAATAATTGCCTTAATAACTTTCTGTTCCATTGCTCACTACATTTTTTAAGTTTGTCTTAAAGTCAGCCCGTCACTAAGGGCGGGCCGACCGACACACGTTAATTACTTCTTTCTTCGTTTCTTAAAGGCTTCTTTCAATCCTGTCTCGCGTAACATCTGATTAAGTAGCGGCGTGCCGATTTCCTTTGACGGATGCCTGCCTACAGGTATTGAGTAGTCGAAGTCTGGATGTACGTACCTATAATGGTTCGTACCACCTTCGAGATACCATCCTTGGCTCTCGATGAATTTGTAAAACTCAGAAAACTTCATAATATAAAAGAACGTTTGTCTCTTTAAGACAATGCAAAGGTAACAAAAATGTATCTATTTACCAAATAAAACGGCAACAAATTTGTTTCTGATATGCTTTTTTAACACTTCAACAAAAAGGCTTGGGAACAAAAGCTGCCCCAAGCCTATGGAATGATTATGCTCACGCTCCATCACCCTCGCAATATGAGTAAATATCCACAAAAATGACCTTGTGGTGTGTCTTAGCCCCATTAAGAGAACTCAAATTGTTCTTGGCGGACGTTTCCCTGCCATCAGCATGAGGATTTTGTATCTTGTGATTTCATGTCTGCTGTCAAGTTTCCCCGTCCTCCTTATCTTTTCTTCGTAAGACCGAAGTTCTTCCATCTGTTCGAATGTTATCATAGATTTTGCAAGTGCTTTGTGTCTTCCTTTATCCCATATAACAGGTCTGCCCATTGCTTGTACATGTTCTTTGTCGCATTGGCAATATCCCATAAATAGTCCATTTCGATTCTCGCTATTTGCCTAATTTCATCTGTGTGGCTTGATATTTGGGTCATCACTCCTCCTGCCAGGGTGATGGATTCTAAAAGAGACCGCCCGTCGATTCTGTGCTGCTCTACGGCTATCTGTATGGCGGTGAGCCTACCATTGAGGATGTCACCCTGCTCCTGCGTGAACGACTTCACGGCGTTGTAAGTAGAGGATGCCTCGGTGTCGGAACTCCCTTTTCCCGTGTAGCCTACTGCTTCTGCCCATGCGTCACGCTGAGCCATGCGCTCACCGAGTTCCCTCTGGTATTCGGCGTTGTACTCGTCCCAGTCGTTTTTGGTCATGGTGCCAGAACCGATTTTCTTAGCCCATTTCTCATAGAACCCTTGAAGCCACTTGTCAAAATCATCACCGAGGATGAAATTGTCAACGATACTCCTGAACAGAGCCTCGCCGATGTTCTCCCCTGCCTTGTCAGCGGTGGACTCCATGTCGTAGAGCGTGCTGGCGAAGGAATTCTTCAGTGAGTCGAATGAGGTGGAGGTCAGATGCTCGTTGACTTGCTTTTGAATGTCCTCTACTTTCTGCTCGCCGTCGATGATGCCCTGTAGGTATTTCTGCGTCTCGTCGTTGAGTTTCGCCCAGAACTCGGGGGCTTGTTCCTGCAACTTCCTAAGCTCTTCGGCAGAGAGACTGAACAGTCCCTCCAGCCTGCCACCGAGCCCGGCATAGTTGCTGGTGTTGCGTCCCAATGCCGCAGCCACTTTGGCCCAATCCTGATCGCTCATTCTCTTGCGTTGGCGGACGCCTTGTGAGTGCGACCCGGCACTGGCTCCCGAATTAAGCCATTCCCTGCCAAGGTTGCGGTAAGCCTCGGCCTGCTTGTTGATGATGTCGATAGCCTCCCGTCCGGCTTTAGTGGCCTCTGGTCCATACGACATGTTGATATATTCCTGCTTGCGGTCGAGCATTGTGTCCCATACGTCAATCAGGCGGTCGTACTGCTTCACCATGTTTTCGTAAGAAGAATAGTCGGCGCCAAACATGCCGTCGAACGCATCCACCATCTGAGATATACCCTTTACCGCCGCCATGGCACCGCCAACGATGTCGCCGCTCATCATCTGTGCCACGCCCTGCCCGGCGGTCATTATTCCGTCAAGGCCGTCAATGGCCGAGGAAAACTTGCTGTCATCAGCCCCGAAGATGTTTGCCACGTCTGAGCCGAACTCTTTCAAGGCAGGAAGGGCTTCTTTGATTGAAGAAGCAATCTGCCCGAAAGCATTGGTCTTCTCCTCCTTGGTCGTCGCCTTTTTCAGTTGGGCGATGGCCTCTTTCATGTTGCCGATGAATGATTGATATGGGGATTTCTGCTTCAGCTCACCCTTCAAATCTTTCAGGCGGTCGGTCAGGTCCTTGATGCTGATTTCTCCACGGAGGATGCGCTGGATGTCGGCATCCGAGAATCCAAGGGATGCAAGTTCATCCTTGCTGGCTGTGCCCTTGTGCCCCTCCATGTATTTCACCAGAGCCTCGTACTTGTCGATGATGGATTGTATAGCCTTGACGGATTTCTTGGAAGCGTCGGCGAAGAGGTCGGCCATACCCTGCGTTACGAGTCCGAAGCGTTCGTCCACTTGCCTGAGAGCCTCCTCCTTCTGCTGACCGAGCATCAGTTTCTCACCCTCGGTCTGCGCCTTGCGTATCTTCTCGTCATACTCCTCGGTAATGGCCTGACGCTGTTGCTGATAGTCGCCGTATTGTTTCAGGTACTCACGCAGGGACGCGGCTTGCTGGTCGGCAAGCTCCTTCATGGCACGCCTCCTTTTCGCCTCGGCCTCCAGTTCCTTCGCCTCGATGTATTCAAGCTGTTCGATTGTATAAGAGACCTGCGATGCTTCTTTGTAGGTATCACTCGCATAAAAATTACTCCCTTTGTTGGAAGGGTCGGCATCCCATAAGGCCTTGGCTTCGGCAATACGTTTTTCGAGCAGGTCCTCATTGCCCCTGCGAATAGCTTCCTTCTCGCGGTCGTAGTCCAGTTCTATCTGTGCTATCACCTTGTCCTCTCCCTCGTCCATGGCGGCTATCCTGGCCTCCCTGATGGATAATTCAAGCTCTCGCTGTTCTCTCTCAGAGTCCCTCTGTTGCTTGGCGCGGAGCTCGGATTGCTTCTCCTCGGCCTCAGTGTCTTTTATCTGCTGCCGTTCTATCTTTTTCTGCTCCCTTTCTCTCTCCCGGCGTTGTTTTTCTGCTTCCTTGGCGGCTTTCGCCCCAGACTTGTCCTGTACGGTGAAATTTTTCTCCGCCTTCTCTGACGCAGAGAGGGCATCATTGGCCGATTTCATCCGCTTTTCGGCTTCTTCCTTGGTCATCAGTTCAGTGGAGGAAGCGAGGTCTTTGGCGGCACGCCGGTTCTTCTTCGTCTCTTCCGCAGCCGACTTGCGCCATTGCGCCATCGTCTTTCGCTCGGTCTTGATATGGGTGTCAAGGTCATTGACATAACTCTCAGCTTCCTCGATAGAGACAGACTCAGTCCCTTTGTCCTGGATTCTTGTCTTGCCGCTTTTCTTGGCCTTGCCTATGGCCTCAGACCATCTCTTGCGCTCTGCCTCGGCCTGTGCCTTCGTGAGGTTCTTGATGTTGGCTGTACGCTCCTTTATCTGACGCTTCCTCGCCTCACCCTCGTATGCCCTCTGCTCATTCTCGGCGGCTTCAATCGCTTTGTCTATGTCTGTCAATCCGAATGTACCCCTGCCGTTTTCAGATATATAGCCTGAATGCTTGTTGTCAAGGATTATCTCCTCGCCAGTTCGACTCCCTCCATTTCTCTGTTGTCTCAGCTCCTTGATTCTTTTCAAATCCCTCACCCTGTCTTTCGCCTCGTCATAGCTCTTCTGGAACTGCAACTTCTCTTTCCTGGCTATCTCGGCGTTGAGCAGCTGATAGGCACCGGTGAGGTTGTCGACCAGTGCCTTCTCTGACCCATACTTCGAAAGCAGGGTCGGGTAGAGCGATACGAGTGTGTTGTAGGCGGCAGTGCGCTCCTCTTGTGTCGCTGTCTCATCCTTCAAGACGGCTATCAGCTTATCAACTTCCGATTTCG
The DNA here is from genome assembly GCA_946540735.1 of uncultured Prevotellaceae bacterium. Lineage (GTDB taxonomy): Bacteria > Bacteroidota > Bacteroidia > Bacteroidales > Bacteroidaceae > Prevotella. The sequence goes on along the minus strand of CAMNIN010000024.1, from coordinate 30,770 downwards.
CTTCACTGACAAGATTTGTATTTCGCTCCATCTCGTCATCAAAGTTCTTTTGGGCGTGCTCGGCGGAGGACATGCCGTCGCCGGCAACTACGAGGGCGGTGGAAAGTCCTCCGAGGGCGACGGTGGCAAGGACATACGGATTGGAGAGCATTGTCGCATTCAGCAGAGCCTGAGCCTTCTGCGTGAGTAATATCTGCGTCCTGGCCAGCGTCATGGCGACAGTGTGCCCGTTCTCGGCAAACGTGGCAACAGCCACGGCGGTACGGTACGCACCATAGGTTGCAACAAGTGAGAGCAGCACCTTGCCCACCTTCTCATAGTTCTCAATCAGCCCCGTCACTGCCTCGATGCTGCCAGTGATAATACCCTCAGACTTCGTCCCGAGTTCGTTGAACATGGAGTCAAGTGCGTCATGCATCATCGACATCTGCCCCTCAATGGTCTTGGCGGCGTTTTCTGACATGCCGTAGAACTTGCCACCGGCACTGGTGGCATCAATGAAGGCTTGCTGAACCATTTCAGCAGTGATGGCACCCTTCGACATTTCCTCCTTCAGCTGGCCGATGCTTTTGCCCGTCTTCTCGGCCATGACGGAGAGAGGGTTGAATCCGGCATTTATCATCTGGTTGAGGTCTTGCCCCATAAGCTTGCCCGCTGCCGACATCTGCGAGAATGCGAGCGTGAGGGAGTTGAACTTTCCGCTCTCGCCCATTGAAACATCACCGATAGCCTTGATGAACCCAGGCACTTTCTCCGCCTCAATGTTGAAGCCGAGCATCATCTGCGTGGCACGGGTGATGTCGCCGAACTCCAGCGGGGATATCTTGGCGTACTGCCTCACCTGAGAAAGCAGTTCGTCGGCTTTCTCCTTGCTGCCAAGCATGGTCTTTATAGCGGTGTCGGCCTTCTGAAACTCGCTTCTAACTGAAATCATCTGCCTGACGAACTGCTGCGCGGAGAATCCCACGGCAAGCCCTGCAATCTTATTTTTTAGGTTGTCAAAAACTTTGTCGATGCTGCCGCCCTGCTGCTCTATGACACGGGAGGTGTTCTTCACCGAGCCTTCAATATTCTTTAGTGACTGCTGAAGCGGGCTGTCGTTCAGCATCGCTACCCATTCAATTCCTGCCATACTTTATTCCCAGTTTTGTGAATTTATTGCCTTGATTATCTCTTCCTTGTTGTCGCCGTCCACCTTTATCGAATCACGGCCCTGTCGTACCCATGCGGGCAGACGCTTCACCTCGTCGTCGGACAGGTAGATGGAATCAGCATAGTCCGAATACATGAGTATAAGGGACGCATAGCTGATGTTCCACAAAGTCTCATCGACGGTCATCCCGAACTTCTCACAACAGAATGCCACCAGACTGCCGTAGAGGGTACAGCCGCCTATGCCGACGGCATTCTTGGCGTTTTTCTTTCTGAGCCGTGCAATGACTTCTCGCTTCTTCTGCTCCTTATCCATCCCGTAGTGTTTCTTGACCTTTTCAATGTCTGCGGTCTCATCTTGCAGTATTTGAAGAAGCAGTGTTGCCATTTCGTCGTTTGTCAGCCCCTCACGGAAGATGGTGATGCACTCTTGAGTCCGCCTCTCATCATACACCTCCGTTTTGTTCCTGGCTGTGGCGATTGCGATGATACGGGCCACGGTGTCGGGGCACTCCTTACAAACTCGCATGGTCTCAAGCAGGGGGTTGACTTCCGCATTCTCATGGTCGATGGGCAGTTGCGCCCTCATGCGCTCAAGGAGCACCCGCTTGCCGATGGATTTCGGCCAGATGTTGAAAAATCTCTTTTCTTCACCCTCCCCGATGGAAAATGTCATCGGCATCTCGATAAGCATTTCGGCGAAGAGGTTCTCGATGTATTTTTGTTCTTGTTTCTTACTCATATTCTTCTTTTGTTATAATAAGCTTCAATTTTGTCACTTGTTTGTGAATCTCCCGTTTCTTTGCCCTGATGTTGTCCTGCCGCTGCTTGAAATAGGCGATAGTCTCGGCAAATGCGGCATCCTTCGCATCGAGTTTTAGGAGTGTGTCGCGCAGGGAGTCAATCTGGGTGATGATTTCTTTCTTCGTCATGGCTTAAAATAAAGATGGTTCTGTTTCTTCAATCCCATACACTATCCTCGGTTGCCGGCGGTCTATCTTCTTGGTGGCGTTTATCCCGATGCAGAGGTTGTCGTTCTTGATGGCACCGGCGTACTGCAAGCAGTCGAGAACGGTTTTCAGGCAGTTGTCAAGGTCGTAGGCGTTGCTGCCCTCATAGACGGTGATATGCAGGCGGAAAGGTCTGCTTATCCCCTTGTTTCGATAGATTTGACACTGGTCGTTGAACGTGCGCTCATACGCCCGGATGCTCTCGTTCTTGATAATCCTGCGCCCTCCCGCAGAATCAGGTACCGCCATGTAATTGTTGGCCTTCGATACCACTTGTCCGTAAATAGTCTCCATTTCCATAGTTATCCTGATTTAGTTGTGAAACAATCTTCTTCTCTCGCTCTGACAGGGGGATGGGTGTCACGGTCTTCTCGCCTGTCTGTCTTTTGCTCTTTGCTTCTTCTTTCTCTCTGGCTTTTGCCGTGCTGATGAGTAGATGGTCTCCGAGCAAACCTCCCTTCTTCGGATGGCAGTCGAGGTCTTTGATGATGCGGCACTCGTCCCGTTTCACGCTGAACTCGATGCCGTTGCGTGCTATCGTCTGCATGTCGCTTACTGAGAGAACCTCGCTTGGGTACTCAAAGGACGGCAAGGGCTTCTTCGGCCTCTGCGAGGAGCATGCCGCTATCATCCTCCCTAACCTCGGTGCGGTCGTTATAATGGTGTCGCCGTAAAGGTTGCTGGCGAAGTTCAGGCGGACGCTCGCCCCGTTCTCAAAAGTTACGCTCTCGTTGATGATTACCTCCGTGCAGCATTTGCAGGCTGAGGCTATCGTGAGGCCTGGCCCGAACAGAAAGAACGGGATGTCGTTCGTCGAGTACCATCTGCAAATCTTCGTAAACATCGAGAATGGCGGGTTGTCGATGACTATGCCATTCTCAGGATATTCTGCATTGATGTAGTCACCGCCGGGGTAGAAGGGGCGCAGGATCACCTTTTCGCTCATGTCGCAGACGGTGGAGACGTACTCCACCACGGCTTCGTACACGTCCTTCGGTGTGTAGCAGTCGTCGGTGGTCTTGGCGTTACCCTCTGCGAACTTGGCCACGAAGCTCTCGTAGTCGCGAAACACGATGGGGTTCTGTGAGCCTCCCGACGGACGTTTCGCAAGTCTCGGTATATATTCGCCGAACAAATCCAACTGTCTTATTCCTCTTTCCATTCTTCTATCCTGAATCCGTTTTTGTAGCAATTCCTTTCAAAAACCTCATCCCTCGGCGTTTCGTCGTCATAGTAGATTATCCATCTGCTCGGAGACCCTTCTTTGCAGTCGGAAGAAAGGATATACCCCTTTTCAAGTGCTCGCGACCTGCAAGAGTGTTGCGCACAATTATACTTCTTCAGCGGCGTGTACATTCTTGTCTGCTGAGGCAGTCCATACAGAATACGTCTTTTTTCTTTCTTCCGTAGTTCTCGCAGCCTTTCCCCCTTGCGCTGCATGATAGCATTAAATCCATCTCCGCTCTTTTTGAGTCCGAGCTCTCTGATGAATCGTGCTAATGTGACGTGGGTGTACCCAGACATCTGCTCCAGCACCTTGTTCTCGGTGATGGGATGCCACTTGCGCAGCCACGCTTTCTGCTCATCAGTCAGCACGTACTTCTGGCGTATCTTTTCCTTTTTGCCGGGGAAGGGGTCGATGTCTGTCATGCTATTGTTATCGTTATCGTTCCTTTGTTTGTCGTTATCAGCCCGAGGACATTCATTCGCTTCAGTTGTTCCTTCATCGCCTTGGGGTAGCTGTGGAAGTGTCCGCACATGCAGGTGATGAACACACTCTCCTCGTCGATAGCTTTTTTGTTACGGTCTTTGTACCACTTGCAGAAGTCTCGTAGTTCAGTGTCTGATATTTGTGTCATGCAGCTTCTAAGTTAAGTTTGTCAATCAATAATTTTATAGCGGGGTTGGTCTCTATCATTGCCGCAAGAGTCTGCTCCTGCTCGCTGTCCTGTCCGATAAGCTCGATAGGCGACGGCACATAGACTTTCCTTAAATCTTCCTCCAAAAGGTCGGCAATGTCGATTTTTGCCGCTTTCTGAGCCTTTGTAGCCGTTTTCTCAAGTAAGTCGGACACTTGCACGTCAAAACCCTTTTCTCGCCATTCTGCGGCTTTCCCAGACCAGAAACGGAATGTCTCTCCGTCTGTGTCTGTGTCAGGGAACATCACCACTTTTCGGCCTTTCAATGCGAGATGTTTCTGCCCTGCCTCTAAGTTCATCTTACCGCCACAGCTCACCCAAAGGTACTGAGGCAGGACGATGGACGCGATAACCGCCGACTTCTCACTTTCAACGAGTGCCACGGTTTTGCTTGGATAGCGTGGGAGAAGGTGGGCACCGAACAGGCATTGTGTAAGTTGCCATTCAGCGGGAAGCCTTCCGTCCTGCTTCATCTTAAAGTGCGTCCAATTAGTCTTGTCGCCGTCCTTTTCCTTGTCTCGGTGACCGTTAATAAGGTAGTGCATAATCTTTCCTGAACGCACCTTTCCTTGTTCGTCAATCAGCCAATAGATAACACCTTCGTCTTTCGTGACACCGAGGGCGTACATTCGGGCGGCTTCCACGATACGTCGGGAATCGTTGATGATTCTACAAAGGTGTGCTTGAAACTGAGAGCGGAGGAGCAGGTCGAGGGAGCGTATGACATATTCGGCTGGTATAGTGCAAAGTTCTTTCGAGGCTTGTATCTGTAATGGCTTAGGTGTGGACGGCTTGACCTGTACGAATTTCTTCTGTTCCTCATCGACATCAATGCTGTACTTCTTTCCGAGCCACCGCAGGGCATCGGGGTACGACAGATTCTCGTGACTCATAAGGAAATCGACCGGGCCACCCTGCGCACCACACGAAAAACACTTGTAGATGTTGCGTGTCGGCGACACCTTGAACGAGCCAAGGTCTCTATCCTGATGGAAGGGGCATAGGCACTCGTAGTTAGTGCCACGCTTCCTCAGTTCGTAGAAGTCGCCTATAACGTCAACTACCGAAGCCGCATCCTTAATCCTCTGTTCTGTTATCCTGTCTATCATACTTTTGCCTTACCCTAATTCTTACCCCAATTTACCCCAATTTACCCCAATTCCGCACAAAAACACTAACCCCATTATTTCCGTATACTTACCTTTAGGTAAGTACGGTAAATTGGGGTGGTATGTGTTTGGGTTGGGGTGATTACTCATAGTCGTGCGATATTATGTAGTTCCCGCTTTCATTTTTTTTGATGGCACCCTTTTGAACAGCGTGCTTGATATTATTTTCGGCTGTAGTTTCACCCTTGTCCCGAAACTCCATAATAGCTTTCTTCAGTTCACCGTAAGAAATTGGGGTCGGGTTGTTACGCATGACCTTCAAGACATCTACCAGCACATTGTCATACTTGCCATCTTTCTTGCGGAGACCGTTATCACCAGTCTCTTCAAAAGGCACACGTTGACCGGTAGAATTTAGCACAAAATTCTCGTCCATACTTAGCACCATAGCAGAATCTTGATAGTACAACTGGGGGCAGTAATTGTGCTTAACGAAACCAAATAGACGTAATTCCTTATCAGTCTTATTAACCCGGAATTCTATTGCAAAGCGTGGCTTGTTGACGAGTGCCTGGCTGCCTGCAACGTTATCCCTTGACATAGGAATATTGTCCGTCCCCTTGTTGGTATGGTGCAGTAGGATTACAGTGCAGTTGTATTTAAATGCAAGACTGGCAAAAGGTCCCATAGCGGCTCTTGTATCTGATGCGCTGTTCTGTTGCTTTCCGCTTATCACGTCAATAAAGGCATCTATAATGACCAAATCAGCGGGAGCTTGGGATAATTGATTATCAAGTTTCTCCAGAATGTCATCCGATGAAAAAATGAACCTTAGCCTTTTAGCTTCCTCTGCGGACATACATATTGATTCGTTCATTGTCTTAATGTAGTTCTTTGCAACTGGCTTGGGGTCTTCTGTGGAAACATAAATAGCACTTCTGTGCTTGCCCGTATACTCCCATCCGAGAAAAGGCTTGCCAGATACTACAGACATTGCCAACTGACGCAAGAGGGTTGACTTATTACATCCTCCAACACCTGCGATAATACCTAATCCAACAGGAATAACGGGATAATCTTTGCCGCCACGGGTGTCTTGGTAAATGCGTGGAACAGGTTCGTAATCCTCTGCAAGAAACTCATCGGCTGTGTAGTATTCACGCTCAATGATAGGCATGGGTGAGACTTGCTGCTGTGGTGAAGGCGGTGCTTCACCTCGCCCCGCCAGCCGCTCAATCTCATTACCGACCTGCTGAGTGAATGTGTTTGTATTTTCTTCTGCCATACGCGCGCGTAAAGAGTGTTTACTTTTGCTACCTGATGTTGCCTTTCCCGATTCGTGCGAGGTTGAGTCGGCTGTAATCAGCCACCGTCCCGAACATCATCGTTATCAGGTCGTCCTCTTCCTGTTGCTCCTTGCTTTTCTTTGGTTTGGGTTTTTCCACAAAATAGCTGTCGAGGCGTTCCTTGCCGAGTTTGTGCTCAAACGCCTCGTAAAGCTTCTGGGACATGAACCCGTCCCTCAGTGCTCGTTCTTCGACGTGCATGGGGCTTAACCCGAAATACTCTTGACAGTCACGCCAACAACGTATATCTGTGAGCCGTTGATGGAATGGGTCTCTCTCTCCATTGTTGAAAACTTCCGCTTCGAAGCGTACACAATCGAAATTGGGGTGTTCTTCGTGTAGATATGCCATTGTTCCTCCTTTCCTTGGTTACATCATTGCTGCCAGGGCCTCGATTTCTGCATCCGTCATGGGCTTCGGGGTCTCTCGCTCCTTCTTGTCGTTCTGCTTCTTGGCCCACTTAATCATGTCACTGCCAAACTGACGGGTGGCACTGCGCACGCTCTCGTTTGTGCCGTCGTGGGGGTACATTACTTCGGCAACCTTGTCAAGCTGCTCTTGTGAGAAATCTCTGTTAATCATCTCTGCGGACAGAAAGTCGCGCATCTGTTTTTCTTCTTTTGTCATTTTTTTTATTGTGTTATCCTGATTGGTGTTTATTCCTTTTCTTCCACAGGTGCCCATCGTTTGTGGGTCGCTTGCTCCAGCAGTCTTAGCCAGACATTCGCCTGTTTCTCAATAAATCCCCGTACTTTTGCCACATCGTCTTTCTTAAAGAAGGTGTACTTGCTTACGGGGATGCCAGCGATGCCGATATTTCGTGCATACTTTTTGAATGTTATGACGTTTATCCCAGCCTCCTCTGCTGCTTGTTTCAGCGTGATGTAGTGTGGGTCGTCTAAGTATTGCTTGAATTGCTGTTTCATAGTTTGTCTTGTCAATTACTTGTCAGTGGTGCAATCCTTTATCTCTTTCCTGAGTTTGCCAAGGGTCTTGAGGGTCAGTTCTGCGGCCTCAATGATTGACCGGCAGTTGTCCTTTGCCAGCTGAATGTCAGTAAGGAGGGTCACGCCATCAAAGTCTGCGCTATCGTAGTTCTCGACTATTCGCGTGATGATGTTAGCGAGGTAGCCACCATTCTTCTTGATGATGCGGGGTGCGCCTAGGAGGATGCACTCGTCTTGGATTGTTGTCATTTCTTCCATATCTGTATTCTTAATCGATTTGTTCCTCTATCAAGGAGGGGTGGCCGTATTGCCACCGCCTCCACATCTATGAAAACATTAAAATTCCTTCACGTCAAGAATGAACTTGGCTCGTCCGCTGTAATTGATGATTTTGGCGAACGTGCCGTTAATGTTGCTGAGGGTTGCTTCGTCTTTCTGCTCGTCGAAGTCAACGTCTGAGGGTTGCTGATAGATAATCCCGTGTCTCTTGCAGTAGTTCAACCACTTGCGAAGAATCATGTTTTTTGTTTCTTCAATCATAGTTATTTTTTTGGGGTTTGTTTATATTTAATAATCTCTGTCTCGTCATAGAAGACACGTCCGCCCAGGTGCTTCGGGTGTAGTATGCCGTACTTGCCATAAGCGTCGAGCGTAGGAAGAGACAAACCGAGCATTTTAGCGGCTTCTTTCCGCTTAATCATCACGGGTGGCTTTTCCTTGATGCTCTCATAGAATGCTGCCATTCGAGTATCGACGGCATGGCTAATCATGCGCTCGAGGTCTGCAAGCGTGCATCCTTGAATTAGCACGCTATTGGCAATGTTCGTTCCTTCACCCATATAATTCTTTTGCGTTAAAGATTTATTTCTATGTTGCAAAGGTACGCATTTATTTTCTAACGACCAAATATTATGGCAATTATTTTCTACAAGGTATATTTTGCATATTTTACGGCAAAAAAAACAGATACAAATTAATTTTGTACCTGCGTGCGTATAAGAAAAATATAATTCTTAATTATCCATCATATTACGTAAATAGGAGACTTCCTCTGTTAGCTTGTCAATCATGTCTCGCATCCTGTTGATTATGTCTGCTTGCGCTTCAATCGTCCGAGACTGGGTCTTACACGTCTCACTCAGCATGGCAAAAGCTTCGGGAAGCGTGTATTCTTGTTTTGGTTGATTGACAACGGCAGGTGCGGGATGCCCAGCGAATTTCATAATTTCTTCCTCTCCATACTTTGCACATAACCTTTCAATTTGTGTTGGGGAAAGGTCGCGTCCTAACGCTTCCAGCCTGCTAATTGCCGATTGGGATATACCGAGAACCTCAACGAGGTCGCTCTGCTGTAATTTGTTCGCGTCACGAAAATCCTTTAATCTGATGTTCATACAATCTAAGGGTTGATTTACGATGCAAAAGTACGAATAAAGTATCTAATTACCAAATATATGCCATATAATTTAACTATTATTGCATATTTTGAATCCCTCTATGCGTGAAGCGCATGGCGGGGCGCATGGCGTAGAATTCGGCTACAGCATCCTTCCCGTACACACGGCATAGTTTTGAATGCTCGACTGTAGTCAGTGCCCTGCGAAGCTCAATCTTGGCCATCCCGTTTACATCCTTGCCTATGATGTCGGCGAACTCTTCGCGGGTAAGGTGGTACTCGTCGAGGAATTCATCAAGAAGAAAAGGGTAGAGTGTCATTCTTCACCCCCTTTCAACTCGATGTGAATAGGTTTACCGCAATGCGGACATACCAGTCCGGCGGAGGGGGCTTTGTCGGGCGTGTCGTCGAAGAAGTCACGCATCCCCACGCCCAGAATGCCTGCGATTTTTTCCAATGTGTTCAATGATGGCAGGGTCTTCCCCCTCACCATGTTGCTGACTGCCACTTCCGTGTACCCCAACTGCTTCGCAAGGGCGACATTCGTGACACCCCTTTCGGCCATTATATCCTTTAGTCTAAAATTCCCTTCCATACCTTATATTATTTGTTTTATTTCCCCATGGACTGCAAATATACAAATAATATATTTCTTTACTAAATGCTTAAACCAATAATTTATTAATAATCGTTAAAATTAAACGAAAAGTTTAATTATTTCTTTGCGGTATTAAATTATTTGTTTATCTTTGCAATGTGGTTTTAGAGCTGCCGCCGACAGCAAGTAAATACAGGCGCATTTCTTATGGATAAAAAGAAGTCATTAAACGAGATGGTAGCCGACGTGATGAACATGAACGTTAGCAATGCTATAAAGCACCGCGAGTTAATCAAGATAGGCCTTGACTCAACTGAGGCTTACATCATCCTTAATAGTAAGGCTTGGCAAGGCACAGGTTTCGACTTTAGCAAGTTGACGTTTGGAGTGGAAATCGAGTGTTACAACGTGGTTCGTAACGACCTTATTATAAAAGGTACGCGCAAAGGTCTTGCAGTCCGCTCTGAAGGCTACAATCATGCCGACAACCAGCACTATTATAAAATCGTTTCTGACGGCTCTCTGCAAGGCGTGAACAGCAACGAGGTTGTGTCGCCTATCCTGCAAGGCAACGACGGCCTGAACAGCCTTAAAAGGCTCTGTGAGGCTCTTAACGAGATAGATGCAAAGGTCAACCGTTCCTGCGGTCTGCACGTCCATATCGGTGCCGCTAACATGTCGGATGCACACTATATCCGCATCATCCGCAACTATCAGAAATTAGAGGCCATTATTGACTCTTTCATGCCGCTTTCAAGACGTGCCAACAATAACGGCTTCTGCCGCTCACTACAAGGCTTCGATTTCAGCCGCTGCACTTCAAAACGTGATGTTTACGACATGATGAACAGCCGCTATTACAAAATCAATTCACACGCCTATTTCCGCCACCAGACAATCGAGTTCCGCCAGCACTCAGGCACAACCGATTACGAGAAAATTTCTAATTGGATAGCATTTCTTGCAGCATTTGTCAAGTATAGCGAGAAGAACGAGATAACGACCTGCAACAGCATCGACGAGATTCCTTTCCTCAACGCTGAGCAGAAAACATACTTTAACAACCGCCGTGCAAGCCTCAACTAAGAGACTGCACAGGCTTTAAAACGACTATAAAACGCTTTAGATTATGTGTGTTATATCCTATATTCCAAAAGGTGTACCGACACCGCCAGACAACGTGATACGAGCCATGTGGATGTGCAACCCCCACGGCTGCGGACTGTGTACTCCTAACGACCACTACAAAGGTATGAGTGGAGAACTTCTCCTGCACCACCTGCATAAAAGGAACATCAACGAGCCCTGCCTGCTGCACTTCCGGCTGGCCACCCACGGCTCAATCAGGAAAGCCAACTGCCACCCCTTCCATGATGATGCGTCCGACACGTGGTTCATGCACAATGGAATCTTAGATATTACCCCCACGGGCGACATGACTGATAGCGAGACGGCTTTCAGAGAGATTCTTGCGCCGGAGATTCAAGCCCACGGCCTGCGCTCTGACAACGTGCGCTACGCCGTTAGCAACATCATAGGCGGCTCGCGCTTCGCTTTCCTGCAAGGCTCGGACGTTTTGTTATACGGCCAATATGAGCGGTGGCACGGCTGTTTGTTCAGCAACCTGCGCTTCCAATGGTATCTATTTTAGGCTCTATTCTAAAACCACAATATAGAGCAGTAACGTTTTTATTTACGCTTGTGGCCTGTCTGCGCGTGATGCGTCGGCAGGTCATTTTATTATGGCCATGCCCCACGGTGCCCGTCCGTCTGTCCGTCGTCGGTGTGGGGGTGGATGGGTTTGCCTCCCAGGCATCATCCCTGCCGTGGATGTCGTGCAGCCTGACTGCACTGCAAGTAACGCAAAGGGGCGAGCAAAGATTTTCCCGTCACTTCTCTTTGCCGTTTCGCATTTTATTCGTAAGTTTGCAGTGTCATCAGGTTTTTTCATGCTCCCTTATGGCATGAAAAGGAAAAATCTCGGATTTAGCGGAACAAAAACGGAACATAAAAACAAGAGGTGTACTGAAATTCAATCAGTTACACCTCTCTGTTGTCGGGATGAGGCGACTCGAACGCCCGACCCCTACGTCCCGAACGTAGTGCGCTACCAACTGCGCTACATCCCGATTTTGCGGTGCAAAGATAGAGGTTTTTTGTCATACAGGCAAATTTTTCCCTATTTTTCTTTCTTCTTCCCTGCAAAGTAGGGGTGCTTGATGGTGGTTTGTGGATTACAGCGACTCGGGCAATTCAAATAGACGGTTGCCGTTGCTTCCCTTGATGAGAATATAATAACCTTCTGGCCGACAGGCTTTGAGGGCTTCCTTTACTTCCGTCACATCGTGGAATTTCCGATAGCGACACTCGATGGAGGCAAATTCTTCACCAACAAGCCATACTTGGTCGAAATGGCTTTCGTCGAGCATGGAGATGAGCTTGGCATGCTCAGAGACGCTGCTCTCGCCCAGTTCGCGCATCTCGCCCAGGATAGCCATCTTGGGGGATACTTCCATCATGCGGAAATTGCGGAGCGCGGCTTCCATCGAGGTGGGATTGGCATTGTAGGCGTCGACAACAAGATGGTTGTGCGGCGTTGTGGTGAGTTGAGAGCGGTTGTTGCTGGGCTTGTAGTTCTCCAGTGCATGGCAGATCTTCGATGGATCTATCGAGAAGTAGAGACCTACGGTGATGGCAGCCAGGGCGTTGTCGAGGTTGTAGGCTCCGATGAGTTGTGTCTGTACGTCATGCCATTCGACGGCGGCTCCTCGCTCCTCAAGGTCGATGTCTGATTCTCTCCAGCGGAATTTCAGGAAAGGTGCGCAGGAGACGACTTCGCCGACCACACAGCCTTCGGTGTCGTCGGGATTGCTGCTGTAGGGGGTCACCCATGCTTGTTCGGGCAGGATATTGACCAGATGCTCGTTGTTGGCGTTGATGAAAATCACCCGTCCTTCTTCTTGTCCGAGGAAGTCATACAGTTCTCCTTTGGTCTTCACCACTCCCTCAAACGAACCGAATCCTTGCAGGTGGGCCTTGCCTACATTGGTGATCAGACCGCAGGTGGGCTCTGCTGTCTCCACAAGGGTCTTGATGTCGCCAGGGTGACTGGCTCCCATCTCGATGACGGCGATCTCATGCTCCTTGCTGAGGCGGAGGAGGGTCTTGGGCACACCGACATCATTGTTGAAATTGCCTTGGGTGTAGAGCACGTTGTATCGCTCACCCAGCACCGAGGCGATGAGTTCCTTGGTCGTGGTCTTGCCGTTGGTGCCGGTGATGCCGATGACAGGAATGTCAAACTGTCTGCGGTGCTCCCTGGCCAGGTCCTTGAAGGTTTGCAACACATCGTCTGCAAGAATCAATTTGCCGCTCTCAACGAGGGTGGGATGACTTTCTGCCACTTGGTGGTCATCGATGACAGCGTAGGCACATCCGGACTCCAATGCCTTCACAGCGAACTGGTTGCCGTCAAACGAGGCTCCTTTTAGTGCGAAGAATATGCTGCCCTCGGGACAGTCCCTGGAATCGGTGGTGATTACAGGGTGCTTCTGATAGATATCATACAGTTGTTGGATGTTCATGGGTTTGGTTTTGGTTTTGGCGAGACAAAATTAGGCATTTTTTTCGTTTTTTGTCATGATAGCAAGAAAAAACCGGATTTTTTGCCTAATTTTGCATCTATGGAACTCTTACCGCACCATACAATCAATGTGAACGGACGGCTGATGGATTTGTCCGAGCCCAAGGTCATGGGTATACTCAATGCTACTCCTGACTCCTTTTTTGCGGGCAGCAGAGTGCAGACGGAGCATGAGATCGCCGAAAGAGCGGATGAGATTATAGCCCAGGGTGCCTCGGTCATCGACGTGGGGGCTTTCTCCACCCGACCTGGAGCTGGCGTGGTCGCTGAGGATGAGGAGATGAGACGGATGCGCCATGCTCTGGCCATTGTTCGCCGGCAACAGCCGGAGGCGGTTGTGAGTGTCGACACGTTCCGGCCTGATGTGGCGCGGATGGCTGTCGAGGAATTTGGCGCTGCCATCATCAATGATGTCTCTGAGGGTGGGGGAGCGGCTGGTGCTCTCCACGCTTCTGTCGCTGATGATAAGACGGTGCCGCCGATGTTCCGGATGGTGGCGAAACTGCGCGTGCCCTATGTGCTGATGTCCGTTCGTCCCACGGTGGAGGAAATGCTTCTGGCTCTTGCACGAGAGGTAGGGCAACTGAGGGCGATGGGGGTGAATGATATCCTTGTCGATCCGGGGTTTGGCTTTGGCAAGGACCTCGAACAGAACTATGCGTTGATGGCCCGCTTGCCTGACCTTCAGGCTCTGCGGCTCCCCATACTGGTGGGGGTCTCGCGCAAGTCGATGATCACTCGTCTGCTCGGTTGCGACACGGCTGAAGCGCTCAATGCGACGACGGCTTTGCATGCTGTGGCCCTGATGCATGGTGCTGCCATGCTTCGCGTGCATGACGTGGGAGAGGCGGTGGAGGTATGCCGGATTGTGGGGCATCTTCGAAAGTTCACTCCTGATGAAGGACCGCAAATCTCGCTGTTCCGTCCTTCGAGTCCTGAATCCAGATAAAACGATGCTGATATGATAGAATTTGGCTTGAAAGACCTGCTTGACATTTTCCTCGTAGCGGTGATCCTCTACTACAGCTACAGGCTGATGAAGGAGTCGCGGTCTATCAATGTGTTCATCGGAATCCTTGTCTTCATCCTGATATGGCTCATTGTCAGTCAGGTGCTGGAAATGCGTCTGCTGGGCAGCATCCTCGACAAACTGGTGAGCGTGGGTGTGATCGGGTTCATCGTACTGTTTCAAAGTGAGATCCGTAAGTTCCTCTATAATCTGGGCGCACACCGGAAAATGGAACCGCTGATGCGCTTCTTCGGGTCGAAAAAGAAAGATGAGGTCGACCGGAAATCCATCATGCCGATCGTGAGTGCCTGCATGAGTATGGCACGTGAGAAGGTGGGCGCACTGATCGTGATAGAACGAGCCATCCCTCTCGATGACCTCATGCAGACAGCCGGGGAACTGATTGATGCCAACATCAACCAGCGGCTGATCGAGAATATCTTCTACAAAGGCGCTCCTCTCCACGATGGAGCGATGATCATCTCCAAGAAGCGCATACGCGCGGCGGGTTGTGTGCTGCCGGTGTCACACAGCAATGAGATCCCCAAGGAACTGGGCCTGCGCCACCGCGCGGGAATGGGCATTTCTGAGGAGAGCGATGCCGTGGCCATCATCGTCTCTGAAGAGACTGGCCGCGTCAGCGTGGCTGTGAACGGCGAGTTCAAACTCCATTTGTCGTTTGAAGACCTGGAGAGCATCCTCACCAAGGAGATGGGATGACGGGCCTGCACGCCGATATGCTATGGCGAAAATGATTTTTTCACGCTTTTTCGCTCATAATTCCTTTTTTTGCACTACCTTTGCATTATTCCTATTAAAAGCACAATATTTCAAAAAACAACTATGGATTTAGTACAGCAAATCATTGAGCGCGCTAAGAGCAACAAGCAGCGCATCGTTCTCCCCGAGGCAACGGAGGAGCGCACATTGAGGGCAGCCGACAGAGTGCTTGCCGAAGACATCGCCGACCTGATCCTGATCGGTAATCCTGACGAGATCCACGGCTTGGCCAAGCAGTGGGGACTGGAAAATATCGACAAAGCTACCCTCATCGACCCGGAGAACAATCCGAAGAGTGAGGAATATGCCCAGCTGCTCACCGAGCTCCGCAAAAAGAAAGGCATGACCATCGAGAAAGCCCGTGAACTGGTGAAAAATCCGCTCTATCTGGGCTGCATGATCATCAAGACCGAGGGTGCCGATGGACAGATCTCCGGCGCATTGAGCACCACAGGCGACACACTGCGTCCTGCCCTGCAGATCATCAAGTGCTCTCCGGGCATCACCTGTGTCAGCGGCGCTATGCTGCTCATCACCAAGCAGCCTCAGTATGGCGAGAATGGTATCCTCGTGGTGGGCGACGTGGCCGTCACTCCGATGCCCGACGCCGTACAGCTCTCACAGATCGCTGTCTGTACCGCTCAGACTGCCAAGAGCGTCGCTGGATTCGAGGATCCGCGCGTGGCCATGCTGAGCTTCTCCACCAAGGGCAGTGCCTCCCATGAGGTGGTCGACAAGGTGATCGAGGCCACCAAACTGGCTAAGGAACTCGACCCGAGCCTGAAGGTGGACGGCGAGCTGCAGGCCGATGCTGCTCTCGTGCCCTCCGTGGGTGCCAAGAAAGCTCCGGGCAGTGAGATTGCTGGAAAGGCCAACGTGCTCGTGTTCCCCAACCTCGAGGTGGGTAATATCGGATACAAACTGGTGCAGCGCTTGGGCGACGCCGAGGCTCTCGGTCCTATCCTCCAGGGTATCGCCCGGCCGGTCAACGACCTTAGCCGCGGATGCTCCGTAGATGATATCTACAAGATGGTGGCCATCACTGCTTGCCAGGCTATGGATGCCAAGAAATAAGATTCAAACGAAATATCAATTTTTAAAAGAAGGAAATGAAAATATTAGTATTAAACTGCGGCTCCTCGTCCATCAAGTATGCACTTTATGATATGGACACCAAGGAGGTGATGGCCTCTGGTGGAGCTGAGCGCGTGGGCCTCGACGGCGCATTCGTGAAAGTGAAGCTCCCCAATGGCGAGAAGAAAACCATCATGCACGATATCCCCGAACATACCGAGGGGGTCAAGTTCATCTTCTCATTGCTGACCGATCCGGAGATCGGCGCCATCAAGGACCTCAAGGAGATTGACGCCGTGGGCCACCGAATGGTGCACGGCGGCGAGCAGTTCAATAAGAGCGTGCTGCTCAACGATGAGGTGCTCGATGCCTTCGAGAAGTGCATCGACCTCGCTCCGCTGCACAACCCTGCCAACCTGAAGGGCGTGAGGGCTGTGAGTGAGCTGATGCCCGGATTGCCTCAGGTGGGGGTCTTCGATACCGCTTTCCACCAAACCATGCCCAAGAAGGCTTATATGTATGCCATCCCCTACGGCCTTTACAAGCAGTATGGCGTGCGCCGCTATGGCTTCCATGGCACCAGCCACCGCTACGTCTCACAGCGGGTGTGTGAGTTCCTGGATGTCAACCCCAAAGGCAAGCGTATCATTACTTGCCATATCGGCAATGGTGGCTCCATCGCTGCCGTGAAAGACGGACAGTGTGTCGACACTTCCATGGGCTTGACTCCTCTGGAGGGTCTGATGATGGGCACTCGCAGCGGCGATATTGATGGTGGCGCCATCACTTTCCTGGCCAAGAAACTCGACCTCGATGCTGACGGCATGTCCAATCTGCTCAACAAGCAGAGCGGCGTGCTGGGTATCACTGGCGAGAGCAGCGACATGCGTGACGTGGAGAATGCTGCCAAAGAGGGTAATGAGCGTGCTCAACTCGCTCTCGACATGTATTTCTACCGCATCAAGAAGTATATCGGTGCTTATGCTGCTGCCATGGGTGGAGTCGACATCATCGTGTTCACAGCCGGCGTAGGCGAGAACCAGATGGGCATGCGTGAGGAAGTTTGCAAAGACCTCGAGTTCCTTGGCGTGAAGTTCGACGCTGAGCGCAACAAGACCCGTGGTGAAGAGGCTGTCATCTCTGCTGATGACTCTAAGGTGACCGTCTGTGTCATCCCTACCGACGAGGAACTGATGATCGCCACCGACACGGTGAATCTGGTGTAAACCGCTCTCGCAATCCTGTTCTAAGAGTAATTCTCAGTCCCGAAGGGGCGGCATTCCGCCGCAGCCTTCGGGACTGTTCTTTTCAAAGGCGAACGGCCACTTCAAGTCCCCTTCCACAGCATCTCTCCCCATGGGAAACAAATAGGGATTGACTTCCTCACGGAACCCAATCCCTTAACTTAACTTGATTCTACAAACCTGATTTTGATGTCTATGTTGCTTCCTGATTGAGAAAATTGTCGTACTCTGATCATCATGTCATGTTGCAAATATACAAAACAAGGAGCGCACCTGCAAATTCTTTCAACCAACAGGATCTTTTTGTCGGCGAATCGACTTTTTTTGATGCTGAAAAATCCCTATGGCTTGCTCTCTCCCTCCACATATTCCTCGATGAAGATATGGTCGCCGTCATACACCACATAGGTGAATTGCCATATCCAGTCGCCGATGATCATCATCCGGCTTTTCTTCGAGAGCATCAGGTCGAGCTCGATGTGGCGGTGCCCAAAGATGAAATAGTCGATTTCCGCATGGGTCTTCATGTATTCCTTGGTGAAGCGCACCAGGTCCTCGCGGTCCTCACCCATATAGGGCGGCTCCTTGCCGTCGGCGCGTTTCATCCGGCTTTTCTTCGCCCAGTGCAGTCCGAGTGACATGCCCCAGCGCGGATGGATGGCATTGAGCAGCACTTGGCAGGTGCGGTTGTGGAAGAGCTTGCGCAGAAACTTGAATTTGGCATCGGGATCGCCGAGACCGTCGCCATGGGCCAGGAAGAACACCTTGTCGTAGATTTCTGTGGTCAGTGGCTTGCGGTGCACGATCATGCCGCATTCCTGCTCCAGGTAGCCGTAGGTCCAGAGGTCATGGTTGCCGGTGAAGAAATGCACCTCCACACCCATGTCGGTGAGCTCGGAGATCTTCCCCAGAAAACGGGTGTAGCCCTTGGGCACCACATAGCGGTACTCATTCCAGAAATCAAACATGTCGCCGAGCAGGTAGATGGCGGCAGCTTTGGTCTTGATGCTGTCGAGGAAGCGCACAAGCCTGCGCTCTTGCGTACGTGAATGCGCTATCGCAAGCGATCCCAGGTGGGCGTCGGAGAGGAAATAGACGTTTTTCTTCATGGGTTGTGATTAGTCGAATCCCAGTTCCATACGGGCTTCCTCGGTCATCATGCTTTGGTTCCATTCCGGCTCGAAGACGAGGTGCACGTTGGAGGTGATCACACCCTCGATGGCTTCGGTCTTGGTCCTGACATCCTCGAGGATGTAATCGGCCATGGGGCATGATGGGGCGGTGAAAGTCATGTCAATGTCGAGATTGCCCTCGTCGTCGAGTTCGATGCGGTAGATCAGACCTAAGTCATAGATGTTGACGGGTATCTCTGGGTCGAAGACGGTGCGGAGCACATCGACGATCTTGCTTTCTATTTCGGTTTTCTTGTCTGCTGTCATATCGTTTGTAGGTGTGGGATGTCCTTGTCATCCCTTCTTGTGTCACTCCTTGTCGTATTTGTCGGCTACGGTTTTGCCCAGTACGACGGCTGCAACGACGTCGGCGCCGCTGTCGATTACCTGTGTGGCGAAACTGGCGACACTGTTGCCCGTGGCCATGATGTCGTCGAAGAGCAGCACCTGACGACCTTTGAAGAAGGTCGGATCGAGGGCGTATTGTGGCTGGTCGCCGAGGTGCTTCGACTCCCCGTCGATGACCACGTCGACGTGGTCATAGCCGTTTTCCATCCCGGTCTTGGATGCGACGATGTTGGCGAACTCCTCAAAACGGGCTGCGGTCTTCTCCGCTGTGGAGGCGGGAATGCACACCAAGGTCAGTTGGGGAAGCATCTCGCCGAAAGTCTCCTCAAGCAGGGGCAGGAGCAGTCCGATGGCTTTCTCCAGGGCTTGGCGGTGCGAGATGGGATCGGTCAGTTCGGAGTTGTTCTTGAAGTTGTAGATCATCTCGCGGATGTCCCATTCCTCATTCGACAGATTGTAGGTGCCGAAAGCGTGGTAGGTATGGTAGTCCACCAGGTGCTTGTAGTGGATTCCGCCGTTCAATTGTGGCCATCCGGCCACACATGCGGCCAGTTTCTCGGGCTGTGACTCGTGATGAAGGGAGTTCTCGTTCATGATGGATGTCTGTTAGGTGATGGTGTCGCTCTGAGCGTCAGATGCAAATTTAAGACAATTCTTTCTGAAATGCAAGAAAAAAGGTGATAAAGATGCCGCAGGACTCAGAAATCATGGGTTTAGAGCTTGCCCTGATCGTGATAGGAGTAGTATCTGCCGTCGGTCACGATGACATGGTCGAGTAAGTGGATGCGCATGATCTCGCACGCTTTCTTCACGCGCTGTGTGATGCGGTCATCGTCCTGACTCGGGGTGATGTTGTTGCTGGGGTGGTTGTGGACAAGGGCCAGCACGGTGGCGTTGTTGAGCACGGCGAGTTTCATGATCTGCCTGACGTCGACGGCGGTTTCACTGATGCCGCCCGACGACAGTTGCTCCGCCTTGATGAGCTTGAAATTCTGGTTGAGGAGCAGCACCCATGCCTGTTCCGTGCCCAGGTCCTGCATCTTGGGGTGCATCAAGGCATAGATGTCGTTGGCCGAGGTGATTTGCTCTCGCTCCAAGGCTTTTTCCTCTTGGCGGCGCTTGCCCAGCTCGCAGGCGGCCAGGATCGTCACAGCCTTGGCCTCTCCGATTCCATTGTAGTTCAGCAGTTCCTGAAGCCCTTTCTTGCCCAGGGCATTGAGACTGTCGCCGCAGTCGTTGAGAATGCGTTTCATCAGGTCTACAGCACTCTCCTTTGGCGTGCCCGAACCGATGAGGATGGCCAGAAGCTCGGCTTTGCTGAGGGCTCCGGCTCCCAAACGCATGAATTTCTCCCGCGGACGGTCTTCCTCGGCCCATTGGTTGATCGACAGTTTCTCGTTCATTTGTAGAAGTTCTTTTCAAATGCCGTGAATTCGTCTTGCTTGCGCACGCAGCGTTTCCACCACGACTCGATGAAACCGAAGCCATAGCCCATGAGTTGCACAAAAGCGGCGGGAATGGAGAGCAGACCCACTTTCAGGCTCTTGTTCTTCAGGGTGGAGTCGATGAGTATGATGATGCTGTATAGCAGGATGGGAATCCAGGGGATGGCGCAAACTTTGTACCACGACCTCCAGTGCTCGGCGTCGTAGTGCATCATCGCCCGGCCTACGGCTGAGACAAGGATTAGAGCAATCACACCCAAGGTGAACACCATGGGCAGCAGATGCACCAGTTTCAATGTGCCGGGATGGCGCTTGGAGAGGTTGATGCGGGCGATGCCGCTGTTATAGACCTGACGGAAGAATTTGCGGAAATCGGTGCGCCGCTTGTGCCAGACCCATGCGCTGCCAAACAGCCGCGTCTTGTAGCCGGCCTCCACGATGCGGTAGGAGAAATCGATATCCTCGCCGAATCGCATCTTCGAGAATCCTCCCAGCTTGAGGTAGATGTCGCGACGGATGCCCATGTTGAACGAACGGGGATAGAACTTGTCGAGTTTCTGCTTGCCGCCACGTATGCCGCCAGTAGTGAAAAAAGAGGTCATCGAATAGCTGATGGCCTTCTGCACATCGGTGAAAGAGTCGTGTGCGCGGTCGGGCCCGCCGAAGGCGTCGGCGTGGGTGACCTCCAACTCCTCGCTCACATGGGTGAGGTAGTCGGGGGGTAAAACTACATCGGAGTCGAGCACGATCAGGTATTCACCTTTGGCGCGCTCGGCTCCGAAGTTCCTGCTCTGGCCGGGGCCGGAGTTTTTCTTGGCATAATAATGGAGGTCAAGCACATCTTCATATTTGGTGCAGATATCCTTGCAGGGGCGTTGTGAGCCGTCTTCCACCACGATGACCTCGAAGTCGCGCTCGGTCTGGGCGGCAAGGCTCTGAAGCAATTCGTCCACCTCTTCAGGACGGTTGTATACGGGCACTATGATGGCATATCTCATCGGTGTGGTGGCCTCCATGCCACTTGGGGTAAGTGTTATTCCTTCATGCGCTGCAGGTAGCTGCCATCGCGGGTGTCTACCTGGATAAGGTCGCCCTCGTCGACAAACAGGGGCACGCGGACCTCAACGCCTGTCTCCAGTGTCGCGGGCTTTGTGGCGTTGGTGGCGGTGTCTCCCTTGATGCCGGGCTCGGAATGGGTGATGCGGAGCACGGTCTTCACCGGCATCTCTGCATAGAGGATGGTGTTGGTGTCAGCGTCGCTCACCACATCCACGATGTCGCTCTCCTTCATGAAGTCCACACCGGTGATGAGATCGCGGGCGATGGGAATCTGGTCATAGGTCTCCTGATTCATGAAGATGTAGTCCTCACCCTCCAGATAGAGATACTGGTAGGGGCGGCGCTCCACGCGCACATCCTCAAGTGCCTCACCGATGTTGAAGCGCTTCTCCAGCACACGGCCGCTCACCACGTCCTTCAGGGTGGTGCGCATGATGGTGTTGCCTTTGCCGGGTTTCACATGGAGGAAGTCGATACAAAAATACAGCTTGCCATCCATGCGGATGCAAGTTCCTTTCTTGATGTCTTGTGATTTAATCATTGTGTAAATATTGATTTGATGGATATAGTCATCGCTTTGGGGGAGCAAAGTTAATCATATTTTTGAAAAAACAAGGTCCTTGAGACGAAATTTCTTGCAAAATTTTGGTGGAATGAAAAGAAATGACTACTTTTGCAGCCCAAAGTGAGAAATAATAACAGATAAATAGAAAAGAAAGATGAAAAGAACATTCCAGCCCCACAACCGCAGGAGAGCAAACAAGCACGGTTTCCGTGAGAGAATGGCCACCAAGAATGGCCGCCGCGTGTTGGCTTCCCGTCGTGCCAAAGGCCGCAAGAAGCTGACGGTATCGGATGAGCATCACGGAAAGTAATCGCTGATCCTAAGTGACTAAGGACAGGAAGGGGCCAGGCTTTTTCCTGTTTTTTTTGCCCTTTCCCTTGCTGGTGTCAATGGCTGACAGGATGCGGAATCCAAAAAATAACGGATTTTGTTTTGTAATTAGGTGGTTTTGCACTATCTTTGCTACCTCAAAGCATAGAGAGGTATAAAAAGACCCGTTTTCATGACTGCAAAGAATTTCTTACGTAAAATACTGAGTCCTTATCTTTGGCTTAACATCGTGGCCATGGTGGTTATCGTGGTGCTGATGAGCCTCGGCCTGAGATACGGCCTCGACTTATACACACACCATGGGCAGACGGTGGAAGTGCCCACCATTCTGCACAAGACCTTCAATGAGGCTGAGGATATGCTCGACCAGGTGCATCTGCAGATCGTGGTGAGCGATACCGACTATGTGAAGACCTTGCCGCCCGACTGCGTGCTCGAACAGTCGCCCACACCGGGCGATATCGTGAAACCGGGGCGCATCGTCTATGTCAAGATCAATGCCTCGCAGACACCACGCCGCCCCTTGCCCGACGTGATCGACAACAGTTCGCTGCGTGACGCGCAATCAAAACTCCAGGCCATGGGATTCCTCCTGGGTGATCCTGAGTTTATCCCCGGTGAGCGTGAGTGGGTCTATGGCATCAAATGCCAAGGCAAACAGCTCGCTGCCGGCGACCGTGTCTCGATCGAGGACCAGCTTATCCTCCAGGTGGGCGACGGCCGGCGAGACCTGGGACAGACGGTGAGTTTCGTCGACGCCAACTCCTACTACTTCGGAGAGGAAGAGGAGGAAGAGGAGACCACTACACGCTCAAGACCGCATTACAAGCGGCAGACAGAGAGCCGCGAAGAACGGTCGGAGTCTTCCGACGCATCGGCTCCCACCAATGTCTCCACCGTGGTGAAACCACTCGATATCCCCAATGTGTCAAATACTCCCTCTATTCCTTCCGGGCAGGCTCCTGCTCCCGTGAAGGCGGAATAGTGACGAACCCGACAGATCATGGTAGAGACTCCTTTCGACACTGAAGAACTTGACGACGAGGCTCCGCAACTTTATGAGCACTACCGTTTCGTAGTGGATAAAGGGCAGGTGCCGGTGCGCATCGATAAGTTCATGTTCGAGAAAATGCAGCATTCCAGCCGCAACCGCATCCAGAAGGCTGCGGAGGCGGGGTTCGTGCATGTCAACGACCGACCGGTGCGAAGCAACTACAAGGTGCGGCCGGGCGATGTGGTCACACTCATGCTCGACCGACCGCATTTCGAGACAACGATAGAACCTGAGGACATTCCTCTCGACATCGTCTATGAGGACGACGACCTCATGGTGATCAACAAACCCGCTGGCATGGTGGTACATCCCGGATGCGGCAATTTCAGCGGCACCCTGGTCAATGCCATCGCATGGCATCTCCGGGATGACAAGAACTATGACCCCAACGACCCGGAGGTGGGACTCGTCCACCGCATCGACAAGGACACCACAGGACTTCTCGTCGCCGCCAAGACACCAGAGGCCAAAAGCCACCTCGGATTGCAATTCTTCAACAAGACCACCCACCGCAGTTATGTGGCGATGGTTTGGGGAAACCTCACCGAAGACACGGGACGCATCGAGGGGAATATTGCCCGCGACCCGCGTGACAGGTTGCGCATGACGGTCATGCCTCCTGACTCCGACGTGGGAAAACCGGCCGTCACTCACTACAAGGTGATAGAGCGCTTGGGCTATGTCACTCTTGTGGAATGCGTGCTCGAGACGGGGCGGACGCACCAGATCCGTGCCCACATGCGGCATATCGGCCACCCGCTTTTCTGCGATGAGCGGTATGGCGGTACGGAAATCCTGAGGGGGGAGAGAAGCGCTTCCTACAAGGCGTTTATCAACAACTGCTTCAAAGTCTGCCCGAGGCAGGCATTGCATGCGCAGACCTTGGGGTTCGTGCATCCACGCACGGGCGAGCAGATGGATTTCTCATCTCCCATGCCCGATGACCTGGCCTCGCTCATCGAGAAATGGCATGTGAGAATGAAAGGCAACGAATATAAACTGTAAACCAAGACCTACATTATATTATATATTGAAAAGATGAATAAAGAAAAGAAAACCATAGCCATCGTCTGTGGAGGCGACTCCTCAGAGCACGATGTGTCGCTCCGCTCGGCACAGGGATTATATTCCTTCTTCGACAAGGTGCGCTACAATGTGTATATCGTCGATATCAAAGGCATGGACTGGCATGTGAACCTCCCCGACGGGACCACGGCCAAAATCGACCGCAACGACTTCTCCTTCAGTTACGAGGGCAAGAGGATTATTTTTGATTATGCCTACATCACCATACATGGCACACCTGGTGAGAACGGTATCCTCCAGGGATATTTCGAACTCATCGACCTGCCTTACAGTACGAGCGGCGTGCTGGTTGAGGCGATGACCTTCGACAAGTTCGTACTCAACCAGTATCTGCGCAGCTATGGCGTGAGCGTGGCCGAAAGCCTCCTCATCCGAAGGGGGTATGAGCACCTGGTGAGCGATGAGGATATCATGTCGCGCATCGGTATGCCGTGTTTCGTGAAACCCGCCAACGACGGAAGCAGTTTCGGCGTGTCGAAAGTCAAGAACCTCGATCAACTGGCTCCTGCGGTCCGCAAGGCGATGATGGAGAGCGATGAGGTCATGGTCGAGCAGTTTCTTGATGGTACGGAGATCACCGTGGGGTGCTACAAGACGCGTGAGAAAACGGTCATCTTCCCCATCACCGAGGTGGTGACCCACAACGAGTTCTTCGACTATGATGCCAAATACAACGGACAGGTGGAGGAAATCACGCCTGCAAGGATTCCCGAGGATGTGGCCCGCAGGGCTTCTGAGATCACCAGCGCCATTTACGATATCCTGCACTGCAACGGCATCATCCGCATCGACTATATCCTCACCAAGAATGATGAGGGCGGCGTGCGCATCAACATGCTCGAGGTGAACACCACGCCGGGCATGACTCCCACCAGCTTCATTCCACAGCAGGTCAGGGCTGCCGGACTCAACATCTCCGATGTGCTTTCTGAAATTATCGAAAACCAATTCTGAATATCCACGCCATGAGAACACCCGAGATCTTCGACCCCATCCGCCCCTACGACCCTGAAGAACTTCCTGCAGCATACGATAAACTGCTTGCTGACGAGGGATTCAGGGCTGTCGTTGCTTATCTCTATCCGCAGGTGCCGATAGAGGCCATCGCCGCCAAGATGCGGCAGTGTGGCACCAACCTCGAGTTCCAGAAGGCTTTTTGTTATGGCTTCCTGCAACAATTGCTGGATAAGGCCAGCAAGGGGTGTGATATGGACGTGAGCGCCATCGACGTGTCGGCCCGCTATACTTTCGTGAGCAACCACCGGGATATCGTGCTCGATTCGGCCTTGCTCGATAAACTGCTCATCGACTGCGGTTTCACGACCACTTGTGAGATCGCCATCGGCGACAACCTGCTTTCCCTGCCTTGGGTGAGAGACCTCGTCAGGATCAACAAGTCGTTCATCGTGGAGCGCAGTCTGCCGCCGCGGCAGATGCTCCTGGCCAGTAAACGACTCTCCGACTATATGCACTATGCCGTCGGTGAGAAACAAGAGAATGTGTGGATCGCACAGCGTGAGGGACGGGCCAAGGATTCCGACGACCGCACTCAGCCCGCTATCCTCAAGATGATGGCCATGGGGGGTGAAGGCTCGGTCGTGGATCGTCTCAAGCAGTTGCATATCGTTCCCCTGTCCATCTCCTATGAGTTCGATCCCTGCGACTTCCTCAAGGCCAAGGAACTGCAGCAGCGGCGGGATACGGATCATTTCCAAAAAGCGCCAGGCGACGATGTCAGGAGCATGCAGACGGGCATCATGGGCTACAAAGGGCGCATCCATTATCATTGCGCTCCTTGCATCGACGGCTATCTCGACACGTTGGCTGATGTGCCCAAGAACGATGTCTTTGATCTTGTGGCTCAGCATATCGATATGGAGATCCACCGTCACTACCGCCTTTTCCCCTCCAATCTTGTGGCTCTCGACCTGCTCGAAGGCTCTCATCATGAGGGGGCATACTCCGAGGAGGAGAGGGATTTCTTCTTGCGTTATATCGATGGCCAGCTGGCTAAGATCGACTTGGAGCACCCTGATATTGATTTCCTCCGGGAGCGGATGCTTACGATGTATGCCAACCCTGCCCGAAATCATTTCTTGGCCGTATGACGAAGGTGAGGGGCTCTTTCTTCCTTGGCGTCATGGTGCTGGCATTTCTGTTAGCTGTGTCATGCACCGAAAACAGCTATGAGACGGGTGATGGCGGCTATTCCTACTTGCGGGCAGACCTGGCTGATGTGAGCTGTGGCGAGAAGGGAAGAATGCGGTATGCTTTGACCGACGACAACGATTCTCTCGTCTTCCAGCCGGTATATGAATGCAGTTGGATGACGAAGGCCGACACCACCTACCGTGCCCTGCTCTATTACAGCCGCAAGGAGGTGGATTTGCCCTCAGTGAGTTGCATTTCTGCCCAGCAGGTGCTGGTGCTCCGTCCGCTCACTGAGGTGAAGACCAAGGCCACCGATCCGCTCTCTTGGGAGAGTGCGTGGATCGGGGCAAATGGCAACTACCTTAATCTGGGTCTTTACCTCAAGACGGGGAAAGCCGATGAGGAAGACAAACGGCAGTCCTTGGGCGTGGTATGCGACAGCATCGTGGAGCGTGGAGGCGAGCATGAGTATTTCCTGCGGCTCCTCCACAGTCAGAATGGGGTGCCTGAGAATTATTCCACCCGCATTTTTGCCAGCATTCCCTTGGAGTATTTCCAGACAGGCGACGTCGTCACTCTCCGGGTCAACACCTATGATGGCGAGGTCGTGAGGTCTTTCATCAGATAAGTATCACCCCTGCAAATCAGGCCTTGAGGGGTGATACTCCGAATTTCTTGCTGAGTTTCTCGATCATGTCAGATGTCATCGACCGGATGTCGTAGTTGGGCGCCCAGCCCCACTCACGGCGTGCACAGGTGTCATCCATCCTGTCAGGCCAGCTTTCGGCGATGCTTTGCTTGAGCGGGTCGACATCGTATTCCATCTCGAAGTCGGGGATGTGCTTCTTGATCTCCGCAAAGATGGTCTCTGGGGCGAAACTCATCGATGCCACATTGAAACCGTTGTGGTGCACCAACCGGTCGGGATTGGCTTCCATCAGCGTGATGGCGGCCTTGAGCGCGTCGGGCATATACATCATGTCCATCAGTGTGCCTTTCTTAATCGGACAGATGAATTTCTCTCCTTTCACTGCTGAGTAGAAAATGTCGACGGCGTAGTCGGTGGTGCCTCCTCCTGGTGGCGTGATGTAGGAGATGATGCCGGGAAACCTCACGCTGCGGGTGTCGACACCGTATTTGTGATAATAGTAGTCGCTTAGAAGTTCTGTGGTCACTTTCGACACTCCGTAGATGGTGCGTGGACGTTGGATCGTGTCCTGGGGGGTGCGCACATGGGGGGTGCTCAGGCCGAATGAACCGATGCTGCTGGGGGTGAACACCTGGCAGTGGCGCAGGCGAGCCACCTCAAGGATATTCCACAGACCGTCGATGCCGATGGCCCAGGCCAGCCGGGGCTTGTGCTCCGCCACGACAGAGAGCAATGCCGCCAGGTTGTAGATGGCATCGATGTCGTATTGACGCACCACTTCCGAGATCATTTCCCCGTCGGTGACGTCAGCCAACGCACTTGGGCCTGATTCCAGCAATTCGCCTTTGGGTTCTGCGCCCTTGATATAACCTGCCACGACATGTCTGTGACCATAACGCTCTCTCAGGGCCATGGTGAGTTCCGATCCGATCTGACCGGTCGATCCGATAATCAAGATGTTTTTCATACAATTTAAGATTGTGTTGTCTTTTGAATGGCAAAATAAATAAATTTTTTCTAAACCGCGGCTTTTTTGCGGATGAAAATCGCATATTTTCTCACAAAGGATGAAAAATGTTTTGTCCTGTGCCCTTTTTTGCCTATATTTGCCTTCAAATCACGACAGGTGGGCTTCGCACCACCAATACTTAACCCATGGGCCAAGGCCCACTTTAAAATCTAATGTTATGTTTGGAAAAATGCAAGCGTATCTCAGTGCGGAGATCGCAGGGATACGGGAGGCTGGCCTCTATAAGGAGGAGCGTATCATCGAGAGTCCTCAGCGGGCGGCCATCCAAGTGAAAGGAAAGGAAGTTCTGAATTTCTGCGCCAACAATTACCTGGGCTTGTCCGACCATCCACGCCTCATCGAAGGGGCTAAGCGGATGATGGACCAGAGGGGGTTCGGCATGTCGTCGGTGCGCTTCATCTGCGGCACCCAGGATATCCACAAACAGTTGGAAGCGGCCATCTCGGATTATTTCAAAACCGAAGACACCATCCTCTATGCGGCTTGTTTTGATGCTAATGGCGGTGTTTTCGAACCGCTGTTCACCGAGGAGGATGCCATCATCTCCGACGCGCTCAACCATGCGTCGATCATCGATGGGGTGCGCCTCTGCAAGGCTAAGCGTTATCGTTATGCCAATGCCGACATGGCTGACCTGGAGCGTTGCCTGAAAGAGGCACAAGCTCAGCGGTTCCGCATCATCGTGACCGATGGCGTGTTCTCCATGGACGGTAATGTGGCTCCGATGGACAAGATCTGCGACTTGGCCGAACAGTACGATGCCCTTGTCATGGTTGATGAGTCGCACTCTGCAGGTGTGGTGGGGGCTACAGGCCATGGCGTGAGCGAACTCTGCGGCACTTATGGCCGGGTGGACATCTATACCGGTACTCTCGGTAAATCCTTTGGTGGCGCACTGGGTGGTTTCACTACCGGCCGCAAGGAGATCATCGAGATGCTGCGGCAGCGCAGCCGTCCCTATCTCTTCTCCAATTCTTTGGCTCCTTGTATCATTGGGGCGAGTCTTGAGGTCTTCAAGATGCTCAAGGAGAGCAATGAGATCCACGACCGGCTGGTGGAGAACGTGAATTATTTCCGTGACAAGATGATGGCTGCGGGCTTTGATATCAAACCCACGCAGAGTGCCATCTGCGCGGTGATGCTCTATGATGCCAAACTCTCTCAGGTATATGCCAACCGCCTGCTCGACGAGGGCATCTATGTCACAGGCTTCTATTATCCTGTCGTACCCAAGGGACAGGCTCGCATCCGCGTGCAGATTTCAGCTGGTCATTGCCGTGAACAGCTCGACCGTTGCATCGAGGCCTTCGTCAAGATCGGCCGCGAACTGGGCGTGCTCAAATAAGTAGTTGTCTGAGTCGTTGGATGTCTTCTGGCTTCGTAGCCCAACTGGTGACGAAGCGGCACACGGTGCTGTCATCGTCGCAGGGCATCCAATGAGTGAATAGCACCTGCTGCTCCAGCAGGTGCATTTTTTTGTTGGGCAGGATGACAAACTGCTGGTTGGTGGGCGACTCGACGTAGAAGGCCAGTCCGGCTTCCCGGAGCACGTCCCTCAATGCGGCTGCCATCTCGATGGCGTGGCGCGAGATGCGGAAATACAGGTTGCCGGTGAACAGGGCGTCAAACTGCACGCCGGTCAGCCGGCCTTTGGCCAGCAATGCTCCGTGGCGCTTGATCATGCTGAAGAAGCAGCGTGGTGTATTGTTGTGGGTGAAGACCACGGCCTCACCGCACAGGGCTCCCACTTTCGTGCCTCCGATGTAGAAGGCGTCGCAGTGGGCGGCGAGAAAGGGTAGGGTGATGTCGTTGCCTTCAGCCATCAGTCCATAGCCCAGGCGTGCGCCATCGACAAAGAGATGTAGGCCGTGGCGGTGGCAGGTATCCTCCAGGCGGAGCAGTTCGTTTGCCGTATAGAGTGAGCCCATCTCGGTGGGGAAACTGATATAGACCATTCCTGGTTGGGCCACATGGTCGCGGCTCTCGTCGTTTTCGAAGACTTCCATAAACCGCTCGAGGGTGGCGGCTTCCAGTTTTCCGTCTTTTTGCGGCAGTCCGATCACTTTATGGCCGCTGGCCTCTATGGCTCCTGCCTCATGCACGTTGATGTGTCCTGTCTCTGCGCAGACCACGGCCTCATAAGAGCGGAGCATGCCGTCGATGACCGTGGCATTGGTCTGGGTGCCTCCCGTGAGGAGAAACACTTCGGCATCGGGGGCCTCGCAGGCCGCCTTGATTTTCTCCTTGGCTTGTTCGGTATAGCGGTCGAAACCGTAGGTGAGGGTTTCTTCGTCGTTGGTTTCCACCAGGTGGCGCAGCACTTCAGGGTGTGCCCCGTTGTTGTAGTCGCATTCAAATGATATCATGGTTGTTCTCCTTATTATATATATAGTCTGTATGGCAGGCCCGATATAACCTATATGGCTCGTTTCTGGACACACGATATGGCTCGTTTCTGAACACACGATATGGCTCGCCTCTGAACAGCCAACAAAGGTAGTGCAAATAATCGAATGCTCCTCATAAAAACGATTCTTTTTGCCCACCCAATCCTCGGTAATTACTCAGCACCCCCTAGCATGAGTGGCTACCGCGCTGGGTAATTACTCAGCACTCCACTTTCCCTTCTTATGACCATCGGGATTTGTCGTTGT
>CAMNIN010000023.1 GCA_946540735.1 uncultured Prevotellaceae bacterium | reverse complement strand
AACAACGACAAATCCCGATGAACAACGACAAATCCCGATGGTCATAAGAAGGGAACGTGGAGTGCTGAGTAGATTACTGCAAAGTCACGCACATTCTGCCTCTCCGCAAAATTGGGAACGATACAAAACTTGTCCGAAACGATACATTTCAAATATTATTTCGTATCTTTGTGGCGAAAAACCAAAAGACACCGAAGATGTATAGCTTGGAAGATGCATGGATCAAGATGCACGGCAGCAAGCCTTTTGAACTGTGGGACGGCAAGATTTACTCCGGCTCAACTTCGCCGACGCGCCCTCGTTCACCAAATTCTTTTCCAGGATGAAAGGCATGTCGCCAAGAGAATACCGAAACATCACCTAACCACCTCAATGCCATGGAAAAAAACAAAACGCCGCGAAAACGCCAACCGACCATCCACTGCGACTACAGCGTGAGACTCTACGAGGACGGGAAATACCATTGGATGTACGACCTCAACATGCTCAAGAACCCATCGGTGCTGATCGAAGTCTACTGGGTGCTGGGAGTCACCGTGGCCATCTTCGCCATCATCATGCTGGCCATCCAGACCTGTTCCGACGGCCTGGATCCTCAGGGTTTTGGCTTTGTGCTTGAGATAACAGGCATCATGGCGGCCATCTTGCTGGTGCTCGGCCTGTTGGGCTATCTCGTATATGCCGCTGTTGCGGGCTGGACCTACTCAGTGCATTTCATCATGGACGAGAAAGGTGTGGAGCACCGGCAGGCTCCGCGCTCCGCGAAGGTGGCCAAGCGCATCGGCGCTCTCACTACGCTGTCCGGACTCGCTGCTGGCAAACCGGGCGTGATGGGGGCGGGCATGATCGCCGCCAACCGCACCTCGATGAGCTCCGATTTCTCTGCTGTCAAGAAAGTGAAAGCGGTGCGGTGGATGGACACGATACAAGTCAACGAGCCTTTCGGCCGCAACCGCGTGTATGTCAACAAGGACGATTTCGACTTCGTCTATACGTTTATCCTCTCCCACTGCCCGAAAGCCCAGAATCATTGACCCGATAACCCCAAAACACTGACCCCCAAAACCACAGCCATGAACCTCAATCTCACATCCCGCATCACCACGCCCGAGCACAAACTGCGGCGCGAAGTGGTGGATCTTTGCCGTCGCACCGGCAAACCGCTCCTGAAGTTATCCACCAAAGACTATCTGGAACATGACATGCGCCACTGGGTGGAGCAATTCGGTTCCGCCGGACTTGTCAATATCGAGGTGTTCAATGAGTTGCAACGCACCATCACGGGATGGCCGGGCGGCAAGCCGAATGCCGACGATACGTTCCGTCCGGAGCGCGCCCTCCCCTTCCCCAAGCGCGTGGTAGTGTTCTCACCGCATCCCGACGACGATGTCATATCGATGGGCGGCACCATCCGCCGTCTTCTCCAACAGGGTCATGAGGTGCACATCGCCTACGAGACGAGCGGCGACATCGCGGTCAACGACGAGGAGGTGACCCGATTCATGCACTTCATCAACGGTTTCAACAAACTCTTCGCCGAGGGCACCGATGAGGTCATCGGACGCACCTATCAGCTGGTGAAACAGTTCATCCACAAGAAGGAGCAGGCCGAACTGGATGCCTACGGCGACAACAAATACCTGCACCCCACGCAGAAAGACCCCGTCATGGCCGACATCCCAGAGCTCCTCACCCTCAAGGGCCTCATCCGCCGGGGCGAAGCACGCCTGGCCTGTGCTTACAACAACATTCCAAGCGAGCACATCCATTTCCTCGACTTGCCGTTCTATGAGTCGGGCACGATCGCCAAACTGCCGATGACGGAGCGGGATGTCGTTCCCATACAGGAATTGATTGCCCGTGTCCGGCCGCATCAGATCTATGTGGCCGCCGACCTGGCCGACCCACACGGCACTCACCGCAAATGCACCGATGCCGTGCTGGCTGCCATCGACGAAGAGAAAAAGCTTCATGCCCCATGGCTTGACGACTGCCGGGTATGGATGTACAGAGGGGCCTGGGCAGAATGGGACATCGCCGATATCGAGATGTGTGTCCCGATGAGCCCGGAGGAGTTGCGCGAGAAGCGCAATGCCATCCTCAAGCACCAAAGCCAGATGGAGAGCGCACCCTTCCTGGGAAACGACGAGCGCCTGTTCTGGCAGCGCGCCGAGGACCGCAACCGCGACACGGCACGACGCTACGACGAACTTGGCCTGGCATGTTATGAGGCTATGGAGGCCTTTGTGGAATACCATTTCTGATCAACTCAGCATCATTAATTCCACTGAGGAAATATTTCGGGCGAAATCGATGCATTTTTTGGTAGATTTCGCCCGATTCGATAGAGTCAATTTGTGAAGCCGAAGGCTGGCCCCATAAAGAAAGGGGTTGAGGACTTAGCCCCCAACCCCCTATTCTTAATTCAGTTTGAAGCGGACGGGGACGACGAACTTGACACGCACGGGCTGGTTCTTCTCGTTGCGCCCCGGCGAGAACTTGGGCATCGAATTGACCACACGCAGCGCCTCTTTGTCCATCGACGGCAACTTGCCGTTGCGCATCACCTTGACGTCGCTCCGAGAACCGTCTTTCTCCACCACAAACTGTATCATCACGAAGCCGTCCTTGCCCTGCTGCTTGGCGTCGGCGGGATATTTGAGATTCTTGGCGATGTAGTCGCCCATGGCCTGTGCGCCGCCGGGGAACTCCGGCATCGTGGGCGTCACATCATAAATGGTGTTGTCACCATTGTCCGCCTTAGTGTTGCCGGTATGAGCCGTGGGGGCGTTTCCATTGCTGTTGCTGTAGTGGTTCTTGATGTCGTCCATAGAGATACCGAACTTCCTGGCACCCTCCTCGATGTTGAAGGACTTCACCTGCACCACGCCGTTGGTGCCCGTCACGCTCCGCTGACCCGGTTTCAGTTTCGTCACCTTTCCCGTCTTCTTGCTCTTCACTTCCACCGAGCCTGCCAACAGCCACACCCGCGACTCCTTGCCCGTCTCCTCGAAGGCTACGATGGTGCCACTGATGCCAGCGACACATTGTGACATCTCACACTTAATAGATTTGCCTTGTAGCATTTTCTTCCAGTTGCCTACAATGGCACCGACAATCAATTCCAATCTGGAAGTTTTATCTTCTTCCGTGTGGATGATAAGGATACTCTCGGGCTTTATCACATAAGTGCTCATGTCCTCCAAGCCGAGGATGGCCCCCGAGTCCTCCTCGGTCTTTATACGGTCATCCTCATATATGACAGTTCCGATATCGACAAACTCGAAAGAATCATCCTCATCGAAATTGCACCGTATCTTTACCTCCCCATAGAAGTCGTTGAACCTGATTTTGCTGTCCTTCATGTGGCAATCGCCATATTTCGTTCTATATGGCCGTTGTTCGATTTTTGGGAATGGATCTTTTTTATCGTCCCTGGTGGCTGTTGTTGATTTCGAGAGCGTGTATTCGGCTTGGATGCCAAAGCTGCTGCCCTTGCCTATATAGTTGATTGTCACCTTGGCATGGTTGGCATCGTCGGGAATTGAATAGCTTTTGGAGAACCGGTCGTTGGTCGCCACATCTTTATAATTACTCCCGACTCCGACGCCCATCCCACCTTTTCTTTTCCAAAAACCCACAGTAACCTCAATCTTGTAATTCTGACTCTTGCCATCCAATTTGCTGGCCTCGATATTAATTTGGTTGCCGGAATAAGACAACTGAATGTTTTCCCTTACAATAGATGACCCAGGTCCTTCTCTGTCCCAGATACGAGAGCCGTTATCTGTAACGTTGCCCGACATGGAGTACTTGAACTTGTCAACGCCATTGTCGAGCGTCTCTTCATAGGCCATGATAGTTGCTGGGAAAGACAGCAAAACCATGAATAGAAATGCAGTGCGCATGATGGCCTGCAAGGTTGTGGAGCGGCGGGTTGTTTTCATCGTAGAATCGGGTTTAAGGTGGTTAATGATATAGATATTTGCAAAGATAAACAAAATGAGCAAGAAACCATCGTTTTGGCATGAAAAAAATCTGGATGACATCATAAAAATGCTTATATTTGCAGATGTTCTTTGAATCAATCAAAATCAAGGCGACCAACCATCAAAAACAAACTCATTTCGACATATCTATGAAACATCATCTCCTCATCACGCTCCTTTTCCTTTTTGCAGGATTGCCAGCCAATGCCCAGGGCACAAAAGAAGACTACAAGCGCGCCTATTCGCTCGAGAGCAAATTTGGCGAGCAAAATGTGAGACACTGGGCACACCGCATAGCATGGAAAGACTCCACCCATGTGCTTTTATGATGCATTGTTCTGGGGCGATGAATTGATTCTCCTGACAAACGCGGGGGTCTTTTCTATTTCAGACATTGACAAGATAGAGTCTCAGACCCTGTCTCCCCCCAAAGACGACTCTGCATACGATATCTCTGGCAGGAAATTGCCTACCATAAAAGGCCATGGAGTTTTCATACAAAATGGGAAGAAGATTGTGAGGTGACTCAGCCCATGAAGAATGGTTATTACTCAGCACTCCACTTTCCCTTCTTATGATCATCGGGATTTGTCGTTGTTCATCGGGATTTGTCGTTGTTCATCGGGATTTGTAATCCCGATGCTCTGAGTATCAGGATTTTTAATCCGATAAAAGCGCATTGCAAATGCTTTCACTCAATGCGGCCGGATTGCAAATCCGCCCGAACAAAATTTTTAATCCGCTAAAAGCGCATTGCAAATGCTGATACTCAATGCGGGCGGATTACAAATCCGCCCGAACAAATGCAAATCCACCCGAACAAAAGCAGATCCGCCCGAATGGCTATGCTTACTAAGGTGCTGAGTAATTACGAAGAATGTGCGACTCGTTAAAAAATGCAAATTTTAACTATATAATAAGGTAAGTCCATAAAGTTTTGCGTACTTTTGCGGCTCGAATCATATTTGAAGACGTATATGCAAGACAATTTAGTGATTGTAGAGAGTCCTGCCAAGGCCAAGACGATAGAGCGCTTCCTGGGCAAGGACTTCAAGGTGATGTCAAGTTATGGACACATCCGCGACCTGAGGAAGAAAGAAATCAGTATCGATACCAATACCCTCGAACCCTACTACGAGATTCCCGAGGAGAAGAAGAAACTCGTGAGCGAGCTCCGCGCCTCCGCCAAGAAAGCCAAAACCGTGTGGCTGGCATCTGATGAGGACCGTGAGGGAGAAGCCATCTCGTGGCACCTTTGCGAGGTGCTCGGCCTCGACGAGGAGAAGACCAACAGGATCGTTTTCCACGAAATCACCAAACCCGCCATCCTGCAAGCCATCGCGAGCCCGCGCCATCTTGACATGAACCTGGTCAATGCCCAACAGGCCCGTCGCGTGCTCGACCGACTGGTGGGTTTCCGCCTGTCACCTGTCTTGTGGCGCAAAGTGAAACCGGCTCTCTCCGCCGGCCGCGTGCAGAGCGTCGCCGTGAGGCTGATCGTGGAGCGCGAGCGCGAGATACAGGCGTTCCAGAGCGAACCCTTCTATCGGGTCTCTGCCGTGTTCACATTGCCAAACTCTGGCAGCGAGGTGAGGGCCGAGGTGCCGACACGCTTCAAGAACCATGAGGATGCCCTCGCCTTTCTCGAGAAATGCAAAGGAGCCACCTTCACCGTGGATGCCGTGTCCAAAAAACCGCTTCACCGCACTCCCGCACCTCCCTTCACCACCTCCACACTGCAGCAGGAAGCCTCGCGCAAACTGGGCTTCACCGTCTCGCAGACCATGATGGTGGCACAGCACCTCTATGAGAACGGACTCATCACCTACATGCGTACCGACTCCGTCAACCTCTCCTCGCTCTGCATCAACGACAGCAAGCAAGAGGTCATCGCACTCTACGGCGAGGAATACAGCAAACCGCGTAATTACAAGACACACGCCAAGGGGGCACAGGAAGCCCACGAGGCCATCCGACCCACTTATATGAACAACACCCAGATCGAGGGCAACACCCAGGAGCGCAAACTCTATGAACTGATCTGGAAACGCACCGCCGCATCGCAGATGGCTGACGCCCTGATCGAGAAGACCACCGTCAACATCAAGGTGAGCGGCGTCGAGGAGTATTTCGTGGCCACCGGTGAGGTGATCACCTTCGACGGATTCCTGAAAGCCTACAAGGAGTCGAGCGACGAGGAGCAGACCGAGGATACCGTCCGCATCCTGCCCGCCATGAGAAAAGGCGACATCCTGGAGCGACAGACCATCACCTCGACCGAACGGTTCACCGCTGCGCCCATACGCTACACCGAGGCCAGCCTCGTGCACAAACTCGAGGAACTGGGCATCGGCCGCCCGTCGACCTACGCCCCCACCATCAGCACCATACAGCAGCGTGAGTATGTGCAGAAAGGCGACAAGAAAGGCACCAGCCGATCCTTCACCATCGACAACCTCAAAGGCAACAAGATCACCACGAGCACCAAGAAAGAGATCGTGGGCAACGAGAAAGGCAAACTCCTGCCCTCGGATATCGGCATCGTGGTCAACGACTTCCTCCTCCAATACTTCCCCGACATCCTCGACTATGGCTTCACGGCCAACGTCGAGAAGCAGTTCGACCAGATCGCTGAGGGAAAAGCCAAATGGTCGACCATGATCAAGAAATTTTACAAGGAGTTTGAACCCGTGGTGGAGAAGACCATGAACATCCGCGCCGAGCACAAAGCCGGTGAGCGGCAGCTCGGTCTCGACCCGAAGAGTGGCAAACCGGTCTTCGTGAAGATCGGACGCTACGGACCTATCGTCCAGATCGGCAGCGCCGAGGACAGCGAGAAACCCCTCTTCGCACAGCTGCCTTCCGACAAGAGCATGGAGAGCATCACGCTCGACGAGGCTCTCGAACTCTTCAAGTTGCCGCGCAACCTCGGCGAGTTCGAAGGCAAACCTGTCACCATCGGCGCCGGACGATTCGGGCCCTATATCCTCCACGACAAGAAATTCGTGTCGCTGCCCAAGACCGAAGACCCGCTCACCGTACAGCTCGACAAGGCCGTGGAACTGATCGAGGAGAAACGCAAACAGGAACAGGAACGGCATATCCAGAAATTCGAACAGGATCCCGAACTGGAAGTGATGCAAGGCCGCTTCGGACCCTATATCTGCTATAAAGGCAAGAACTACCGCATGCCCAAGGCCATGCAGAACAAAGCTGGCGAACTGACTTACGAGCAGTGCGTCGAAGTGGTCAACACCGCGTCATCCAAGAAAAAATGACCCTATGGTGAGGATCATCATCATCGGCTACATGGGAGCCGGAAAGACCACCGTCGGCAAGGCTCTCGCCAAGCAACTGGGCATACCGTTCTATGACCTCGACTGGTATATCGAGAGCCGGATGCGCAAGACGGTGCAGCAGATCTTCGCCGAGCGTGGCGAGGAGGGATTCCGCAAAATCGAGTACAACATGCTCCACGAGGTGGCGGAGTTTGAGGATGTCATCATCTCATGCGGCGGCGGGACCCCCTGTTTCTTCGACAACATGGACTACCTCAACGGCCAGGGCGACACCATCTACCTCAAGGCCACACCCGAGGTGCTTCACAAGCACCTGCTCATGGGCAAAGGCATACGACCCCTCCTCCAGGGCAAGAGCCCGGAGGAGATGCGCCAATTCATCGTCTCGCAACTCGAGACACGCGAGCCTTTCTACAACAAGGCACGCCACACCCTCGACGTCAACCTGCTCGACAGCTACGACAAAATCAATATCTCGGTGAGCCGGATACGGCAGATGCTCAACGTCTGACATCATCACCACAAGCCCATAACACCCATTTAACACCCCTTGAACAACATGAAGAAATGGACTATTGAAGACTCCAAGGAACTCTACAACATCAGCGGATGGGGAACTTCCTATTTCGGTATCAACGACAACGGCAACGTCTATGTCTCACCTTGCAAGAACGAGACACGGATCGACCTGCGACAGGTGATGGACGAACTCGCCTTGCGCGATGTCACCCCTCCCGTACTGCTCCGCTTCCCCGACATCCTCGACAACCGCATCGAGAAGACGGCCAGCTGCTTCAAAAAGGCTGCCGAGGAATACAACTACAAAGCACAGAATTTCA
Source organism: uncultured Prevotellaceae bacterium (assembly GCA_946540735.1). Lineage (GTDB taxonomy): Bacteria > Bacteroidota > Bacteroidia > Bacteroidales > Bacteroidaceae > Prevotella. The sequence continues at coordinate 41,864 of CAMNIN010000023.1, read as the reverse complement.
TCATCTATCCCATCAAGGTCAACCAGATGCAGCCCGTGGTGGAGGAGATCATCTCACACGGACGGAAATTCAACCTTGGACTCGAGGCTGGCTCTAAACCCGAACTGCATGCCGTCATCGCCGTACAATGCCAGAGCGACTCGCTCATCATCTGCAACGGCTACAAGGACCAGAGCTATATCGAACTGGCCCTGCTGGCACAGAAAATGGGAAAGCGCATCTTCATCGTGGTCGAGAAACTCAATGAACTGGAGACCATCGCCCGAGCCGCCAAGAAACTCAATGTGAAACCCAATCTCGGCATACGCATCAAACTGGCCTCCAGCGGCAGCGGAAAATGGGAGGAGAGCGGCGGCGATGCCTCAAAGTTCGGCCTCACCTCCGCCGAACTCCTCAAAGCCCTGAAAATCCTCGACGACAAGGGCATGCACGACTGCCTGCGACTCATCCATTTCCACATCGGCAGCCAGATCACCAAGATCCGGCGCATCCAGACCGCCCTGCGCGAGGCCGCACAATTCTACGTGCAACTCCACAAAATGGGCTACAACGTCGATTTCGTCGACTGCGGCGGCGGACTCGGCGTCGACTACGACGGCACACGATCCTCCAGCAGCGAGAGTTCGGTCAACTACTCCCTCCAGGAGTATGTCAACGACTGCATCTACCAGTTTGTCGAAGCCGCCGACAAGAACGGCATACCCCACCCCAACCTCATCACCGAGAGCGGACGCTCACTCACCGCACACCACTCCGTGCTCGTGATCGACGTGCTGGAGACGGCCTCGCTGCCCGAAATGCCCGAGGAGTTCGAGGCCAAGGAGACCGACCACCAGCTGGTCAAAGACCTCTATGACATCTGGGACAACCTCAACAGCCGTTCGATGCTCGAGGACTGGCACGATGCCGAACAGATCCGCGACGAGGCCCTCGACTTGTTCTCACACGGATTGGTCGACCTCAAGACCCGTGCCGAGATCGAGAGCATGTACTGGAGCGTGTGCCATGAGATCAACACGCTCACCAAACAGCTGAAGCATATCCCCGACGAACTCCGGGGCCTCGACAAGTTGCTCGCCGACAAATATTTCTGCAATTTCTCACTGTTCCAGTCGCTCCCCGACTCCTGGGCCATCGACCAGCTCTTCCCCATCATGCCCATCCAGCGGCTCAACGAGCGGCCCACACGCAACGCCACCTTGCAGGACATCACATGCGACAGCGACGGCAAGATCGCCAACTTCGTCACCAGCCACGTCAATTCACATGTGCTCCCGCTCCATGTCCACAAGAAGAACGAGACCTATTATCTCGGCGTGTTCCTCATTGGGGCTTACCAGGAGATCCTCGGCGACATGCACAACCTCTTCGGCGACACCAATGCCGTGCATATCTCCGTGAAAAACGGCACCTACAGCATCGACCAGATCATCGACGGCGAGACTGTGGAGGAAGTGCTCGACTACGTGCAGTACAATCCCAAGAAACTCGTCCGCCAACTGGAAATCTGGGTGACCAAGAGCGTGAAAGAAGGCAAGATCTCCCTGGAGGAAGGCAAGGAGTTCCTTTCCAATTACCGGTCAGGACTTTACGGTTATACTTATCTGGAATGAAAGAGACATTGACAGTCGTGAAAGTCGGCGGTGCCGTCGTGGAAGACGAGGCTCAGCTGGCACAGCTCCTCGACGCCTTCGCTGCCATCCGGGGCCACAAGGTGCTGGTGCACGGTGGTGGTCGCAGCGCCACACGCATGGCCGCGGCGCTGGGCATTGAGAGCAAAATGGTCAACGGCCGCCGCATCACCGACAGCGAGATGATCCGCGTGGTGACCATGGTCTATGGCGGTCTGGTCAACAAGAACGTCGTCGCACAACTGCAGTCGCGGGGCATCGATGCCCTGGGACTCACCGGGGCCGACATGGATGTCATCCGGTCGCACAAGCGTCCGGTGAAGGACATCGACTATGGCTTCGTGGGGGATGTCGACCGTGCCGACGGCGACAAACTGGCTTTCCTCCTCCGTCAGGGCATCACCCCCGTCATGGCTCCTCTCACCCACGATGGTGAGGGCCATATCCTCAACACCAACGCCGACACCATCGCCAGCGAGACGGCGAAGGCCCTCGCACAGCATTTCGAGGTCACGCTGATCTACAGTTTCGAACAGCCCGGCGTGATGACCAGCATGGAGGCCGATGCCACCGTCATCCCCGTCATCACACGGGAGCGTTTCTCACAGCTCGTCGCCGACGGCACCATCAGCGGCGGCATGATCCCCAAACTGGAAAATGCCCTCCAGGCTGTCGAGCATGGCGTGCGACGGGTGATCATCACCCAGGCCACCGCCATCGACGGTTCGAAAGGCACGGTCATTGAGGCATAGAGGAGCGTCTTGATCTCATACGCTCTTGAAAGATTCCCAAAAGCCCCGGAGGTATGCGACATGACGTGCCGCTGCCTCCGGGGCTTTTTCCTTGACTGATACTGCGATTATCTCACCATCACCTTGCGGCTCTTGCCGTCGGCGGTGACGATGATGTTGATGCCTCGCTGCAACTTGTCGCGGCGGACACCCTGGATGCTGTAGATGCCGGCAGGACGGGTGCTGAACAGCGCCGTCTGCTCTGTGATGCCTGACTCACCGGTGAGGTTGACACGGCATTCCAGGAGCAGGAACTCATCGAAACCGGTTCCGTTGTTGGTGAAGCTGATGACATAATTGCCCTTGTTGGTGATCTCGAAAGGCAACTCACGAAGCTGCGCCGAGGAGAGATTGGCCGAGGTGTTGCCATTGGCGTTGGGCTCCGCAAGGAAGACATCAGAGGCTGCCACCTCATTGTTGCCGGCATCGAGGATACGTGCCTTGAACTTCGGACGCTCTTTCCATGCTGCCATGGCAAACGACAACTTGTAGGTGCCTTTGTCCAACGTGAGCGGGAAGGCTGCCTGACGGCCGTATTCGCAGTTGTTGACACGCCAATACAGACCCTTGCCCTGATAACCGGCGAAACCCGAGAAGGTGCGGGCTCCCGAAGTGAAATTGCCGGGATACTCGTGCACGGCATTGTCTTCTTGCACCGCGCGCCAACCCTCGGGCATCGTACCTGAGAGCACAGAACCGAAATCAAGCGTGTAGACGGCGCTCAGATCGACGAAGACGGGCTGGACAGTCACGTTATCGTCGGGCATGACGAAAGTGCCGTCATCGCCGATCACGATGCCTCCGTGCACCACGTTCCATCCCTGCAGGGCGTAGCCCTCATCGGGAGTCACTGTCAGTTTCACCACTTGTCCTTCCTCGGCAGAATCCACTTCAGCCGTCACATATCCATGCTCTGCCTGCCGGATGGTGATGCCAAAGCGCTCCGGGGCGACATCCGCCGGCGTGTAGACCACCTGGTCGATATACATGTTGAGTCCGCTGGTGTTGTTGACGAAGAGCTCATTCACGCCCTCTTTCAGAGAAGCGTCGATGGTGGCCTTGAGCCATTGGTTGGTGGCTGTCTTCTCACACCTGACGGTTTGGCTCTCGCCGTTCACCTTCACCGAGAGGTTGCCGGCTCGCTGAGTAGAGGTGTAACGGATGGCGATGCGGTAGTCGCCTGCTTCCCTGAGCGTGAGCCGGTGGCGCAGCGATCCCGAGGAGTTGGTTCCCATATCAGCGAATCCGTTACCCGAGTGTCCTCGCACTGAGGGATACCACCCGTAGGGGTCGGTCACGCAACTCTTGATGCTCTTGTAGTCCATGTCCTCAGCTTCGATGATGATCTCGCCGTGGTAAGCCTCAGGTTGCCGGGGCACATCGAGCGAGAGGGCCGAGGCGTCGAGCACATCGGTGGCACGGTCGGTGGCATTGCCGGTGCAATTGATCGTCACGTCAAGCGGGCCGTTGTGATGGATGGAGAGGGTGAAGACCCCTTTCTCCTCATCGTAGGAGGCTGAGGCATTGGCTGTGGCCTGCACCCTCTTGGTGAGTTTGTAGGATGGCTGCGTGGTCACTCCCGTCACCTCGATCTTGTCGAGCACCATCGTCGTGGTGTCGTTGCGGTAGTTGTTGAGATAGAAATCGATGTGGTCGGCATATTCCCTCACCAGGCCACTGCTCAGCTTTCCCCAGGTGAGACGGAGGCTGTCGCAGGTGTTGTAGAGCAGTGGCACCTGGGCCGAAGCCGTCTTCTTGGCATTCATATAGGTATAGGGGGTGTAGGTGACCAGTTGGTTGCGCAGGCGCGAGACATAGAGGTCGCCCTTGCTCACCTCCGGATATTGCTCGTTGAAGTCGGCCACCTTCTTGGTCTGCGTGCTCCAGCGCGAGGTGTAGTTCGACTTCTTCACCTTCACGGGGACGGCATTGGCAGCATCGTCGTAAAGGCCGATCACCAGCGGGATGGCTGCATAGCGCCCAGTCTTCTTGAAATAGCAGAAATTGTCCATCCACTGCCCGTTGCCCCTGTTGAAGGGGTCACTCTGCTTGTAGAGTCCGTCGTAGAGCGAACCCCAGGCGGCATACTTCTCCTCATCGTTGCCCGTGCTGATATCATTGATGACCACTACCTTGGTCCGTCCGACCACCTCTTCGCGGGTGGGGATATGGATGGTGCCGTCGATGATCTTGCGGAACATGTCGGTCCAGGCGTTGCGGAAGCCGGGGAAAGTGCCCCAGTTGCGACGGGTGTAGCCTTCGACGGTGGAGTTGTTGAGGTTCTGGAAATCCTCCGTCCAGATGAGTTCGGGGCCATCCCAGACGGCTCCGCCATTGACGGCGGTCTGCTCCATCACCGTTCCGATGCCGGCGGCCACGGGATATTTCTTGCCATGGCCCTCGCCCAGAAGGGCGTCGAGCGCACCGTTCCATCCACAGTTGTCGTATCTCACGCCATAGCTCTTGGCCAGACCGGAGAAAAAGGGACCGAAGGTGACACTCTCGTTGTTGTAGAAACAAGACGAGGTGGTGTATTTGTAGAGCCAGAGGATGGCCTCAGGATAGTTCCTGCAGGCGGTCAGGAGGTCTTTGTTGCGCTTCATCATCCCCATCGGGTTGAGCAGGTGCGACCAGATATTGCCGCAGAACGAGACGGTGAGGAATCCGCCATACTGATGAGCCATGTTGACCAGTTTGGCAAACAGGGCGATACGTGAGGTCTGGGTGCTGCTGCTGCGGTCGTTGGGCTCGTCGAAGCCCCAGAACTGCTCCGCATAGTTCCATCCCAGGAAGTTGGGATAACGCTTGTAGAAATACTCGAAGGTCTCCAAGTCGTCGTCCTGGATATGGGTGTGTCCGCCGCTGGCGGGCTGACAGGTGAACCACATGCCGTTGTGCTGGCATACCGAAGCCCACGACTTGTAGGTGCGCACAGCGTTCTGCGGCATCTTGTAGACATTTTTCTCCGTGTCATACTGGCAGGAGAGCGAGAGGTTCATACATACATAGGGTTTGACATCGTCGGGGATGAGGTCGATGATTTTCTGCGGGTCGGCCTTGTTCCACACATCGACGTGAACCAGCCAGAGCGGATGTTTGGAGTCGATGGGCCGGCGCGACTGTGCCGACAGGCCGAGGCCAGCCCACAGGAGCAGTACCACTACTGCAGCGGTGAGTTTTCTGTAATCGAAATGGGTATTGTGCATGTTGGTCTTTGTTTGAAAAAAAGGCGGACAAGCATGTGTCTACCACACCTGTCCGCCCAAATGTTATCGAGAAGCGTTATCTTTTCACCACTTTCTCTACTCGGATTGTACCGTCACTCATCCACTTCTTCACGATCATCACACCCTTCTGAGCTGTGAGGATGCGGCGACCATTGATGTCGTAGAGTGCCACGGCACGCACTTCTGCTGGCTTGGCGGTTTCAGGATCGATGCCTTCGACGGCCTCCTGGTAAGCGGCGGCATAGTCGAAGCCGGCTGCCGGTCCGGCGAGCAGCAGTCTCACGTCATTGAAGAAGGTGTGCGAGCTCGGTCCGGCATTAGCACCGATGGTGATGACACCGTCGACCACCACGATATTCTCAATCACGGCATTGGCATAGGGGAACGACTGTCCGATACCCGGGCAATCACCAATCTGGCCGTTCTCGCCCTCCGGAGTGGCAGAGGTCTTGGCGTAGATGTAGCTGTCCTGGAAGTTGGCTTCGTCCTCGTTCATGCGCTCACCGAATCCGATCTTGAGGGTGTAGACACCCACAGGAGCGTTGGTGATGGTCTGCTCCACCCTGTAGCTGCTGCCCCATGTCTGGAACATGCAGTCCTCGGCGATCTCGTCGTTGCCTCTCGGCTGTCCCCAACCGACGCTCAGGCCCGGTGCGCTGTATCCCTCTGGAGTCACCCATCCGGGAACGTTCTCAGCGGTGAAGTTCATGCTGTTTTGCTGCTTGTAGATGTTGGGGTTCTTCACGAACACGGTCATGTCATAGGTCGGAGTGACTTCCTCGAGCGTGGTCTCGTCGACATGTGAAGCGAAGAGCTGGTTGTCGGGGTTCTTGAGCTGCTCATAGAGGATCACCTTCAGCTTGTTCTGGATACCCAGGGCGAGGTTGTCGTCATCGGTCAGTGCGTTGTTGGCGGCAGCGACAAGCGGGTCGTCGGCAGCACCCAGACTCTTCAGAGCCTCAGCACCCAGGCGCAGACGCTCGGTGAGCACCTTCACACCGGTGTCGGAAGTCTGAGAAGCACCCTCGGTGAAGAGCAGGCCAGTGGTGTTGACCAGGTCTTTGAGTTCGGTGATGGCGGCCTGAAGCTCAGCGTCATCCTTGATCTCGAGAGCTCTGTACTCGTCGACGAGCACTTCCTCGCCGGTCTCCGGGTCGATCTCTGTGCCCTGCACCTTGACGATATACTTGGCAGCGACTTCTTTCAGTTTGGCATAGAGTGCTGTGGCGGCAAACTTCTTCTCAGCGTTGTCATCGACGATTTTCTGAGCCTGGACAGGCAGCGGATCGTAGGTGTCGCAGAGTGCGCGGTGGTCCTTCAGGGCCTGTGAGCAGGCGTCGAGGTCGGCAGCAGCATTGCGGTAAGCGGAAGGAGCGGTATAGGTGGCACCCTCAGCCTCATACTTATCGATGGCAGCCTTCAGGGCGTCGTAAGCAGGACCGCTGTAACGGCTGGCGGAATTGTCGGCCAAGGTCTTCTTGGCATTCTCAAGAGCGAGGGCGAGCAACTGGGTCTCCTCCACACCGGCGATGTTGGGCATGTACCTCACGCTCGGGTTGGCCAGGAGCACCTCATTGAAACCACCCTGGTCGCCATTCTCATTGGTGGCCGGTCTCCATCTGAGCAGGTAGTTGCCGTCGGTCTCGGGCACGAACTTGGTGGTGAAACTGGTAGAACCGGTGACAGCTGCATTGGTGACACCGTTCACGTTGGGCACGGTCTTCACCACGGTCTGATAGACGATCTCCTCGTTGGCATTGAGCACCTCAAACTTCATGTATGTGCCATTGTCTTTCCAGGCAGCTGCATTGAAGTGGATGTCATATCTCTTGCCTGCCTCCAGCGGGAGTGCGTAACCTTCGATGCCACCAAACTCCACATAGTCGCTGCGGAAATAAAGGCCCTTGGTGAAGTCGCCGCCGGCAGCGAAGTCAAACATACGTGAACCTGATGAGTAGGTATTGGGAGCGACGCGGTTCTCCTCGCCGAAGACGACGAGATAACCATCAGGAATACCATTGGCCGGAGCTGTGGCAAAGTAGTCGGGCAGTATGTCCTTCGGCACGTCGTTGGGATCAACGACTACCTGACCCACGTTGATGGTCCAAGTCTCCTCGCCATAGATCGAGTCATCAAGACGGAGCTCAGGATAAATCTTTGTCAGCGTCACGGTGTGCTCACCGTTGTTGAGGTCGTTGGCGGAATTGCGGATGAGGGTCACCTCTTCAGCGAAACCGGAAGCAGGACTGACAGACAGTTTCTCCTTGCCGAGCTTGGCATCCAGGGCAGCGCAGTCGACGAGCTTGTCGAAGACGACCTTGATCTCCTTGAGACTGTTGGGCAGGTTGAAAGAGCCGTCCTCAGGATCGGCCTGCATGATGATCGGGGTGAGGAATGCATAGGGATAACCATCGTTGTCCTGGATCTCCATGCTATATGAGGCGATGCCTGTGAAATTGTTGACATCACCGCCGGGACCGGAAGTGTAAGTCAGGTGATAAGCGGCATCACTGGGGTTGCTGAAGCTCACTTCCACTTCATCGGAAGGCATCAAAGCCTCGTCGAGGAAGATGTAGAAACGGCCGTCGTCAAAGCCTTCCACAGAGTAGATGGGCTTCACATCGCCCTTGACATTGACAGAGACACATGACTCCGGGAACATCAGGCGGCGCTTGCCGCAAGCCTTCACGAGCTCGGGGATGTTGGTCTCAAAACCAAAGTCAATCTGGATCACATCGTCGCTGAACTCAGCCACAGTGCCATACTTGTAAACTTCAAACTTGATGTTGTCGAAGTAGAAGTCGATATCATTCGCCTTGTCCTTCGAGAGGTTGAAGGCGATAGAGTGCAGAAGGCCGCCGTTACCGTTGGGGCCTGCTTGCAGAGCAGTGACCGTGCCTTCGTAATTATACACCTGCCAGTCGGTGGTGAAGTTGGGCGAACCGATCATCTCGTAGTGGATGTAGTCACTGGGATCGGCATGAGCCTGTGTATCGACTGTAGCGTCCTTGCTGGCGCGGTAAGCGAACGACACGCGGTACTTGGTGCCTTCGGGCAACGTCTCAGGCAGGTTGATCCAGAACTGGGCGTCCCAGTCCTGAGCAGCACCGGCTGCGGAGTGCACGATGATGCCACGGCTCTCATCGACACCTGCACCGTCAGTAATCACTGAGGGGAACGGCGAACCGGCATTCTCCTTGGAGTAGAAGCAGCTCACGTCATCTCCCTCGAGGTTGCCATTGGTGATGAGGTCGGTCCATCCCACGACCTGGGTCTTGCCTTGGGGCACGAGCTCCATCTTGGTGACAGTGAGGTTGGCCCAGTTGGCTCCCTTGATGGCATGCAGGTGGGCGAAACCCTTCTCCTTGGTCATCATCTTGAGGTCGACGATATAGTCGTCGCCGTCCTTGGTGAAGAAGCGGTCGGTCCATCCGTTTTTCGGATACTCCAGAAGGTTGGACTCTGCCTCGTTGGCATTGTACTGGCCCTCATCCACCGTGCGGTTGAAGAGGAAACGCGGTGTGCCCTCTGTCACGGTGACGATCAGTTTGGAATAGAGCGACAAGTCGGCATAGTTGATCACTGAGGGATCACCATAGCATTGTCCTGTCGACTCATTGAGCACGTAGATACAATCGGCCGGCCCAGTCTTCTGAGCATCGGCTCCCCATCCGTCCCATGCAAAGAACATGTCGGGTGACAGTGGCACCGTGTCCTCAGCATTGACGTTCGTCGCACCAAACACACATAGTGCCAGCGCAATGAATAGTTTGTAAAGGTTTACCATAAGAAATAATACATTAATTATTAAAAAAATGTTTACAGGTCAAAAGTAGTTTCAGTTGCAAATATAAGGTATATCCCCCAAAAAGCGTTTTTCGATTTGTAACCTATTATTTATGTCATACAACATGAGACCAACGCAGGTGCAAAATGAAGCACCTGCGTTAGTCATGAGGTCTTTCAGGGAAGGGGCAAATACCAATTCTTCGGGTCCATGAGCAGCGTATAGAGCGTCTCGTTGGCCTCGCCTCCTCGTCTTGAGATGGGGGCGGCCAGGTATTCGGGCGCATTGCGGCGCAAGGCCACTCGCATGAGGTCGTAGAACCTGTAGCCCTCGAAAGCTCCCTCCAGGGCCATCTCATCGATGATCATATCCTCGACAAGGGGGATCTGGTAGTTGATGGTGTCCTGCCGCGATGCGAGCTGCTGCTCCGGCATGGGGAGGGTGTAAAGGCCATTGGCCTGGGAGTCGCCCGACCCGAGTGAGTGGATGCCGATGACGGTCTCGCGGGTGAAGATGTTGGCATCGAAATCGATCAACTTCCCTGCTGCCACCTGTTCGAGGCTGTCGACACATTCGACGATGTTCTCCGGGCACAGGCCGTATTTGAGCACGGCGAAGGCCGACTGCGGCAGACCCGAACGGTTGAGGGCCTCTGCATAGCGCAGGTAAATCATGTTCAGACGATAGGTGTTGATGCGCGTCGACGTCATCTTCGTGATGCTCTGCATGATGGACGAGAACTCCGAATACTCATCCTGCCCGCCTCTCGACGACTGCGAGAAGTTGGCGTAGAGTCTCAGGTCTCCTGCCATGATATCGTCGAGCAGTCCCACCTTCGGCACGTAGACGGTGTCGGTCTCTGTACCTGCCTTGTACTCCATGCAGTAGGTCTGGGCGGCGGAGAGGCGCTTCATGGCCGGCGAAGGGGTCATCTGATAGAAGTAGTTGTTCTCCCGGGTGGAGTTGAAGATATTGGGCAGGTCGCTGACGACACCGTCGAAGATCCTGCTCTCCATCGGGATGAAACTGAGGCTCTCGCCGAGCGACGAGACGTCGTAGCCCCTGACAGGATAGGTCAGGTTGAACTCGGTGACGTTGGAAGGCCAGGTGGAGCGGGCATGGGAGTTCATCAGCTGGGGAGTGACCTTGTCGGTGAGGTAGTCATGATACCATGTGGCTGCCTCCTCATAGCGTCCTGCCCACAGGCAGAGGTCGCCCAGCAGTGCCCTGGTGGGGATGAAGAATTTTCGAGAGTCGTAGCCGTCGATATTGCCATAGCGCGGCAGTTCGGTGAGCGCATAGGGCTTGAGGTCGTCGATGAAGAAATTGCAGATCTCGGCGATGCCCACACGTTCCTTGCCCATCTCCTCACGGGCGCGCTGCTCCGACATCACGGGTTCGGTGACGAGGGGCACCCTTCCGTAGTTCTTCACCAACTGGAGGTAGGCCCAGGCGCGGAAAGTCTTCACGGCTGCATACTCAGCGGTGAAGAGGTTGCGTCCCCTGCGCTGCAGTGCCGTATCGACATGGGCGATGAAGTAGTTGCAGTTGTTGATCACGGCATAGTAGTCGCTCACCACATTGTAGCAGTTGTCGACGGAGAAATCAAACGAGGAGAGCCGTTTCAGGTCGGCAGAGGCAGCGTTGGTGGGCATCATCAGGTCGCCTCTCACCTCACCGAGCAGCACCTGCCTGTCGGCGATGGCCTGCATCTTTCCGACAATGCCCATCACGCTATAGACCGAGTCGGTGGGATGGTTGAGTGTGTTGTCTTTCTCAAACTCCACGAGTTCGGAGTCGGTGTCCATCATGTCGGCGCAACTGCCCATGACACACGACACGCAGACGACGGTAATGAATCGATAAAGGTATTTCATGTTTCGGAAGGATTAGAGGTTGATATTGACACCCAGCGAGAAGGAACGTCCCGGAGCGAGCAGTCCGGCATCGATGCCCTGTGTGAGCACGCTGCCAGGAAGAGCCCTGTCGGGGTCGCTTCCCAGGTATCGGGTGATGGTGAAGATATTGGATGCATTGCCCCAGATGGTGATACCTTGGAGGTAGGTGCTCATGATGGGCAGGTAATAGCTCAGCGTGACAGAACTGAGACGGAGGAAACTGCCGTCCTCGATCCATCTGTCGCTGAAACGGGAGTTGCCCATGGGATCGGTGTAGGTGACCCTTGGGATGTCGGTATGCTGGTTCTCGGCATTCCACCGATTGTTCATCGCCGTGGTCTGGTTCATGAAGAGGCTGCCGCCCTCGAGGAGGGAGCGCTGGTAGTTGTAGACATCATTTCCCAGCGAGTAGTTGAGCACGGCGGAGAGCGACAGGTGCTTCCACGAGAGGGTGGTGAAGATGTTGCCGTACACATCGGGGTTGGGGTCGCCGATGATGCCGCGGTCGGCTTCGTCGATGACCTTGTTGCCATCGGTGTCGACAAATCTCATGTCACCTGCCTGAAAGTAGGAACGTCCGCCGGTGGCGGTGGTGATGCAGTGGGCGTCGGCTTTGGCCTCCTCGGTGTTGGCATAGACGCCGTTGGTCTTCCATCCGTAGAAGACGCCGATGGGTTCTCCGACCTGGGTGAGCACCTGTGCGCCATAAGCCTCAGTGAGGAACGAACGCCCGTCGGGCAGTGCGGTGATCTTGTTGTTGTAATGTCCTGCCGACGCACCGACCTCCCATTGGAAGTCTTTGAGGGCCAGAAGTTTGGCTTTCAGCGTCAGGTCAAAACCGGCATTCTCGAGCTTGCCGTCGTTGGTCCAGTTTTGCTGGAGTCCGCTGGTCCAGGCGAGTTGCTTGAGTGCCAAGAGGTTGGAGGTCCAACTCTTGAAGAGGTTGAAGCGCAAGCCGAGACGGTTGTTGAGGAAGTTGCCTTCCAGTCCGGCGGTCACACGGCGTGTGGTCTCCCATTTCAACTGGGTGTTGCCGATATTGCCGATGGAGAGACCGGTCACCTGACTGTTGAGCATGAGGTTGGACACGAAATAGCTTCGTGAGGCGGTATAGTCGATGTCGTCGTTGCCCGTGACATCGAAGCCTGCGTTCAACTTGAGGTAGTTGATGCCCTTGACACCGGCGAGGAATTGCTCATTGGTGAGCACCCAGGCGGCTTCCACGCTGGGGAAGAGTCCCCACACGACACCTGCCAGGCGCAGGCCGGAGGCATCGTCGCCGATACGTGACGAGGTGTGCATCGAGAGTCCGCCATTGAGGTAGAAGCGCTCGGCGAAGTTATATCCGGCGATGCCATGCCAAGAGAACTCACGGGTCTTGTCGTCGTCACCTCCCGTGTTCTTGAACTGCAGGGAGTTGCTCATGTTGGGGGTCTTGTCGTTGCCGGTGTTGTAGCCGATCTGCGAGGTCGACTTGAACTCGCTGCTGATGAATCTCATGCCGCCGCGCAACTCGATGTGGTGGGCACCGAAGCGGTTGTCCCAGTTGATATAGGTGTCGCTCTGGATGGCGGTCTGGCGGGCGGTCTGGCTCTGCACGATATTCTGCAGGGTCGTTCCCTCATCGAGTCCTTTCACGGTGAAGGTCGGCACGCCCTGGATCGGCAGGTAGTAGTTCTCGTTGGTATTGACCAGTCCGAGGGTGAAATGCTCATTCACGTTGAGATGTCTGTTGATCTTATAGGTCGGCGTGACCGAGAACATGATCAGACGGTTGCCGTAGGAGTTGCGGTTGTTGCCCTCACCGTTCTTGAGGATGCTGGTGGGGTTGGCCAGACGGCCCTTGCCCTGGAACATTCCCTCCAGATAGTCATCGGCCTCGGCGAAATAGTGGCTGATATTGCCGCCTGTGTCGAAGGCATAGGGTGAGAGGAAGGGGGCCTTGGTCAGTCCGAGGAATCCCGGCGAGGTGATGACGCCTTCCAGCGGGTCGATGGGGGCGCCGTCGTCCATGAGCTTGCGGTCGACATCGCTGTAGGAGGCATCAAACCTGACCGTCAGTCCGCGGAACACCTCGATATCGGTGTTGAGCCTCATGTTGAAGCGAGAGAAGTCGTTCTTCTTCAGCGTGCTGTTGGCCAGTGAGTAACCCACGGAGAGGTTGTAGGAGGCGATATTGTCACCACCCTGCACATTGATGCCGTAGTTCTGCGTGAAAGCGTTCTTGTAGACTTCCTTGGTCCAGTCGGTCTGGTTATGATACTGCTTGTAGTAGAAATAAGAGGGGTCGTTGTTGAGATACTTCATCGTACTGAGCGTCTTGGTCCTGCCAGCCAGCAGCTGGGTGGTATACAGGCGGTAGTCCTCGGCGTCCATCATATTGGGCAGCTTGGGCACCATCTCATACTGTCCGTTGATGGTGACATCGATCTTGGTAGCCATGCTCTTGTTGCGCTTCGTCTGGATGAGGATCACGCCGTCGGCGGCCTTGGCGCCATAGAGCGCCGTACCGTTCTTGAGCACCTCCACCCGCTCGATGTCATTCACATTGAGGTTGGACAGGATATTGGTGTAGTAACCCGTGTGCAGCATCTCGCGGTTGTATTGCATGTCCATGACCACGCCATCGATGACGATGAGGGGCTGGGCGTTGGCATGGAGGGAATTGATGCCCTCCACGGTCATGCGGTTGCCCAGTCCTTGCAGTCCGCTGATGTTGACCGACCTTACGTCGCCGCCCAACTGCTGGGCGATGAGCGGGTCGATGCTCACCTTCGAGGTGTTCTCGAAATGATGAGCCTCGGCGGAACTGTTGGCCGTGGTCTTGCTCTTATACAACTCGCTGAACGTGTCCTGATAGAGTTTGCCATTGGCCGTGCCCTTGCTGATGGGGCGCTGCTCCAGGTTGTATCCATCGACCCTCATGATGATCGACCTGATGTGGTCGGGGGCCTTGAGCACGTAGTTGCCCGTCTCGTCGGTCAGCGTCGAGTAGCGCGGGTCGCCATAGGCCTGTACGATGACACCGGCCAGCGGTTTCCCTGTGGCGGCATCGACGACTTGTCCTGTCACATCCTTCATGTCCTGCGCGGCCAGTGAGGCCGATGCCAGCAGCAAAGCGAATATGATATGCTTTCTCATTGTTGTTCGGATTTAGAGGTTCGTGGTCTCAGGTAAATACAGTCGATATACATCTCGCGCGAGTAGGAAGAGGTCTCACGGGCCAAGATGGAGCATTGCAGTTTGACAGAGACCTTGATGTCACTTTGGTCGAAGTTGCAGGCGGGGAAGTGGAAATTCTCTGCCAGCACCACGGTGTCGACTTTTTCGGGGTTGGTCTTGAACTGCACGTTGTCGCAATTGAACGAGGCCGGTGCTCCCAGGGTGTCGACGTAGTTGATGGTGGCCCTGAACTTGCAGGGGCGCATGTTGGCGTTGTTGGGGTTGTCCACCGTCTTGGGCAGGATGATGGCGCACACGTCGTAGTCACCGCTGAGGGTATTGTTCACCCGATAGGTGAGCTCCCAGTTGGAGGTGGCTGTGCGGGGCACGACATGGAGGTAGCCTCCCTTGGAGATGCTGTCGGCTGTCAGGTAGCGCACATTATAGGTGCAGTCTTTCTCGGTGGTGATGAGGTAAGTGCTCTCACCCTCGCTCCAGAGTTCGGTGAAGTAGGTCTGCTCGGGAGTGAAAGGCCACTCCTTGGTGATGTAGAGCGTACCGTTGCTGCATTCCTCTTTCCGGGCTTGCGCCATGATGCCGTCGCCCTGGAAGGGATGATAGAACACGTGGTATTCGGGACGCGTGCGGGAGTATTGCACCGACATGAGCGAGTCGTTGACAGATTTCTGGTCACTCATGTTGAAGATGGCATCGTCGAGCAGGGCCCGGTTGGTCCAGTATTTCTGGATGGAGTCGCGCTTGAGCACCGTCTGGTCGTAGACGAAATACTTGCTGGCCTCATCCCATGCTTTATTCCACCCCTCGTTGGTGGGAACCACCATGAGGTAGGTGGAGTCCTCGGCGTCGATATAGCCGATGCGCTGCAGCATGCGGTTGTATTCGACGACCACGGAGTCGACGTAGACGGGCACTCCCTCCACGATACCGCTCGACACCGAGCGGTCGGGATCGAGATAATCCTCCTCATACACACGCAGGTTGCGCCCGATCTCGCTCAGCTCTGCCTTGTCGCAGAGTGCCTCATAGAGGCAATAGCGGTAGGGCAAGGGGCGCTCGGTGACATGGAGCACACCGTTCTTGGCAGGGATGTTGGGGCTGACCACCCTGACACCTTCTATGCCGTCGGGACCGATCTCCACATACTTGGAGTTGAGCAGGAGCATGTTGTTGCTCTCGGGTGTGACCGACCTCAGCGTGCGTGAGAGGTGATTGAGCACAAAGAACTTCTCCACCACGGAGTCGCCCTGGTTGGTCTGCACCAGCGAGAGGAGCGAGTCGCGGTTGAAGGTACCGTTGAGGGGAGCCACCACCGTGAAGGAGTGACCTCCGTCGAGCAGGTCGGCATAGCTCACGGCCGTGTTTTTATGCATTCTGAAAACCTTTGTCTGCTCCATCACCTGGCAGAAATCGCTCAGTTGTGGATTCTCTTTGAGTTGCTGCCAGAGGGTGGTGGTGGCACCTTCGACCGTGGGGTCGACATAATGCTCATCCCAGTCGGCGCAACCGTAAAGGCAGCAGACAGCGCTGAACGCGCAGATGATATGTCTGTAATTCATCATCATGATTGTTGACTAATTGTGAATGAAAGGATTTAATGGGTGTCTTCTCCCTCAGGACTGCCGTAGACACTCTTCGGGCACAGTTCGATATAGTCGAACGACCAGTATCTGTCGGGGTCGTCGAGCACCTGGCGGAACCGCAGGTGATAGGTCTTGTTGGAATCGAGATACCTCGTGGCGAGGATGCGGCGGAGCGGACTGAGCGAGCGCATCGTGTCGTCGCCGCCGCCCGGGTGCCAGCAGTCCATCGACTTCATGTAGCCACGGTTGTGCATGGCTTTGTCGTTGGCCCTGTTCTCTTCCTCGTCCTCGGTGTCGGCCACGGCACCGATGGAGGGATCACCGCCCCACACGCGCAGGTCGATGGGGATGCCGCAAGGCTCGTTCTCCAGGTAGACCTGGATGACACCACGCTCCTCACCGGGCGTATAGCCCAACCTGACCTCGTAGGTGCCCGTGGGCACAGGAGGCAACTTGAAGGTGACATCGAACACACCGCTCACACACACGGCATTGGCCTGATAAGAGTGCCAGTAGTCGACATCGCTGTGCACACCGACGAAAGTCTCCTTGCTGACTTGCCAGTCGGTGATGTATCCTTGCTTGAATCCCGTGAGGATGTCCTCTCCATAACGGCCGCGGCCGTTGCAGTTCATGAAGTCAGGACTGAGCACGGTGGCATCAATACGGATGCGGCGGTTGAGCACCACGTCGCGCACCTGTGTGGTGTAGGCCAGGATGCCGTCGAGGTAATGGTAGACACCGTTGAGGGCGTTCTGGTCGGTGGAGCCTGACTCCGAGGGCGACAGCACTTTCACGCCCTCGATGAAGACGCCGCGCTCAGCGCGGTTCTGCACACCGCGGCGGTTGATGAACAGTCCGGCGGGGGGACCGGCAAAGCGCATGATGGTGCCGGGGCACATGGTCTCGTAATACTCCTCGGGGTCGATGAGCTTGGTGTCGAGACAACGCTCGCGGATGGTGCCCGATACCACCCAACTGTTGTACTGTCCCACACGGGGAAGGAGGTGATAGCTCACAAAACGGTTGAGCGGGTTCTTGCGGTGCTTGGGATTGTCGTCGTAGAGGCCGGCATCCTCAGGGTAGGTCTCGTCGTAGACCTTCTTGGCATAGGCCTTCAGGTCATCGAGATTGTTGATGCCGTTGCGATGGTAGACGGAGTCGGGCTCAACAAAGGCCGTGTACTTGAAGTAGCGCTTGCCCACCCAGAAGGTGCGGGTATACTGGGCCGCACCGCTGGTGCATCGCTCCATCGTGCCGGTATAGACAGAGTCGTCGCCGCAAGTATAGGTCTCGTCGATGTACTTGGTCAGCGAGTCGGCCATGCCAGTGAGCTGCAGCGCCTGCGAGAAGATGGTGAGCGCCGGGTCCTCCTCGATCTTGTCGGCCAGCAACATGCTGCTCGAGGCGATCGTGTTGTTGATCACATGCACCACGCCATTGGTGACGGAGTCGTCGCGCTCGATCACACGCGCGTTCTTATTAATATAATAGACAAGCTTGTTGTTGTTGGTCACGTCGGAGTCCGACGAGAGCACGATATACGCATCGTCCATGTTGAGCTCGGGCAGCGCGCCCTCGCCGATGTCGGTGGTGAAGAAGGCTCCTTTCTTGATGATATGTGTACGGGCCAGCGTGTCGCAGGTCTCTGTGGGGATCTGGTCGATACTGCTGTAGCCGTTGCGCTGCAGATAGCGCTGGATACCCTCGTTGGTGGGAGCGAAAAGCGTGTATTTGAGCAATCCCGCACTACTGTATGAGCCATAGGTGGAGAGCATCGAGAAATAGGGCGTGCGCTTCAGGATAGCGATGAAGTCGCTGAACTGCTCGGGCCGCTCCTCGAGAAACTCCGCCGCGGTGAGTTTGGTCGACGCATAGTAGTTCTCGGGCACATCGTCGTCGTTGTCGACACATGCTGTGAAAGTCGTGCTGAGGGCGCAGCCGACAAGACAGCCGACGATCAGGTATTTTATGTTTTTAGTCATCATAACTTGATATTGATTGCTGATGGATGATTACCTCGTGAGTTCGGAGTCCTCGCCTGTGGTGAAGGCTGGATTCTGCTTGAGAAGCGGGTTGACCTTGAGCTCGTTCTTCGCATAGGGGAAGTAGATGATGTTGGGGTCGGCCAGCTTGATCTTGATGGCATTGACATTCTCGATGTACTTGCGGGAAGCGAGGGAGATGAGACGGGTGTTGTCGCCGTCGCGCCTTGCGAAGCGCACCAGGTCAAACCACCGCTTGCCCTCGAAGAGAAACTCACGCTGCCTCTCCTCGAGGAGCAAGTCCTCCATGGCTGGCTTGGAGTCGATGTAGTCGTCTTTCTTCAACGTGCTGCTCCGGGTGCCGTTCACCGCGTCATTGGCCCGCTTGTTGACGATGTCGATCAGGGCGAAGGCATCAGCGAGGTCTCCCTCGTTGTTGCGCTCGATCAGGGCCTCGGCCTTGATGAGGAGCATATCGCTCAGACGGTACAGGATCCAGTTGGCGTCGCTGCTGGAGCGCCGTGAGCTCGAGAGCTGCAGGTCTTTCTCAGTGGCCACGTTCTGCGTGCTGTAGTTGACTTGCCGGCGGGCGTACTTGGTGATGGCGTAGCGCGAACTGGTGAGTTCGGATGACTCATAGGCCCTGCCATCGGTGCGCTTGAAGACGTTGTTGGTGCCCTGTGCGACATCCTTGAAGAGGAAGTCGGGGGCGCTCAACCGGCCGAGGGTGTTGGTATTGTCGCCGTAGTAGGAACTCACCCAGGAGTTCTGCTGGCTCTGGTTGGTGCGGAAATAGAGCTCGAAGATGCTCTCGAAGGAATTGCCCTCGCCGAAGATCTCGTTGTAGGTATTGCCGCAGGTCGTCGAGCCGACGGGTTTCTCGAGGATCATGGGGATGCTGTCGATCAGGTCGATGTTGTTGACATTTCCCATGCGCTCCACCATGTTCTTATACTGCTGGCGCTTGAAGTCGATCACCAGGTCGCAGTAGCGGATGGCGTTGTTCCAGTCGCCCTTCCAGAGATAGAGGTCGGCGAGCAGGGCATAGACCGTCCACCTCGTGACCTTGCTGGAGTTCTGGTAGGCATTCGGACTCTCATCGGTGAAGTAGCGTCTCACGGCATCGTTCTTGACTGACTCAAGGTCGGTGATCAGGGAGTCGAGCACGTCCTCAAACGGGGTGGCGGGCAACACATAGGTCTGCGAGTCGTCGATGCTCGGACTGGTGGTGTAAGGCACGTTTTTGAACGTGCGGATCAGGTAGAAGTAGCACAGGGCGCGGATGGTGGAGACCTCGGCGATGTTGGCCTTCATCTCCTCCATGGTGTAGTTGGGGTCGATCTCCTGCACCATCGGGGCATAGTGGCACACGGTGTTGCACCGGTTGATGGCCTCATAGAACTTGCCCCAGTTGCACATCGGATTGGAGGGGAGAAGGTTCTCCTTGAGGATCTCGTTGATCTCATCCGGCACGTTGGCGCCCATCCTCAGGTTGTCGGAGCGGAGCTCGCCCCAGACGCCCATCCGGGTGAGGCAGTCGCTTGACTCAAGGCTCTCATAGCAACTGTTGACCACACTGGTCACGTCGCCTTTCTCCGTCCAGTAGTTCTCGAGCACCACTTCATTCATGGGCAGGATATCGAGGAAGTCGGAGCACCCTGTCAAGCCCACCGTGAGGCAGGCAGCGAGTATGGTATATCTAAACTTTTTGATCATAGTCTTTCAATTGTCTAAATGAAGTTTGGTCTCAGAACTGAATGGTAATACCTCCCGTGAAAGATTTCGAGCGCGGTGTCTTGGCGCCGTCGGTGACGATGCCCATTGATCCGTAGCCCACCTCGGGGTCAGCTCCCGAGTACTTGGTCAGACAGAACAAGTTGTTGGCGGAGAGATAGAAGCTCACCTGATGGAGTCCCCATCGCTTGATGATCTTCGGGTCGAGAGAGTAGCTGAGCTGTGAGTAGTTGAGTCGGATGAACGATCCGTCCTCGACGAAACGGTCGGAGCCCAACCAGTTGTAACCGGTCTGGCGGAGCGCACGCGGAATCTCGGTGACGTCTCCCTCCACACGCCATCGCCAGTTGACGGCGCGGCTCTGGTTGTTGTTGTCATACATCTTCTCCACCTCCATGCGGGCAGCGTTGATGATCTTGTTGCCGTAGCGGAAGTTGAACTGGTTGTTCCAGGTGAAGCGGCCGAAATTCAGCTTGAATCCGAAACCACCGGTGAACTTCGGCAGGGATGATCCCAGGTAGACGATATCGAGCTCGTTGATCTGTCCGTCGTGGTTGACATCATCATAGATGGCGTCGCCGCCACGGAACTGATAGTTGACAGACCCGGCACAGAACATCATGGGCTTTGTCATGCCGTTCTCGTCGAGGATCACCGCTCCGTCCTTGTCGCGTGCGACGGGGGCGTTGGGACCGCTGATGCCCCTGATCTCCTCCGGCGAGTAGTCGGAGTATTGGTAGACGCCTTTGTAGCGGAAACCATAGATGCTACCCATGGCGGTGTTGAGCTCCACACGTGAGAGATAGGAACCGTTGCTGCGGTTGAACTCATGGTTGAGACTGGCCAGACAGGTCTCGTCCATGGCCGTGATCTCGTTCTTGTTGTTGGCGAAGGTGATGTTGAAGTCGACACTGAACTTCCCGGCGCGGATGATGCGGTTGCCGTTGAGGTTGAACTCCCATCCCACGTTCTTCATGTCGCCCACGTTCTGATACGACAGTGAGGAATAACCCGAAGAGGTGGGCAGTCCGCGGTTGCTCATCAGCAGGTCGGTGGTGTATTGCCTGTAGAACTCCACATTACCCGAGATCCTCTCGTTGAAGAAACCATAGTCGATACCGATGTTGAAGGTCTCCTTCTGCTCCCACTTGAGGTTCTTGAGCTGGATGTTCTGCGGATAGATGCTTCGGTCGTTCATGTATCCGCTGCCGTTGGCATACTTGCTGAAATAGAGGTACTCGGCACCTGGCTGCTTACCCACGATACCCCATCCCGGACGGACAGAGAGTGTCGAGATCCAGGGCAGGTGCTCGGCCATGAAGTTCTCCTTGTGGATGTTCCACCTGACGGAGAAGGCGGGGAAGTTACCCCAGCGCTGGCTGGAACCAAACTTGGTGCTGCCGTCGCGCCTGACGGAGAAGTCGGCCACGTAGCGGCCTTTGTAGGCATAGTGCGCGGAGTAGGTGAAATAGATGCTTCTCCACTGTCCGCTTCCCGTACTGATGCCGTCGATGATGCCGGGGGCCGCCGTACTGGTGATGGTGCCCGAGGGGAGTCCCCACTCCACGGTATTCTGCGAGTTGGACTTTCCACTGGTGAGCTGTCCGCGGAGCATCATCATGAGCGAGTGGTTCTTGTTCTTGAACACCGGCGTGAACGTCAGCGTGTGGGTGGTCGTGACACCGAAGTTCTTCGAGGAGCCTGCCGTGGTGCGGTTGCTCTGCTTGTTCTGGCTGTCGTTCCATCCCGTCGTGCTGAGCGAGAGGGGCATGAAGGTGTCCTCATAGCGGTTGAAGATATTGAAGACCACCTTTCCCTCATAGCTGAGGCGTGTCTGGTGCTCGGCCAGTCCGAGGAGGTTGTAGCGGAGCTTGAACTCCGGCTCGATATTGTAGCTGGTCTCATGGTTTTTGGCCTCATGGGCAAGGGCGATGGGGTTTTGCCTGTTGAGCTGGTCGCGCAACTGGCTCGACACCGTGGGGAGCATGCTGTAATACTCGTTGAGGTCGTTGCCGTCCTTGTCTTGCTCATAGATGGAGAGGTTGGGCATCCTGACATAGGCGATGGCCAGCAGGTCGCCGTTGTTTCTCTTGTTCTTGGTATAGGTGAGGGCGATATTGGTCTCGATCTTGATACGGTCGCTCACGAAATAGTCGAGGTTGACGCGGGAGGTGAAGCGGTCGAGCTGCTGCTTGATGATCGAACCCGTCTCATGGTCGTAGCCCGCACCGATGCGGAAATGGGCTTTCTCGCCACCACCGGTAAGTGAGAGGTAGTGGTTCTGCCGCCATCCGACCTGCTTGACTTCCTTGAGCCAGTCGGTGTTGTTGTTATACATCTCATACTCCGGGAAACTGGGGTTGTAGCTGATCTCGGGGATGTTGCTCGACGCATCGCTCATAGAGGGGTTGAAATATTCCTCCTTGAGCAGCATGGTGTACTCATCGCCGTTGAGCATCTTGTAACCCGTGGGCTGGTAGGTGCCCGTGAGCCTGAGGCTGTAGGTGGCCCTGGTGGCACCGCGCGTGCCGCGCTTGGTCTTGATCTCGATGACACCGTTGGAGCCCTGCGATCCCCAGATGGCCGTGGCGGCGGCATCCTTGAGCACGGAGATGCTCTCGATATCCTCGGGGTTGACATTGAGCAGTTCGGCGAATTTCTCTTCGTTGGCGGATGAGAAATCGAGCTCGTTGACACCGGTCGACCACACATTGCCGTCGACCACGATGAGGGGTTCGCTCGACCCGTTGATACTCGACACGCCACGGAGCCTCATCGATGTACCGGAACCGAGGTTACCATTGTTGGCCACAATGTCAAGACCGGCGATACGTCCCTGGAGGGCCTCGTCGACGGTGGTGATGGCCAGTCCGGTGAACTCGGTCATGCTGATGCTCTCACGGGCGGTGGAAAGCTCATCCATGGGGATGGCAAGTCCCGAGCCCTGCGCTCTTCGCTTGGAGACGACGACCACCTCGTCGATCTGCTCCACGTCCGACATGGTGATCTCGTAACGCAACTGGTTGATGGGCTTGGTGATGGTCTTGTAACCCACGTAGGAGAAGCGGATCTTGTCCTTCGGGTTTTTGAGCTTGAAGGAGAAGTTGCCGTTGATGTCTGTCACCGCCGAGGCCTGGATACGGTTGGCCGCGTCGATTTCCACCACATTGGCGCCGATGACGGCTCCATAGGAGTCGTTCACTGTACCGCTGATGATATCCCCCGCGCTCTGGGCGTAGGTGCAGACAACCGATAACTGGAGGCAGGTGATGGCCGCCCCTATGATTTTCTTGAATTGATTTGTTGCCATAATCGTCATGTTTCCGTTATCAATTATTGATCATCAGTGGTTTGTCTATCAGATGGACGACCGCCGAGGAAGAGGTCTCTATCATGGTCGCTCGTGTGGCATCGGCGTTGTTGTACTGATACTCACGCGCCACCAGGTTGTAGAGGTTGGGGTTGGTGGTCACCACATGACGGGTATTGCCTGCATGGTCGACGATGGTGATGCCGCTGTCGGTGAGGCTTGCCGAGAGTCTGTAGAAGCGCTCTGTCGACGGGTCGATGACAGCTGTCTCGAAGTCACCGGCGTCGGGCTCCGCTCCCACGAAGAGGGCGTTATCCTGGATATGGTATTTCAGGAAATTGACGATCTGCAGCGAGTCGCGCGTCTTGGCGGTGAGGTTTCCGGCCTCTTCGAAGGCATCGACTTTCTCCCACGACGACAGTTTGCCTTCCTTCTGGAGCTGTTCGATGCTCTCGTTGGTCGGCACGTAGATCGTATAATGATAGGTGTTGAACACCGACACGTTGGTACCGCCGCAGGCATTGCGCTTGTTGTGGATCTGCTCAAAGAGTCCGCTGCCCTCCATCAGTTCGAAGAATTTCGAGAACTCGGGTTTCTCAGCCAGCACGTCGTGCACCGTGCGACGGGTACCGAGGATGGGCTGTCCGTTGAGGATGTAGCTCTTGCCGTTGCCGCCGTCGGTCTGGTCGTAGATCTCGCTGATGCGGAGGGGCTGCCCCTCATTGGTCTGGTAGCTGCCTTCGACGGCCATGCCGCCGACACCTGCCTTCACGTTGCTCACACGGATCTCCGTGCCGCCTTTCGTGCGGTAATAGGTGTGCCCGTCTTCCACGTTACCGATCACGATGTGGGTCTCGAGGATGTCCTTGAGCCTGTTTCTGACCTGGTCGTTGCTGGCCCTCCCGACGGAGTCGGTAGCCTCTCCGGTCTCCGGGTCCACATTCCAGATGCTGGCCCACACACGGTCCTGCACGTTGACTTTCGTGGGATCGTAGTAAAAGCGGAACATCTGGGTCTGGTTTTTCCCGTAAGAGCAGGGATCGATGTATTCGAGCATGGCCTTGTTGGTCGGGATAAAGAAACTGTAGTAGGAGTTGAGGGAGTTGAGGTAGACATTGTACTGCAGTTGCTCAATGCCCCAATAAAGGATTTTCATGCTCTCGTTGACCAGGGCGGGGAACGACACACTGACGTAGGCCGTGGGCGAGTAGACGCGGTTGGTGAGGTAGATGGCGCCATTGCATCCGAGGTAGACGGAGTCGATGGCCTCCAGCTCGACACCCATGGGGTCGTTGGCATCGTTGAGAATGCCGTTGAACTTGGAGGGGACTGACGAGATGAACGAGCTCAGCATGTTGTTGTTGAGCAACTTGACCACCACCTCGTCGGGCACATTGTCCCAAGTGCCATAATAGTCTTTGAGCACCTTTCCGGCCCCGGTCTCCCAATAATGGTTCATGGCCTCGTCGCTGGGCACCATCATGACGGCCATGTCGCGCTGCAAGGCGATGTTGCCGCCCTGATCGTCGAGTCCGGCGTAATAGGCATTCCACTCGGGGTCGAATTTGAGCAGACCGTTCACCGCACCATTGTCGGGGGTGGCTCCGAGGGGCTGTCCGCCCTGCGACTTCTCCGAGAAGTAGCGCTTCTGGAAGACGGAGTCCACATTTGTATTATATAGGTAATTGTATTGCGTGGTGGATGTCTCGCCCACCCAGTAAGGAGCGCAGAATCGGTTGAGCAGTTTGTTGAAGATCGAGACATTCTGCTTCGACGAGATCAGCTCCGCCATGTTGGGCAGCGGCGTGATCACCTCGCTCATCTTGTGGATGAAACCGTTGGAGCACTTGATGTTGGCCGTCTCCACCTGCACACCATTGATGCTGGCATCGCCTGCAGCGCGGTGCGTGGTGTTGTTGTAGAGGAAATCATAGTCGCTGTTGGTGATGCGCTTGTTGACCAACTGTTTCTCGATAAACTGCACGAGGGGCACAGTGGAGTTGTCGGTCATGCAAACCATCGGCTGGCCGGAATTCCTGTAGCGGACCCAATAAGGGTTGTCGGGCATCTGCTGGGCAGTGAGCACTGCCACCGAATCGAAGGGCGTGCTGGAGGCGAACCTGCGCATACACTCACCCTCACGAGGGGGTGTGCCCTCCACACTGGGCAGACTGTTCAACTGCATCGAGTTGTCCATCATACTGCCGAAAAGAAGCAGTTTCTTCTGTGAGGTGGTGAACTGTTCGTAACTTCTCACACCCCAACTGTTGTTCTGGAAGAATCGCTGATAGGCATCATCGTCGGCGACGAAAAGGGTCTTCGATCCCGTTTTCGCCAGCACTTCCTTGTAGCCCAGGTCCTCGATCATCCGCACCGTGTTGGTGTAGTTGCCATTCTCCTGCAGCCAACTGTAGATGCTCGCTCCCCACCCTTCCGGGTTGCGCTCATCCAAGTCATACTCTGAACAGGAGTTCATGGCAAAACCAACGACCAACATCAAACAGGGCACAAAGAGCCTGTTGAGTCGGTGACTCCAAATTGTGTTTCTGGTTACCATAGAAAAAATAATAATTAATCGCAAATTAGTTTGTGCAAAGATAGACCAAATAAAATTAACACATTTTTTAACTCGTTGCATCATTTTTGCTAATCGTCCTAACAAAGTGCCGTTTGCAACAAAAACTTATCTTCATGTAACATCTACTTCCAAACGGCACAAAATCAGGTGCAAATCAAGCATTTTCACGTCAGATACAAGCGTTTTCCCACTTCATCTCCTTTCTATTCCGGCGCACCATGCAATAATCTGGATGAAAAAAGAGTTATACATTATATCATGTGGCATCCGAGTATCCTGCCCTGGCCCCAAAACAGGATGGTCCGTGATTTGTTAACGAATATTAAAATTCGGGAATCTCTCCGGCATCCCGAGTAACTTTTGCCCCGCGCGAATCGTCATTAATGCAAACAGCAATGAAAAATATCAGTTTCCGCCACGATGTGCTGCCGCTGAAAGACATGCTCTATCGGCTTGCTTTGCGCATCACCCTCAATCATGAGGAAGCGCAGGATGTGGTGCAGGACACACTGATAAAAGTATGGAACCGCCGCGACGAGTGGGACGACATCGACTCCATAGAGGCCTACAGCCTGACCGTCTGCCGGAATCTGTCACTCGACAGGATGAAGAAGAAGTCGCATCAGACCGAATCGCTCGACAGCATCCCCGCAGAGACCCCCGACCAGAACGGCAGCCCCTATGAGCAGATGCTGCAGAAAGACCGCATCGACCTGGTGAAGCGCATGGTGAACTCACTGCCCGAGAAACAGCGCAGCTGCATGCAGCTCAGGGATTTCGAAGGCAGGTCGTACAAAGAAATCTCACAGATCCTCAACATCAGCGAGGATCAGGTGAAAGTGAATATTTTCAGGGCCCGTCAGGCCATCAAGCAACGATACCAACAAATAGAAAACAATGGATTATAAATACATCGAGCAACTTCTGGAGCGCTACTGGCTGTGCGAGACCTCCCTGGAGGAGGAGCGCATCCTGCGCACTTTCTTCAGTCAGGAGAATGTGCCCGTCAGCCTGCTCCCCTACAAGGACCTGTTCACCTATGAGCACCAGTCCCTGGAAGAAGAGAAGCTCGACAAGGAGTTCGACCGCCAGATGATGGAACTGGTGGGCGAGGACACGGTGAAGGCCCGCAGAATCAGCCTCACCGAGCGTCTGAAACCGCTGTTCAAGGCCGCTGCCATCGTGGCCATCTTCCTCACCCTGGGCAATGCGATGCAGGTGGCGATGCAAAGCGACCAGCCTGACGAGCTGAACATGGCTGAGGGATATGTGGAGGCCACAGACGGCGTTTCTGTCGCCATCGCCGACACGACACACCAGGACTCGATGAAAATGACCGAGGGTCCCCTGCTCAAATAAGACAATTTCTATGCTTTCTCTATAATATCAGATGTTTAGTAAAACAAAAAAAAACGAAACTGTGAAGTTTCAATTCTCTCAAATTTTTTTCATAGCATACTAACGTGAAAAGAGGCCGTCGCTTGAACGACGGCCTCAGTTTTTTTCTGACTCGGCGGATCCTTCGGGTCAGGCGGTGCGCCGCATTCTCAGGTGGAGCTGCACGACCGCCGGCACGAAGATGCACAACGAGAACGCCACTGCCAGCAGGATGCGCGTCGTGTCGCCGCCCAGCATGGTGGTGATGCCGGTGTCGATGGTCTGTGGAAACAGGTTGACCACCACATAAGCCACCGTGTTGTTCACCCAATGCACGACGATGCCCGGGATGATGCTCCCCGTGCGGTAGTACATCCAGCCCAGCAAGAGTCCCAGGCAGAAGGCATGGGGCATCTGCGCCGGGTTGAGATGGACGAGGGCGAACAAAGCCGCCGACAGGGTGATGGCCACCCAGTGATGGCTGATCCCGTCGAGCAATGCCCTGAGGATGGCACCCCGGAACACCATCTCCTCGACCAGCGGGGCGAAGATGCAGATGGCCAGGTATCCCCACCGGTTCTGCATGACGGGCACCAGAAGGTCGGAATTGATGTCGGGGAGCTTCACGATCTCCAGAAACAGTTCCGAAGGAATGATGGTGCCCAGGGCGGCGACAGCCGCCCACGACATCACCCCGAGGGGTTTGCTGCGCAGGTAGCTCCGTGACACGCGGCACCACCTGAGGGAGACGAACAACACCAGCAGCACCAGGCTATAGACCGCCTGAGTGACGATCAGCATCGGGGCTGTCAGGGTGAGCGACTCCTGCGACAGGGCGCCCAGAGCGGCCTGCATACTCTTCCCGTCGGCCAACTGCCAGACGAAGATCACGGCATAAGTCACCAAGAACTGCACAAGGATGAAAACAAACACGTACAGTAGTGCGTCAAAAACTCTATTTCTCATGATAATTGATATTTGTCGAAAAACTCATGGGTCTTCCTCACGTCCTCTTGCATCTGCACGACCAACTGGGAGGGCTGGTCGAACTTGCACTCCTCCCGCAGCCGGTGACACACGGCCACGGTGAGGGCCTGTCCGTAGAGGTCGCCCTCATAATCCAGGAGATGCACCTCGATGGAGACATGGTCGCCATGGAAGGTGGGCCGGCTGCCGATGTTCATCACACCCCTCCTCCACTCCTGGCTCCCGCCGATCCTGGCCTTCACGGCATAGACACCCGAGGCGGGCAGCAGTTTGGCAGGCTCCTCCAGACTGAGATTGGCGGTGGGGAAACCCAGTTTGCGCCCCTGCTGATAACCTCCCACCACGCTCCCGGTGAGGGAGTAGTCATAGCCCAGGCACTTGGCCGCAGTCTCGACATCGCCCTCGGAGATGAGCCGGCGGATGACCGAACTGCTCACGTTGATCTCGCCGACGGTCAGGGGCGTGGCTTTCACCACCTCGATGCCCAACTGCCGGCCATAGGCCACATAGTCGTCGAAACCTTCGGCGCGGTTGTGACCGAACCGGTTGTCATAGCCTGTCATCAGCATCCTGGCGCAGAGCCGCTGCCCCAGCACCGTCTGCATGAACGACCGGGCCGAGAGCGCTGCCATCTCACGCGAGAACGGCAGCACCACGCACTGGTCGGCGCCGGTGAGCGCCATGCGCTCCATCTTCTCGCCGAACGACGTGAGCAGCTGCGGCTGAAACGACGGGTCGAGCACCTGGCGGGGGTGTGCGTCGAAGGTGATGACGGTCGATGCCAGACCGTGGCGGCGCGCCTCCTCGTTGACCATGCGGATCAGATGCTGGTGACCGAGGTGCACCCCGTCGAAGAAGCCCACCGTGGCCACACAAGGCACAGTGGCCGTATAGTTGTCTTCAAATCGGATTGTAGTCATGCTTGCGTTGTAGGTTGTCAGGCCAGCTGTTTCCTCACGTCCTCGAGGATGGCCATCAGTTCATCCATGCGCTCCGCCCTGAGGATGGCGATGCGGGTGGATCGGAAATTGGGAATGCCCTTGAAGATCGGACTGGCAGCGAGATGCCGTCGGGTGTGGAGGATCCCGCGGTACTCATCGATGCGCTCCACGTTGATGCGCAGCTGTTCCTCCAGCACGTCGAGTTTCCACGAGAAGTCCATCTTCTCGTCTGGCTCCTCACCATCGAGGAAGTGCCTGATCTCCCTGAAGATCCAAGGCCGTCCGAAGGTTGCCCTGCCCACCATCACGGCATCCACGCCATAGTCATCGAAAGCCCGCTTGGCATCCTCCGGCGAGCAGATGTCGCCATTGCCGATGATGGGGATATGGATGCGGGGGTCGGCCTTCACCTGGGCGATGGGTTGCCAGTCGGCCGTCCCGGTATACATCTGCGATCGGGTGCGGCCGTGGATGGTGAGCGCACTGATGCCGCAGTCCTGCAGCATCACCGCCAGGTCGCCGATGACGATGTTCTCCAGGTCCCAGCCCAGACGGGTCTTCACCGTCACGGGCACATGGACCGCCTTGACCACCTCGCGGGTGATCTCGAGCATGAGGGGGATGTTGCGCAGCATCCCGGCGCCGGCGCCCTTCCCGGCCACCTTCTTCACGGGGCAGCCGAAATTGAGGTCGATGACGTCAGGCCTCACCTCCTCCACCATCTTCGCCGCCTCTACCATGGCCTCGACATCGCGCCCGTAGATCTGGATGCCCACGGGCCGCTCCTCATCCCTGATGGCCAGTTTGGCCACGGTGCTGTTGACAGAGCGCACGAGTGCCTCCGCACTCACAAACTCCGTGTAGACCATCGAGGCGCCGAAGCGCTTGCAGAGTTGCCGGAACCCGATGTCGGTGACATCCTCCATCGGAGCGAGGAAGACCGGCCTGTCAGGAAAAGAGAGATCTCCTATTTTCATTTTCTTCAGTTGAGCAAGTGATACATGCCGCCGGCAAGCGTCTTGACCAGCCCCTTCATCTCCATCTCGAAGAGGACGGCGGTGAGCTGGTTGACGGGAATGCCGGTCTGCACCGAGAGCATATTGAGGTGCAGGTCGTTGTTGCGCGACAGGATGCGGGCCACCGTCTCCTCGTCGGGGGTCATCGGGGTGAACAATTTCCGCTCGATGCCCTCCTGCCGGGCTTTCTCCAGTTGGGCATCGGTCTCCCACCCCATGGCCTTGACGAAAGCCCCGGCGTCGGTGAGCAGTGCGGCCCCGTTGTCGCGAATCAGGTTGTTGCAACCCTCCGAACAGGCATCGCCGATGCGGCCGGGGAAGGCGAACACGTCGCGGTCGTATCCCCGGGCGATCTCCGCCGTGATGAGACTCCCCCCGTGGGCTGCGCTCTCCACCACGATGCAGGCATCCGACATGCCCGCCACGATGCGGTTGCGCCTCACGAAGTTGATCTTGTCGGCATTGGTGTGTGTCATGAACTCGGTGAGCAGTCCGCCCTGCGAGAGCATCTTGCTGGCCGTTTTCCGATGAGCGTGCGGGTAGAGGGTGTCGAGTCCGTGGGCGAGCACCCCCACCGTCTCCAGTCCCTGTTGCAGGGCGTTGTTGTGGGCGATGATGTCGATGCCGTAGGCCAGTCCGCTCACCACGAGCACCTTGGGGCAGAGCGCGCGCAGGTCGGCCACGAACCTCCTGACGAGGTCTTCGCCGTAAAGGGTGCTCTTGCGGGTCCCCACGATATTAATCACGCGCGCCTGGTTGAGGTCGGCGTTGCCCAGATAGTAGAGCACGAGGGGTGCGTCGGCGCACTCGGCCAGTCGCTGTGGGTAGTCGGGGTCGGAGATGGCCAGCGGCCTGATGCCATGAGCCTGGTCGTATTCCCATTCCTCCTCGGCCCTTTGCCGCATCACGTCGTAGTCGCGGAGCGCGTCGAGCAGTCGGAGCGAGGCGTCGGGGATGATATCCCTGATGTTGTTGCGGTTGTCGATCACCGCGGTGGCGCTGCCCGCCGCCCGGTAGAGTTGCATGACCATGGCCAGGTTGAAATAGCTCAGTCTCGCCAGGGTCATCGCATTCAGGGTCTCAGTCTCTTTGTTCATGGTCGTCATGGTCTAAGAATTCACGGAACACCTCATCATAGGGACTTGTGGCGGCCAACCGCCCGTCGACGAGGCAGACCAGTTCGACTTTCGCCCTGAAGGCCAGCGTCTCGTCACCGGCCCTGAAGAGGTCCTGGTGGAAGATATATCTCACCCCCTCCTTGTGGAGCGACAGGCGTGAGATCATCACGTCGTCGCACCTCAGGGGCACCTTGTATTGCAGGTTCATGCGTGCCACGACGGCATCAGCGCCCTTGGCGTGCATATCGGCGAAACTCACACCGAGACTCTTGAGGAAGAGGTGCCTGGTGTGCTCGATGTAGTGCAGGTAGTTGGCATTGTTGACGATGCCCTCGATGTCGCATTCATAGTCACGCACTTCGAGGCGTGTCTCAAAAACGTATTTCATTTTCTCATGTATTCGTATCCGATGCGGCAATGCAGGCAGTCCTTCTTGTCGCAGTATTCTTTTTTCAGTTGGATCAGGGCCTGGCTGTCGCCGGCGTTGTCGACCTGGAGCCCACATTCCTGCCACATCCTTACGATGTGGTTGTTCTCCGCCCGGAGCTGTTCGAGCAGGGTGAAGGCCCTGTCGCAGAGGGCTTCGTCGCCTTTGTAGCGCCCATAGGCGAAGAGCATCGGCACAGCTGTGTTGATGATCAGCAGGTTGATGGAGAACGGCGAGAGGTGCTTGCCGTTTCTTGGACTCTCGCTGCCGAAGACGTAATGCGTCTGCCAGTATGGGGTCACCTGGGTGGAGAGGGCCTCGGTGAGGGCGGCCACATCCCCGCACTCCACCAACTGGCTCAGTCCGGCCTTCCGCGAGTAGTAGAGATGGGCGAGTTGGGAGATGCGTATATGCGGGAAGTTCTGCGGCCTCATGCGCAGGAATTTCCACTGGCTGTGGTCGATGGGACGGAGGCCGAACTTATGCGCCAGGTAGAGGTATTCATTCCGCAGCCGAGCGAAATAGCCCTCGTTGAGCGCCGCCTGCTGATACCGTTCGGGCACGGCCTGCATTTCGAGCAGACCCGCCTGCCCCATGAAGATCGCCTCTACCTGGAAGAGGTCGTCACGGTGATGGTCGACAGCATGCAGCGGGATGCTCTTGGCCCATGCCTCAAAAGCATCGCTGTTGACTCCGAAACCATAGTTGCGTGCCAAGGTGACGAAATAGCCTGCCTCCCACGACCCGTCGCAGAAAGCCACCCGCCGCCTGATGGCCTCGGTCTTCTGCTCCAGCCGCTCGGTCTGGAGCGCACTCATCCAACTATGAACGAGGAGCCGCGACAGGCTGGGGATGATCTTGTAGCAGGGTGGATAATGGTCGGTACGGAGCAATTCCTCGTAGTGGTCGCTGACGTGCCGGGGCACACTGAGTGCCATCTGTGGCGGTGTCCTACCGTTGCTGGTACGCACCACCCCATCGACCTTGCCGCAGACGTGGAGCACGACATTGTCGTAGGCCGGGTCATGGTCGTGCCCGTGGGCGAACCAGTCGCTGGCCTTGTCGTGGATTTCCACGTTGCCCACCCACAGCGTACCGTCTATCTTCACCTTGGCATTGAAGAAATCAGGCCCGGCATGTCGGTTGTGCAGTCCAGGGTCAATCACCTCGACCACCTTCTGGTCGACGGTCATGAGTGTGGCGAGGGGGAAGAGCTTGTGCTTCCAGCAGTAGTGCAATAGGGCTTCCATGCGGTATGGATGTTGGTATAGAGCCCACAAAAATAGGCAAAAAACCTGAGACGGGCAAAGGTAACGTCTAAAAATATAACCCTGGCCCAACTTTCTGAACCGTTCATCGGGATTTGCCGTTGTTCCGTTGTTCATCGGAATTTGCTTTAGTTCGCAGTTCATCGGGATTTGCCGTTGTTCAGTTGTTCATCGGGATTTGTAATCCCGATGCTGTGAGTGTAAGGATTTGTAATCCGATAAAAGCGCATTACAAATGCTAATACTCTTTGCGGACGGATTATAAATCCGTCCGAACGACGACTCCGAAGAGTCAAATGTAGAGACGTCGCATTGAGGCGTCTCCTTGTTCATCGGGATTTGTCGTTGTTCAGTTGTTCATCGGGATTTGCAATCCCGATGCCATGAATATCAGGATTTGTAATCCGATAAAAGCGCATTACAAATGCTAATACTCTATGCGGACGGATTACAAATCCGTCCGAACAAATGCAAATCCGTCCCAACAAGATCCGAACAAATGTAAATCCGTCCCAACAAGAGCCCAACAAATGCAAATCCGCCCGAACAAGAGCCGTATGCGGTGAAAGTTGCACGTACGGTTCTTTATCGGGAAAGAGGGGATAACCCCTCTGACCTGCATAATCAAGTTAGCGAACTCGTGCGTGACTGAATTTATCCGATGCAACTGACTGAATTTCGACCGACGTAGGCAAACGGGCGAAAATCATCTTTTTTCACTTTTTTCAAAAATTCGCTGGATTTTTTTGGCGATTGTTGGATTTTTTGTTTTACCTTTGTAAAATACAAAAAAATTACCCAAAACATTCATCATCTAAAACGAATCCCCATGAAGACAAGATTAGCACTACTGACCATCGCTTTCATGTCGGTGTTCGCCTATGCGGCAACCACCTGGAAAGCCGATGAGAGCACGCCTACCGCACCAGGCTCGACCCTGATCGACGACGAGGCCCTGACTGTCAAGACCGTTTTTGAGACCTCTCTCAAGAGCTCACCCATCACTATCGCCGGTGAGGAATTCACCCATTTCATTCAAGTGCGCAATGCCAACTTGCCTTCTACTGAAAAACCGGATGGCACCGAGCAGGAAGGCAGCACTTCACTGGTCGTCACTGCCAAGAAGGATGTCACACTGACGGTCTATTACCGCCGGCAGCCTGCCAATGACGTCTACGAGTCGAACGACGGAAAGGACCTGAAACTGTATAACCGCGCCGACATGACCTTGATGAACGGCATCCTCACACTCGACTCCAAGACCGAGGATGAGAAGTTCGGTTTTGTCACCAAGGTCTATGAGCTGACTGAGGGCGCCTCATACACTTTCTCTGCCAAAGGCACCACCATCCAGTTCTTCGGACTGAAAGCCGAGGTGGCTGAGCCTCCAGTGCCCACCATCGGTGAGGCCATAGAGATCTCGCCAGCCAGCGGCACTGACATCGCAGCCGAACTGGCAACAGCCATGGGCAGCAATCCCTACCCCGCCGCCATCACCATCAACCTGGCAGCAGGCGGTGCCTATACCGTCGGACAGACCATCCCCGTCAGCGGTGCGCTGACCATCAAGGGCGACGATGCCAACCCGGCTGTCATCGACGCCACCGCACTCTCAGGTGCGATGATTGCAGTCAACACCACGCTCCCCGAGAGCCTGCTGGACGAGTCGGGATTCTATAAGCTCGGCGATGTCCTCATCCAGGGCGTCAAGGTGAACGGACTTCCCGCACAGCTCTTCTTCGCCAACGGCCAGAAGTGCCTCATCCAGAACTTCACCCTCGACAACAGCGTCATCGAGGTGAACGGCGGCAGCAAGAACACCATCGACTTCGCCGGTGGCGGCGTGGTGGCCGACCTCAAGGTGACCAACTCCACCATCTACTCCCTCAAGGCACACACTGGGTCCATCTACAGCTCACAGTCCGGACAGAAGGCCACTGAGGCTGGTCTCGAGGCTCAGTACTTCACCCTGGCCAACTCCACCTTCTACAACATGGCCAACAGCAAGAACACCTTCACACACCGCCAGAGCGGACAGAAGTGGCTCAACTTCACCATCACCAACTGCGTGAGCATCGACACGGGCAAGAGCGGACAGTTCATCAAGGGCATGAACGGCGGACAAGCCAGTGCCAATCCCGTATGGAACGTCTCCGGACTCTCATCGCTCTTCTCCGTTGAGGGCGTGCTGACCGATGTCACCGCATCCGAGTCCACCGGCGACGAGGCAGAACCGATGACCAACCCCGTGGAGGGTCTCATCGTCTTCACCGGCGACTACAAGGCCGGCGACTTCACCATGGGCGACTGCCCGCAGAATGAGGCTCGCATCGGCGACCCGCGCTGGTTGACCACTGCTGCAAATGCCGACATCGTCATCAATGTGGAAGACGGACAGGACATCACCACCCTGCTCGACGAGGCTCTTGCCAAGACCGCTCAGCCCACAAGCATCACCATCAATGTGGCAGCTGATGCCAAGGCCAAGGTGAGCGGACCGCTCAATGTCTCCTGCCAGTTCAGCCTCACCGGCTCCAACTCCACCATCGATGCCTCCGCCCTGACGGGTCCGATGATCCTTGTGGGCATCAACGAGGAAAGCACCCCCAACGAACAGGGATTCTATGATCTCGGCGATGTCCTCATCGAAGGGGTCAAGGTGAACGGGCTTCCCGCACAGCTCTTCTTCGCCAACAGCCAGAAGTGCCTCATCCATAACTTCACCCTCGACAACAGCGTCATCGAGGTGAACGGCGGCAGCAAGAACACCATCGACTTCGCCGGTGGCGGCGTGGTGGCCGACCTCAAGGTGACCAACTCCACCATCTACTCCCTCAAGGCACACACTGGGTCCATCTACAGCTCACAGTCCGGACAGAAGGCCACTGAGGCTGGTCTCGAGGCTCAGTACTTCACCCTGGCCAACTCCACCTTCTACAACATGGCCAACAGCAAGAACACCTTCACACACCGCCAGAGCGGACAGAAGTGGCTCAACTTCACCATCACCAACTGCGTGAGCATCGACACTGGCAAGAACGGACAGTTTGTCAAGGGCATAAACGGCGGACAAGCCAGTGCCAACCCTGTATGGAACGTCTCCGGAATCTCATCGCTCTACACCGTTGACGGCGTGCTGACCGACGTCACCGCATCCGAGTCTACCGGCGACGATAAAGAGCCGATAACCAACCCCGTGGAGGGACTCATCGTCTTCACCGGCGACTACAAAGCCGGCGACTTCACCATGGGCGACTGCCCGCAGAACGTGGCGCGCATCGGCGACCCACGCTGGCTGGGCGAACTCTCTGAACTGACCATAGCCATCACCGACGAGAGCGGTTATGCTACCTATTTTAATAGCGAGTATGCCTACACCATGCCTGAGGGCCTCCTCGGCGCTACCGTGGTACAGGTGAGAGGCGACCAGTCGTATCTCAACTTCATCTACAAGGCAGGCGACGTGGTGCCGGCTGGCACACCGCTGCTGCTCCAAGGTGCGGTCAAGACGTATACTGCCGCTGTGAGCACCGCTGAAGGTGTCGCTCCTGAGGCCAACCTGCTCAAGGGCTGCGACGCATTCACCGCAGCGGAAGACGATCCCGCCTACTTCTACTACAAACTGAGCCGTTCCACCGTAGGCGACACCAAGAAGCTCGGCTTCTTCTGGTTCAATGCCGATGGCCACAAGAACCTCTGCGAACTCAACAAAGCATACCTGCAACTCAATGCCGAACAGTCGTCCAACTTCTTCATCAACTTCCAGGATGAAGCCGACGGCATCGCGGATGTCAAGACCAGCGCCCAAGGCGCCCAGGAGGTCTACACCCTCACTGGCGTGAAGGTCAACAGCGAGCGCCTGACGAAAGGCATCTACATCATCAACGGCAAGAAAACAGTAGTCAAATAACATTTTATCCAAGATATGAAAAAGTATTTGAAACCAGAAATCGCAGTGCAGAACATCATGTCTGCCGCTTTCCTCGAAGATGCCATCAGTAACTATGAGGATGAGGGTGATGGCGACCAGTTGTCCAACGGAAACTTTCAGGATTCCTTCAAGAGTCCGGCACGCCCAGGCAGTGTCTGGGACAATCCCGAAGAGTAAGTTCCGAGGATGAAACCACCATTTTCCGCCCGGCGGCCATGAGGCTTGCCGGGCGGTTTTTTTGCTTTTCACCGACGCGGGGCAACCGGATGACACCGCCCGGAGATGACGCACTCGCCGCGGATGAAGGCAGGGGCATGAGAAAAAACCACGGATTCTTCTTTGTTTTGTCTCCGGCATTGATTAATTTTGCAGAAAATTTCCATAACATGCAAGAAAAGAACTACAAACGGACGACCGTCACCGCCGCACTGCCCTATGCCAACGGAGGCGTGCACATCGGTCATCTCGCCGGAGTCTACGTGCCGGCCGACATCTATGTGAGATACCTCCGCCTGAAGAAACAAGACGTGATCTTCATCGGCGGAAGCGACGAGCACGGCGTGCCCATCACCATCCGCGCCCGCGAGGAGGGCATCACGCCGCAGGACGTGGTCGACAGATACCACAAGATCATCAAGGACTCCTTTGAGCAGTTCGGCATCTCCTTCGACATCTACTCCCGCACCACCTCAGCCACCCACCACCAGTTTGCCGCCGACTTCTTCCGCAAACTCTACGACGAGGGGAAACTCGTCGAGAAGACCAGCAAGCAATACTACGACGAGGAGGTGCAGGCCTTCCTCACCGACCGCGACATCGTGGGCGAGTGCCCCTACTGCCACCACGAGGCCTACGGCAACCAGTGCGAGAACGGCTGCGGACGCGACCTCTCGCCCGAGGAACTGCTCAACCCCCGCAGCAAGCGGAGCGACTCCACCCCCGTGCTGCGCGAGACGAAGAACTGGTATCTGCCGCTCAACGAATACCAGGAGTGGCTCAAACAGTGGATTCTCGAAGACCACAAGGAGTGGCGCCCCAATGTCTACGGACAGTGCAAGTCGTGGCTCGACATGGACCTGCAGCCACGCGCCATGACCCGCGATCTCGACTGGGGCATCCCCGTACCCGTGGAGGGCGCCGAGGGCAAGGTGCTCTACGTGTGGTTCGACGCTCCCATCGGCTATATCTCCAACACCAAGGAACTCTGTGAGCGCGACCCCGAGCGTTGGGGCTCCTGGCAGCAGTGGTGGCAGGACGACGACACACGCCTGGTGCATTTCATCGGAAAGGACAACATCGTCTTCCACTGCATCATCTTCCCGGTGATGATGCGTGCCCACGGCAAGTATATCATGCCCGACAACGTGCCGGCCAACGAGTTCCTCAACCTGGAGGACAACAAGATCTCCACGTCGAAGAACTGGGCCGTGTGGCTCCATGAATACCTGGTCGACCTGCCCGGCAAACAGGACGTGCTGCGCTATGTGCTCACCGCCAATGCCCCCGAGACCAAGGACAACAACTTCACCTGGAAGGACTTCCAGGACCGCAACAACAACGAACTGGTGGCCATCTACGGCAACTTCGTGAACCGCGCTCTCCAACTGACAAAGAAATACTGGGGCGGCGTGGTGCCTGCATGTGGCGAACTCACCGAGGTGGACCGTGCCGCCCTGGAGGAGTTCAAGGACGTGAAAAAGAACGTGGAGAGCCTGCTCGACGTCTTCAAGTTCCGCGAGGCACAGAAAGAGGCCATGAACCTGGCCCGCATCGGCAACCGCTACATCACCGAGTGCGAGCCGTGGAAGGTGTTGAAGACCGACCCGAAACGGGTGGAGACCATCCTCTACATCTCGCTGCAACTGGTGGCCAACCTCGCCATCGCCTTCGAGCCCTTCCTGCCCTTCAGCAGCAAGCGCCTCAGGGAGATGCTCAACATCGACAGCTTCGAGTGGAACCAGCTCGGACAGACCGACATCCTGCAGCCGGGACACCAGTTGGCCGAACCCGCCCTGCTCTTCGAGAAGATCGACGATGAGGTCATCGCCGCACAGCTCCAGAAACTGGAGGACACCAAGAAAGCCAACGAGGCTGCCAATTACAAGGCTAAGGACATCAAGCCCATCATCGACTTCTCTGACTTCGAGAAACTCGACATCCGCGTGGCACGGGTGAAGAACTGCGAGAAGGTGAAGAAGGCCAACAAACTGCTGAAGTTCACCCTCGACGACGGAAGCGGCACCGACCGCACCATCGTGAGCGGCATCGCCAAATACTACGAGCCGGAGGAGCTCATCGGCCGCGACGTGCTCTTCATCGCCAATCTCGCTCCCCGCAAGCTGATGGGCATCGAGAGCCAGGGCATGATTCTCTCTGCCGAGAACTTCGACGGCGACCTGAGCGTCACCACCATCCTGCGTGAGGTGAAACCCGGCAGTCAGGTGTGCTGACCCCACCCCCAAACAACAATATGTAGAGACGTCACATTGGGGCGTCTCTTTTTTTGTCACATTGGGATGAAAGACGCCCCAATGTGACGTCTCTACAGGGTGCGGGATCAGGGAGACGCCCCAATGTGACGTCTCTACTGGCGTGCGGGATGAGGGAGACGCCCCTGTGTGACGTCTCTACAGGGGCAGTTCATCACCGGTCTCGATCTGCTGCACTTCCTTCTCCGACAGGATGCCATGGCGCACGAGAGGCGAAGTGCGCACATCCAGGCCCCGGTCGACATACTCCCTGCGGAGATAGCGGAAGAGTGCGGCCTTACCCACCTCCTTGCATCCGTCGTCGGCCTTGGCCCTTTGCTCCTGGCGGCCCAGGCGCTCACGCCACCGGGGCAGGAAAGACTTCTTGCACTGGCGGAGCAGGTCGGGCAGGTCAAACTGTCCGTAGGTGCTCTTGTAATCGGTGAGGTAATCAGCGAAGAAGAGCAGCGTGCCAAACACCGACAGTTCGGCGCCAAACTTCCCCACAAACTGGCGGGCGGTCAGGTCGATGGCCTCCTTGTAGAGAGGCTCTCTCGGTCGGGTGATGGTGAAGATGCTCACGATGTTATTGACCACGATATTCACCGAGAGTTGCCTGCCGTAGATCCTGTCGACCATGGCGAGGGTCACCGTGGGCAGCATCAGGCATTTGTCGGGATGGGAAGACGCGTCCGCCCATTTGGCGGGTGCGAAGTAGGCCATCACCTTGTCGTCAGAAGGGAAGATCCTCCGGAAGGCCCTGGCCTCCTCTTTTTGGAGATTGGAGCACTGCCATTGTCCGCTCAATGGCCCAATGTTGTGCTTCTGCGATGTAGTCTGCAGAAGTGGACTGATGATGGTGTCTTGCATGATAGTTTGAAGTGAAAATGTTATCCTGAATTTGATGATATGATGATTGCTGCGGGACTGTCGACTGTCGGGAGGACTGCCGCAGGGGGGCTTGCTGCTCTCTGAGCTTGATGAGGAGCCAGTTGCAGAAATGGCTCTGCACGTCGCTGAGACTCTCATGCTCGGGCTTGCCGCGGCATTCGCAGTCGAGGGCGAACTCATCCAGGTGGGTGCTGAGCTCATCCTTGTCCAGATGATGCCTCATGCACACGGCCTCCATCCACGTCTGGTTTTTCCTGATTTGTCTGACGGCCTCCTGCGTGCGCGTCGTGGAGGAGGGGGATATAATAATCTTATTATTATTCTTTCTATTCTCTTTTGTGGGCGTTTCTGACGACATTTCCGGCGTTTCTGACGACATTATCGGCGTTTCTGCCTGCGCCACCGGCTTGGCTTCAGTCTCCGGTTTCCTGTCGCTCTGCTTCTCGGCCAACCAGTAAGGCATGGTGGGGTGTGAGGCGTATTTCCTCCGCCTGGCAGCCACGAGGAAGCGCTGCTGGATGTCGCTGCTGGTGAGCACCTGATTGTGCCTGAAGAGGTCCTTGTCGAAGAAATCCCATTCGACGAGGGTGCGGATGATTTTCTCCATCTTGGAGATCCCGACTCCGGGGAGGTTTTTGAGCAGGGTGACACAGCACTGCGGGCTCCATTCCAGGTAATAGCCGTTGCGGTAGATGGCGCAGAGCAGCGCGACGACAGCAGCCTGTCCTGCTGTGCCATAGTCGGCTGTCAGTGCGCAGATTCTCGGGTCGTCGAAGAAGTCGACATCGAACGCGAAATAGTTCAGGCCGGTTTTGGGTTGTCTTGCCATGGTATTCCTCTATGTTTTGTTATCCGCTGCAAAGTAACAACAGAAATACCAAAATGGCTTGTCATTTTCGTTATTCCGAGAAAAAAATTTTTCTTCAGGTGAGAATGAGGGTCACTCGGACTACTCAAGACCTTTCCACTGCCCCCTGATGGTCTTGCACTGCGTATAGAGCGAAGGACAATTGAACACCTGGTGCAGCTGACTGCCCGGCTGCCGGATCACCTCCACCTGCCGCTGCTCGGTGTCCCATCCCTTGCCCATGACATAGAGATAGACCACCCGTCCGCTGCCGGAGAACTGCAGGTCCTGGTGCTTGTTGACGCTGGCCTTCATCTCCACGGTGTATGGCCGCTGCGGGGTGTAGCCATTGTCTGGCGTGGCCCCTTTGAGCACCGCTGCGGGCAGATAGGGTTGCAGGTATGGGTCGTTGGCAGGTGAGAATCTCGTCGCGCCGTACTTGGAGTTGAGGATCGACGTGACGGAGTTGACGTTCGTGGGATAGCACAGCAGTTTCAGGCATTGGAGTCCCACCTCCCGGTCGCGCCTGTAGAGTTCCATGGCCATGGGCATCATGGCGGCGGCACCATGCGGCGTCTTGCCCAGCAACTGCGTATATACGGCTTCAAACTCAGCATAGTCGGCGGGGATATGGGTGAAGGTCACGGTGCCTTTGGCCGTGGCGTCGTAGGC
Organism: uncultured Prevotellaceae bacterium; assembly: GCA_946540735.1. Taxonomy (GTDB): domain Bacteria; phylum Bacteroidota; class Bacteroidia; order Bacteroidales; family Bacteroidaceae; genus Prevotella. The sequence goes on along the minus strand of CAMNIN010000023.1, from coordinate 217 downwards.
GTCGGCATTGAGTGTCCCCGTCATCGTGTAGGTGTGCGACTTGTAAGTGAACGTCATCGGCTTGTCTTGTGCGTCGGCCGTCAAGCCGAAAAGTGACAACATCATTCCTGCAATCATACTTGGTAAACTTTTCATTATGCTTTTCTTTATGTCTTTCATCATCGCGGATTCAACAAGCAAGTGCAAATTTATATGATTTTCTCATAAAAGCACTCAT
>CAMNIN010000022.1 GCA_946540735.1 uncultured Prevotellaceae bacterium | reverse complement strand
TCACTCAATGCGGCCGGATTGCAAATCCGCCCGAACAAATGCAAATCCGCCCGAATAAATGCAAATCCACCCGAATGGCTATGCTTACTTAGGTGCTGAGTAATTACGACCCACTGCGTATATGTTAAATTTTTTAAATTTAGCAGGTAAAGTAGCTCTGCTATGAATTTTTTTCTTACCTTTGCAGCCGCAAAACGGGTAAGTCTTGCACGACCAGCTCCCTGCGAATCCTCCAGGACGGGAACGTAGCAAAGGTAGTAGGTTGAGCGGTGCGATGTAAGTAGCTTACCCACCCGCCTCTTTAGCTCAGTTGGCCAGAGCACGTGATTTGTAATCTCGGGGTCGTTGGTTCGAATCCGACAAGAGGCTCTCAAGAAAACGATTTTTCTCACATAAAAGAGTTTTACGATTTATTCTGCTTCAGCTCTTTATCCCCCTTTACATATTTTAACGCTTCGTAGTCCTATATTTATGCCAAAATAGTTTAATTTTGCACGAAATATAGTAAACATGCTTTTTCAATCTATGAAAATTAATCAAGTAACGAGTGCCGTATGCTTATTCATGGTGTCGGCAATGACTGCTTCGCTGTCGGGATGTATCGAGAAAGACTATGATCTCGGCGATGTAGACACAACGATCGGATTGGGCGCAGGAATGACATTGCCCAGCAACAACAGTACACAAGACATTTGTCTCGATGATGTGCTTGACCTTGGGGACAATAATTTCCTTGCAGTCGGCACGGACGGCGAATACAATATTGACGTGATGGACGATGATATTTTCACTGCCCACATGTGGGTGGATGAATTCGCAGTGCCCTCCAAAACCTATAAAGGCACATACACCATCAACTTGGGTGACTTCGCCCCGAAATCCCCGAAAAGACATGTGAGATTGGCCGATGACGACATCAATTTCAATGCGCCGATGGTGGATATGGATTTCACCTATCCTTATAAATCCTCTCAAATCTCGCGGCTGGAATATGTGGGCGTGAAAGACGGCAAGCTCACCATCTCTTTCGCCTTCTCCAATGACTTGAAAGCATGCTTGTCGAACATCACACAGCTGCGGGTCTCGATGCCACAATGCATTGTTTGCGGAAAAGCAGCTTACAAAGGAGACTCCATCGCCCTGAGTGCGGACAACATGTTGGTGCTCAATAATGTGAATCCGGCAGAGGGAGCCACTTTCGCCATCACGATCAAGGGCATCGACCTCACGTCCAAAAAGTCAGATGGCAGTTATATGACATTCACCAAGGGTGAGGGATTAGCATTCCATGGCTCACTTCTTATCGGCGTGACGGTCAAGGAATCGGCCGTCGACTTTGACAAGGTGGCCGAATCCAAGGACTTGTCGGTCAGCGGTAATGCCGTGCTGAGCCGTATGCTGGTGAAATCAGCCAGGGGAGGTTTCACCCCGAAACGTGAGTTCGGACGAGTGGGTGGTGTCTCTTTGAGGAACGCTCCGTCGTTTCTTCGTGACGATGAAGTCAACCTCGACCTCTACGACCCCCAGCTCAACATCAATATTCTGAGTAACGTTCCCTTCGCCAATAAGATGACGGGCGCCATCGTGTCGAAAGACATGACAGGAAAAGTCATCCACAGAATTGACGTTCCTGAGTTCAGCTATAAAGCCAACGGCGAGAGTGTGATCAGCGTGAGACGACGTCCTGCCAGCACACCCAGTGACACGACCGTCATCGTGATTCCCGACATTTGCGATGTGATCCGCAATTTGCCCGACAGCATCGCCCTTATCGACCTTGTGGGTGTCGGAGATGACAGTCAAACGGCCGACATCGAACTCGATAAGAATTATCGTGGAACCATCCGGCTCTCGGTGGCATCAGGAATAGCCCTGGCAGATGATGCCGTCGTCGTATACAAGGATGACTACTCTGGCTGGAATGACCAGTTCAAGGACATCAGTTTCGTGGAGACGGTAACCGACGGAACCAAGAAGATCGAGGGGTATCTGAAAGTGATTTCTCATGTAGAGAATAAGATTCCAGCCTATCTCAACCTGACTGCGTCAGGTATCGACATCACCGGCAATATCATACCCCGTGACCGCCTGGAGGTGGAGGTGGAGAATGCCATCAAGGCCTCGCATGATGGGAAAACACCTGTGGAAACAGAATTGGTGATCTATGTCAGGCCAAAGGACAATGAGGTCTTCAAGACGCTTGACGGACTGACTTTCCGCATCACCATGACAGCCCAAGACAAGAAGACCAGCGAGAAAGTGACAGGAGTGAAACTCAATGCTTACCATCAGACGGTCAAGGTGAAAGACCTCAAGATCCAGAAATACGGTAAGGTGGCGATAGACCTTAATTAACCAATCATCAATTACTTACATCGACTATGAGATTATCAATCAAATATATGGCGGCTGCCTTCCTCGCATGTACAGCAGGCAGCATCGCAGCACAAGAGTTAAGGACTGGTTATTTCACGGATAGTTACCTCTATCGTCATAACCTCAACCCAGCATTCGGCAACGACCGTGGGTATTTCTCCATTCCCGTAGTGGGCAGCGTCAATGTAGACATGATGGGAAATTTCGGCTACGAGGAACTTGTCCGCAAAAATCCCCTATACCCTGACCGTAGCACCAAGAAGATGACTTCGTTCATGAACCCATACCTGAACAACTCCTTGAGGGGATTCAGTTCGGGCGACAACAAGATCAATGGGCAAGTGAAGGTGCCCGTGGCATCAGTAGGATTCTCCCAATGGGGTGGTTACAACACCATAGAACTCAATGTCAAGGCCCAAACCAATGTGAGAGCCCCCTACAAACTGTTTCAGTTTGCTGCCGAAGCGACCAACAACAGATATGATATCGGTGATGTCAACCTCAGTGCTCAGGCCTACACGGAAATCGGATTGGGCCATTCGCGTCAGATCGATGACAAACTGCGCGTTGGTGCCAAGTTCAAACTGCTTGTCGGTGTTGCAGATATGAATGTGGCGATGAAAGACGTCGTGGCCGACATGGCCGGCACAGACAAATGGACGATTTCGGGTGATGCCCAGTCGCATGTGAGCATGAAAGGATTCAAGTATCTGAGCAAGACAAAGGACTACAACAGCAAGCAAGGCACATGCGATCATGTCAATGACGTCGACTTCGACAGTCCGGGTGTCAGCGGAATCGGAGCCGCCATCGATTTCGGTGCCATTTACAAAGTCAACGATGAACTCACCTTGAGTGCCGCCATCCAGGATCTCGGTGCCATCATGTGGACTAATGACTATTATGCCACTAATGATGCGAAATCTTTCACTTTTGATGGTTTTCACGACGTATCTGTCGACTCCAGTTCTCCTGACAAGCTGGATAACAAAGCCGACCAGTATACCGACCAGATGCTCGACTTCGCCAATCTGCGTGACAAGGGAGACGATGGTTCGAGAATCACCGGTGTCGGTGCCACAGTATCTGCTGGATGTGAGTATGTCATACCGACTTACAGGCAGTTGAAACTCGGTTTGCTCGGTACAGCACGCATCAATGGTCCCTATTCCTGGGCAGAGGCAAGATTGAGTGGCAATATCAAGCCAGCCAACTGGTTTGACGGAGCGCTGAGTTTTGCAGTGAACAACTATACAGCCAATTTCGGTTTCCTCGCCAACTTCCATACTCCAGCCAAAGGACTCAATTTCTTCATCGGTATGGACAGATTGATTGGCAAGGTCAGTTCTGAAATGATACCACTTTCATCCAACGGAAGCATCTCCTTCGGATTCAACATCATGTTGTAGGCCGAAGACCAGTCTTACTCCAGTTCCACTACCGTGATGCCAGCACCGCCGAATTGCACGTGCTCATCACGGTAGTTTGTTACTGCGGGCACCGTGGCAAGATATTGGCGGATAAGTTGGCGAAGGATGCCAGACCCTGTCCCGTGAAGGATGCGCACCCGACTCATGCCCACCAGTATGGCATCATCGATAAAATAAGTCACGGCATTAATCGCCTCGTCGCCACGCATGCCACGCACGTCGATATCTTGGCGGAAATTCAGTTTCCTGTCATCTATGGTCTCACGGGTTTGTCTTCCCACAGAGAGGTAGGTGGCAGGCTGTTCTTTCTGAGGCATGGCTGCCCGTTCCAGCCGTTCACTCCGCATTTTGGTACGCATGTCACCGAAGATGACAGTGGCCATTTTACCTTGGAGACTCTCTATGCGGCCAACCGTAGTAAGACCCTTGATCCTCACTGTGTCACCCACTGACAGCTTTTCAGGCTCTTGTGGTGGTTTTTGCCCGGTTTTTACAGGCTCGGCCATCTTTGATTTCTCTTTCCGGCGTTTTTCCTTGCGCTCCTTCCTCTCCTGAATCTGCCGGATTTTCTTTGACACCAGTTCATCAGCCTCCTCTGTGTCTATTTCCAGCACCTCGCGTTTGAAGTCGGTGAGCTGTTCCCTGATACGGCGAGTCTCTTCTTTCTCAGCTTGGCTCTCTCTGATCTCGCGTATGGTGTTCTCTATCCTGCGGTTGCTCTCGTTGAGCAGTTCCTCAGCCTGTTGTTTGGCCTTGGCGATGATGGTCTTACGGCTTTCCTGCAACTGACGTATTTCCTCTTCATAACGGGCAATGGTTTGTTCCATAGCTTTCTCCCGTTGATGGATGGTCTGCCGTTTGCCCTCCCAATACCGCTTGTCACGAACGATGTCCTGCAGGTATTTGTCGCTTTGAATATAGTCGCTGCCTACGATTTCCGAAGCATCGTGAATGACCTCTTCCGGAATGCCTGTCTTACGGGCGATCTCGATGGCAAACGAACTGCCAGGCTGTCCGATCTGCAATTGGAAAAGAGCTTTCATCTCATGCCGATCATAAAGCATGGCGCCGTTGACCACACCTTCGTGATCCTCAGCGAAATGCTTCAAGTTCTGGTAATGTGTGGTGATCACTCCCCATGCATGATGCTTCCAGAACTGACGGAGCACCGACTCGGCGATAGCACCACCAATCTGTGGTTCTGTACCTGTGCCGAACTCATCGATCAGCAATAGTGTCCGGCGATTAGAATACCGCATCATCATCTTCATGTTGAGCAGATGACTGCTGTATGTACTAAGGTCGTTCTCAATGCTCTGCTCGTCGCCGATATCAATCATGATATGCTCGAACATGCCAGCCTTCGATCGGTCACCGATAGGGATGGACAGTCCGCACTGGAGCATGTATTGCAACAGTCCAACGGTTTTCAGGCACACGGACTTGCCTCCCGCATTCGGTCCGGAAATGATAAGAATATGTTTCTCCTTGGTCAACATGATGTCAAGAGGCACCACTTGTTTGCCTTGTTTTGACAATGAATGCTGCAAAAGGGGGTGGACAGCTCTGATCCAGTCGATATAAGGTTGATCAATCACCTCTGGTTCGAAGCAGTTGAAAGTACGGCTCAGCTCGGCTTTCGCCCTGATCAGATCAATAGCAGCCATCAGAAGATAGGAGCGAAGCATGTCGGGCACATGGGGACGCAATGACTTGGCGAGTTCTGTCAGGATACGGATGATCTCCCTACGTTCTTCCGATTCCAATTCCCGTATCTTGTTATTGGCTTCCACCACCTCAGCCGGTTCGATGAACACGGTTTTCCCTGTAGCGCTTTCGTCATGTACGATACCACGTAGTTTCCGTTTCATGGCAGGTGCCACAGGCAGCACGAGTCTTCCGTCACGCAGGGTGGGGGAGGCGTCTTTTTCCACCAGTCCCTCACTCTGTGCAGCCTTTAGAATGGAATACAAGGTACGAGAAACAGACCCCTCGGTTCGGGAAAGTTCACGTCGAATCTCCAGCAATTTCGCAGAGGCATTGTCACGTATCTTGCCATATTTGTCGAGGAGCTGATCAATCTGTTGTATTATCAAGGGGAAGGTCTTCACGTCACGAGTCAAATCGTGAAGGGTCGGGTAGGCATATTCCACATTCTCGTCCTCTTCATCCGATGCACCGCCACCTGTCGTTCGGCCGAGAAATCTCACGATATTGCTGATGGTCTCCAGGGAGCGACGCAAGTCGAACAGTTCATTCTCATCCAAATGAGTTCCTTCCAGTCTGAGACGAGCAACACTCGGCCTCACATCAAAGAAATACTGCAAAGGGAAATCCTCGGCAGTCTCCTGTATGAGCCTGAACTCCTTGATTTCCTTCAACCATCGATTCACCTCTTCTGCATTAGTAGAGAAATGAAGCGAGTCCACCCCTTCTTTGCCCAATGTGGAAAGGCAACGCTCACGGAGCATTTGGCGAATATCGGTAAAACCTATTTTCTGCTCAAAATTCTTGGGATATATCATGAATAAAAAATCGTATTATGGTGCAAAGGTACGTGAATAATTTGAGATGCGAATCATTCAACAACGCTTTTTTGACTTCTTCCATACCAACCAGCATCGCAGGCGGCATGAACTAAATTTGTATAAGACTCCCGAATATTTCAGTTCAGTGCATAAGTCAACCAAATAAAATTAGTAACTTTGCACACAAAAGGTGGTACCAGAAGTTGCTGAAGCCACATACCAACAAAGTTCCCTTGACGCATCGACGTATGAAGCAGAATGTAATCGTAGCAATAGACTCTTTCAAAGGTTGCTTGACCTCTCTGGAGGCAAATCAGGCAGCCGAAGAGGGTGTCCTCGCAGTCAAGCCAGATGCCAGAGTGATTCAAGTACCTGTGAGCGATGGTGGTGAAGGCTGGTTGGAGGCTTTTGAAACGAGTGTCGGTGGTGAGAAAAGAGAACTGACAGTTCGTGATCCGCTGATGCGCCCCATTACCACTTATTACCTTATCCATGAAGACAAGGCCATCATAGAGATAGCCAAAGCCAGTGGGCTCACGCTTCTCAAACCAGAAGAGCGCAATCCCATGAGAGCCACCAGTTATGGTACGGGGCAGCTCATCTCAGATGCAGTGAGGCAGGGATGTCGTCATATTATAGTGGGGCTTGGTGGCAGTGCCACAAGCGACTGTGGTATAGGCATGATCCGTGCAATCATTGATCATTTTGCCCCTAATGGCAATTGGGACGACATTCAAGCCCTGAAGAACGTCCGATTCATCATCGCCTCAGATGTGACCAACCCACTATGTGGCCAGAGCGGTGCAGCCCATATCTTCGCCCCTCAAAAGGGAGCTACACCTGAAATGGTTCTTTCTCTGGATGAACGTGCCAGGCGATTTGCGGAAGTCTCAGCCCGTCATTTCGGATACGACCGGCAAAACGAGCCAGGCGCAGGTGCTGCAGGAGGACTCGGTTACGCATTCCTCCAGTATCTGGGAGCTACATGCCGTTCTGGGATAGACCTTTTGCTCGATGCCATTCACTTTGATGACCTGTTGGGTAATGCGGCTCTTGTCATAACCGGTGAAGGCTCCGCAGACCGACAGACACTAATGGGAAAGCTGCCCTACGGCATTCTTCAACACGCTCAGAAACAAGATGTTCCTGTATTCCTGATTGCCGGACACATATCTGACCGCCAAACATTACTCGATGCGGGTTTTGCCTCTGTAGAATGTATCAATCCGCCCTTACTTCCACTTTCTGAAGCGATGAAGCCCAATATTGCCCAAAAAAATCTTTCCACAACTGTCAGTCATTTAATGGAGTAGCAGAAGAGATACGTTCTGGTCTATTCCAGACAAATAACACCAATGCATTACGATGAGAGGAAAAAGCCAATGAGCCGAATAAAAAACCACCCAAATCCGACATCAGAGCGAGAACGATATGCTATACTGGATGTTCTGCGGGGAACAGCCTTGCTTGGGATAGCCTTAGCAAATTATCCGGAATTTGGCTTATGGACGTTTCTTTCTCCAGAACAGCAGTCAGCCATGCCCACAGCAGGAATCGACAAAGTCGTGAGATACCTTCAGTATTTGCTGATAGATGGTAAGTTCTACACCATTTTCTCGGTGCTGTTCGGTATCGGATTCTCGTTGATCTTATCACGCCATAGCCTGTCGCTCTTTATCCGTCGCATGATGATTCTGGCCGCGATCGGCTTTTGCCACATGATGTTTGTGTGGAGTGGTGACATACTCTTACTTTATGCCATCGGTGGTTTGCTGCTTCCTTTGTTCATCAAACTGAGTGACAAGGCACTGCTATGGACAGCATCCCTTCTTATTCTTCTCCCTGTCGGTCTGGATGCCCTCACGGAATACGCAGATGTGGATTTCGCCGCTCCTTTCTACAATGCATGGTGGGCTAAAGCGTCGGAACAAGGTATCACCGAAGAGAATTTTGCTTCATGGCTACGTGATGCAGACCGTTATCCTCAGATGTTTGCCTTTCTCGTCCAAGGTGCATACGAACGCCTATGGGAATTTGTCAACGGCCATCGGCTGCCCAAAGTCGTGGGTCTTTTCGTTTTCGGTTATCTGATCAGCAAACATCAATATTTTAAACGACTTGACACACTACCATTAAAGGAAACCTTCAGGGTGGCGCTTGCCATCGGATTCCCCACTTCTTTGCTGTATGCATGGAGTGCTACTCAAGGACACCCATGGGGACTGACCATCCACTCGATGCTATATGCGGTGAGCGTTATTCCTCTTTCCCTTGTCTATATCACAGGGATTTGCATGCTCTATACTCGCTGGCATACAGGCTTGAGACCCATCTACACCTCAATAGCCGCATCGGGGCGTATGGCGTTGACAAATTATATCTCCCAGTCACTCATCGACATACTCCTTTTCTATGGTCTCGGGATGGGGTGGGGTACCTCGATGGGGCTTGTCAGCATTGAGCTGACAGCTCTTACAGCCTTTCTTTTCCTGATATTCTTGAGCAGAATGTGGCTCCGCCGTTTTCATTTCGGGCCATTGGAATGGATATGGCGCATGTTGACATATGGCCGTTATTTCAAGATCATGAAGTAAACGAACTTGGCATTCAATCATCTATTTTTAATATGGCAAGCAATCCAGACTTTGTACAATACATTGCGGACCAGTGTTCGGAAGCTGGTGAGATCATGGTCAAGAAGATGTTCGGCGACTATGGCATTTATTGCGATGGCAAGATTTTTGGTCTTATCTGTGATGACCATTTCTTCGTGAAACCCACAGAAGCAGGCAGATCTATGCTCAGGATCATCGATCTGCGTCCACCATACGAAGGGGCTAAAGACTATTTCTACATCGCTGACGTGGATGATCATGAATATCTTTCTACCCTTGTACGCGAAACTTGCAGAGAACTTCCTTTGCCCAAAAACAAGAACAAGGGAAAGTGTTAGAACAGAAGAGAGAATTAACCCAATAGCAATCATGTCCAACACGAATCATGCAGACAAAAGAGTTAACGATATCAGGGAAAAGGTGTTATCTTTATGAACAAAAAGAGGCTGTTTCCGTTCTTATCCAACCTGTTGACGAGCACGACCTTGAGATACTGAATCAGGAAATCGATGCTATCAGGGCTCTAACAAGCCATCCTTTTAACCTTATTGCTTTTGAAATTGAAGATTGGCAACGGGAATTGACGCCATGGTCAGCTCCTGCAGCTTTTGGGAAAATTCCTTTCGGGGATGGAGCAAAGGATACGCTTTCTTTTCTGACAGACAAGCTATTACCCTATCTGAAAGAAAGCGGTTCTTACTCACCTGAACAAATGCAGCTTTTGCTTGGAGGATACTCTTTGGCCGGCCTGTTTGCTTTATGGTCTGCGTATAACACAGGCTTGTTTTGTGGTATAGCAGCCGTTTCACCATCGGTATGGTTCCCGGGATGGATCACGTACGCATCCTCCAATACACCCAATGCCCCATTTATCTATCTTAGTTTGGGCGACAAGGAGGAACGAACGAAAAACCGAATGATGGCACAAGTGGGTGATGCCATACGAAAGCAATACACCCTGTTGGAAGAGCAAGGCCATCATACCGTTCTGGAATGGAATCCAGGCAATCATTTCGTTGATTCCGCAAAACGGATGGCGAAAGGTTTTGCTTGGTTGATCAATTACTGACTCTATACCAGGTGAAAGTGCTGCATCGCATTCCATATACCGTCATCATCCACAGAAGTGGTGGTGTAGTCAGCCTCTTGCTTCAGCGAATCGAGGGCATTCCCCATCGCTATGCCTATGCCTGCAGCTTTGATCATCGCAGTATCATTGCCACCGTCGCCGAAGGCCATCGTCAACTGAGGGTCGAGACCAAGGTGATCAGCCATTGCAAGAATGCCTTTCCCTTTATCTGCACCATGTGCCGTAATATCAGTGAAGGCAGGATGCCAGCGTCCGGAAATACATCCGGGAATACATGGCATGAAACGGTCCTCATAATCTTTTGTGAAGAATGCCGTAAGCTGCAGAATATTTTGTTTTAGAACGATTTCCAGAGGTTTTGCCTGATTGAGGTTTCCTACTGCGAGTTCTTGTCGGAAAATCCTGTCCACCTCTCCATGCGGATCCAACACGGCGACATCTTTTTCTCCAATCACTATCAGTCCATAGCCCTTGTCCTGCGCATCTTTCACGGCGAATCGCACATTTTCCAGTGCAATGTCCTTGCACCTTACCGTTTCGCCGCCAATGAAGCACAATGCGCCATTGATCGTCACATAACCGTCGATCAGGTTTTCGACGGGTCCAAGATTGGTGATAATCAGAGGTGGCCGTCCAGTGGCAATAAATAATTTGTGACCATTGGCCTTGGCTCGAGTCATGGCATGTATCGTGGATAATGGAATGTGGTGCGTCTTGAAACTCACCAATGTACCATCAATATCAAAAAACAAGGCGTATTTTTTCATTAATATTCTGTTGATCTTGCATCAGTAGCTGTAAGTGTCATCTCTTCCTGGTTTTTTCATCACTCAGACAGAAAAAATCTGCTATGCAAATTTACACTTTTTATTCATTTCGAGGGCTTTTACTCTATAAAAAACATGATTTACTTTGTTTTTTGGGGTATATTTAGCCGATAAATCAAATTTTTTAACTACATTTGGAGCGTGATCAAGAAGAGAGGCGTGCACTCCTTCTTTTCTACAATCAAGTGAGAAACGTTCTACATGAATACAAAGTCTGTAACCATAACTGATTAAAATGATTTGGATATGAGAAAACTGGCAATGATGATGGCTGCACTCTTGTCGATAAGCCTGAGCGCATGCACAAAAGTTAGTGAGCAAAAAGCATCCATGGACAAAAGCAAGAAAGTGTTGGTGGCTTATTTCTCAGCTTCCGGCGTGACGAAAGCGGCTGCACAGCAGTTGGCAGAAGCGGCCGGTGCCGACTTGTATGAGATTACACCAGCCCAGCCTTATACAGATGCCGACCTTGACTGGCGTAACAAGCAAAGCCGCAGCAGTGTGGAAATGCAGAACAAGGCTTCCCGCCCAGCCATCTCTGGTAAGTTGGAAAAAATGAGTGACTATGATGTAGTTTATGTAGGTTTTCCGATTTGGTGGTACACCTGCCCCACAATCATCAACACCTTTATGGAAGCGTATGATTTCAAGGGCAAAGTGGTCATCCCCTTCGCGACATCTGGCGGCAGTGACATCAAGAAAGCATGTGAAGATCTGAAAGAAGCTTATCCCGGTGTCGACTGGAAAGACGGAAAATTGCTAAACCATACAAGCAAGAACGATTTGGAGAATTGGGTAAAGAAACAACAATAAACGATTGGATATGAAAAAGATGATTTCTCTTTTGCTCTTGGCATTGCTGTTCCACGTAGCGGCCTCGGCACAGGTAAAAACATACCAGATGGTGACGAACGATGATTCGAAGATTGTGAATGCCAGCGACTGCGTGGACAGGCGGCCCAACAGCTACCTGATGTGGGTGCGTTATGACTACGTCAACAAAAAAGCATGCAAGAAGGAGGCAAGAATCGATGGCGTGTACGGAAAACCCGTTCGGGCAGAGGTGCTCTATGAATTTGACAGCCCACTGCTCACTTATCGTATTATTTCCAAGAAATATTTCGACAAAAACGGAGTGCTCTTGAAAGAACTCATCTATTATAATGCCCCGTGGAATCAAGTAGGCGATAGCGACTACTCTCTCAAGTTAGGCATATACATGACAGAGGCTTTCAATATTACAGCCGGATGATGAATCCCAAGACAGCGCGCATTTAGCATTTCCACACCTCTCCCCTAATGGGGCCAGGTGGTATTATGTCATCTGCGTGCCTCAAGAAGAAGGTTGAGTTTTCCGTCGTCGATGAGTTTCAGGATCAGCTCACCGAAAAGGGTGTTTTGCCAGGCAAACCAAGGTCTGGTGTAGTCAGATGCGTCGTCTTTGTTGAACGACTCATGGATAAAGCCTGTGTGGTTGTCGGTGCGCATGAGCATCTCGATTCCAGCCTTGATCTCAGCATCATCTTGGCTGGTGAAGACATTCATCATGATGCTCATAGGCCAAACCATGTCATACCCCACATGGGGACCACCGATGCCCTCACCGGCTTTACCACGGAAGAATGAAGGGTTGTCCTCACTCCACACGAATCGGCGCGTATTCTGGTAGATAGGATCCTCCATGGGTACGTCGCCCAGATAACCCATTGCCAGCAAGGATGGTACATTTGCGTCGTCCATGAGCAGTTGACTGCCGAAACCATCCACCTCAAAAGCATAGATTTTGCCATATTTGGGATGGTCTACCACAGCATATTTCTGCAGTGCAGTCTCCACCTCACGGGCGAGTTGCTCGCATTCCGTAGCCAGTGAGACGTTATAATTCACTTTACTAAGAATCTGCGCTGCTTTTCGCAGAGAGGTAACGGCCATGAAATTGGAGGGAACAAGGAACGGGAAAATGGTGGCATCGTCGCTCGGGCGGAATACGGATGCGATGAGGCCCACAGGCCGGACAGGGTGCCCCCAACCGTCCCATCCCACGGTGTCGAAGGCTCTGTCGGTGCGGCGTCTGAACCGATAAGGACCAAGTCCTGTGCGGCGTTGTTGCTCACGGAAAGTCTTCACCGTCAGGGCAATGGCTTCCTCCCATAGGTGACCGAAGATGGAACTGTCGCCCGTCACACGCCAATACTCATGAGCCAGGCGGATGACATAGCAGTGAGAGTCGATCTCATATTTTCGCTCATGCAGTTCAGGTTTCATGTCGGTCATGTCACTCTGCCATTCTCCACCCACCGGACCGTCGTTGAACGCATTGGCATAGGGGTCGATGACAAGACAGCGCAACTGCCTCAGGATCACCCCCCGGAGCATATGGGCCAGTTCCGGGTCTTCGTTGGCAAAACGCACATAAGGCCACACCTGTGCACCTGAGTCACGCAGCCACATGGCATGGATGTCGCCCGTATAAACAAAAGTGTCATCATCGCCATTGGTTTTCCTGTAGTGGACGGTGGTCTCAAGAGTATTCGGGAAACAATTCTCAAACATCCATGCCAGATAGGGGTTTCCTTTCAGCAACCGTTTCACCTCTTTTATTTTGTTGTCGATCGCTTTCGAGCGGAACAACCGATCGGCTTCGGCCGGACGTTTCGATTTCAGAACCATTGAGGTGTCGGCAGTCATGCTGATATACTCCCGGCCATATTCGATGTGTTGAGCCACAGCATAGCCACAGCACATGAACGTAAAAGGAATGATAAGGAAGCGTTTCATCGATGAAGTCGTTCTACGTATTTCACGGGTTTGGCATCTTGCTTGATGGCAGCAGCGAACTGCTGTGGCTTGATCGTCACAGGTCCTCGCATCAATTCGGGCACGTTATAGCTTTTCAGGAACTGACGGTGGTGGTCGGGATCGGCGCAGGGCAGTTCAAACGGTTTGCTGCCACGTCCGTTGCTATCGATGTGCGCAATAAACGGGCGGGTATAGTTGCCATCATAGCGTCGGCTGCTGAAAACGACCCACCGTCCGTTGCTTGACCATGAATGGTAGCTCTCGGTGTCGGGAGAATTAAGCTCTTCCATGACACGCATCTTACCACTCCTCAGGTCGATCATCCAAAGGTCGGCATCGTGATGCCAGATGTGGAAGACTCCCGATTTGGCCAAGGTGAACATCAAGAATTGTCCGTCGGGTGAGATACGCGGCAGAGTAGCGCTCTTGTCAAGAGAATCCGCAGCGAACACCAGTTCACGAGGTCCGAATTGCATGGTCTCAGGGTCAAAACTTTTCCTGTAGAGGTTGTATTTCACTTCCTCTGTGCGTGAGAGGAACTCCGTCCCTTTCCCCACGGTGTCTTTATATTCGAAGTGTGCGCTGCAATAATAAAGAGTCTTTCCATCGGGAGCCCAGAAGGGGAAACACTCCAATTCTGTAGGGTCGTTCTCAATGTTGGTCACTTCGTTCTTCTCCACATCGTAGGCAATCAGATCACTTTCGGTGTCAAACACCTCTATCTTGTTAGGATCCACAGAATGGAAAATCTGGCCGGTCGTGTTCGTGGAATAGACAATCAGTTTTAGCCAAGGATGCCAGGTAGGGTAGACGCCAGCAGACAAGATGGAATCATTGGCCATGCCGATTTTCTGGATGTTCCCATCGTAAGCGATGATGGTGCCTCCCAGGTTTTGGCGGGCATGAAACTGCATTCTATTGGGGTTATAATGCTGGTAGTTATGGCAGTTGATACATTGTCCGTCGGCCCCTTTCGAGCAGAGCATGTTGTCGTAAATGACACTTTCCTCATAGTTCTCCAGACAACGCTGATTGATGGTCAGTTCCTCGTAAGTGACATAGGATGGCGAGATAAGGCGATAGCTGATATACGGATCGATGGAGTCGGGCGACACATAGATGTTGAAAGGCTTGTAGCGCTTCCATTGACTATCCTTCTCAACATAGACCTCCACTTTGATGGCATTGCCCTTGGCACTCTCTGACAACCGTTTCCAGTCATCGGCATCGGGCTGTATCTTGTTCCCCCCACAAATGATTTCTTCGTTGCCAGCCGTCAGTCTGGCAACCATGTTGTCGGCCTTTCCGTCAATCTCGAAGGTCAGTGGAGCGATATTGATCGGCACCGTGACGTTGGCATAGTCGGGATATATGTTGGGAAGTTCATCAGAATCCCAATATTTCTCAGGTATTTCGTTGCCGCATGACATCAGGAAGACGGTTGCTGCGGTGAGAAAAAGGTATTTTTTCATATCAATAATAAGTTATGTTTCTTAAAAAGAAGAAATCAAAATAATAGGTGTTGCCGAATCTCTCTTTCAGCCATTGCTGAGCTTGGCTGTTGGGTGTCTTTTTAAACTGTTCCATCTGTTGCATCAATGCGCTGAAGCTTTCTTTGACACCATTCTCAAGTTGCCATTCCTCCAGGCCATCCATTCCTCCAAGGTTGGCGA
The DNA here is from genome assembly GCA_946540735.1 of uncultured Prevotellaceae bacterium. Classification (GTDB taxonomy): domain Bacteria; phylum Bacteroidota; class Bacteroidia; order Bacteroidales; family Bacteroidaceae; genus Prevotella. The sequence continues at coordinate 35,096 of CAMNIN010000022.1, read as the reverse complement.
ACAGCCAAGCCGCTTCTTGGAAGATACGAGGTACAGGACGGTCGCCAACCAGTTCCATGTAATGCTCGAAACGAGGCCAGAAGTAATCCGGGTTCCTGGTCCACATGGCGCCAAGTACGGCCTGCTCTTGGAAGTAGAGATCATCGGCATCGTGTTGAGCCAGGTTAGTCATTATGCATTTCTCCACCCATCCTTGCACTGCATCCAGTTGATCCACGTAGTGTGTCATGTGGGTGATGGGACCAGTCTCGGCATCTTTGGCAAGCTGCTGCTTGTCGTTCAGCAACTTCTCCATGCGGTCGGCCCAGGGTCCGTAGTAGCAAGTCTGCCTGAGCAGATCAAGGAATTTCCTTGCCGCCTGTTTCTCATTGTTGAAGATGGCACAGCGGGCCAAGTATCTCAGCAGTTCCACGCTCCATCCTGATTCCACGCCGTCCTCCATACAAATGCGGTGGCACTCATTCATCATGCCGTATTGATAAAGCATCATACGACCTGCGACATGATACATATAGATAGGCAGTGGCGTATTGATTTTCTTGGAGCCCTTGGGGAAATCATACATTTCCTCACATTGGCGTCCTAATCTGCTGAGAGCCAGGTTGTGCATCATCACAATGGATCTTGTCGGTTCCGTGTCTTGTTTTTTTCCTTCTTGCACGACACCATCCCAATCCGCCTGTTCCACACAACGTTGCATGCGCAGTTCATGATGGAAATTGGCATCCTTATACCAGAAATGGTAGACGCAGCCAATGGAGGCAGCCAGCACTATGCCTTGTAAGATCCACTGTATGGCTGTTTGCTTTGTCGCTTTCCTTTCTTTGCTACTGATAAAAGTCAGTAACAGGTAAAAAGCAGCCATCATATAATAAGGAATATAGAAGTCAGGATAATCCTCGCTGATGGTGAAAACAGGTAGGGCAGTGGTGTAGATATCATCGAGGTTGGTCTCGTAGTAGACAAAGTGATAGTAGAGGAAAGGAATAGAAATGACGCTCAGCAGCGCTGTGACACTCAGGATGATTCGGCTGCTGAGGCTGTTTTGATACCGCCAGACCAAGACCCCCATAAGAACTACCGCGGCAAGCGCATAGATACCCATCAGAGGATATCCAGCCAATGTCACCAGGACAATGAAAGCGGCTTGCACCCACAACTTTTCCGGCAGCTTGCGGAATGCCCAAAGCAGTGCAGTACCTACTGTCACGCCTATCGTGGCCACATAAAAGTAGCCACGGAGTTTGATCACGTAGATCCAATAGCCCAATTGCATGTTGGACAGCAACAGGAGGGCAACAGGTATCAATGTCAATACTTTCCATTTCTCTGGTATATTGAATGCCTGGTCAGTCAGCCACATGAGCAGTAGCCACCAGGCGCAGATCAAGATCACGCCCACCCAAGGATAATAGAAATGCTGGGTGAAGAAAGCTCCCAGATAGGACAGCATGCCACCCGGCACTACCATCTGTTGGCTGAAGAACAAGGAGGAATTCAAGAAAACGTTGTGTTGCTGAACCTTCCAAAGCAAGTCGGCTTCGTAATACAGCAGGGCAAAAGCCACCAAGACCAGAGCACCTACCCATAAGGCAATAGTTTTCAGTTTCTTCATTCTGATAATCAAGGTTGATCCAAATATTTCGCAAAGATACGAAATCTTTTGGAAGCCACACTGGTTTTGTCAGGAAAACCAACAAAAGATGTCAAATATATTCCCCAAGACGGATTATCCGCTCGGTATCCCTGAAAGGGCGACGAACGACGAATCCCGATGAACGGTGACGAATCCCGATGAACGTAAGAGGGAAAAAGGGAGGTGCGGAGTAATTACTAAACATTTCAAATAGCAGAAAAAAGGTCGAAAAAGCAAGGACATGTAGAGGGTAAGGCGCAAAAATCCTCATTAATATGGAGATAGACTTCGAAAAGTTTATCGTAACTTTGCACGTGAATTTAAATCAAACAGGATACATGCAAATAAGGTTGTATTTATTTTTCTTATCTTTCACGCTCTTTTTGCAGACTCAAGCCCAGAATCAGGATGATATGCGACAAGTGGTTGAATACCTCGCTTCGCAGGAACTTGGAGGCAGGTTTCCGGCAACAGCAGGCGACACACTTGCATCCGAATTTATTGCGTGCAAGCTTCGCGCATTGAAGCTAAAGCCTGTTGTAAAGGAAAAGAAGAACAAAGGTTTTTACCATAATTTCACTTACGGAAAGACAGAGAAAAGGACCACCCATAATATTTTCGCAGTCCTTCCTGGTAAGGACAAGCGTCTGAGGAATGAATTCATCGTCGTAGGCTCACATTATGATCATCTGGGCATGGGAGGTAAAGATTCAGGTTCTCGACGTCCAGATACATTGGCAGTGCACCCTGGTGCCGACGACAATGCCAGTGGAGATGCAGTGGTACTTGAACTTGCCAAACACTTTAAGAAAGTGGGCTCGCCACGAAGTATCATCTTCGCATTTTTCGGCGCCGAGGAGCAAGGTCTTGTCGGTTCCAAGTTTTTTCTGGAATGGTTGAAGCATGAGGACCAACATCGCATCAACCTCCCCAAAGATAAAAAAGGTATCGTCGCCATGGTGAATCTGGACATGGTGGGCCGTATGCGTGGTCAGGCTTTGAGTGTGTCAGGCACAGGTACAAGTTCAGGATTCAAATCCATGGTTGAGGATATAGGTCAGGAGTCAGGTTTGCACGTCGCCTGTATACCCGATGGTTATGGCCCAAGTGACCAAGCCTCGTTTGTGGCAGTGGATATCCCTGTGCTCTTCCTCACCACAGGTGGCCATATGGAGTATCACACCCCAGCGGACATTCCTTCGACATTGAATTATGATGGCATGCAGCAAACTCTAGATTTCTCGAAGGAATTGATTTCCAGACTCTCAGGCATGCCAACAGCACCCGATTATATCAGCGTACCAAGCACCAATAGTATGAAACATGCCAAGTTCAAAGTCACCTTGGGGTTGATGCCGGATGTGATGGGTGCAAGTGACAAGCCAGGACTACGTGCCGACATCGTGGTGGCAGGAAAGCCTGCGCATACCGCTGGTATCAGGAGTGGTGACATCATCCAGGAAATCGATGGAAAGGCCGTCAAGGACATCAATGAATACATGGAGCGCTTGTCGGAACTCAAAGCAGGCACCACGATTCCAGTGAAAGTGCTTCGCGGAGAAGAAATCATCATTTTTGAAGTTCATTTAACACCCCCTGTGAGATGAGAAAATTTTTATACTGGCTATTAGCTATTGTCATCACCTTAGCACTGAGCATTTATCAGAGAATGACAGGGCCCACTTATCCCAAGAAAATAGACATAGAACTACATGGAGAAACTTACAAGGTGAAACTGCCGCGAAGTGGTGTTCAGCAAGACGAGACCGTGACCCTTAAGGATGTTCCCTCGGATACGAAGGCACAACTCCACTATCGCTGCTATCCTACTTCTGATGACTATACCACAGTAGATTTCACCAGTAGTGATAATGTATTGCAGGCAGTTTTGCCCGTTCAGCCCATAGCCGGAAAACTACAATATTATATTACCGTCGAGGGAAAGGATTATCCCGCAGACGCTCCGCTCCAGATACGTTTCCGTAATGATGTGCCCGCCAGTATCCTGATTCCGCACATCCTGTTTATGTTTGCTGCAATGCTGTTCGCCGTCTATACTTTCTTGTTGGTTTTGACCCGCAAGAAATACAGCCGATGGCTGAAGATCACTGTGGGCACACTTTTTGTCGGTGGTTTCATCTTTGGCCCACTTGTGCAGCATGTGGCATTCGGTCCTTGGTGGACAGGCTTTCCATACGGTACAGACCTTACAGACAACAAGACCCTCTTGTCATTCATTCTTTTTGTAGCTGCTGCAGCCACTTTGAAATGGAAATACAACAAATGGCTTGTCCTCATAGCTGTCTTGTTCATGATCATCATTTTCAGCATTCCCCATAGCACATACGGATCGGAGTATGATTATTCGACACAGCAAATCAGCACAGCGAAATAAGATTTAGTGTTTTCACTCCATTATTTGCGCATATTTATCCATTTAACTTTTATATTTATGAAATTCAATTATTATTTGACAATGTTGGCCACAGCGATGGCCGTGATGTTTGGCTTTTGTTCTTGTGGTGATGATGATGATGAGCCAGAGGTAGCTGTAGCCACCCAAGTGGCAGGGTCATATACAGGTAATGAGATTATCACCGTCATGGGTGAAGAGTCATCCAATGGCACTGCAACCTACGAGTTTGTGAAATCCACAGACAATACCATTGACATGACGATACCCGAGTCCGGTGAGATGGGCAACATGTCTATACCCAAACTTCTTGTGAAGAACATCCCTCTTGTCAAGAGCGACAATACGATCTCCGGAAAAGTCGCATCATTCACGGGAACTGTGACCAATGCAGCAGGGGCAGAGAAAGCATTCTCCATCAGTAATATCACTGTGCTTTTCAATGGCAAGAATGCAGTCGTGACATTCTCTTTGAAGTATGGCAACATGCCCATGTCGATGGAAACCACTTTTACAGGGACTAAGAATTAGGTTGTGACAGCGCATTTGACGGAAAGACTTACTCGTATTTTATTAGCCAGTATGGTATCGTTCATACTGGCAGAAAGAGTCTATGCCCAGACTGTTATCCGTGATACTGTGGAACTTGATCCGATAGTTGTCACAGGTTCACATACACCCAAAGCTTTGAAGGACGCTCCTGTTGTCACACGTCTGATCACCCTTCGTGACATCAAGATCGCAGATGCCACGAATATCCAAGACATGTTGACACAGGAGATTCCAGGTTTGGAGTTCGGTTTAGCCATGACACAGGAGACCTCGCTCAGTATGAGTGGTTTTGGCGGCAATGCCGTTTTATTTCTGGTCGATGGTGAAAGGATGGCAGGAGAAACGATGGACAACGTTGACTACAATCGGATGAGTCTTGACAATGTCGGGCGTATAGAAATCGTCAAAGGAGCATCGTCGGCTCTTTACGGTTCAAATGCCGTAGGAGGTGTGGTCAATCTCATCAGCCGTGAGAATCTTGATCCATGGACCGCCAACGTAAATTCCCGTTTCGGCACATTCGGAAATGAATGGCGGAATGGTGCCCGGTTTTCTTTCAACAATGCGAAATGGAACTCTCAGACGAGTTTCCTTCACACTAAAATCGACCCCATCAACCTACCGAAGGCACACACATCCGAGGAAATAGCTTTGGAGTTGATGAAGAAAGCTCAAGGCCTGCCCTATGACGCGTCCGTGCTGCAAGATGACTCCAATTTGAGCCGTCTTTATGGTCAGAAAACGTATCAGGTCAAAGAGAGGGTTACATTTCGAGCCACCGACAAACTGACATTTGTGGCTCGAGGCGGTTATTTCTTCCGTACAAGCGAGCGTGACACTTACGATTATCACTTCAAGGGTTATGGTGGCGGACTGAGAAGCAAATACTCCTGGACCCACAACCGCTATCTGGAACTATCATACGCTTATGACCAGTACGACAAAGCCAACTTCCTACCAAACGGCACACGCACACATGACCATGACTACAGCAACCGACAGCATATCCTTCATGCGGTGTATCATCATCCTTTTGACAAGGTCAGTCTTGTTTTAGGAGCTGACTACATGCATGATTATTTATCGACATATCAGTTTATCGGAAATGCCTGTCATTCACAGAATAACCTCGATGGTTTCGCACAGTTTGACTGGAATGTCACCGATCGGCTGGATGTTGTGGGCAGTGTCAGATACGACTATTTTTCAGCCTCTTCCCAGCGGTCATTCACCGAACGACTCGCAATAGTGTACAAATTGCCTTGGTCGACATTACGGGCAAACTATGCCAGTGGCTTCAGGGCTCCTACGCTCAAGGAGATGTATATGCATTTCGACATGGGCAACATGGGGTATATGATTATAGGGAACCCGGAGTTGAAACCAGAGAGAAGCCACAACTTCAACATCGCCATAAACAGGCACAACCGAATCAGAAATGGTGGATTCCTGAATGGAATCTATAGTTTCACCCTGATGGGGTATTGCAATATCTTCGATAAACGTATAACGACAGTTGGCCGTTATTGGATTGATGACAAGTCACATGCAGAAGGAGGTTATCAGGTGTTGACAAGCGACCCCCGCTTAGAGGAGTATGTGTCAGGTGATGAAGTAAGACATCGGCTCCAAACTGCCGACGGTCGTACCTACGAAGCGTTATCGAGTGCATTGTATTGGAATGAAGAAGGGGTGAATGTCTGGGGCGTAGACCTCAGTGTCGGTCACAATTTTGATTGGGGGTTGACGATAAAGTTTAACTATTCCTGGATGCATGAGACAGGCAACGTCGTTTATTCACAGTTCACCCAGCCCCGCTCCCATTCCATGACATGGCGAATAGGCTATGAACACCGTTTCTCACGTTATTATGCGTTTGACGCAGCAATATCTGGTCGTTATCAAGGAAAGCCTCAATCAGGAGACAAAGGTGTCGATCAGGGTTATATGATATGGAAACTGATGCTACAGCACCATATCTGGCGTGGAATCCATCTCAATACTGCGATCGACAATCTCTTCAACTTCAAGCCTAAGTCTTATTACTATTGCTCTCCGCTGACCACAGGGATTTCTTTCAATATAGGACTGTCTGTGGATTTGGACCAATTGCTATAATAACAGATCTGACGATCATGTGACACTATGGATGATTTTGGAAAAAGGATCTCACTTCATCCCAATTGACATTGGAGACTTCCAACGGTTCACCGTGCTCTGCAGCAGTGGCTTTCTGATGTTCCAAGTCAAATCTAACGACAATTTTGTCATCTACACATACCCTGAAAGAATCAAGAGGAACAACATCGAAGAGCTTGACTTTGTCGTACGTTTGAAATAACGACTGTGCACCTTTGTCAATACATTCGTAGAAACACTCCTCGTCGGGTTTCAGATACCACATGTGGATGATTCCTTTGGCATCAGTCTTTCTTAAGGAGACCATCGCAGCCTTCCGTTGACTTTTAAATTCAAACTTTTGATAATAGTAAACACTCAATGAAACCAAGAAGCAGAATGCTGCGACGATGAAGGGTTGCAGCAGACAGCCCGTCAACAGTCCTTTCCAACGTTTTCGGAAAAATCCATAGAGGGGAATCATGTTGGATGCTATTAAAAACATCAGCACAATCATCACTATGATAACATAAAAAGCTAAGCCTTGCTCTATCATGGAATGAATCTTTATTTGTTTATGATGAAATCATGATTTGGTATATTGAATGGCAAGCATGGTCAGATCATCGTTCTGTTCCGCATCACCGACAAATTCTGCCACGGAAGCACTCATGGTATCGATCAAGGCCTTAGGCTGTTTGCTTGCAGATTTTGCCACATCCACCATTCGTTCCATACCAAACTGACTGAGATTGATGTCTTCGGCTTCATTGAGGCCGTCTGTATACAGGAATAAACATTCTCCAGGTTTAAGTTGTAGATGCTGTAAGGAAAACTGCCATCCAGACATCACGCCAGCGGATATATTGGCGTCGCATGAGATAAAGGCGGTCTTGTCGTCGGTCAGAAGTAGGGGAGGATTGTGCCCGGCGTTCGAGTAGCTCATCTGTCCAGTCTCCAAGTCGAGCACACCAATAAAGAGTGTTACGAACATACCAGTCTCGTTGTTGTTGCTCAGCGCGTCGTTGATCGCCGTCATGATATGCTCAGGTTCTCTTGCATAGGCAGCTATGTTACGGAATAAAGAGCGTGTCACGGCCATGACCAAAGAAGCCGGGACACCTTTCCCTGACACGTCGCCGACGCAGAAAAATAATTTTTCGTCGAGAATGAAGAAGTCATAGAGATCACCACCTACGGCTTTTGCAGGTTTCACCAATCCAAAGATGTCGATATCGTGGCGATCGGGGAAAGCTGGAAAGGTCTTGGGCAGCATCGACATCTGTATATCGTGTGCGATTTTGAGTTCGCTATCCATTGACGCCTTTGCGGCTGTGGTGCTTTTCAATTCCTCAATGTACGATGTCAGAGAGAGCTGCATATTCTCGAAAGCATCCCGTAGAAGATGGATTTCATCGTGACTCTTGATATCGGGTAGGGGAGTGTCGAATTTTCCGCCAGCCATTTTATCAGCCGTGGCAGCCAGTTGTTTCAGAGGATTTGACGCCCGTTGGATAGCAAGTCGACAGACGAAGAAGGTGACCATCAAGACAGCAATGACAACCATCATCATAATCATACCGATGATGATACCAACGATGTTGATAGACATTTTGGATACAGCAACCACGAAGATCCAGTCAGTGCCCCTCAAGGGAGAATAAAACAGATAGGTTTTGACACGGTTGACACGCACCTCATTATAAACTTCTTCATGGCTCTTTTCTCCTTTTTTCATTTTTGAAATGGTCTTTTGAGCAAGGCCAGGTTCCTCGGCATCCTTGATATGGACGAAGAAGTTGCCTTTCAGAATCCGTTTCTCGTCAGGATGTGTGAGGTAAGTGCCATCATTAGACAGAACGCAACTGAATGACACATTACCGCCCGAAACCGGGAAAGCATAAGACCGTTCCATGAAATTGTTGTCCTGCTCAATCAACAACTGGGTCATGAAACTGAGCGACAGATCGGCACCGAGTATGGCCACCACACGTCCTTTCTGGTCATGAATCGGACGCATGTAAGCCACCAGCGGTGTCTTGCCATCCAAACTGTCAAAAAAAGGTTCTGACCAATAGGTGGAATCTGCTTCTACGGCCTCACGGAACCATTTCGCCTCCAGATAAGCGGCTTCTGGGCCAACGATGGGCTTCCCCTCCACCTGAAGGCTGTCGTTACGCCATGCGTAGGGACAAAAGGAACGTCCCTTTTGCGGGAAGTAGTTCTCGATGAAGCTGATGCCACAACTGCGCACACGAGGGTTGATGGCGACAATACGCTCCATGATCGCTTGCAACTGAGCAGGTTGATTGATGTTTCTCTCGACATCAAAGACATTGTTTTCAACCCCAACACTGACATCAGACATTACGTCGCTGATGCTATTCTCGTAGGATTGAATGCTGGTATAAAAAGAGTTAGCGCTGCTCTCCACTATTTCGGATTTTGCCATGTCATAGACCAGAAGAGCCAATCCGCTCATCATGATGAACAGTACCAGCATCACCCATCTGGTGAGCTTTCGGGCAAAAGAATGATTGTATTTATTCTCTTTCATCCAGCATATATCCCTTATTGATTATTCTACAAACTCACTTCACTTTGAACTGATGGCAACGGAAGCAACAGGAAGTTGGCTGTTGACCCTGACCTGTGCCTTGCCTTTCTTTGCAGTGCTGCGCACGACAATCATAGCACGGCCTTTCCATGTCGTGACATGCGATGAAGTGGCAGGTTCACGGTCTTTGAGATCGGCAGAAGCTGCGGCCAGCAAGCTTCCTTGTCCCGTTACGGTTACCTCACAGGGGATGGCTGCATCTGGGCAGACCCGTCCATCCTTGTCAACCACCTCGATCGTGATAAAAGTCAAAGACTGCCCGTCGGCTTTCATCGTCTTTTTGTCGGTTGTCAATTGCAGGCGGACAGGATCGCTTGCGGTCGAGAGCGTGGTCTTTTTGCCACCCGCTTCAGCACGCAATGTTCCAGGAGCATAAGGTACGCTGAAAACAGCCTTGAACTCCGTTGAGCGATTGACAGGTTTGGTGCCTATGAGTTTGTCGTTCAGGTAGAGGCTCACTTCGGAAGCTTTCGTATAGACCTCAACGTCAACCGGTTTTCCTTCCCATCCCGGCCAATTCCATGATTCCCATGTAGGCCAGACACTCCACATAGTCTCCTTGATATTCCCATGATAACCATTGGGTTCTTTCACAGCCATATACAGACAAGGCTTGTCACTCCAGAGCATGTCCCTGTAATGACTGATAGGCTTGCGCCAACCTGTGACATCGACATCGCCGCAGTAGGCGCCATGCCAGTCGGGTTGTCCTCCTTCAGCGAAGCTCTCTCCAGGTCGTTCCCCCTCATAATAGTATCGACCAATGCCCGATTCTCCGAGATAGTCGAGACCAGTCCACACCATATCACCGACGACGTAGGGGTGGTCGTTCGTCACAGCCCAGTTTCTGAAGGCATCCCGTGGATAGCTCTCAGTCTGCCACATTACCCTTTTGGGGTCACGTTGATGATCGGTGGCATGTTTGAATATCATATAGTTGTAGCCCACGACATCCAGCACCTCCGCATGCGGGTCGTAGATTTCCCAATCACGGTCCCATGCACAGAGCGCCTCAGTGACCGGTCGAGTGTCATCCATATCCAAGACAGCTTGTTTCATTTTCCGGGCAGTTGTGACGACACGGATCTCCTTACGCTCAATGACCTCATTGCCTATGCTCCAACAGATGATGCTGGGATGATTGCGATCGCGTTGCACCATGGCGTAGATATCATCACGGAAGCATGAGTCGATGAGTGTGGAGTAGTCATATTTCAGTTTAGCCGAACGCCATCCGTCGAAGGCTTCTCCGATGACGAGCATGCCCAAAGAATCGCAGGCATCGAGGAAGGCGCGGGTAGTGGGGTTGTGTGAAGTTCGAATAAGGTTGAAGCCAGCCTCCTTCATCAGCTTTACTTTACGTATTTCCGCATCATCGAAAGCCATTGCGCCAATGATGCCATCATCATGATGCACACAGGAGCCGTTGAGAAGCATCGGCTGACCGTTGAGCAGGAATCCTTTGTCGGCAGAAAATGAAACTGAGCGGATACCAAACCTCACCCGGCGTTCATCGATGACTTGCCCGTCGGTTTTCAGTTTGACGCAAGCCTCATATAGGTATGGGTCGGATGGAGACCACAAACGAGGCCGTGGAATATTAAAAGTAAGGTCACACACGGCAGAGGAACCTGCCTTAACAGGACCATTTTTCTGGCCGAAGTTATGTCTAAGATCATCGCTTTCAGGAGTGATGGAGAACGCTCCGTCATTGAATGTCACCTCCACCTCATCGACTTGATCATCTTTCTGTCCTTCATTCTTCATGCAGATTTTCATAGACAACTTGGCCTTTTCGGAAGAGACCTCAGGTGTGCTGACGAAGACCCCATTCTCTTCGATATGGAAAGCCGGCATCGTCTGCAGCCAAACATGGCGATAAATGCCAGAGCCGGAGTACCAGCGACAGTTGGGCTGATCCCCGTTGTTCACCTTTACAACCACTTCATTATCCTTTTTGTCTTTATACAAAAAAGGAGTGATGTCGATGGTAAACGGCGTATATCCGTAGCCATGTTGTCCAGCTTTCTGCCCGTTGATAAAAACCTCCGCTTTCTGATAGACACCTTCGAAGTGGAGTTTGATGAGATCGCCTTTGGGAGTCTTAAACTTTTTGCGATACTCCCCTTTACCTCCCTGAAACCAACCACCACCAGTTCCGGTCGCACCAGTCGCCGGATCAGGAGCATCATAAATGTCCCAGTCGTGGGGAAGGTTAACCGAAATAGTCTTTCCATTGCGGGTAAACAGCCAGTCACTGTCGAAAAGTAGCTGCGTTTGTGCTGTAACACCCGTCCATGAGTTCATGGCAAGTGCCATCATTGCCGAAAGCCGGAAGATCTTTCTTTTCATAATCAACATATTAGTCGTAATAATTAAGTTTTTGACAATTTTACTGAAACAAGTGCAAAGATAACATTTTTTTCGGTGATTCCATATAAAGATGTCATTTTTCAACTATTTACAGGCAAAAACCTCTTATTTCTCATGAGTCTTTATGATATGTGGTGGGACCATAATTTGTAATACATTTTAAAAATAGAAGGAGAGCATGCGAATGTGACATACTCTCCTTCTGTGATAAATTAGTGCAAAAATCTATCGTACCAGGACACTAACAGATTGTCCGTCAATGTCAACAACCCATAGTCCGGAGGGAGTAGGAATCGACATGTGCCGCAGTCCTTTTCCCTTATAGGTTTCCTTACCGTCAGGAGTATAAATCCTGACGATTTTGCCTTCTGCATTGTCGAGAATGACATGGCCAGGCTCGGAACGTAAGACGGTTTGTGTGCCGTTGGCAAAGTGGATCGCTGTCAGTACAAATGCTTCATTGGAGAGCAGAGACTCACCGACGGTGTAGGACGCACTTACCTGGTAAACGTGGTTGCCGTCTTCAGCCACGGTCTCCTGGTATGAAGTGACATCTTTTGTCGTTGTCCCAACAAGTTCTCCGTCACGGTAAATCTTGTAGCCATCGATGACGAGAGAGGCCGGATGGTAGGTGATGTCATCGAGTTGGAAAGCCAGGCCGTCGATGGTGATGACATGGATGGCGAAATACTTGGTACCTTCAGGCAAAGGGATGTTGTACTCCGTCCATTCCAGCCCACCTTTCACGTCAGGAAAAGTTTGGATGTTGATAAAGCTCTCCGGGTTGTCATCAGTCGTCGAGTACATCACTTCAAAAGTCTCCGGATAGTTGCTGGCACAGCTTTTTGCGAAGAATTTGATCGTTTGGGCTTTTTCTGAAAGAAGAGGAGAGATGAGCCAATCGTCACTTTGGTCCGTATAACTGGGAGAGGGATTGAAGGCCATCAGATATTGCACACCACTGTGAGCGATAAAGAATTTACGGCGCGTCTCCGTCTCAAATTCCTCTTCCGTGGTGTTAAACACCTCAAAGGCCATCTCTTTGCCAGCATTGGGCACCCAGATGTCGGAATATTGCAGTGTGCCGGCCTTGTCGCCATCATACACTTTCCAGTTGCCGATACCGTCCATGATCCATGCTTCATAACTTTCGAAATCGTCAGTCACGGTCTCGTTGCTCAATTTTGGAGCATTCCAAGTCAATGACACCTGGTTTCCCGTAGCTTGTGCGAAGAGATCTGTTGGGGTAGGGTAGTTGGGCTTCTGTGTGAGCACAATCACTTCTTCGGTTCTGTTGTTGTTTAGATCCTGATCCTCATTGAAGACGACCTCTGCTTGCAGTTTGATGTCCCCTTCGACCGTGACAGGTGGTATGTAGTTGAACTCGAAACGATTGTCTTCACCCACAGCAAGTTGTGTACCCTCGCCAATGCCCACCTGTTCGCCGTTGGCTTTCAGGATGACCTGATATGATGCTGCAAGCATGCTGCCCATATTGTGAACGTTGACATTGATTTTGTTTTCAGTTCCGAGACGTAACAAGGAAGGAGCTTCCAATGAGGCTTTGAGGTCATGGGCGAGGATGTCGCGCACTTGGATGTTATCGATACTGATGTTTACAGCCGGGTCGTCGGTAGTGGCACGGAATTTCAGCACCAGATAACGTGCGTCTTTCATCGCCGACAGATCGATATATTCCCTACGCCAGCCCTCCTCACCATCGAGTGACGAGAAGTCAATGGCACGCAGAAGCTGGTCATTTTCTGTGGTTTTGCACCCCAAAACATCAAGTTTGGCTTTCTTGCCTGGCTGCGCATAGTAATAGAATACCAATCCTGGATTCTGTGCGCCATCGAGAGAGATGCGTCCCGAATTGAGATACCCGCTGTCACCAGCCTGGTCAGCAGCAAAGAATGCACATCCGCTGTCGCCATCTTGAGCATTGAGATAAGTCAAGACCCATGAGCCACGCCCACTTCCTTCCAACCACCACAGTTTGTTCTCCAGGCTTCCATTAGCAAAAGAAGCCGTAAAAGGAATAGGGTAGGGCGTACCTGCTACCATACGAGACGACACGTCGGCATAGCCCTCACCACCAGCACTTGTAGCCGATACATAGTAATAAAGTACGTATTGAGCGCCAGTGAGTTGTGCACTACGATCTGTGTATTGCATGTCACCGATATTGCGGACGATAGAATTACCATTGCGGTCGTAGATGTTATACTTCAGTTGCGAAGGAATCACATAGCCACCGTGGATGCCCTCTTCTCCTGGAGCCGACCAACTGATCGTCACATTGCTTCCATTGTCAACCAATTGGATATCAGATGGTTCGAGCGGTTCGTCGATGCCTATCCAGGCTTCTTTCACAGCTTCCTCACCAGCACCATCGTTGTTATAAGCGATAATGCGGTAACGGTTGATGCCATTCGGCATATTATCATCAGTCAGTGTGAGTGTTGTGCCAGGCATCGTGTAACCAAATTCTTTGATGACAGTCTCGCCGCGAAACACTTCGATACGGTCAATACTGCTTAGCGTTTCACCACGGAAAGTTTTGTCGGGTGCTACGAATGAAATGTCAGCCTTGAGTTCGCCTAAAGGAGCTGGAGTAATGGTGATATCAGAGGCTGCAGCAGGAGCGGTGAATTTTGTACCCTCTACGATGAAAATGTCATCAACAGTGATGAACCCCTGGTCGGCATCACTTATCGCATGGATGGCCATGCGGTAATTGCCGGGTTCATCCACAGTGACTTCCTCCTCATAGAAGATGTCATCTGTGTTGTTGAATTCCTCAGGAGCAAGCATGACATCCATTTTGGTAGGATCATCTCCTTGGCCGAAACCAACTGCGATACGTTCCATCTTAGAATCATCGGAAGCATTGAACCTGAATCCAATCTTGTAGGTTCGGTCATTCTGTAAAGAGACGTTAGGTGTTATCAGCCAATCGTCTGCAGCATTCTGATCACCATAATAACGCACTCTGCCATAAGCAAACTCCCATGAATTGTTGTCGTTGTTATTATCAAGCACACTATAGAGGTCGAATCCACTGCGCTGAGCGAAATCTTCGGTATAGGGAGGTGTAAGAGAACCACCTGCGGTGACAGCGTTTGAACGTCCAGTTTTTCCTATCTGATTGCCATTGACGGCGGTCACCTCATAATAATAAATGGTCATGTCCGTCTCAGGCAGCGTCTCAGAGAACGTCGTTTCCCGAATTCCCTCAGCCACTCTGACAGCACCAGGATATCGGGTTATATTATAAATAAGGTGTTCCGGATCCACATAACCATCATGCAGACCAGCAGATGGAGCTGCCCATGTGAGATGGGCATTGAGGGTAGCTTGATCGATGGAGAGCACGA
Organism: uncultured Prevotellaceae bacterium; assembly: GCA_946540735.1. Classification (GTDB taxonomy): domain Bacteria; phylum Bacteroidota; class Bacteroidia; order Bacteroidales; family Bacteroidaceae; genus Prevotella. The sequence continues at coordinate 20,010 of CAMNIN010000022.1, read as the reverse complement.
TATTGGATGGAGCTACTGGAGCATCCGGACCGATCCATGCTGTGACATGGCTGGCAGGGCCTTTGCCGGCATGATTGCTAACGACCACGCTGATATCGTTTTCTCCGTTCTCAAAACTCACTTCCTCATTGACTATTCCGCCAGCGTCGGTCGTTCCATTGGCCACCTCTTCGCCATTGGCATAAATGGTGTAAGAGAGTTCTCCATCTAATGATTCTCCAGCATAGGTCAGCGTCGGAGCGGTGAAGCTAACCCAACCAGTGGTTTGTCCTTCTTCAAAGTTGAGAGTCAGGCCTGTGACAGCAGCAGGTGCATCATCTTCAGCTTCGGGAGCCATGATCCACATGCCGACAATTTCCTCACCGTCTTCGAATTCAGCCACGAGAGAGGCTTCTCCAGAATCGGTGTCCACCTCGTAAAGCGCCGATGTTCCATCTTCCAATTGAGCGGCCCAATAGAGGACACCAGTTTTGTTGTCGAAAGCAGCGCTCTGTAAGTAATTTGCAGGTGTGACGCCCAATTCACCGATTTCCTCTGCATCACCAGTATCCACGTCCATGATATAGAGCAATCCATTGAGTCCGATGCCATAAACGTCGCCTTCATCGTTTGAGGCCAGCGCCATGATCTTTGTATCGAGAGCACTACCCGTATTGTAGCGGTAACCGCCCATATCTTCGATATCGATTTGGTCGAACACATATCCGTCTTCGTCATCACTCCAGAAGATGCCGTATACGGCATCTTCCACGGGATTGTAGGTGAGGGTAACAGCGATGAAGTCTTCATCACCTTCTTCCTCAGTCACCATTTCCCACGTCTCCATGTCATATTGGTAGAAAGTGATGTATTGTTCGTCATCATAGGTGTAATGATTGACGAAACTATAGAGACCGTCTTTGATATAGGCACCGCCATTCGCATATAGGTTGTTGTCGAGTGCAATATCCTGAGAAGAAATCACACCATTTTCAGCCGTAAAAGAATAGATGCCGTAAGGTCTAGGAAGGAAGTCAGGATATTGTTCCCAAGACCTGGCGTAGATCAGGCTACCGCAAATCGTGACACCTCCAGGAGTTTTATAAATCCTACGTTGTTGTAGCGGACTTGATGCCATATAGTGCGGCGTTCTGATGCCAGGCCGAATCAACGGGTTGGTGAAATTGTCGCCACGAGCAGGTGTTGAGTGTTTGGTTACTTGTCGAGCATTTGTTGGATGATGTACAAATGTTTTAGTTTGTGCAAAACCACGAGAAGTTTTAACCGTTTCTTGCGCATAAAGTGATAAAGGAAATACTATCGCTAACAACAGTACTGTCCTGAATAAATTGTTAAGTTTCATAATAACGTTTAAGTGTTGTTATTCAAATTTTCTGCAAAGGTAATGCAAGCTTTGCAAATCTCAAAGAAATGAAGTTATTTTGTTTTCATTTGGATAACATTTCACAATCCTAAAAAAGATTCAAAAATTCAACATAATCAATATTATGATAAATAGAATTATAATTATATCCGAATTGATGAGTATGGTTGAGTTTCAGTAATTCTCTATGATTTCACGTGCTTTCTCTTTACTCCTCGCTTTCTTGCTTTTCTTTGAAATCAACTTTCCGATCGCCTTTCCGATAACAGCGAGAAGATTACCTCCGTTAGCAGGATCATTCGCAAGCAATTGTGCATCGGTCTTGCTGAGTGCCACCATTTTTTTGATACGGTCTGCAAGACCGTCGTCAGACTTCTTTCCAAAGACCACTAATTCGCGAATGCCCAGATCTTTCGACACAAGAAAAACGGTGTCCCCCACTTCATTGACATTGAGCAGACGGCTCTCATAATTGAGGTGCGATAATATCAGACTCTTGCAACTGTCTGGCACAGAAAAATAGCCCATTGTGTCGGTGACTTCGGCCCCGGCACTGCTTTGTACGCTCACACTGCTGATGGGCTGTGATGTCTCAACATCGCATACCACCATCCGTCGCTGTGCAGCTAAAGGAAGCGACGATAGCGTTAGACACAAGAAAATTAAAAATCGGTTCACTACGGTATGATTTTAGTGAGTATGCGACTTAGGCTACAAATGTACGAATAAATTCCTATTCATGCAAATTCAGAAGGATGATTATCTTTTCCTATGTAGCGATGGTATGCTGGAGCAGATGGACTATAGTCAGTTGGTGGACTTGAGACACCTCAGTGATTAGGGTCATGTATTCTTTACAAGGCAATAAAATAAACAAATTATAGTTTATAATAAATAGGGAATTGAAGGCATTTCATCAAGTACACCCTAACTAATTACATATTGTTGTTCCGCAAGTAATTGCAGTGAATTCATGACTTGCGAAAGATAATTTACATATGAATAGAAGAGAGAATGTGTCGGTAAAGAAAGGATTCTTCTTGGCCGTATTGGCCACTATGCTCAGCCTCGGAAGTTCGGCCACAGAAGTCAGCCAAACAGAACACCTTACGTTCTATTACCCGATTTTCAAATCCATTGACCTGTCTGTGGACAAAATGCCAGGAAGCAGCAATCCCAACGTGGAGTTCTGCTGCGAAGCGGCATTCACCGGGCAACGTCTGGCATCGTTCACCCACACCAATATCGCTGACCACCACGTGAGCGGCGGGAAATGGTATCAAGGATACAGTTGCCGGGCAAACACAGGCGCATTCGTTTGGCTCGACGGCCGATGGGAATTCATGGAGAAACGGAAATTCCTATCTGTTAAGCCGAAATGTCAGATGGCTTTCTGTCAGTACCTACTCATCCTGCAAGGAAAGCAGACCCCGATGTGGGAACGTATGCGCAAGAACAAGACTCGCTACAGAGCACTGTGCGAGAAAGACGGACGACTCTGCCTCGTGGAGTCGAGAAAGGTTGTCACACTGGAGTTTTTCATCAGATGCCTGATGGAATGTCACGTCACCAATGCCATATACCTGGACATGGGCGCGGGATGGAACTACGCATGGTATCGTGACGACAAGGGGAATCCTCATGAGATTTTCCCTGAGAGCAAAAAGGCTGCCGACTACCGCTACCGCACCAACTGGGTCACTTTCTACCGGTAGGATTCCGTTTCTTCCTCGCCAGTTTCCACACCAGAGACGACTTCAATCAGCACAAATGAAAAAAATTAAAGGTAACGAGCAAATGAAAAGAATGCCCCTGAGAACAACAATAGCCATGACAGCCATACTGATGGCATCGACGACATTGGCACAAGAGAACCTTCAGCGGAATGCTATCGCTTCACATACGAAAAAGACTTTCCAAATCGTGAAGGAGAACCCTATAACGAGTATAAAAAACCAATATCGCAGTGGTACTTGCTGGGCTTATGCCACGTTAGGATTCTTCGAAAGCGAGATCCTACGGAGCACAGGGAAAAGTTATGACCTATGCGAGATGTTCGTGGTGAACAAGGATTATATGGACTGCGCCACACACTATGTCCGCATGCATGGCTACAGCCAGATCTCGGAGGGCGGCTCGTGTGATGATGTGCTGGAGGTGGTACGCACCCATGGCATCTGCCCGGAGAATGCAATGCCCGCACCAGGATCCCTGACGGGAGACTCGTTGGCCAACTTCAAGTTGTTCTTCCCCGAACTGGAGCGCAAGGTGAGCAGCATCGTCGTTAAAGATGCAAAAGCACCCCTACCCCACTGGCAAGACAGTGTCGAGGCTGTGATAGAAAAATACATAGGCCGCTGCCCAGAATCTTTCACGTACAAAGGGAAAACCTACACACCCAAATCCTTCGCGGAAAGTCTGGGTCTCAACCTCGACGATTACGTGAGCCTGACAAGCTACACACATCACCCATTCAACAAATGGTTCATCATCGAGGCTCCCTACAAATGGCGGTTGAAACCAAGCTACAACATCCCCGTCGAACAATTGATAGATGTGATCGACAAGGCGTTGGACGCAGGATACACGGTGGCCTGGGGCGGTGATGTGACAGGGGACTTCACCCGCACGGGACTTGCGATGCTTCCGGATGGGGTCTATCCCACGCAAGAAATGCGGCAAGAACAGTGGAACGACTGGCGGTTCACCTACGACCATGTGATGGTCATCTACGGAAAGGCTGTCGACGAGCAAGGAAAACCTTTCTATCTGGTGAAGAACTCTTGGGGAGAGAGCGGACGATACATGGGAATCTGGTACATGTCACGAGACTACATGACGCTGAACACCACCTACCTGTTCCTCAACCGCCATGCCCTTCCGAAGAATCTGCAAGAGGCAGTCAACGTCAATCCTTTTTAATACGACATGACGCTCTGCCTGCATTGCCCTAAGGCATCTACGAGTCGCTGCAGTATGTCTTTATCTGTTGCGGACAGCTATGGCTGTTTTTCGAGCATGGTTACTGGAACAGGAGATTCTGGCTGTGGCGCGCAGCACAAGCCCTTACCTGGCTGCTACGGATGATACCTCAGAAGAAGAAAGTGCTTTAATAATCGTGTCCAAATCCTTTGACAGATGTTCATAGTCTTCCAATCGAAGCGGACAGGAGCTCATTATTTCTCCCATTCCAGAGGGAATGGAATTGTATGCCTTTTCCTCCAATTCGCGGCCTTTCTCCGTCAGGCTGACAATCTGCTGTCGTTTGTCGTGCTCTCCCCTTTTTCGGACTACGAGCCCTTGTTTCTCCATGCGTTGAAGCAGCGGGGTGACCGTGTTCGTCTCTAATAACAATCGGTGGGCGATATCGTTCACGGGTTGGCAATCCTCTTCCCACAACACCATCATCACCAAATATTGAGGATAGGTAATGCCCAACGCACTAAGTATCGGCGTGTAAGCCTGCGTGACAAGCCTAGACGCCGAATATCAGCTTTCGGTCGGTGGGCTTGATTTCCGACGAATATCAGCTTTATCGGATTACAAATCCTGATAGTCGATGCGTCGGGATTACAAATCCCGACGAACTATAGGTCGGTGGGCTTGATTTCCGACTAGCGTCACAGCATATACCTGCAATCAACCACGGGGCGTTTGGTGCGCTGACGAATGTCGGCAAACTCAGGCCACGCTGTGGTGATGACGAGCGATTGCGACTGTCGGAGGATGTCGTCGTAATCGGTCACATAGTCGATGGGCAGGTCGTAAAGTCGACGGAATTCATCGATGGCAACAGGGTCGTAGACGCAGATGTTATCATATCCCGCCTCTATGAGCGCACGAATGATTTTCGCGCTGGGTGTGTCGCGCACATCGTCGCTGCCTGGTTTGAACGACAGACCGAGAATGCCGATACGCTGTTGCTTGTCCCCTCCGATGGCACGGATGATTTTCTGGGCGATGAATTCGGGCATGTGGTCGTTGGTGTCGATGACGTGGTGAAGAATCTGCGCGTCGAAACCCGCAGTGCGTGTCACGGCATAGAGGGCGTTGGTGTCCTTCGGCAGACAATAGCCCCCATAACCGCAACCGGGATAGACGTAGGAGGCCATGGTGGCACCACCCCACCGTTTGTCCATGTGGAGGATGCGGAACGCCTCGGCGGTGTCGATGCCCCCGAGGGTATCGGCCACGATGCTCATCTCATTGCTGTAACTGATAAGTGTGGCCAGCAGCGTGTTGGAGAGATATTTGATAAACTCGCCCGTATTGAGCGACACGCAGAAGACAGGCTCTTTGACCGAGGCATAGACCTGACGCAACACCTCAGCAGAACGTTCGTTGTCCACGCCGATCACGATGCGGTCGGCATGGATGAAATCGTCCCAGCAGTGACCCTCGCGCAGAAATTCGGGATTGTTGGCCACACCCAGTTCTTCGTCCACTTTCACCCCCTTCTCCAGCAAGTGTGGTATGATTTTTTGCGAGGTGGTCGATGGCGGGATGGTCGATTTCACCACGAGCACCTGATAACGGTTGGTGTCGCGCACCTCGATGGTCTGGTCGATGGCGGTGAACAGGTAGGTCAGGTCAGCCTGTCCGTCTTTGCCATAAGGTGTGCCCACACAGTAATAGACACAGTCGCTTTTCTCGACAGCTTCGGCTAATTGGTCGGTGCTGATGGGGAAGAAACGGTTGTTGATATGTCGTACGAGCGCATCGTCGAGTCCCGGTTCCAGAAACGGCAAACGTCCCTGACGGATGGTGTCGAGCCGTTCTGTATTGATTTCCACGCCATAGACCGTGTGGCCATACTCGGAAAAGCCCAATGCCGTGGTCAGTCCTACGAATCCGAGTCCGAAGACAGTGATTACCATTTGTATTCACCCTCCTCGCTCTCTCTCAAGTATTGCAGGAAACGAGCCACGCCCTCTTCCACAAAGATAGTAGGGTCGTAACCCAGTTCGCGGCGCGCCTTGTCGATGTTCGGACAGCGGCGCTGCGGGTTGTTGGTCAGATACTCCTTGTCCTCGGAAATGGCGTATTTCACCTGCCCCGTGTATCCGAATATCTCCTTACCAGCCTTGGCGTAAATCTCAGCCAGTTGGGCAATGGATATCTCGGGTTTCTCGATACCTATATTGTAATAGCCGTAGGCGCCGTGGAGCAGAATCTTCAGGTAACCGCAGATAGAGTCGGCGATATAACAGAATGTGCGTGTGGGCGAACCGTCGGACAGTATCTCGATGTCTTTGTTTTGAGTGATGGCCAATGCGAAATCGGCAGGTACCCGCTTGTCGCCGATACGCATGCCCGGTCCGTAGTTGTTGAAGGGGCGCGCCACACCGATAGGCATTTTATATTTTTGTGCGAAGAGCATGCACATGGTCTCGCCGAAGCGTTTCGACTCGTCGTAGCAGGCTCGGGGACCTGTGGGGCACACATTGCCGTTGTAATCCTCGGATGTGGGCACATGTGCGGGGTCGGGGTCGCCGTAGAGTTCGCTCGATGAGTAGAAAAGGAATCCGCGAATCTGCCGTTCACTGTAGAAGTCGAGCAGCGAGCGCAATCCCCAGATATTGGCGTCGAGCGTCTCGATGGGGTATTTACGGTAAAACATGGGTGAGGCGATGGAAGCCATGTGGATGATATAGTCGGCACCGTCGGCACCGTCGATGTCTGCTATCTTGTCGCGGATGATATCGAACTTCTGGATGTTGAAATGCGGTTTCTTTTCCAGATTCCTCACCCATTCTGGATATCCGAGCATGAAGTTGTCAAGTCCGATGATTTTCTTGATACCCAGCGTCTCAGCAGTCTGGTCGAAGAAATTCATGAAGTAATAGCCGAGAAATCCGGCGCAACCCGTGATCAATACGGTAGAATCTTTGAATCGTGCGCGCTCATCGTCAGACAGTTTGTTGAGCGTGTAAAGAATGTCGTCGTGTAAAATCATATGTGGATTGTTAATGATGAATTGTCTATTGTGAATTATGGATGATACTCCCGGTAGGGCAGATTGAGGTCGAGAATGTGGAAGTTGTGCTGCTTCTGATGCTCGACGTCAGGGATTTTCATGTATTCGCCGTAAATCTGCGTGAGATAAGAGTCATAGTTTTTGATGCCCATGAAGGTCTTCCCCTCAAACACATAGGGTGCGAACACACCATGGATGGATTTTGGCATCACCCCGTGGGGACCCTCGGTGTAGTCGTTGACCAACTCTGCCTTGTCGTAATCATACCGGGTGAGCAATTTGCGGATCTTCTTCTGCAACGACTCCATGGTGGTCAGTTTACGCGTGAGCAGAGGTATCCACGAACTGGGTCCGTGACCATGACGGTAAGGGTCGCGGTGAATCCAATAGAGCGCTTGCCGCAGAAAGGCATACCGTGCCTGGTGCCATTTCTGTTTGAAGAAGTTCGAGGGTACAGCGTCCAATGGGAACACATCGACATAGATGCCACCGAGATAACTGAGGTGAAGCCTTTCGATGAGTGTCGTCGAGGCATCTTGCACTTTGCCGAAAGGCAGGGGGTACTGTTTGTCGTTCTCAGGACAAACAAACTCATAAGGCTCAGGCAACCACTCTTGGCAATGCTCGATAAACCGCTCGTAATCGGGGCGGGGCACCACGATGTCCATGTCGTCGTCCCAGGGTATAAAACCCTTGTGACGGACAGCCCCCAGCAGGCTGCCATTAAAGATGCCGTAACGGATGTCATGCTCACGGAAGGTGGCGTCGAGCACTTCCATGATTTTCAGCATTCGCATTTGCAGTGGTCGTATGTCGTATGTGGCCATATTGTAGGGAGTGATTATGTTAATATTTCCACGGTGCGTTTCCCTCGTTCCACATCTGGTTGAGCAGATCGCGGTCGCGTACGGTGTCCATGCATTGCCAGAAGCCTTCGTGACGGTAGGACTTCAATTGCCCCTCGGCAGCCAGCCGCTCCAGCGGTTCGCGTTCGAAGGTGGTCAGGTCGTTGTCTATATAATCGAACACCCGCGGGCTGAGCACGAAAAATCCGCCGTTGATCCATCCTTGGTTGACTTGAGGTTTCTCCTTGAATGAGCGCACGAAGTCTTCGTCATCAATCTGTATCTCGCCGAAACGGGCTGTGGGATGAACGGCCGTGACCACGGCCAGTTTTTTCGATTGGCGGTATTTCTCCACCAGTTGTGCGATGTTGACATCAGACACGGCATCACCGTATGTCACCATGAAATCCTCATCGCCGATGATATCTTTCAACCGCAGGATGCGTCCGCCCGTCATCGAAGCCGTCCCGGTATCGACGAGCGACACCCGCCAGTCTTGCGTGTGCTCTTGTATATATCTCACTTTGCCTGTGCTCAGGTCGATGGTGAAGTCATTGTTCTGAGCATAATACTGGAGAAAATAGTTTTTGATGACCTCTCCTTTATAACCCAGCGCAATGATGAAATCCTTGTAACCATAGTGGGCATAGTGGTTCATGATGTGCCAGAGAATGGGTTTGCCGCCTATCTCTACCATGGGTTTAGGAATCAGTTTGGTGTATTCCGACAATCTTGTGCCGAAGCCGCCGGCTAAAATGACTGTTTTCATAACTATAGGAGTTTGGTATTTCCTATTCAATCCGTTGTATTGAGATTGATGGTGTCGCAGATGAGTTGGATGTCAGCCTCCGTCAGTTCGGGGTGCATCGGTATGGAGATGATTTTCTCATACACATCCTCGGTCACGGGCAGCAGGTATCCACTCTTGAAATACGACAGCAGGTGGTTGGGGAAGTATTGTATCCCATATTGTATGTCGTGCTCCCTGAAAGCCTGTTCCACCAAGTGGCGTTTGCCGTTGAGAATCTCCAAGGGGAAGATATGGGGCACGATGTCATGCTCATAATCCATGGAAATGAGTCGCACATTGGGGTTGTTTTTCAACCGGCGGGTGTATTCCATGGCAATCTCACGGCGCTTTGGAGCAAACTCACGCTCGAAACGCGACAATTGCACCAGGCCGATGGCGGCGAAGATGTTGCTCATGTGATAGCGGTAACCCTGATCGACGACATCGAAAGTCCAACTGCGCTTTCCCGTATATCGTTTCTCCGAGTCTTTTTGTACTCCGAGCAAACGAGCGTCGCTCACTTGTTGGTACACATCTTCGTCGGCCGTAAAGATGGCACCTCCCTCGCCCGAGGTGATGTTCTTGATGCCGTCGAAACTGAAGCAGACCACATCGCCGGTAGAGCCTATTTTATGCCCCTCGCAGGTGCAACCAAAGGAGTGAGCAGCATCCTCTACGAGCCGCAGACCATGCTTGCGTGCAAACTCCTGATACTGTGTGGCCATGACGCAGTTGCTGCCGTAATACACAGGCATCATGGCTTTGGTTTTCGGTGTGATGCGCCGCTCGGCGTCGGCCAAGTCGAGCGTCAGGGTGTCGGGATTGATGTCACAGCACACGGGCACACACCCCGCCCCCGTGATGGCTTGCATCGAGGCCACAAACGTGAATGACGGCACGAGCACCTCGTCGCCCGGATCGGTTACGGCTTGTACGGCAAGATGGAGCGCTGCAGTGCCACTGTTGACACACACACAGCGTCGTCCGCCGCCGATATAATCCTCTAATGCATGCTCAAACTGGCCCACGGTCTCACCCATGCCCAGGTAGCCTATATCTTCGATGATATGCGCTACCGCTTCGGCCTCGGCCCTTCCCACGACGGATTTTGACAAACGTATCATTTACTTATAATTTTGTACTGCAAGATAATGCGTGTGCTTCTCTTTCTTACACAAATGTCTGTAACTATTAGTTTCGTGGCAAAGATACGTAAAATAATTGATAATTACGGATGCTACCGGCAATTTTCTCTTTGCAGTCAGATAAAAAAGCATCTATCATCAAAAAACATGAAATTGACGGATTATATTTGTTTCTTTGGCCATCATTTCATAACTTTGCAATCCACGAATCATTTGTGATGACATTTTATGACAATCAACTATGTGAGCCCTGAGGCAGAGACTCGTGACGGGTATCTGATATCCGCGGAAATGAAACGGGTGTGGAACATACAACTCGATATGTTCAAACGGCTGATAGATGTGTGCCAGGAGCATGGACTGCGGCTCTGGTGTGATGGTGGCACCATGTTGGGCGCCGTACGGCACCATGGTTATATACCTTGGGATGATGATATCGATGTGAGTATGCCACGTCCCGACTATGACCAGTTGCAGGCCATTGCCCCTCAGGTCTTTCAAGAACCCTATTTTTTTCAGACGGCTCAGACCGACAAACATTATTGTCGCGGCCACGCCCAGTTGCGTCGCAGTGATACTGCCGCCATTCGTCCGAGCGATGCCTGGCGTCCGTTCAATCAAGGTATCTTTATTGACATTTTCGTCTTCGAAGGTCTTTCCGACGACGAGGCTGAGCGTCAGGATATCCATCGAAGGGCGAATAAGCGCATCAAATGTCTGAAGAGCATCGACTATCCCATATTGGTGTCGGGCCGCATCGGGTTGATTTTCCGAAAATACAAATGGCGTCGTAAGGTGCGCCGTGAGGGCTTTTACGAATTGTTCAAGCCCGTGGAAGACCTTTACCGCTCACATTCGTGGGATGACAGCGACTATGTGGCCCAATTGGGCTTCGACGGTCTGCGTCTGATTTTTCCCAAGCACCTGTTCGACTCGACGGTATGGATGGATTTCGAGGGTCTGAAAGTGCCTGTGCCTCAGGGGTATGACCAGTTCTTGCGTATACAGTATGGCGATAGTTATATGACCCCCGTGATGGCCAAGACGAATCATGGTCAGCTCATCTTTGACACTGACCGCAGTTATCGGGAATTATTGCCGGATGTGCGGCGCAACTATCGTAAATCGTTGTTTACCCGGCTGATGAAGAAGTGGCGGCATTAAAATGACGGGATGCAAAATGTCCCTTCTCCAGCAGTACGGCAAATTTCGCCGCAGCCTCACGCATCTTTTTGTATTCTTCGATGGTGAGGTTGGCGAGCACATCGTCAATCTGCCGCAATGAGTCCACGGCGAACCCCAGTCCGTTTTCGAGAATAAAGGGTTTCATGGCAGCCTGTGACCACACAATGACGGGTATACCTGCACGGATATAAAAAGAAGTCTTGTGTGGATTGTTGATTTTCAGATAAGAGCCCCAGTCGCCGTCACATTCATCGAGTGAACTGCCATCCCATACCAACCCGAAGTCAGCTTCTACTTGTTGCATGAGTACTTCGGGTTTCAAGAAGCCATGGTAGTGCAGTTTTTCGTTTATGTTTTCATCTTCCTTGAACCCCGGTCCGAAAAGTGTCATCTGCCACTGCTTCATGTAAGGTTGCAATTTATAAAGGAAGGGTGTGCGCCATTTGTGCAGTCCTCCGGCATAGACTACGATCCAAGGCTTGTGTGGGGTGGTGTAAGCCTTAGGCTCCGTCTCCGACAGATAGTCGAAGATGTCGAGTGACACGACGGTGTTTTTGAAACCATTGTCGATAAGGTGTTGTTTCATGGTTTCATTATGGGCGATGAGGAAGTCGGTCTTGCTGAGCCGCTTGTTTTCTTGTTCGGGTGAAAGTTTATGCCGGCGGAAGACCCCCAAATCGTGGATGATGGCGACCACTTTCGCTTTCTTCCAATGAGCGAAGGTGCATGCGATGTAGAAGAACTTTTTCATCGGATATTGCAAATACAGCGTGTCGCCCCGCCCTACTTTGGTGAGGATGCGCAACACCCCCGTCAGTTTTACGAAGAACCGTGACACGGGTTTGACGCTCTTGCACATGGGTGTCAGGTTGGTGTAGCCTAGTCGTTTGTAGATAGTGTCAATGTCGTTTTTGGCTTTGTTTTGATTGATATTTTCTATGAAATAGTTCATGTGTTTTCAATGTTTTCAGTTGGAGGTCTCTATAATTCCAATTTGAATTCCATTTCGCGTTTTTTCATATAGTGTGGCCAGAATCGTTTGCGCTCCTCCATGAGGCATTGTTCGGCAGTATCAGCATCGAAGTGGCGCAGACGGGCATATTCACGTACCAGGAGTTGAAGGAAGTGTTTCGGTCCCCACAAGCGGGCAAAACTGCGGCAGCCCTCCCCCATCGACACCTTCCCGAAGCGCATACGGTTGATATCGACGATGGAGAAGAGGTATTTGCCGTCGGTTTTCTCCCACAACACATTGCCAGGCGAGAAGTCAAGGTGGAGCACCTGCTGGTCGTGCATGTAGGCGGCATAGGCCGCCAGTGCCAGTGCCATCGGCGCGTATTCCTCCTCTTTGGCATTGCCCATCTCATAGAGCATGTGGCTGTAAGGACATTGGATGCTGATGAACCACGACTTGCGCAGCAATCCGGACGTCCGGTCTTCGATATACGCCACAGCCTCGGGAGTCTCGATGCCTTTTTCCAACAACAAAGCGGGATAGGTGTACGCACGCTCGCCTTTGGGTTTCCTGATACCAGTGGAATAAACGATGTTGCTGGGGAAAGCGAGTGTCTTATACCGTTTCACGTTGAGCTGTGTGCCATCAGGGGCAACGAACATCTTTATCAGGTTGCGCCGGCCGCCATAGATATATGTGCCCTCATCATCCATCCGCTCAGGCAAGCGACAGATAAATTCCCGAAGATGCTCATATTTGGGATTGACCCTAATATTTCTCATTGTAGAATTGTTTTCGGGCGGGTTTGTTGGGACCGTCCCTATATCGTAGTGCATTGTTTAGTTCTCAAGAATCTCATCCAATCATTCTTTCCGCCCTTTGGAAAGGGGTTGGGGTGACCAGTGTCAGCGTATGAGGCTTTTATACACCCTCAACACTTGCTCAGCCACATTGTTGCCCTCGAAACGGCGGATATAGTCTTGTGCCCGTAGGATGCGCTGTTCGCGTCCTTCTGCGCCATGCAGTAACTGACAGATGCTCTCGGCCATGCCCTGCACATCGTCGGGATTGACATAGAGGCAGTCGGGGCCGCCGGCTTCTTCAAGGCAACTGCCGGTACATGCCACCACGGGCAATCCGCTATGTATGGCCTCGATGACAGGTATGCCGAAACCCTCGTAGCGAGATGGATAAGCACACACCTCGGCCATCTGATAAATGGCAGGCAAGTCGTCGTTCGTCACGTCATGGAGAAAGAGTACCCTGTCGCCGAGATGGTGTTTGTCCACATAGTGTTTCACCTGTTGTGCATAGGAGGTGCTACGACCGACGATGACCAGCGACAGGTCTTTCGGCAACAGCTCCATGGCTTTCACTGCAAGGAGGATGTTTTTCCGCTCCTCGATGGTGCCCACATTAATGATATATCTCGGCGGTAGCAAATAGCGCGCTTTCACCTCCTGTTTCTTCTCGTCGTTGGCGGGATAACGGAATGTGGCCCCGTAACTCTGGTATATCACGTCGATGCGGTCGGGATTGACACCGCCCAGTTCCACGATGTCGCGTTTGGTGCATTCGCTGATGGCGATGATTCGGTCGACCTCCTTTACGGTTTTATGGAATTTAGCGGCGTAAATCTTCGCATCCCACCAATGGTAATATTCGGGATTGCGCATGAAGATGAGATCGTGGATGGTGACCACGCTCTTGATACCCGATTGACGAATACCGATAGGCAATTCACCCGACAATCCGTGATAGATGTCGATATGGTCGCGCTGCAGGTCCTTTACGATGCTGCGACTGCGCCAAAGGGCTTTCAACCACCTGTGTTCTGGATAGACAAACCGTATGCGCTTAGAGTCTTTCACCTGTGCTCGCAACGGTTCTCGCCCTTCGTCGGGAGCGTACAAAGAGAGCATTATATCTTGGTCAACAATCTCAGAGAGATCATTGATCAAAGTGCGTCCGTAATTGCCCAGTCCCGAGCCATTGCAAACGATACGTTTAGCATCGAATCCTATATTCACGCGTGAATTATGTATGTTATTCTGCAAAGATACGAATAAGCGAGTGAAAACGCAAATTTTAATAGACCTTTTCTTTTTTATCGATGAATTCTGCAATTTTTTTCCGAAGCAGAACAGGATTCAAATGGTATCCAGGAATAACCTTCCAACAATCTGAAATCAACCTATTTTGAACAAAACAAGATCTCTCGCGTAAATTTTACACCAAAAAATTTGCATTTATCAGAAAAGCTTCCTATCTTTGCGGTGTAATTTTTACTCAAGACAAATATGGAAGAAAAAATGTATACTTACAAATACCCGCATCCTTCCGTCACAACAGATTGTGTGATATTCGGATTTGACGGTTTAAACTTGCAAGTTCTGTTAGTTGAAAGAGGCATAGAACCCTATAAAGGAAAGTGGGCATTCCCCGGAGGCTTTCTCAATATGGATGAGTCATGTGAAGAGGGCGCATTACGTGAACTAAAGGAGGAAACAGGTCTGACAGAAGCCTATATCAAGCAGTTCCACACATTCAGTGACCCCAAACGCGACCCTCGTGAGCGAGTAATAACCGTCGCCTATTATGCTCTCGTAAAATTACAGGATGTGAAAGGAGGTGATGATGCAGCACAAGCCGCATGGTTCCCCCTTGACAAGATTCCCCAGTTGGCCTTTGACCATGACAGCATCCTTCGTATGGCACTGAAGAGGCTCAGGGAGCGCATTCACTTCGAGCCCATTGGCTTTGAGCTGTTGCCAGAGAAATTCACTATCAAACAACTGCAGAATCTCTATGAAGCAATCCTGGACGTGAAATTTGACAGGGGCAACTTCACCAAGAAAATGCTCCATTTCAATATTCTACATCAACTGGATGAGACCGTCTGGCCGACACCCAAGCGCGAGGCGAATCTCTACAGCTTCAATATAGAGAGTTACAACGAGTTAAAGCAGAAAGGATTCCGCTTGGAATTCTAAATCCAAGGAGATTCTATAACAGAAAAAAAGGCCAAACAATCTAAAGCACAACAAGGAGGATTAGAAAATGAAAAACCTATTGCTGAGCGCCGCTATTGGCGACATTGCCGGAATGCCGTACGAATTTCATGGCAGAACAAAGAACTATGATGGTGTGAACCTGCTCCTGCCCTCCAATACCTACACGGATGACACAGTTTGCACCTTTGCTTGTGCGGAAGCACTTTTGAACAACCTTGATATGGCTGAAAACCTTTGGAAAAGATGCCGTGAAGACTTCAACAGAGGATTTGGCGGTCGCTTTGCAAGATGGATTATGGCCAGAGAAGTACAACCCTCATACCACTCCTTCGGCAACGGCAGCGGCATGAGAGTCTCTGCGGCCGGATTCATGGCAAGAAGTGAAGAAGAATGCATCAAACTTGCCACACAAACCGCACTGCCAACTCACGACCACCCAGAAGGCATTAAAGGAGCTGTCGCTACGGCTCTGGCCATTCATTATGGTATGACGGGCAAAGACAAAATGTATATCAAGCAACATGTCCTGAACAAATACTATCCCGAATGGTCGGGGCTGACCTATGCAGACATCCAGCCAGGTTATTATTTCGACGAGACATGCCAAAGGACCATCCCCGCCGCCATCATCTGTTTTCTCGAAAGCAAAGATTATGAGGACTGTCTGAAACTTTCCATCTCTTTGGGTGGGGATGCCGATACCCTGGCCGCCATCTCAGGTCCGATCGCCTACGCCTTTTATAAGGAGATGCCCGAAGAGCTTGTCTCCAATGCAAAGGCAAAACTTCCTGAATGGATGCTTCGGGTGAACGACGCTTATGATGAGCATACACGCTCGAATGCATCCTCCAAATTCAACCAACGTGTATATAACGATTCTGTCCGGCCGCAATTCACCCCCGATGCCATCTCCTTTCTGAAACCTGATGAGATCTTTGTTTTCGGCAGCAACCTCCAAGGATACCATGCTGGTGGTGCAGCCAGGGCGGCAAGGATCAAATTCGGCGCAGTCATGGGACAGGGAGTGGGGCTGCAAGGGAAGAGCTACGCGATACCTACCATGCAAGGTGGTGTAGACACCATACAGCCTTATGTGGACCAATTTATAGAATTCGCCAAGGCCCACAAGGAACTATTCTTTTATGTGACGAGAATAGGTTGCGGTATCGCTGGTTTCAAGGACAGCGACATCGCTCCCCTATTCGGGGAAGCATTGGCCATTGAAAACATTTGTCTTCCCGAATCATTTGTCGCCGAACTGAAAAGCAAGGAAGACCTCCGTGCACCCAAAAGCTACAGGCTGATGATGTATGGGCAATGCCGCACTTTTGCGGATATCGTCAAGGCGCTTAACGACAAAAAGCAATATCACCGTTTCGAAGAACTCATGTCTGATTTTGGAAAGGTCATCGCCGAATATCAGAAACGAGGCACTGTGAATAGAGATTCTCTGGAACTCATGTGGAAGATTGTTCAGGACAATAAAAACGAGCTGTTTGACAAGGGGGAATTCCACTTTGGAACATTCGTCCAGAAAATGGAGACAGTCATCAATGACAATGGAAAGTCGGACATAGACGTCATTTTCGCCAACCGGCAGAGAGCCAAACTGCTGATTCTCCTTAAAACACTCAATGACATATGCCGCTACAAAGATGTCGAACAACTTCACGATGACTTGTTCTCCATTGCCACTGGACGTTTCAATTGCGGAGACAATCGGTATATGGGAGATCCGCTTCCGACATCAGGCCATTATCCGATCAACTTTTTCGTCAGTGGATTGCGCGAGCAATGGGACAACATCACCATCGATGGCGTTTTGGACAACAAGCGGCTTGAAGAAGTCATGTTCGCCAATCACTCCCGAAAAGTCGAAGAACTTGGCATCGACGCAGTCATCGCCAGCGATTATTCAGACGACGGGGCGTGCCATCCTGAGGTCTTCTTCCCCAAAGAAAGAGGTACTGCACCTGTGTATGTGAAAGATGAGCTGTCAGCCCGCCGTTTCACAAAGTCGTGCGGCGAAGGAAAAGGTCCACGACGCGGGAAAGAACTATACGAGATGACTCTTGTCATGCCGATCCTCATGCGGGAGGTTAGGAAGGGGAACTACGAGCTGATCGGAGATCAATATTTCATACCCGTAGGAACTGTCAAGAAGCCAGTGTTCGTCCAACAAGTGGGCAGGATCCATTTCTCCTCCCTGAATGACAAACGCAGAGTCATAGATGACATCAGGAGAAGGCGCAAAGGCTGCTGAACAACATCGAAACCCATCATACATGAAGATTTTCGGCAAGGAGATAGCCATCAAAACACACGGGTGCAATATCATGGACGAACCGGGCCAAGAAATCATCCCTTCGGTGAACCTGTTCGTTAAGGTCACCAAGGGATGCAATGCCCATTGCCTTTTCTGCTGCAATGCAGGGTCTGTGGAAATCTCCACCACATTCGATATCCCCAAGCTGATGACCATCATCCATGAGTTGAGGGACAAGCATATCTGCGTCAACAGGATCAACGTCACCGGCGGTGAACCGTCAATGGTATCATTGCTTGTGAACAAGATCCTGGCCTCCATTGAGTATGAAGGATTTGACGACATCCATCTCCACCTTAACACCAATGGACTGCTTCAACAGTCGCAAGAGCTGATGCGGCATCCGCGATGGGACAGCATATCCATGTCGCTGCACCATTATGACATCTCCAGACTATCCGAGTTGTATGGATGCAGGATTCCCGAAAAGGCTTTCTGTTTTGAGGGCATCAACAAGCAGATACTGAACTCGAGCTGCAACCTCATCAGAGGCTACATTGACCGTGCTGAAGAAGCACATAGGATGCTCGATTTCAACCTTGAACTGGGCATACCACGTATAGGATTCGTGGCTCTGATGAAAGTGAACGACTTCTGCAGAGAACACTTTGTCGACCTGGAGGATATCCATCTTGAAACCATACCCCATGTTTACTTCACCAAGTCCATGAACAGGGGCGTCAACTGCAAGTGCTCGAACTATCTCTACAACAAAAATCTCAGGGTGCTGGAGATTTACATGCGCAATTACTCTAATCCCCGCTACTGCGAGTCATCGTTGGTGTATGACGGCGAACACCTGCGGCAGGGATTTCATCAAGACAACATCATCTATTAGGTTATGAGCATCGCTGATCTATACGAGTCAAGGAAAAATGAATCACAGTGGAATACTTCCTATCCACTGGATCCTAATGACTGGGCCGGTTATCGGGATTCTGCCCCACTGCCATTTGACCAAGACCAGCAACTGTCATTCTACATACACATTCCTTTCTGCAAGCAACTATGCTCATTCTGCGAATATACAAGGATGCTATGCCCTGGTGAAAACACTCAAAAAAGATATCTTCAGGCCATAGCACATGACATCGTAGAATTCAAGAAAAGGTATGATCACTTAACGCTGGAAGGATTTGACATCGGAGGAGGAACACCGACAGCATTGTCCGACCCCAACTTCTCTTTTTTGATGGAAATATTCAGAAATGCCAAAGAAGGGGTCAATCTCTCTGATGACTTTGAACCAAGCATCGAGGCAACCTTCAGCACCTTGTCTGTCGCTAAACTGAAGAACATGGCAGCTAATGGACTGCGCCGGCTCTCTCTCGGCGTCCAGTCATCCTGCCATTCCATTATGAACAAGCATCGGCGGAATTGCACTGGTGAGCCGCAAATGGCCGAATGGCTTGCAAAAGCCTGGGACGCAGGCATCAGGAAGATCAATCTCGACTTTATGTATGGTCTGGAAGGACAGGACACCATGACCATAGACAAAGACCTCGAAACTATAGGCCGACTGCATCCCCAACAGGTCACCCTCTATGAGTTGCGAACCAACATGATAAAGACCAAGGGGGCATACACCAAAGAAGAATTGTCGGCCCAGTACACCCAGTATTACCGTGGACTGACTTCCATGGGATATAAAGCCCGCTTCGGCCAAAACACATTCTCCAAGGACACCATAGACCAAGGAGTTTCATCATACTTACGTATGAGAATGCTTCACGGAGCATCTTACAAAGGATTCGGACTGTCGGCTCAAAGCATGAGCAAATACGGCGTCTCCTACAATATAGGAAAGCTCTCTCCACAACCGAAACAGCATCTGAACGAGGATTCCTATCCCGAAGAATACACATATCTCCTGCCGCCCCGTGAACTTGCATCCAAATATCTTGCCATTGCAGCCTATAACGGATCTTTCAACATCGACAGGCTGAATGCTTTTGGAATAGATCTGAAAGACATCAAAGAGTCACTCGATTATTGTCTCTCACAAAGACTATTATATGTGGATAACCAACACCAGATTTGCATTACCCCCGAAGGTTTTGTCCATTATGGTGCCGTCTTCTCCCTTTTTCATAGTCCGGCAAAGTCATAAGGCATCCCCCAAAAGGAATATCACCCCCTACCCCACTGCTGTCCTGTGTCCTGCGGATTTGCCCGCCACATCTGCCCCGGGCAGTCTCGCCTATCTTTTTTCAGGAAATTACTCAGCACCTTAGTAAGCATAGCCATTCGGGCGGATCTGCTTTTGTTCTTTGTTCGGGCGGATTTGTAATCCGCCCGCATTGAGTATCAGCATTTGCAATGCGCTTTTAGCGGATTAAAAATCCTGATACTCAGAGCATCGGGATTACAAATCCCGATGAACAACGACAAATCCCGATGAACAACGACA
>CAMNIN010000021.1 GCA_946540735.1 uncultured Prevotellaceae bacterium | reverse complement strand
TCGATGTAGCATAGATGTCCGTCACCTGCTGATAGAAGTTGCGTTCGCTGCTGCGGATGTCGCGGATGCGTTGTAAAAGTTCCTTAAAGTATCGGTTGCCCCCTTGCTTCAGTCGCTCATCGTCCATCGTAAATCCTTTTTGGATATATTCATGTAAACGCTGTGTAGCCCAGCGACGGAAGCGTACTGCAATGGGCGACTGTACACGATAACCAAGGGCGATAATCATGTCCAAATTGTAATGGTCAATTTCCCTCTGCACCTGTCGCTTACCCTCTTGACGAACTAGAAAGAATTTCTTTCGAGTTCCCTCTTCACTCAATTCCTTGTCTTGGTAGATGTTACCAACGTGAATGCTGATATTCTGAGGGGTGGTCGCATAAATCTCCGCAAGATTCTCACGTGTCAGCCAAACATCCTCGTCGGCAAAACGAACGTTCACATTCACCTTGCCCTCGTCATCCTTATAGAGTATCAGTTTGTTCTCTTTGTCCATTGAATACTTTTATTCTTCAGTTTTTTCTATACGAATGCCCCAATTCTGTGAATTCACCTTTGAAATCATCGTGGCCCAGATGTGCAGGTTGGGCGGCAGTATCATCAGTTCGCCGTTTAGCACCTCTTCGGGTATGGGGGCTTTTTGTTCGTCCGTCAATGCTGCAAAACCATACTTTTTGTCTGTGAGCAAGAACTTCTGAATGTCTTCGTCTGGTGATATGGGATAGTCGGAACGACCTGTATCGTCATTTCTATCAAGTAGTTGGAACAAGTCATCGAATATCTGGGCGCAATTGCCTCGGTTGATTTCCTCGATTATCAAGAACGTGTACCTCACGGCCGCATCAGACGGTATCTTAATACTTTTGATAACATGATAATTGTCGCTCTTTTAGACAAGAGCAGAGAGCTTTAGCCTCGTTGACCAAAGTAAATCCTTCACGTCTACATTTAGGACCTCTGCTATCTTGAATAGCTGCTCAATGCTTGGCTGACAACTGTTGGTGCACCACTTGGAGATAGTTGCTTGGTCTTTTCCTAACTGTTCGGCCAACCACTTGTTGGTACGTCTCTGCTCAGCTAAGACAACTTTAATACGGTTGTAATTTTTTACGTCTTTCTCTTTGGTATCGTCCATGATTTAATGGATTATGTTTTCTGCTTGGCGCAAAGATACAAAATATAATGGATTCAAAGATATTCAATTTAAAAATATAGCAAAACTTTGCCATAAAAATGAAATATTACTCCATTTTATTTGTTCTCGTCCTTAAATTTGTGTTTATTCATTTTGAATCAATGATGATGTCATCATACTTTTTTCCATGCCTTTGATTGCATATTCAGGGATTATTCATTACATTTGCTTAGACAAACCCTAAAGCAACGAGCATGGAACAGCAGAAGCTCAAACGCATCCCATACGGCATGCAGAATTGGGAGGATTTGCGCCTCTCCAATTACTATTACGTCGACAGGACCCGCTTCATCCCCGAGATAGAGGCCGCTAACCGCTATTTCTTCTTCATACGCCCCCGCCGTTTCGGCAAGTCGCTTCTGATGAGCATGCTGTGCCAGTACTATGACGTGAGGAAGGCTCCGCTTTTCGAACGCTTGTTCGGCGACCTCTAGATAGGGCGGCACCCCACGCCGGAGCACAACACCTATCTGGTGCTGCATCTCAACTTTTCTGCCTTCTCGGGCAGTTTTGATGGATACCAGAAACGAATGGATGGATATTGCCGGATACAATTTGAAGGCTTTGTTGAAGATTATGCGGACCGCCTGCCCGCCGATGCTCTTGAGGTGCTCCGCAATGAGGAGGGTGCGGCCAATCAGCTTTCTGCATTAGTGCGTCTTTGTGACAAGGCTGGTCAGCAGATATACCTGTTCATCGACGAGTACGACCATTTCACCAACACCATCCTATCTGATCCAGGCACAGAGCATGACTATAAGTCGGAGACGCACGGCACGGGCGCCTACCGCGGTTTATTCAATGCCATCAAAGCGGGTGCCGTCACCTCCATCAAGCGCCTCTTCATCACAGGCGTAAGACCTGTGACGATGGACGATCTGACTTCGGGCTTCAACATCGGCACCAACTACACCATGGAGCCTGAGTTCAACGCCATGGTTGGCTTCACCGAACAGGAGGTGCGCCAGATGCTCGACTACTACCGACAGCATTTCACATTCCGGCATACCACCGACGAGCTGATAGAAATCATGAAGCCATGGTATGACAACTATTGTTTCAGCGTGAAGAGCCTTGACGAGCCTCCGATGTACAACAGCGACATGGTGCTCTATTTCGTCTATTTCTACACCAAGGACAGAGGGCAGCTTCCTGAGGACATGCTCGACACGAACATCCGCACTGACTACAACAAACTTCGGATGCTCATCCGCAAGGACCGGGGATTCGAACACGACGCATCAGTCATCCAGCACATTGTTGAAACGGGCACCATCACGTCGGATCTGAGGCGGTCCTTTCCTTCGGAGGGAATCACCGACCCCGACAATTTCGTGTCGCTGCTCTACTACTTCGGACTGCTCACCATCGCAGGAAGAGGAGGCCTTAAAGGTATCAAGTTCCGCATCCCCAACCAGGTGGTGCGTGAGCAGATGTATGGCTACCTGACTGCTGCCTACCGCGAGAATGACCTGTCTGTTGAGGAACAGGAACGTCGGCAACTGATGGCTGATATGGCACTTGACGGCGAGTGGCGGCCTTTCTTCGAGCATATCTCAGCCACCCTGAAGCGCTTTGCCTCACAGCGCGACAAGCAGAAGGGAGAGGCTTTCGTTCATGGCTTCACCCTTTCGCAGACATGTATGACTAAGCTTTATTTGCCGGTCTCCGAACTGGATGCTGGCGTAAGGGACAGGTCAGGCAAAGGCAGCGGCGGCTATGCCGACATTTACCTGCAACCGATGCTCGGCATCTATCCTGATATCGAGCACTCTTATGTGCTGGAACTGAAGTACCTTCCGTCGAAGGCCACTGACGCTGAGTTGGCAGCAGCCCGGGAGAAAGCCATTAACCAGATTTTGCGTTACGCCGATAGCGTGAATGTGGATCGCACAGCCGGGCTTACACAGGTGCATCGCCTCGTCCTCATCTGGCGTGGTATGGACCTCGCCGTGGCAGAAGAATTGGATTGATTTTCTTTTGAATCCCCTTTCAGATTTCCCGCTTGAGAAACCGGGCGGTGTGGCTTTGCTCGCATTGGCAGATTTGCTCTGGAGTGCCCGTCGCCACTACCATGCCGCCGTTGCGCCCTCCGTCGGGACCCATGTCGATGATGTGATCGGCGAGTTTGATGACATCGAGGTTGTGCTCGATCACAATCACGGTGTTGCCCCTGTCGACGAGTTTCTGCAGCACATCCATCAAGATGCGGATGTCCTCGAAATGCAAGCCCGTAGTGGGTTCGTCGAGGATGTAGAGGGTCTTGCCGGTGTCGCGCTTCGAGAGTTCGGTAGCCAGTTTCACACGTTGGCTCTCGCCGCCTGAAAGGGTGGTGGACGGCTGTCCCAGTTTGATGTATCCCAGTCCGACATCCTGAATGGTCTTGATCTTGTGCAGGATATTGGGCACGTTCTCGAAGAACTCCACCGCCTGGTTGATGGTCATGTCGAGGATATCGGCGATGGATTTCCCCTTGAATCTCACTTCCAGGGTCTCACGGTTATAGCGTTTGCCGTGGCACACCTCGCAAGGCACCATCACATCGGGCAGGAAATTCATCTCGATGGTCTTGTAGCCATTACCGTTGCAGTTCTCGCAGCGTCCCCCCTTCACATTGAATGAGAACCGACCAGGTTTATAGCCCCGGATCTTCGCTTCCGGCAAGTTGACGAAGAGTGAGCGGATGTCGCTGAAGACACCCGTGTAGGTGGCCGGGTTGGACCGTGGGGTCTTGCCGATGGGCGACTGGTCGACATTCACCACCTTGTCGATGAGTTTTATTCCTTCGATGCTCTCATAGGGCAGAGGTCGCTTGAGAGAGCGGTAGAAATGTTGCGAGAGGATCGGCTGCAGGGTCTCGTTGACCAGGGTCGACTTGCCCGATCCACTCACTCCGGTCACCACGATCAGTTTGCCGAGCGGGAATTCCACGTCGACGTGTTTCAGGTTGTTGCCAGAGGCCCCTTTGAGCCAGATGCTCTTGCCATTGCCTTTCCGCCTTTCCGCTGGCAGCGGTATGCATTTCTCGCCATTGAGGTAGTCGCTGGTGAGGGTGTGCTGTCGTAGCATCTCCTCCACGGTGCCTTGGAAGACCACTTCGCCCCCCTTGCGTCCGGCCTTCGGACCGATGTCGACGATATAGTCGGCGGCGAGCATCATGTCTTTGTCATGCTCCACGACGATGACGGTGTTGCCGATGTCGCGCAATTGTTTCAGGCTGCCGATGAGTTTCTCATTGTCGCGCTGGTGTAGTCCGATGCTCGGTTCATCGAGGATATAGAGCACGTTGACGAGCTGCGACCCAATCTGGGTGGCAAGTCTGATGCGCTGGCTCTCACCCCCTGAGAGAGAAGCCGACTGCCGGTTGAGTGAGAGGTAGTCGAGGCCCACATCCAGCAGGAAGTTGAGTCGTGTGCGTATTTCTTTCAGGATCTCCGTGGCGATCTTGTTTTGTTTGCTGCCCAGGTGCTGTTCAGCTTCGTCGATCCATTCCCGCAGTTGGCTGATGTCGAGGCTGGAAGCCTCGCTGATGTTCTTGTCCCAGATGCGGTAGGAGAGTGATTCGCGGTTGAGCCGTTGCCCTTTGCATTCCGGGCATTGGCAGGTGGCCAGGAACTGGTCGGCCCATTTCTGTCCGCTGGCGCTGTCGTCGTTGTCCATCACATTCCTGAGGTATTTGATGATACCGTCGAACGTCAGGAAGTAGTCGCTCGTGGTATGCACCAGTTCCTTGGAGATGCGCACGTCGGACAGAGAACCGTAGAACACCTCGCTGAGAGCCTCCTCGGGCAGTTCCTGGATAGGGGTCTTCACGTCGCAGTCGTATTTCTGCAGGATGGCATCGATCTGCCAGAAAATCATCTGGTTGCGGTATTTCCCCAGGGGGACGATGCCGCCGGCAGCGATCGACAGCGACTTGTCGGGAATGATCTTGTCGAGGTCGATCTCGTTGATATACCCCAGTCCTTTGCATTTCGGGCAGGCCCCTTCGGGCGAGTTGAACGAGAATCGGTTGGGCGCCGGATCGGCATACGAGATCCCCGTGGTGGGGCACATCAGGC
The DNA here is from genome assembly GCA_946540735.1 of uncultured Prevotellaceae bacterium. Classification (GTDB taxonomy): domain Bacteria; phylum Bacteroidota; class Bacteroidia; order Bacteroidales; family Bacteroidaceae; genus Prevotella. The sequence goes on along the minus strand of CAMNIN010000021.1, from coordinate 49,024 downwards.
GTTTGGAGTAGTTGCGCAGGCTGTCGTCATCACGGTCATAGATCATCACGATGCCCTCGCCCTGCACCATGGCGATCTCCACGCTGTGGCGTAGCCGCTCGTCTTCTTTGTCAGACACTTTCAGTTTATCGATCACCACCTCGATGTTGTGGTTCTTGTAGCGGTCGAGCTTCATGCCCCTGACGATCTCCTGTATCTCTCCGTCGACGCGGATATAGAGGTATCCTTTGCGGCGCATGCTCTCGAAGAGTTCACGATAATGCCCTTTGCGCTGTCTGACGAGCGGTGCGAGGATATAGATGGCGTGCCCTTTGTACCGGGTGAGGATCATGCTGAGCACCTTCTCCTCGGTGTATCTCACCATTTCCTCGCCGGTGTTGTAGCTGTAGGCAGTGCCGGCGCGGGCATAGAGCAGTCGCAGGTAGTCGTAGATCTCCGTCGTGGTGCCCACGGTGGAGCGTGGGTTTTTGTTGGTGGTTTTCTGCTCGATACTGATCACGGGACTCAGTCCTGTGATCTTGTCGACATCGGGACGCTCCATGCCCCCGAGGAAATTGCGCGCATAGGCCGAGAAAGTCTCGATGTAGCGCCGTTGTCCCTCGGCATAGATGGTGTCGAAGGCCAGTGACGACTTACCCGAACCAGAGAGTCCGGTGATCACGGTGAGGCTGCCGCGGGGAATTTCCACGTCGATATTCTTCAGGTTGTGCACCCTGGCACCCCAGACATTGATTTTCTCGTCTTCGCGCTGCATGGGGTGATTTTATTGGTCGGTGGTGGATGAAGAGTCTTGATTGCGGTATCCGCGGAGCAGGTTCACGTCGCGGCGGATATTATAGATGCGCCCGTCGGCCCCTTTGGCTTTCACAAGGACGAAATAGACGCCCTCCTTGGCATCTTTGCCATGGAAGGTGCCATCCCATCCACCTGCGGGGTCGTCCCACTCATAGATTTTCTGTCCCCAGCGGTTGTAGATGGTGGCGTGAAATTCCACCAGACTCTGGTAGCCATCCTTAGCCTGGTAGATGTCGTTGATTTTGTCGTTATTGGGTGAGAAAGCGTTGGGCATCTCGAGTTTGCTCTCGCTGATGGTCACGCTCAGGGGTTCGGCATCCTGCCAATACTCGTCGGTATAGGCGATGGTGTCATTGCCCTGCGTGAAGATGGCATAGAGTTGGATATGGTGGGTGCCGGCCTTGGTGAAGGTGTATTCCGTGTCTTCCTCATATCGGATGAGGTAGGGTTCATCGCTCTCCTCGCCGACAAGTGTGAAGCGCCACTCATAGTAGGCGTTGTATGAGCCTACATTCTCGGGATGTGCCTCGAAGCGCCCAGTCAGGGGAGCGCTGCCAGAGTAGTTGGAACTCTCTTCCTGTTCCCCTTTGGCGTTGGTGTAGATGGCCGTGGGGTTGATGGTGGGATAGTCCTGGGCGGATGCAGAGATGCAGCACCAGGCCAGGATAAGGCATAGGAGGTATGGTCTTCTCATGATTTCGTTGTCGTAAATGTTCTGTCTATTTAAAACGCTAAAAAACGGATTTATTATCTGATGGCCCCACAAAAATCATGCGGATCACCGCATTCCCAGGTTATGCATGATGAATCCATAGATGTCGGCCTGCTCCTCCAGCACTTTGCTCATGGGCTTTCCGCCGCCATGCCCAGCCTTGGAGTCGATGCGGATGAGCACAGGGCTGTCGCCGGCGTGGCATTCCTGCAGCGTGGCAGCGAACTTGAACGAGTGGGCGGGCACGACACGGTCGTCATGGTCAGCTGTGGTGACAAGAGTGGCGGGGTAGGCAGTGCCCTTGCGCAGGTTGTGGAGAGGGGAGTAGCTTCTGAGATACTCAAACATCTCGCGGCTGTCGTCGCTTGTGCCATAGTCGGGAGCCCAGTTCCATCCGATGGTGAACTTATGGTATCTCAGCATGTCCATCACGCCCACCTGGGGGATGGCGACCTTGAAGAGGTCGGGGCGCTGCGCCATGCAGGCACCCACCAGCAAACCGCCGTTGGAACCGCCCTGGATGGCCACTTTCTGACTGTTGGTGTATTTGTTGGCGATGAGCCACTCGGTGGCGGCGATGAAGTCGTCGAAGACATTCTGCTTGCGCATCTTTGTACCGGCGAGGTGCCATTCCTCACCATACTCATTGCCACCGCGCAGGTTGACCATCACATAGATGCCGCCACGCTCGAGGAAGGGGATGCGCATGGCAGAGAACGAGGGGGTCAGTCCGATGTTGAAGCCCCCGTATCCATAGACGAGAACGGGGTTCTTGCCATTGCGCTTCATCCCTTTCTTATAGGTGAGGAACATCGGGACGCGGGTGCCGTCTTTGCTTTGGAAGAACACCTGCTCGCTCACAAAACCACTCAGGTTGAACCCCACTTTCGGAGCGGCATAACAAGTGCTCTGGCCGTTGTCGGGGTCATATTGGTAGATGGTGGCGGGCATGGTGAAAGATGTAAACGTGTAGAAACATTCTTTCTGGTCTTTCTCGCCGGCGAATGAGGCACTGCCCACGGAGGGCAGCCGGATCTCCTGTTGCTCCACTCCCTCGGAAGAGTAGAGGTAGGCATGTGTGGAGGCATCCTTGCTGTAGGTGATGATGATGTGGCCGGGAATAAAAGTGACATCCTCGATGACGGCATCGTCACGCTCACCCACCACCTCTTTCCACTGGCTGATGCCCGGTGAGCGCAGGTCGGCCACCATGAGTTTGGAGCGGGGAGCCTGATGATTGGTGAGGATATAGATGCGGTCGCCGACAGTTTCTGCCACGCCGTAGGTGCAATCCATGTCGGAAGTCATCTGGATCAGTTGCGACCCAGGCACACGCAGATCTCTGACAAAGAGGTTGTTACCTGCGCCCGCCCCCGACTCGTAGAGGAACATCATTGTCTCCTCCTTGTTGACCTCGGCCTGGTAGAAGCGCTGGGGGTAGGCCGGGTTCATGTAGATCAGTTGGTCCTGGCTTTGGGGCGTGCCGATGCGGTGGAAATAGATCTTGTGCCCCTCGTTGACGTTGGAGAACTCCTTGCCCTGTTCGGGAGAGTCGTAGGCACTGTAGTAAAAACCGTCGCCATGCCATGCCGCGCCGGAGAACTTGGCCCAAGTCACGTGGTCGTCGAGCAAGCGTCTCGTCCGGGTGTCGAGCACGTAGAACTCCTGCCAGTCGCTGCCGCTGCGTGAGATGCTGTATGCCGCATAGTGGCCTTGGTGTGAGAAATACACCCCCTTGAGGGCCACCGTGCCGTCGTCGCTCAACTTGTTAGGGTCGAGAAACACGCGCGGTGTGCCGCCGAGCTGGTCCATGACATAAAGCACGCTTTGGTTTTGCAGTCCGTCGTTCTTGTAGAAATACCATTTCCCCTGTCGTTTGAAGGGTGTGCCTACTTTCTCGTAGTTGGCCACCTCCTTCAGCCGTTTGAGGAGTTTCTGCCGCTGGGGGAGCCGGTTGAGGTAGGCCATGGTGACCGCGTTCTCCTCTTCCACCCATCGGGCGGTTTGTGCGCTGGTGTCATTCTCCAGCCAGCGGTAGGGGTCAGCGACCTCCACACCGAAGTAGTTGTCGACGGTGTTGTCCTTGGGGGTTGTGGGGTAGGTGATTTTCTGTGCTAAACTTGTGGATGTGGCCATGATGGCTGCTGCGATGATGATTTTTCTCATGATGAATCAGTTTCTTGTTTCGGCAGGTAATAGTCCCGCCTCGCTCATTTCTTGGTCATTTTGCTTGCCCTCAAGGCCATGTTGTCCCGCAGGTGGTCGCGGTAGAGCCATATCTCTCGGGAGTGGTAGTTGCCCTCCTTCCCGATGAGCGGCAAGACGTAGTCGGTGGCTGTGTAGCCCTCCACCAGCAGCAGTTTGGTCTGCGGGTCGAGTCGCACCTTGAGATTGTCCTTTTGTTGCTGGTCCACAGGCAACAGCGGGGACGGTTGGGTGGCGAACACTGCAGGAGTGGCGTCCGTGCGCCAGTTGACGGGGTTGATGGCGATCACGTTGTCTTGTGAGATCCCCGTGGCGCAGCTGGTGTCCCTGACGGAGTTGTAGCAGATGACGCATCCCGTGTCGTCGGCCCCTTGAGCGGCGATGAGACGCGGGTTGTTGTCGACCATCTCCTGCGTGATGCTGGTGCCGATGGCGTAGGCAGCGATCATCCGCCGGTAAGTGCGGTCGTCCATCTCCTGGATCAGTTGGAGGATGATCTTCGCCCCTTGACTGAATCCAGCCAGGATGAAAGGTCTTCCGTGGTTGAGGTTGGTGAGGTAGTACAGGAAGGCTCTCCTGGCATCATCGACGGCCAGCGGCAATCGGGCCTCTGTCAGACTGTCGGTGAGAAACGACTGGAGCGAGCACTGCCGGTAGTAGGGCGAGAAGAAGTTGAGCCGTCCGCTGACCAGGGTGTCCACCCCCAGCATTTCGCTGTAGAGCGGAGTGCGCAGGCTGTCGTTGTAAGTGTCGGCGTGATGGTATTCCACACCGTCGAGGGTGTAGTCGCCCGTCTCGGTGGAGATGATGTAGAACACGTCGGCCTCACTGCCGCGGTCGGAGATATACCATTGTGTGGAGTCACTGTATTCAGGTGGGTTGGGCACTGGTTCTTCGGCGGTCCATCCGTTGTCTTTCGTGCGGCACTGGCTCAAGAGGCAGAGCAAGCCCAGGGCCGTGATGCAAAGGAGTGCGTTTCTCTTCATTTGAGTGAGTCGTTTCTTGCAAATGCGTTTAGCGTTTCTTGCAAATGAATTTTGAATCTTGCAAATATACGGAAAAACATTTGAAAAACCATCACCCTTGAGGATTTATCTTGAGAAAATGACCGTTTTGACAGATTTCCTCACGCCCCCAATGAGAATATGGTGGAAAAGTTGTATTTTTGCACCACATTTTTACAAGGCATCTGAAAAAGAAATGAAGACAGATTATAGAGAGTTGTGTTTGGAGCAGGATTCCGCTGCGGTGGAGTCAGGAAAAGGTGGAAACATTATTCCGCCACCAGAGAAAGAATCGTTGTGGATAGGCTATCTGCGCAAATTCACCGACCCGTTGATTGTCGTCCTGCTCATCGTCTTTTGTTTCTCCGTAGCCGTCTCCGTCTATGAGATTCACTGGTTGGGCAAGCCCTTGCTCAACCTGATAGAGCCCCTCGGCGTGCTCCTTGCCTTGCTGCTGGCCACGGGTGTGGGTTATATCCTGGAGGTGAAAGCTGATCGGGAGTTTGACGTGCTCAACAAAAAGCGCGACGAGCGCCCGGTGAAAGTGCTCCGTTGGCAGAAAGGCGCCGACAGGAAGGCGGACAACCCGCAGATTCTCCAGTTGAGGAAATGTGATGTCGTGGTAGGCGACGTGGTGCGTCTGGAGAGTGGCGACGAGGTGCCTGCCGACGGTCGGTTGATCGAGAGCCGTTCGCTGCGTGTCGACGAAAGTGCTTTCACCGGCGAGATGTATACCAAGAAATCGGCCGACGTGGCATCGGATGCACCGCAGACCGAGGCCTATCCTGTCGATTTCCTCCTGCGAGGCAGCATCCTGATAGAGGGCCATTGCCACTATCAGGTGACAGCCGTCGGAGTCGACACCGAGGAGGGCAGGGGAGCGATGAGTCTTCGTGAGGAGTCGCAGGTGGAGACACCGCTCAACAAGCAGTTGCGCCAACTCAGCCGTTGGATCACCAATGCCAGTTATCTCGTTGCGGCACTGATCGTTGTGGGCCGCCTCACCTATTATTTCCTCTTCGATGGCAACACGCAAAACAACTCCGACCTGCTCGGAATGCTGGAGTTCACCCTCGACTCGATCCTCATCGCAGTGACGCTGATCGTGGTGGCGGTGCCCGAGGGCCTGCCGATGAGTGTCACGATGAGTATGGCCCTGAGCATGAGGAAAATGCTCAAGGAAAACAACCTGGTGAGGAAGCTGCACGCTTGCGAGACCATGGGCGCTGCTACGGTGATCTGCACCGACAAGACCGGCACGCTGACCAAAAACAAGCTCAATGTGCTTGACGACGGTGACATCTATACAGATATCCACCAGCTTGCGCTGGGCATCGCCGCCAACTCCACGGCAGAGTTGACCATACAGCCTGACAGCAAGCCCCGCACGGTGGGCAATCCCACAGAGGGCTCACTGCTCTATTGGCTCTACTGCGGGAAGGGCATTGACTACCGGCCGTTGCGCGAGCGCTGCACCATCCTCGAGCAAGTGAACTTCACGTCGGAGACCAAGCACATGATCACCGTGGTGCGTGACGAGTCGACAGGCCGCACCTGGAAATTCGTTAAAGGAGCACCGGAAGTCGTGCTGGCCTTGTGTGACGAGATCGCCGGCGGACATACCGCAGAGGAAGTCAACCAGGGACTGACAGCCCTGCAAAAGATCGGGCGCCGCACGCTGGGCTTTGCCTATCAGGAAATCGTCGACGGACAGGCCTCTCCGATGGTCTTCGCCGGATTCGTGGGCATGGCCGATCCCGTCAGGGAAGACGTGAGGGATGCCGTGCAGACCTGTCAGCAGGCAGGCGTGAGAGTCATTATGGTGACCGGCGACGTGGCCCTGACAGCCAACGAGATCGCCCGTGAGACAGGCATCATGTCGGCAGGTGAAAGCGACCAGATCATCACAGGAGCTGAATTTGCGGAAAAGGATGACGACACCCTCAAGAAAGAAGTGCTGCCCACCCTGAAAGTGCTCTCCAGGGCCCGGCCCACCGACAAGTCGCGCCTGGTGACGCTCTTGCAGGAGATGGGGCATGTGGTGGCAGTGACCGGCGACGGCACCAATGATGCCCTGGCCTTGAAGAAAGCGCAAATCGGACTCTCGATGGGCGACGGCACCGCCAGAGCCAAGGAGGCCAGTGACATCACCATCATCGACAACTCCTTTGTCAGCATCAACAAAGCCATCATGTGGGGACGCTCACTCTATGTCAACATCCAGCGCTTCCTGCTCTTCCAGATGACCATCAATATCTGCGCCTGCCTGATCGTGCTGGCAGGAGCCTTCATGGGACTCGACTCGCCGCTCAACGTCACACAGATGTTGTGGGTCAACCTCATCATGGACACTTTCGCCGCCATGGCCCTCTCGTCGCTTCCACCCGACAAGCGTGTGATGCTCCGCCGTCCGAGAGACCCCGAGAGCCATATCATCGACCGCCAGATGGCTCTGCGCATCATCAGCGTCGGCCTGGTGTTCTTCCTGTTCCTCTTCGGGGTGTGGCAATTGCTTTGGCACTTGGATTTCAACAAGGCTGAAGGAGAGTCGGGCATGGCATTGCTGCTCCAGTGGGATTCCATCAAGGAGTTTTTCGTGGGCTTCACCTCTATCGGGCGTGTCAAGCAGCACATCAGCTCCTACGAACTGGGCATTTTCTTCTCCATCTTCGTCATGATGCAGTTCTGGAACATTTTCAATGCCAAGTATTTCAGAAGTGGGCGCAGTCTCATTCAGGACGTCGTCGACCTTTTCAGGGACCCCAAGTCATGGAACCGCAATTTCAGTACGGGCTTCCTGCTCATCGTACTGGTCATCTTCATCGGTCAGGTTTTTATCGTCAACCAAGCCGGGCAGATGTTTGGCGTCTCCGCCCTGATGGTGAAAGACTGGCTGCTCATCGTCAGCCTCACCTCACTGATCCTCGTCGTGCCCGACATCGTGAGATTCTGCACCCGCAAGGGCTAAAGCACAGGCAGGAGGTATTGCCAGATGAGGTCGATATAAGGCTGGTAGAGTGAGGAAGACGTGGTGAGCACGAGGACAGCATCCTTGTCGGGGAAGACGATGATGTATTGTCCGGCGAATCCGTCTGCACGGAAGGCGTTGTGCCGGCATACCCACATCTGGTAGCCGTAGCCCTGCACCCATTCATTGTTGTCTTTGTTGAGGCCGGCTTTCTCCAGGTCCTCGAATCTTGTGCCAGAAGGAGCGGAAGGTACTTGGTATTTCGACATCTCCTTCAGCCACTCGGCAGGTACGATTTGCTTCCCGTTCCATTTGCCTTCTTGGAGGAAGAGCTGTCCCATCTTCGCCATATTCTCGGTTTTCAGCTTCAGTCCCCAACCGCCGCAGTTGATGCCTTGCGGACTCTCTTCCCATTCCGGTTTGGTGATATGAAGCGGTTGGAAAAGGCGTGTGTCGAGATAGTCGAGGAGTTTCTCGCCCGTCACTTTCTGAACGATGGCCGAGAGCATGTAGGTGCCCATGGAGTTGTAGAGGTAATACTCACCCGGTTTGTGAGTCACGGGCCATGCGAGGAATCCTTTCACCCAGTCCAGGGAGTCTGCTTGTCTCGCATTCGGTTCCGTGTCATGGCCGCAGGTCATGGTGAGCAGGTCACGCACGGTCATCGCCTTGAGATTGTCGCTCTGTTGCTCTGGCAGTTTGTCAGGGAAGAAACTCACGACAGGGTCGTTGAGCTTGAGTCTTCCTTCGTTGATGGCCAGTCCCACGGCGGTGGCGGTGAAGGTCTTGCTGACCGAGAACATCGCATGCGGCATCTCTGCGCTCTGTCCGTTGAACCATCTCTCAAGCACCACCTTGCCGTGCTTGAGGATCATGATGCTGTGAAGGGTGATGGAGTCGGGAGAAGTGGGTCGGGTCACCGTGGCATTGACGAAGGAGTCGACTGCAGCGACCATCTCAGGAGAGGCCTCGGCTCTCGGAAGATTGATGATTTCTGCTTCTTGTTTCGCTTTGCAGCCAAACAGCAGCAGCATGGCGATGCTGATTAAAATCGTAGCTTTTTTCATAAGTCAATAAAGTGTTAATGGTGAATAGTTGATATTTGGTGCAAAAATAGAAAAAATTATTTACTTTTTCTCTCTTTTGTCAAAAAAACGATGCTGATGGCATCAGGGTATGTAGTGAAACTGTGAACATGAAGTATAGAAAAAGGAGCACCCGATATGGAGCGCTCCTTTATGGTTATTCCTATTTGCCCGGTTTTCTCTTCAGTCTATGAAATAGAGTGTCTCTTTGTTGCTTTTTTGTAATATGGGCGGATCTGTCGCTCGGCACCAGAAAGGGTGACGCTTGGCTTGTCCAAGAATCCGCTTGCATGGTGTGTCAGCGTTTGCAATGCGCTTTTCGGATTGAAAATCCTGATACTCAATGCATCGGGATTGCAAATCCCGATGAACCGATGAACCGGGTTATAGCGATTTTGGTCACTCAATTTATGAGACATTGCTCGTCCCGTCGGTGAATGCCTCCCAGGATTGTACATAACCGATATGCTGATAGTTTCCAGTAGGATGAACCGCATCTTCACTATTCCATTCTGCCAAGGAGTAGATGGCTCCCACCTCGCTGTTGGCAGGTCGCTGTGGTGGTCACTTTATTGGAAATGTCCAAAAATTGAAGTTGAATATCAAAAAAATTCATGTAAAGATATCCTTAACACTGAAAAATGGCGAATCAATCATGTGATTTCTATAAAAATTTAGTAAATTCGCTGCGAAATACCAAGATGGCACCGTTTAAACCATCATTACCCCTAAATCAATCAGAAACAACAATGAAGATCTTTGGAAAATCTGACAAATGGATGGTCATGATGACCATTGCAGGCATGATGTTGCTGACGGGTTGTGGCAAATCTGCCCACGAAGGAGAGGGCACCTCCGGCGAGTCGAAAGATGCCAAGGCTGTGTTGACGCAGCAGGTAGCGTCGCCGGTCAAAAGCGAGTCGGCAGAAAATGAGTCGGACGGCGAGGACGATACTGTGTATGAAGGACTCTTAGCCACGACAAGCGACTGGAAGAAAACGCCCATCACGGTCAGTCCTAAAGGCAGCAAAGCCAACATCGAGGACTTTGCCCAGGCTTTTTGTAGCCAATATAGCCGTTTTGAGCCCAATAAGAAAATGCTGAAATATCTTGCCGATCCCAAGTCATACAACAAAGAGAAAGAGATATACGACGTCAAAAGCAGTGTTCCCAATGGCTACATCTGTTCCGTTTTGTGGACTGAAATCGACCGCTACACCAAAATGTGCTATTGGAACCGTAAGAACGGGCATCAGCTGGTAGGGATTTTTATGGTAAACGGCTCTGAGAATACAAATGCCGAGGCGGTGTTCATGTTCTATGATTATGACCAGAAGACCAACATCATGACTCCCGACATGAATGTCTGCAAGGTGGTGGAGAAGGTGGCTATTGACAAGAACTTCGAGGAATATGCCCTGGTGTTACCTGAGCAAGGAAAGGACATTGTGGTCAATCTTTACTCAGATAATGGAGATGACGGATATAACATGACGGAAAAGACGCTGAAGTGGACTGGCGACTCCTTCGCACCGGTAGGTAAGTAAGACTTCGGTGCTCACTACGCAAAACATTTCAGGCTGTCGCCGAGGAACCTTCCACAGCGGCAGCCTGAAACATTTGTCTCCTGATGGACCGATCGATTTATTTTGATCCGATCGGATGATTGAGTTCGATGATGACATCCTCGGGCAGGTTTAGGGCGCTCCTCACGGCATCCTGGTCCATCATGGCCCTGGCGACGGTGCGCATGCCCAGAGCGGTGCATGCCAGGTAGATGTTTTGTGAGACATACCCGGCATCGATGTCACCATAGTGGCTGTTCTTGCGTCTGGCCTTGCTTTGGTCGCTGACCAGCAAGAGCGTATAAGGCGCATCCTTGACAAACTGCTGTCCTGCAGCGAGTGATTCCAGAATATTCTTGTCGCTTACGGGTATCAAGACGTTGGCCTGCGGGTCGAAAAGGCACACCCCCTGTTCGGAGCAGACATAGACCTTGATATCCTGCATGTTGATGGCGGACGGGGCTGTGATTTTGCCCGTGGCAGGGTCGCTGATGCCACAGGCAGCCCACAGAATGGTGGACAAGGTGGTCAGGTCGACCTTCTTGTCTTTCTGGTATTCGCGGTAGGATCTGCGGTTTTTCAGCACATCTCCCAGCGACATGCTGAGTTTGGCTGTCTCAGGCTGAGGCAGCGTGATGTTTTCCTGAGCTGTCAGGCATGAGCAGAGAGACAGCAAGAAAGCGAAGGATGCAATTTTTCTCATGGGTACTTGTTTTTTGTTTGTTATGAATAGGATAAACTGATGCAAAGGTAGCCATAAATGATGAGACAGCCACCGTTCTGCTCTATTTTCTTCAAGAAAAATGACTGGAAAAAGATGATCATTCCCCCAAAAAATGTTGGTGTCGTCCGCAGATGAAAGGCATGACGCTGTCGATCAGGCTCTGTTTCCTTTCCTGGAGAGAGAGGATCTGCTCTTCCAGTGTGTTTTCTGACACGAAGCGATAGACGAAGACCGGGCTGTGCTGTCCGATGCGGTGGCTGCGTGCGATGGCTTGCTCCTCGGCAGCCTGGTTCCACCAAGGGTCGAGCAAGAACACATAGTCGGCCGCTGTGAGGTTGAGGCCCACCCCTCCGGCTTTGAGTGAGATGAGGAAGAACTGGCAGTCCGGTGTGTCCTGGAAATGATGGATCACCTCCTCTCGCCGTTGGGTCTGCCCTGTCAGTATGTCGTAGGTCCAGCTCCGGCGTGTCATCTCGTCGCCCACCTGTTCGAGTAGTTGCACATATTCGCTGAAAATGAGCACTTTGTGACGAGTATCCCGAATGTTTTCCAGTTGTGAGAAGACCACATTCATCTTTCCCTCTCCGTTTGCGATCCGCCGCAGTCGCTGGATGGCGGTCAGGATATGGATTTGTCGCTGCGACTCCTTGACGCTGCTGTCCATCCAAGCATTCCGGGCTTTAGACAACTCCGAGGCGTATTGGCTGGCCTGGTTTTCCGTCATGGGGCAGATCACCACCTCGTCCTGCCGGGCAGGCAGGTCGCTGAGCACTTCTTCCTTGGTGCGTTTCAGGAAGTAGGGAGCGATGATTTGCCGGAGGATCTCCATCCGTGAGATTTCCATCTGCCGGGCGATGGGAGCGGCGAACGCACGGCGGAAATGTCTGATGGTGCCCAGCAGATGAGGATTGAGCACATTCATCAGGCTCCACAGTTCGTTGAGGTTGTTCTCCACGGGTGTGCCGCTGAGGGCGATGCGATGCAGGCCTCTCAGTTGACAGACGCTTTGGTGGATCTGCGATGTACTGGACTTGAAAGCCTGGCTCTCGTCGAACACGATGATACCAAACTGGAGCGTCGACAGGAAGTCGATGTCGTTGTGCAAGGTGCGGTAGGTGGTCAGCACGACATCATAGCGCCGGAGGTCAACTCTCATGCCATGACGCTGGCTGATATTGCCAGTGTAGGAGCAAGCCAGCAAGCTGGGAGCGAACCGGGCCAGTTCGTTTTTCCAGTTGTGTACCACAGACGCCGGAGCCACCACCAGTGACGTGTGGTATGCGGCGACGGGCGTCTCTGGCTCAGGCAGGTCGTTTCTGCCCGACATTTCCGCCTCAGAGAAGAGCATCCCAGGCAGGGCAGTCCGTGAGACGGTTTTTGTCGATTCTCGGTATTCCAGGAGCAGTGCGATGGTCTGTATGGTCTTTCCCAATCCCATCTCATCGGAGAGGCAGCATCCTGTGCCCGCCAGGAAATGATTCCAGAGCCATTTCAGGCCAGTTGTCTGGTATGGCCGTAAGGTCGCATGCAAGAGTTTGGTACTCAATACCTTCATGGGAATGTCCCTTGGGCGGACAGGCATATCCTCCTGTTCAGTCATACGCTCCAAATGCCGCATCTGGCTCTTGTGCCTTTGAAACCCTTTACCTTTCGGCATACCCGTCAGTAGGAGTTCGCTGTATCGTTCTATCCATTCCTCGGGGATGAGCAGGCGGTCGCCGTTGGGCAGCATATATTCCAACTCCCCGCTGAGGATGTTGTCGCGCAGATCGCGGAAGGGGATGCGCTGCTTTCCACCATCCAGGACGATCATCACGTCGGTCTGCAGCCAGTCGCCATGCCAGGTATCGCTTTGCTCGATGTCCATAGGGCCGATGTGGTAGACCTGGTCGGAGGGTTGGATGATGTCGAAGCCCCATGCTCTGAGCTGTGGCGCATATTGGCGGAGCCAGTCGATCAATTCAGGCAGGGAGTCGAAGAAGACACTTCCGGAGTCCGAGAGCTTAGCTCCTGTGCGCAGCAGTTTCTCGGTCATGGACTGCTCTTCGGGCAGATCACGCATCTGCCGGGTAAACACGAAGCTGTCGCCCTCCTCCATGAGGGTCACACGACCTTTATTGCTGTCGCCATAAGTATAATCGGTATGGCCATATCCGAAATGCAGTGACAGGAGATAGCGGCCATTGACGGCCTTCTCAACATATAGTCCGCATTGGAGGCACTCATTGGTGTTGCGGATGTCGAATCCGGTGGCATGAATTTCCGCTTTGGCCACGTTTTTCAGGATGAAGCGGCGGAAATAGTCGTTTTCCATGCGGCGTGGAATATCAATCTGTGCTTTCTTGAGAAAAGGAAGCAACAGTTGTGCGCTGAAATCGCTGCCGAGGATGTAGACGCAGCCATCGAGGATAAAGAATCCAGGCTGAAAGGTCAAGACATGAAGCTCGTGTCGGGAAAGATTGCTGATGGTATCCTGACCGATGCGGAGGTGCAGCTGATAGGCGGTACCCTCCTCATGGCGGTCGAACACCATGACAGGCAGCACCGTCTCTCCTGGCCGGAACAGCAGACGGTCGGTGATGTGCAGGGGCACTTTGTCCGACAGTGCGAAGATAATGGGGATATCCATGTGGAAGGCCAGTCTGACAGCCTTTTCCAACCGTCGGTCGGCCATCTGTTTGATATAGCGATGGAGCAGTTTGTCCTCGGAAGACCAGAAGGCGGCTTCGTTTCGGTAAACCGTCTTGTTGGCATAAGCGGCAAAAAGGTTTTCCGGTCGCAGTTTATCACACTGATTGGCCAGTTGTCTCAGGTCTCGGGAGTTGTCCTCATCCAGCCATTCGCTTCTGACGCCGCCCTCCACATCCATGTATCGGCTGTAGGTGGACACCCGCAAAATAGACGCCATGACGATGCCCCAGTATTTGTGGGGACGCAGAACGACGATGAGATGGTTGTTGTCGATTCGCATCAATGAGTTTCGGGTTGTCGGATATTACGAATGGATGAGAGTGATGTGAAAAAACGGTTGCAAAGGTAATGCATTTCTTTCAAATCTCAAAGTTTTGGATAGAAAGGCCGTGCCGTTCCAATCTATTCAACATAGAAAAAAGAGAAAAACAAAAGGAGAAAAAGCGTGTGTTTCATTTTTTTGCATTATCTTTGCACCTGAAGGCCAATGTGAGGCGTTTTGCATGGGACAGTCTGCTGACGGCTGGCCCGGAGAAGAATTGATTTAGGAAATGTTTATTATCGGAATATGAAATTTGGAAAGAAGTTCATGGGCTATCTCAGCCGTTTCAAGTACATTATCGTCATCATCGGCGGTATTGTCATCGTGACCGTGGTGGGGGAGAACAGCATGCTCCAACGCTACAAGTATTCGCGTGAGATTGCCGTCCTTGAAGACGAGATAGAGGAGCAGGAAACCGAGTTCACCCAGGATTCCCTGCGCTTGGTGGAACTGGAGCGCGATCCCAGCGCCATCCGGAAGATAGCCCGTGAGAGATATTTCATGAAAGCCAACGACGAGGACATCTTCGTGTTGAGTGACGAAATCGCGCAGGAGGAGCAAGATGAGGCCGTTAAGTAAAATGCAGAGTTATGTGATGCTGGCCGGTGGCGTGTTGATGGCCATTGGTGCCGGGTGCCGTGCTTTCCTCTGGCATCCCGCCCTGTTCTCGTGGGTCTTCCTCGCAGGGGCCATTGCATTCGTGTCGATGCAAGCGCAGCAGAAATATGAGGGCAACAACATTACGGTGAGGCGACTGCGGAAGATCATGCTTGCCTCCGGAGCCTTTTTCATCCTCGCCGGTTTGCTGATGGTCGAAAACAGCTATCTGGTCCTGGCAGGCGTGGTGCCCTATTTCACCTATGTCACCTATTTCTACAACAAGTGGGTGATGCTTCTCCTTGCCGGTGCCATCCTTCAGCTCTATTCTACCCATAGAATATCAAATGAATTGCAAAAAGATTGAAAAAACCCTAAAAGAAGGCTCCATAAACTTAATTTGGCTGAATTTATTTTCTCACATCGATATTTGATGTTATTTTTGCCAGTCAATTCACTTTTGTGACAATAGAATCATGAACAAATACCTCTCTCTAATCACGGTGTTGTCGTTGCTCACGTCGATGACCTCATGTGTCAAGTCATACAATATCGACGGTTCTTCCGACATCTCAGGACTCGACAGCAGGATGATGTATCTCAAGACTGTCAAGAACATGGAGCTGAAAGACCTCGACTCCACGGAAGTGGTGCACGGAAAATTCGGTTTCACCGGTACGACCGACTCGGTGCGTATGGCCTATCTGGTGGTAAGCGAAGCCTATACCCTGCCTCTGGTCCTTGAGGGTGGCGACATCAATGTGAGAATCAACAAAGCCAGGACGGAGTGGGGCGGTACCCCGCTCAATGACAAGCTGTATCGCTTCATGAAGAGTCTCGACAGCCTGAACATGCAGTTGCAGAACCTGGAGCATGAGTACAACATCGCATTCATGGACGGGGAGGACATGAACGTGGTGATCCCGCGTCTCTCCAAGGCCAACCAGCTCATCAATATGAGCATCGACACACTGGTCACACAGTCTATCACGGATAATTTCGACAACATCCTCGGCCCCGGCCTCTTCATGATCGTGACGCAGTCGCAGCAATATCCCCAGATGAGCCCCTGGGTGGTGGAGATCATGAGCAAAGCCACCGAGGAGTTCAAGAATGACCCCTATGTGAAGCAATACCTCGACAACGCCAATCATATCCAGAACGTGCAGAACGGCCTTGAGGCACCTCCAGCCACCGCACAGCAGGCCAATGCCCCCGCCCCGGCCACACAGCCGGCGCCTACGCCGCCCACCCCCAACGAGATGGCTGCTCCCGCCAAGGATAATACCGCTGCACCGAAGGCAAAAGACGAAAAGTAACCCCATGATGAGAACGCTTCTCTCGGATGCCACCATCGTGGATGACGGTCAATCCTATCATGGACACCTGGTCATCGAGGACGACATCATCGCTGATATTTTCAAGGAGACACAGGCACCCTGTGGCGACTATGACTTGCACATAGACGCCTCAGGGTGTCATGTTTTGCCCGGGGTGATCGACAGTCATGTGCATTTCCGTGAACCAGGCATGACCCACAAGGCGGACATCGAAACCGAGAGCCGTGCTGCGGCCTTCGGCGGTGTGACCACCTATTTCGACATGCCCAATACAGTGCCGCAGACGGTCACGTTGGAGGCTTTTGACGACAAGCTTGAAAGGGCAAGGCAGAAGAGCCACGTCAACTATGCTTTCTTCATCGGGGCGACCAACGACAATGCCACCTGTCTGGAGGCCATCGACCCCCATCGGGTGCCGGGAATCAAACTCTTCATGGGGTCTTCGACCGGCAATATGCTCGTCGACCGTGAGGAAGTGCTGCGGCAACTCTTCAGGACCGCCACCCTGCCCATCGTGGCGCATTGTGAGGACACGTCCATCATCAACTGGAATATGGAGGCGGCGAAAACCGTTTGGGGAGAAGATCCTCCCGTCGGTCAGCATCCGCTCATCCGTTCCGAAGAAGCTTGTCTCGCCTCCTCCACACTCGCGGTCACGTTGGCAAGAGAATACGGTGCCCGTCTGCATGTGGCACATCTCTCCACAGCCCGTGAGCTGGATTTGCTCGATCCGTGCCACGGTAATGACCTTCCCCAGGTCACCGGAGAGGCAGTGATTGCCCACTTGATGTTCTGTGATGAGGATTATGAGCGGTTGGGCACGCGGATCAAATGCAATCCCGCTGTCAAGACCCGTGCTGACCGCGAGGCCCTTCGCCAGGCCCTCAGCGATGGACGTATCACCACGGTGGCCACAGACCACGCCCCCCACCTGCTGCAGGAGAAAGAGGGTGGATGCCGTCGGGCCGCTTCGGGCATGCCGATGGTGCAGTTCTCTTTGCCCTGCATGTTGCAACTGGTCGATGAGGGCGTCGTAAGTATCGAGCAAGTCGTGCGGTTGATGAGTCATCAACCCGCCCGGTTGTTTGGCGTCGACCGTCGTGGTTTCCTCCGTCGCGGTTACAAGGCCGACGTCGTCGTGGTGCGCCACGGACGACCCTATGAGATCACCGACGAGATGGTCGAGAGCCGTTGCGGATGGACACCTCTTGCGGGCCGTGCGCTCACCTGGCGTGTGGAACATACGTTCTGCAATGGCCGTCATGTCTTCGGTCAGGGACAATTCGACGACAGCATTCGGGGCGAGGAGGTCTCCTTCCGTCATTGATGGGTGACCTGCGGCGCTTTCACTATACCCTGGAGGAGGTGAAGCCCTATATCAACTGGGCCTATTTTCTCCACGCATGGCAGATGAGCGGCAAATCACCGGCCGAGAGTGAGGAATTGCGCCATGATGCCCTCCGTTTGCTGGAAGAGTTCTCCACGGAATACCACACCCATGCGGTGGTGGGGATCTTCGAAGCGTCGAGTGATGGTGACGATGTGATCGTAGAGGGACAGCGTATCCCCATGTTGCGCCAACAGACACCAGATGCTCATGAAGAGGTCTGTCTGTGTCTGGCGGATTTCATCCGGCCGGCCTTCTCCCGTCAGCGAGACAGGATTGGACTCTTTGCCGCCACTGTGGATCTGGAAATGGAGAAAAGCCATGCCCACGACCCCTATATGCGGATGCTCTCGCAGACCCTGGCCGACAGGTTGGCGGAGGCCACCGCGGAGCGGTTGCATGAGCACGTGCGCAAGACCCTCTGGGGCTATGCCGCCGACGAACAGATGACCATCGACGAGATGTTGTCGGAACAGTTTCAGGGTATCCGTCCCGCAGTGGGCTATCCCTCGTTGCCCGACACCAGTCTCAATTTCCTCATCGACAAGATGATAGACATGCGAGGCATCGGCATCCTGCTGACGGAAAACGGAGCCATGCGCCCCCATGCGTCGGTCTCGGGACTGATGATCTCCCACCCCAAGGCCCGCTATTTCAATCTGGGAAAGATCGGTGATGATCAGTTGGCCGATTATGCAGAGCGACGGGGTGTCCCCGTGGAGATGATGCGGAAGTTTTTGGCATCCAATCTGTTAAGAAAATGAAGAGAATATGATAGCAAGAGCTTTTCCTCTGTTTGTCCTCCTGATTCTGCTGCCCGACAGCTACCTCTACTTGCGCTACATGCGCCGTCGTAGCGTGGCCTGGTGGTGGAAGGTGCTGTGGTGGATGGTCACTGCCGTATTGCTCTTTTTCACCTGCTGGCTCGCACTGAGTCGTGATTTCACCCCCCAGCCCTATACCCCCCTTTTGATTTACCTTTTCATCATGGGCGTCTTCATCGTGCCCAAGGCATTGTATGCATTGTGCTTATGGGTCGGCCGGGTGCTGACGCGCAGGAGGCACCCCCGCCGCAACTGGGGATCGTTTGCCGGCGGCGTCTTGGCCCTGCTGTCGGTCTATGTCACCATCTACGGTTCTTTCCGGGGTTTCGAGCTACTTGAGGTCAACAGGTCGGACTGCTACGCCGAAGGCCTGCCCGAGAGTTATGAGGGCTACCGGGTGGCGGTCTTCTCCGACATCCATCTGGGCAGTTACAGTGGAATCCACAAAAGGGTGATCCATGATATGGTCGACAGCATCAATGCCCTCCATCCCGACGTGGTGCTCTTCCTGGGCGACATCCAGAACACCCGGCCCGAGGAGATCGAGCCGCATATCCTGGAACTATCACGGCTGTCGGCACCCGATGGCGTCTACTCCATTCTCGGCAACCATGACTACTCGAAATATATGGGCGGCAGCCGGATGGAGAAAATGGCGGCAGAGAAGAAAACCCGCGACTGCCAGGCCCGGATGGGATGGCGGTTGCTGCGCAATGAGCACGTGGTGCTGCGGCATGGTTCTGACAGTCTGGTGATCGCCGGTGTGGAAGGCAATGAGGAATGGAACACCGACCACGGCTACAGTCATCCAGAGATAGCCCTTCGGGGTGTCGACGAGCGGTCGTTCACCATCATGCTGGTGCATAATCCCAAGCGGTGGCGCATGGATGTGCTGCCCATGACCAAGGCCCAGCTCACAGTCAGCGGGCACACCCATGGCGGACAGGTGAGTCTGCTGGGTCTGTCGCCCACCGTCATCGTCTATCCAGAGGATGCGGGTTGGTATGAGCAGGATGGTCGTCAACTCTATGTGACCAAAGGCGTGGGGGCACTGATCCCGTTGCGTTTCAATGTCAACAGCGAGGTGTCACTGATCACATTGCATCAAAAGAAAAAACCCTAAAATCATGAAATATCTGTATCGCGTCTATCAGTTGTTTGTGGCCATTCCCTTGCTGGTCGTGTGGACCATTATCATCTCCGTCATGATCCTTGTGGGATGCGCTGTGGGAAACGGCCATTTCTGGGGCTACTACCCCGGGAAATGGTGGGGATGGGTCATCATCCGCCTTTTCCTCCTCCCCGTCAAGGTGGAGGGACGCGGCCATCTCGAGAAAGGCAAGTCGTATGTCTTCGTGGCCAATCACCAGGGAGCCTTTGACATCTTCCTCATCTATGGTTTCCTGGGAAGGAACATCAAGTGGATGATGAAGCACCAGATCCAAAAGATCCCGTTTGTGGGAGTCGCCTGCCGGGCTTCGAAACAGATCATGATCGACAAGCGTGGTCCGAAGAAGATCAAGGCATCCTACGACCAGGCCCGCGAGGTGCTCAAGGACGGAATCTCGCTGATGGTGTTCCCTGAAGGAGCCCGGACGTTCACCGGCCACATGGGACATTTCACCCGTGGCGCCTTCATGTTGGCCGACGAACTGCAGTTGCCCGTCGTTCCGCTCACCATCAACGGGTCGTTTGATGTGATGCCTCGGATGCGTGACTGGCACTGGGTCAACTGGCATCCCCTGAGCCTCACTATCCATCAGCCTGTGTATCCCGTCGACAAGGGTCAAGCCAATGTGGCCTCTACGATGACCGACTCCTACAGTGCGGTGATGTCGTCTCTCGTGCCCGAATACCAAGGTTTCGTTGAAAACCCCGATCAATAAATTATCGTCGAAAAATTGGCTGTTCGCTGGATATTTGCTACTTTTGCATTGTAAACCCGAAACTGGCTCAAACACGACTCACCATGAATCAGTCTGACAGCATTGTAATCATCCCGACCTACAATGAGAAGGAGAATATAGAGAAGATCATCCGTGCCGTTTTCTCTCTTGAGAAAAACTTCCATATCCTGGTCATCGACGACGGTAGTCCCGACGGGACCGCCGGCATCGTGCATGACCTGATGCGAGAGGAATTCTCCGACAGGCTCTTCATCATGGAGCGTTCGGGAAAACTGGGTTTGGGCACCGCGTATATCGCCGGTTTCAAGTGGGCTCTGGAGCGCGACTATGACTATGTGTTTGAGATGGACGCCGATTTCAGTCACGACCCCAATGACCTGCCCCGCCTTTATGCCGCCTGCCACGACGAGGGCTACGACCTGGCCATCGGGTCGCGCTATGTGAGTGGTGTGAATGTGGTCAACTGGCCGATGGGCAGGGTGCTGATGAGCTATTTCGCCTCGAAATACGTGAGGTTGGTGACAGGCTTCGGCATTCACGACACCACAGCGGGTTTCAAGTGCTA
The DNA here is from genome assembly GCA_946540735.1 of uncultured Prevotellaceae bacterium. Lineage (GTDB taxonomy): Bacteria > Bacteroidota > Bacteroidia > Bacteroidales > Bacteroidaceae > Prevotella. The sequence goes on along the minus strand of CAMNIN010000021.1, from coordinate 28,333 downwards.
CAAGCGCCGTGTGCTGAAAACGATCGAGCTCGACAAGATCCGATTCAAAGGTTACGGGTTCCAGATCGAGATGAAATTCACGGCCTGGAAGATTGGTTTCCGCATCAAGGAAGTGCCGGTGATCTTCGTCAACCGGCGTGAGGGGGTGAGCAAAATGAGCGGAGGCATCTTCTCCGAGGCATTTTTCGGTGTGATGCGCCTCAGATGGGACGGCTGGTTCCGTCATTACCCCAAAATCAAAGAATAAGAAAAGTCTTTGCGTACACCGCAAACCTAAAACATGCAGATTCAGGAATTACAGCGATTTTTTGGAAAAACGCCCACTTGTAGTGCCTTGATAAGGCAGTTGGAAAAAAAACAGGGTACGATAGCACTGCAAGGACTTCTGGCATCGTCGGCACCGCTCTTCTTCGCGGGAATGGCTACACGAAAGCATGCCAACATCCTTTTTATCTTGCAAGACGCCGATGAGGCAGGTTATTTCTACCATGACCTGACGCAGATCATGGGGCAGGATGACGTGTTCTTTTTTCCCTCGTCATATCGCAGGGCGGTGAAATACGGTCAGGTGGACGCTGCCAACGAGATCCTGCGCACGGAAGTGCTGACGCGCCTCTCCTTGGTGGGTGAGGGAGCTGAGAAATCAGGGCGTTCGACATTCGTCGTGACCTGTCCGGAGGCTCTGAGCCAGTTGGTGGTCTCCAAAGGCAAGCTCGATGAGCGGACACTCTCGCTGGGCGTCGACCAAATCATCGATGTGTCGAAAATCCTGCAGGTGCTGCGTGATTTCGGATTCCAGATGCAGGACTATGTCTACGAACCGGGACAGTTTGCCCTCCGTGGCAGTATCATCGATGTCTATTCCTACAGTTGTGAGTACCCCTTCCGTATTGATTTCTTCGGAGACGAGATAGATTCCATCCGCACGTTTGACATCGAGACACAGTTGTCGAGGGAGAAGAAGACCCATGTGGAGATCGTACCCCGACTGACGATGGTCGAAGAAAAAATCCCCTTCACCTCATTCCTGCCTTCCGACACGGTGGTGGTGACCCGCGACCTCGGTTTCGTGACCGATATGATAGGTCAGATCTACAGCGACGGATTCTCCGCACAGGCCATCACCGAACGGTTGGAGGATCTGCCCGAGACGGAGCGTGAGGAGGCACGGCGACAGATGCGCAGCGAGAGCCAGCTGATCCGTGCCACGGATTTCGCAGCGCAAATCAACGGTTTCAGAAGAGTGGAGTTGGCCCCCAGCTCGGCTGATGTGGCCAATGCCACCATCCGTTTTGATATCTCGCCCCAGCCTGTCTTCCACAAGAACTTCACGCTGCTGCGTGAAACCATGACCGATTACCTGCATCGCGGCTACCGGATCTATGTGTTGTCGGACAGTGCGAAACAGATACAGCGGTTGAGGGATATCCTCGCAGCCGATGAGAAAGAGAACGAGCACATCAGCTTCTTCACCGATGTCGACAAGACGCTGCATGCGGGATTCGCTGACAACACCGAGCGAGTCTGCCTCTTCACCGACCATCAGATCTTCGACCGCTTCCATAAATACAATCTGCGCTCCGACACCGCCCGTGCGGGCAAGATGGCACTCACCATGAAGGAGTTGCAGGAGATGGAGCCAGGCGACTTCATCGTACACGTCGATTTCGGCATCGGCAAATTCGCCGGACTCGTCAGGGTGTCGACAGGCGACAGCTATCAGGAGATGATACGCATCGTCTACCAACGCGGTGACACGGTGGATGTCTCCATCCATTCGCTCTACAAGATCTCGAAGTATCGCAGGGCCTCGACCGACGAGCCGCCCCGTCTCAGTACGCTGGGCACCGGCGCCTGGGAGCGCATGAAGGAGCGCACCAAGAAGCGCATCAAGGACATCGCCCGCGACCTCATCCGTCTCTACGCCAAACGCAGGCACGAGAAAGGCTTCGCTTTCAGCCCCGACAACTATATGCAGCATGAGCTCGAGGGCAGTTTCCTCTATGAGGACACCCCCGACCAACTCAAAGCCACCAATGAGGTGAAAGCCGACATGGAGAGTTCGAGACCCATGGACCGCCTCGTCTGCGGCGACGTGGGATTCGGCAAGACCGAGGTGGCCGTGCGTGCAGCCTTCAAGGCGGTGTGCGACGGCAAGCAGGTGGCTCTGCTCGTGCCGACCACCGTGCTCGCTTATCAGCATTACAAGACCTTCAGCGACCGTCTGAAAGGCTTCCCCGCCAAGGTGGACTACCTGTCGAGGGCACGGAGTGACAAACAGGTCAAGGCAGTCTTGGAGGAACTCAAGGAAGGCCGGCTCGACATCCTCATCGGCACTCACAAACTGCTCGGTAAGACCGTGAAATGGAAAGACCTCGGACTGCTGATCATCGACGAGGAACAGAAATTCGGCGTCTCCACCAAGGAGAAGCTCCGCCAACTCAAGAGCAATGTCGACACGCTGACCATGTCGGCCACCCCGATACCCCGCACGTTGCAGTTCTCGCTGATGGGAGCCCGCGACATGAGCATCATCCGCACACCTCCACCCAACCGCCATCCGGTGTATACCGAACTGACCACGTTTAGTGCCGAGGTCATCGCCGATGCCGTGAATTTCGAGATGAGCCGCAACGGACAGGTGTTCTTCGTCAGTTCCCGCGTTTCGAGTCTGCAGGACATCGCCGCCGTCATCCACCGCCATGTGCCCGATGCGCGTATCGCCATCGGACATGGACAGATGAAGCCCGAGGAACTGGAAAAAGTCGTGCTGGGATTCATCAACCACGACTACGACGTGCTCGTCTCGACCACGATCGTGGAGAACGGCATCGACATCCCCAATGCCAACACCATTTTCATCAATGACGCCCACCGCTTCGGCCTCTCCGACATCCATCAGATGAGGGGCAGAGTAGGACGGTCGAACCGCAAGGCGTTCTGCTATCTGCTGGCACCTCCCAAGTCGGTGCTGCCGATGGAGGCAAGACGGCGGTTGGAGGCAGTGGAGAACTTCTCCGAACTGGGCAGCGGTTTCAATCTCGCCATGCAGGACCTGGATATCCGAGGCGCCGGCAATCTGCTGGGTGCCGAGCAAAGCGGGTTTATGGAAGACCTGGGCTATGAGACTTATCAGAAAATCCTCAACCAGGCCGTCACCGAACTGAAGAATGAGGAGTTCGGGCAGCTCTATGAGGAAGACCTCGCTGAAGGCCGTGAGCTGAGAGGAGATGACTTCGTGGAGGATTGCTCTCTGGAGAGCGACCTGGAGATGTATTTTCCCGATAGCTATGTGCCGGGAAGCAGTGAGCGCATGCTCCTCTACCGTGAACTTGACAACATGACCAGTGACGAGGAACTGGAAGCCTATCAGCGGCGGTTGGAGGACCGCTTCGGCAAAGTGCCCCGTGAGGGCATGGAACTGATGCAAGTGGTGCCCCTCAGGCAGTTGGGCAAGCTGCTGGGCTGCGAGAAGATCATCTTGAAACAGAAATTCATGCAGATGCAGTTTGTCAGCAATACGCAAAGTCCTTTCTATCGCAGTACGGCGTTCTCCAAGGTGCTCCATTATGTCAATCACCACCTGCGCCGCTGTATGCTCAAGGAAGCCAAGGGGCGCAACGTGCTCCAGATCGCCGGAGTGCCCACTGTGGGCGAGGCCGTTTTCATCCTGCGTGACATACTTAATGAGGAGGTGATGGTCGATGCATAACACGACAGTGCTTATCCCCCTCACGGTGGCCGCCTATTTCATCCTGCTGCTCGTTGTGAGCCGGTTGACCTCCAAGCGGCATGACAACGACACTTTCTTCCGTGGCAACCGCCAGTCGGTCTGGTACATGGTGGCTTTCGGCATGATCGGAGCCTCCATCTCAGGTGTGACTTTCGTGAGTGTGCCCGGAATGGTGAAAGGCATTGGCATGACCTATATGCAGACTTGCTTAGGCTTTATCCTTGGCTATGCAGCTGTGGCGTTTGTCTTGCTGCCAGTCTATTATCGGTTCAACCTCACCACCATCTATTCTTTCTTGCGGAAAAGGCTTGGCCAGCGGTCGTATAAGACCGGAGCCTCGTTTTTCCTTTTGTCGAAGATGACGGGAGCCGCGGCACGTTTCTATGTCGTCTGCATCATCCTGCAGCAGTTCGTGCTCGATGCTTTCGGGGTGCCATTCCCGGTCACGGTGCTCCTGATGGTGGCCCTCATCTGGCTGTATACCCGTCAGGGAGGAATCCGCACGCTGGTGTGGACCGACACGTTACAGACGTTCTGCATGTTCGCGGCCTTGGTGCTGATCATCTTCAGTGTCACCGACAAACTGGGCCTGACGATGGGAGAGGCCATCTCGGCAGTAGCCGCCGACGAGCGGAGCCGCATTTTCGTCTTTGATGACCCCATGTCGAAGCAGTATTTCTGGAAGCAGTTTCTCAGCGGCATCTTCATCGTGATTGTGATGACCGGTCTGGATCAGGACATGATGCAAAAAAACCTCACGTGCAAATCGCTCCGTGAGGCTCAGAAGGATATGTGCTCGTATGGTGTGGCTTTTGTTCCGGCCAACCTGCTTTTCCTGTCACTTGGCGTGCTGCTGTGTATCCTGGCCGAGCGTCAGGGAGTGGCGTTGCCCGAAGCCGGCGACAGTCTTTTGCCGATGTTTGCCGCCACTGGCAAATTGGGTGAGGGTGTCGTGGTGCTGTTCACGCTGGGCATCGTGGCGGCCGCGTTCTCGAGTGCCGACTCCGCTTTGACAGCCCTGACCACCAGTTACTGTGTCGACATCGCGCAGCACCCTAATGATGAGAGCCTGCGCCGTCGGGTGCACATCCTCATGGCCGTCGTCTTCGTGGCCTGTGTCCTTGTCTTCCGCATTGTCGATTCACCAAGTGTGATCGATGCCATCTATGTGATGTGTTCCTACACCTATGGTCCGTTGTTAGGACTTTTCGCCTTCAGTTTGTTGACGCGCCGGGCGGTCAATGACAAGGTCGTGCCTTACATCGCTGTCGCATCGCCTCTGCTTTGCTTTGCCGCCGACATGCTCACCCAGGCCTACACTGACTACCAGTTTGGCTATGAGTTGCTGATGCTCAACGGAGCCTTGACTTTCCTGGGCTTGTATGTCTCAAAGAAGAAGTCGTAGGCAGCGCATCCGTCAGCGTGCTTATCTGACCACAATCTTCTTGTGGCCTTGGATGTAGATGCCAGGTTTCGTGATTTGCTTCACTTGTCTTCCGTCGATGGTATAGACTTTCTCGTCAAGACTCTTGCCGAGGGCGGTCGTAGCGATGTCTGTGGGATCGTTGAGCACCACTTTGGTGAGGCGCAGACCATGTCCTTGGATGACAATGCCTTTTTGCTGGATGATAGAGAACGTCGAGGCATCGAAGGTCACCGGCGTGATGTGCGAGGCGCCGCTGCCCGTGCTGTAGTAGCTGCTGGGGATGAAATCGCCAGAGAAAGCGTTGTCGCCCACCTGGAAGGTTGGCTTGCTGCTCCAGTCGCCGTAGAAGATCTGGAACATGTCGTAGTCGTTGTAGTCCTGCGTGTAGTAGAGCACCACCTGGAGGGCGTTGTTCCTGTTCTCAAAAGCCGACGACGGGATGGTGAGTTGCAGTCCGTCGCCCCAGTTGAGCACGGCATCGCCCTCCCAGAACACCAGTCCCCCTTGTCCGAAGTCATCATCGTCGTGGATGGGTTCCGGTTCGACATACTCAGCGCCGGCACCTTCGGTGATGCCTTTGAGGAAGAAGGTATTGCCCACGGTCATGTTTTGCCACCGGTTGAAGATACCGAAATTCTCAGGACCGTTGTTGAAAGCGTTGTTATCCCATGCGAATGCTGCGAATCCATGTGCACGGGCATCACCCACGAGGCATTTCAGGTAGTACTGCATGTTCTCCTGCTGGGTGAGTTTGTTATCCTCGGTATAGTGGTTGGCCACGCCATACTCTCCGATGACGATGCCAAGTCCTTTCGACCCCCAAGTGTTGCGGATTCGGTCGAAAAGGTTGGTGATGGTCTTCTCATTGCTGCTGGGCACATTGCCTTTGTCCTTGTAGGCATCGCCCCAATAATAATAGGTGCAGTTGCCGCAATACTCGTAGGGATCGTAGTAGTGAAACTCCACGCTCAGCCGGCCTTCCACCTTGTCCTCGGGAATTGTGAATCCGTTCAGTCCATGATAGGGGCTGCAGGCGAAGGTCTGGACGATGATGTTGCGGTAGTAGTTCTTGCCCCCCGTTGCCCTGACAGCATCCACGAAAGTTTGGTTGTAGCTGTTCTGCACGGTCTGCTGTTCGGTATTGGGCGCTGCCCAATTGACCGTAGTCTCGTTGGTTCCGGCGAAAATGAGTTTTTCGCCATAGTCGCGGAAGTGGGTGGCGATGTTGGTCCAGAGAGCGGCCAGTTTGCGGTTGTTCTCCTGCTGCTTGCTGTAGTAGGGGTTGCGGTCGAGCCATTCCTCGTGGTGGGTGTTGATGATGACATACATATCCTCCTCCAGGCACCAGTCGACGACCTCCTGCACACGGGCTATCCAAGCCGGTTGGATGTTCATCGTCGTTTGGTCGGTCACGTGGTTGATCCATCTCACGGGGATGCGTATGGCGTTGAATCCAGCCTCCCTGACGGCGTGGATCATGGCTTTGGTGGTTTTGGGGTTTCCCCATTCCGTTTCGTTGTTCGGACATTCCAGCGAGTTGCCAAGGTTCCATCCCATGACCACGTCGCGGGTCCACTCCTGAGCGTTTTTCACCATCCCCTCATTGTCGGGAGCGACGGTTTGTCCTTGACTACACAGTGAAACGAAAATGGCTAGAAGAGAGAGTAATGTTTTTTTCATGATCAGGATTTTTCAGCTATTAATACAGATAAAGAAGGGCACCTCGCATCATGTCTGCAGTGCCCTTCTATGGTGAGTTTCAGATGCCTCTGAGGTACCTGTCGGCTTCTATGGCCGCTTTGCAGCCGCTGGCTGCAGCGGTGATGGCTTGCCGATAGTGTGGGTCGGCCACGTCGCCTGCTGCGAACACACCAGGCAGTTTGGTCCGTGGAGTACCGTCGATGGTGATGATGTAGCCCGTCTCATCGGTGTCGAGCCATTCCTTGAAGATATCGGAATTGGGCTTATGTCCGATAGCGAGGAAGAAACCGTCGATGGGCAGATCGTAGGTCTCCTCGTCGGGCTCACCCTTCCGTTTGACCAGATGGGCGCCTTCCACGCCGTTTTCTCCGTAGAGTCCCAGTGTGTTGTGCTCGAAGAGAATCTCGATTTTCTCGTTTTCCTTGACGCGTCGTTGCATCACGTCGGATGCGCGGAGGAAGGGTTTTCGCACAATCATATAGACTTTCTTGGCCAGTCCGGCGAGGTAGAGGGCCTCTTCGCATGCGGTGTCGCCGCCTCCCACCACGGCCACGACACGCTTGCGGTAGAAGAAACCGTCGCAGGTGGCACAGGCAGAGACGCCTTGTCCGTTGTATTTCTTCTCATCCTCGAGGCCGAGGTATTTGGCCGAGGCCCCCGTAGCGATGATGACGGTATCGGCCTCGATTTCCTTACCTTCCTCGGTGGTGAGGATATAGGGTTGCTGGCTGAGGTCGGCCTTCACAATCTCGCCGTCGCGGATGTCGGTGCCGAGTCTTTCGGCCTGTGCCCGCAGGTCGAGCATCATCTGGTTGCCGTCGACCCCCTCAGGATATCCGGGGAAATTCTCCACCACGGTGGTCTGTGTGAGTTGGCCTCCGGTTTGCAGTCCGCAATACTCCACCGGGTTGAGGTTGGCCCTTGAGGCATAGATTGCTGCTGTGTATCCGGCGGGTCCGCTGCCGATGATGAGACATTTGACGTGTTCTCTTTCCTGCATGGCGGTGTTATTTCAGAAGTTCAATGATTTGCTGTTCGATGACCTCGATTTTGGTGGTAGGCTCGAAGCGTGCCACGACCATGCCTTTTTTGTTGATGAGGAACTTGGTGAAGTTCCATTTGATGTCGGGTTTCTCTTTGTAGTCGGGGTCAGCGTCGGTAAGCATTTTGTCGAGGATACCTGCGATGGGGTGCTCCATGTCCCATCCTGCGAAGCCTTTCTGCTCTTTGAGGAACTTGAAAAGCGGGTCGGCGTCATCGCCGTTGACCTTCACTTTCTTGAAGCGTGGGAACTCGGTGCCGTAGTTGAGTTTGCAGAAACTGTGTATGGACTCATCGGTGCCAGGAGCTTGCTGGCCGAACTGATTGCAGGGGAAGTCGAGGATGGTAAATCCTTCGGAGTGGTGTTTCTCATAGAGTTTTTCCAACTCTTCGTATTGAGGGGTGAAACCGCATTTTGTGGCGGTGTTGACGATAAGAATAACTTCATTGGCATACTCCTTGAGGGATACGGTGCCTCCTTTTCTGTCCTTGACAGAGAAATCATAAATGGTTCTCATTGTTATGTTTTGTTGATATAAGGTGAGTCAATAGTGAAAATCTACTTGCAAAGATACGAAATAGGGAGCGAAGTTGCAAATTTATTTGTTCATTTCCGAGCACATGTGGCCTTGTCTGAGCCAAAAAAATCAAAAATAATGAGAAAAGGAGGGAGGTCAGAATGAAAATCAGTATGCCACTTGTTTTTTCTCCGTCCTGAATGCTTTGGGCGTCATGCCCGATTTGGATTTGAAGAAGTTGGAGAAAGCAGACTGGTCGCTGAAATGCAGGTCGTAGGAGATTTCGCCCAGTGTCTTGTTGGTCTCCGCAAGTTGTTTCTTAGCTTCATCGTAGAGCAGCCTGTTGAGGTAAGTGTTGACGGTGTTACCGGAGATTTCCCTGACGATGCGAGAGAGGTATGTGCTTGTCATGCAGAGTCTGTCGGCATAGTAATCGATTTGGCGGTGCTTTTTGAAATTGCTGTTGGCCAGATGCAGGAAGATCTTGAATACGTTCTCCTTGTGAGAGAAGTCATGAGGCTCAGGGCAAGTGTCCAACTGTTGTTCGGCCAAGAAAGTCTTGCAAATGTAGATCAGGCTCTTGATGATTTCTTTTTTGTAGATGTGTGGTGCCAGGATGGTGCTTTCTATTTGCTTGCAAATGCCCAGCAGTTCCTTGCTTTTCGAACTTTCAAGCCGCGAGATGACGGGGCGTGTGTAATGGATGGCGCTGGAGTGAATTTGCCCGTCGGAGTCAGGGGCGTGGATGCTGTTGAAGAATATCGGTTCGATCAAGAGGTAAACCACCTTGCACTCGTCGGTAGTCTCCACCTTTTTAATATGGCAGAGAGGCGGTGTGAGAAGCAGGTCGTTGGCGCGGAGGATAGATTGTTTGTCGTCAGTATAGATGCTCATCTCACCTTCCTCAATCAGGAATGCGGAATAGAAATCAAGTTTGCTGACAGGAGCGGATGAGATGTAGTGAGGGAAATGCCCCTCGGCTTTGCACGCCACGAGTCCATCGAAATGTCTGGCTTCATGGTGTTGCATCATCGCTTCTAAAGAATAAATCTTTTTCATCAAGTTAGTCTAGATTTGAAAGGTGATCTGGGCAAGTTTTTTGCAAAAATACAACATTGGTTCGGAATTTGCAAATTTCGTTTTGGATTTTATAAAATTTATTGGGGTGGAATTGCCTATCTTTGCGGCGTCTAATAACGAAACCAAATCTAAATCTCATGGCAACCACCTTAATTCTCATCCAACTGTTCATCGTGCTGGCCTTGATTTTCATCGGTGCCCGTGTGGGAAGTATCGGACTCGGTATTTACGGCATGGTGGGCGTATTCATCCTCGTTTTCATCTTTGGTCTGAAACCAGGCAGTCTGCCTATCGATGTGATGCTGATCATCGTCTCGGTGATCACCGCAGCAGCTGCGCTCCAGGCCGCCGGTGGTCTTGACTATATGGTGGGACTGGCGGCGAAGTTCCTTCGTAAGCATCCCAGCCATATCACGTATTACGGTCCTATCACCACATGGCTTTTCTGTCTGGTAGCCGGCACCGCTCACACCTCCTATTCGTTGCTGCCGATCATCTCTGAGATCGCCACCAACAGCAAGATCCGCCCAGAACGTCCGTTGAGCGTCGCCACAGTGGCAGCATCGCTGGGCATCACGGGAAGTCCGGTCTCCGCAGCCACGGCCGCCGTCATCAGCGCAGATCTGTTGGGGGGAATCGGCATAGAGCTTAAGGATATTCTGATTATCTGTGTCCCGGCCTCACTGATTGCCATTCTGGTGGCCTCATTTGTGCAGAACCATATCGGCAAGCCGCTGGAGCAGGATCCGGAGTATCAGCGCAGGGTGAAAGAAGGCCTTATCAATCCTGAGAAGGATGCAGCGCTGATGGAGCAGATGATCAAAACTCCGAGCAAATATGCGAAATATTCCGTGCTCGCCTTCTTGTTGGCAGTTGTCCTGGTGGTTATTTTCGGCAGTGTGCCTTCCCTCCGTCCGACCTACGAGATCGACGGTGTGGTGGAGACGGTGAGCATGCCGCATATCATTGAGATCATCATGATGTCGATGGCCGCCGTCATCCTCCTGGTGGGGCGTGCCAAGGTGACCGATGCCGTCAAGGGCAATGTCTTCGCAGCCGGAATGAATGCCATGGTGGCCATCTTCGGTATCGCCTGGATGGGCGACACGTTCTTCAATGGCAACATCGAGTTCTTCAAGACCCATATCGCCGGAATGGTGGAGCAGTATCCATTCCTCTTCGCAGTGGCACTGTTTATCATGTCGATCATGCTCTTCTCGCAGGCCGCCACTGTCAGGACCCTTTATCCATTAGGCATCGGGCTGGGCATCAGTCCTATCGCGCTCGTCGCCATGTTCCCCGCCGTCAACGGCTACTTCTTCCTGCCCAACTATCCCACAGAGGTGGCTGCCATCAACTTCGACCGCACCGGTACGACCCGCATCGGGAAATACGTGGTCAACCACTCCTTCCAGGTTTCCGGATTCATCACCACCATCGTGTCGATCGGTGTGGGCTATCTGATTATGTCAATCTTATATTAACAATAACAAACAACCCAACCTAAACCTTTAGAATTATGAAAAATCTCAGATTCGTTTTGATCATGATGGCCATGATTCTGGCCGTGAGTGTCAGTGCAAAACCGAAAATCCGTATTATCGCCACCGGCGGTACCATCGCAGGCGTGAGCGCTTCTGCCACATCTTCTGCCTACAGCGCAGGACAAGTGGGTGTGCAGACCCTGATCGACGCTGTTCCTCAAATGCTTTACCTCGCTGACATCAGCGGTGAGCAGCTTGTGAATATCGGATCACAGGATATGAACGACGAAGTATGGCTCATGCTGGCCAAGCGCATCAACCAGTTGCTCAACAATGAGGGTTATGACGGTGTCGTGGTCACCCACGGAACCGACACGATGGAAGAGACAGCTTATTTCCTCAACCTCACGGTGAAGAGCGACAAGCCCGTGGTGCTCGTGGGATCCATGAGACCTTCGACAGGCATCAGTGCCGATGGTCCTGGCAACCTCTATGCCGGTGTGGCAGCAGCAGCCAGCCCCAACTCCAAGGGCAGGGGCGTGATGGTCTGCATGAACAACCTGCTGCTCGACGCCAAGGATGTCATCAAGATGCACACCACCGACGTGGCCACTTTCCAGAGCGCCAATTATGGCAAGATCGGTTATGTCTATAACGGCGAGGCCATCTACAACCGCAGCATCGACAACGTCCACACCACTCGCAGTGAGTTTGATGTCGAGAACCTGACCAAACTGCCAAAGGTGGGCATCGTCTATGGCTATGCCAATGCCTCACCACTCCCCATGCAGGCTTTCGTCGATGCTAAGTTCGACGGCATCGTGCTCGCCGGTGTTGGCGACGGCAACTTCTACAAGGATGTGTTTGAGGTGGCACTGAAAGCTCGTGAGAAGGGTATCAACATCGTGCGCTCGTCACGTTGCCCGACCGGCCCCACCTGTCTGAATGGTGAGGTGGATGATGAGAAATACCACTTCGTGGCTTCCCTCACCCTCAATCCCCAGAAGGCCCGTGTGCTCCTCATGCTGGCTCTTACCAAGACCAATGACTGGAGAGCGATCCAGGAATACTTCAAAAAATACTAAACCGACATCCATGCGGCTCCTTGAGGGGCCGCATGGGAAACAAAATCCTTGTTACGATTTAAAAAGATTACTATGATGAGAAAAACATTATTCACAGGCCTGTTGATGGGCCTCGCCATGACAGCCAGTGCCCAGGGCGGAAACACACGCATGGGAGGCAATGACGGCAATTTCCAGTCGCTCGCAGAGCGTATCACCAACTTAGAGAAAAAGAACGATGCCTTCAACGTCTATTTCAACTATGCTGCCAGTGCACAGGCTGCAGAGAACGACGGTGACTGGAGCACCCGTTTTGCCAACAAGCAGTTGCGTCTTGAGATCAAGGGCAACATCAACGACAAAGTGTTCTACCGTCTGCGTCACCGCATGAACAAGGCCAACAACGCCAAAGGTGAGGACAATTTCGCCAAAGCCACCGACATCATGATGGTGGGCTACAACTTCTCTGATAAGGTGACTGTGATGGGTGGTAAGATGTGCCAGATCTGGGGCGGTTTCGAATTCGACGAGAACCCGATGTACATCTACCAGTATTCCGACATGGTCGACAACATGGACAACTTCATGGCAGGTGCCGTGCTCTCTGTGAAGCCGGTGCCCACTCAGGAGATCGCTGTGGAGGTGTCGGATGCCAATAACGGTACTTTCAGCGAGGAGTATGGCAACAATGTCGTCACTCCCGGTCCCACGCTCGCCGATGTCAGGGCTGTGACAGGCAGCAATCACCCGCTGACCTATATCGTCAACTGGAATGGCAGTTTCTTCAACAACATGCTCCAGACCCGTTGGTCATGGGGTCTCCAGACCCAGGCTCATGGCAAGTACTCCAGGATGCTCGTCCTCGGACAGCAACTCAATCTGCCGAAGTTCCAGTGGTACATCGACTACATGGGTGCTTTCGATGGCATCGACCGCCTTCAGATTGCTACCAATGACCTCGCAAGCTTCCTGCCCGCAGGCAATGCTTATTTCAGCGACGTGCACTACAACTCGCTCATCACAAAAGCCAACTGGCAGTTCGCCCCCCAGTGGAACCTGATGGTGAAAGGCACCTACGAGACCGCCAGTGTCAGCAAGATCGAGCAGTTGAAAGACTACCGCAAGTCTTACGGTTATCTGGCCTCCTTGGAGTACTATCCTGTCAAGCAGCAGGACTTCAGGGTATTCCTCGCTTACGTAGGACACAAGTATGACTTCAGCGACAAATGCGGGCTGAAGGACTACAATACCAACCGTATCGAACTCGGTTTCATGTACCGCATTAAATGTTATTGATCAACCAACCCCACCTTTTAACCAATCATCTATTATGAACGAGAAAAAATTCAGAGTTGAATCCGACCTCCTGGGTGAACTGAAAGTTCCGGCAGAGGCATACTATGGCGTACAGACACAGCGTGGTATCAACAATTACCACATCTCACGCAAGAAGATGCGCGATTATCCCGATTTCGTGATTGCCATCGCATACGTGAAGCTGGCTGCCGTGCAGACCAACCACACCCTTGGCGTCATCGACGACGAGATCGCTGGAGCCATCTCACAGGCTTGCCGTGAGATCATCGAGGGCAAGCTGCATGAGAATTTCCCCATTGACATGATGCAGGGTGGTGCAGGCACTTCTGTCAATATGAATGCCAATGAGGTGATCGCCAACAGAGCCCTTGAGATCATGGGTTATGAGAAAGGCGACTACCAGCACTGCTATCCCAACGACCACTGCAACTGTGGCCAGTCGACCAACGACGTGTATCCTACAACGATCCGCCTCGCCCTCATCCGTATGAACAAGAGCCTCGTGGCCAGTCTGACAGGTCTGATCAGTGCCTTCCGTTACAAAGGAGAGGAGTTCCGCGATGTGATCAAGATGGGCCGCACCCAGTTGCAGGATGCCGTGCCTATGACATCCGGACAGGAGTTCAATGCCTATGCCAATAACCTGGAAGAGGAGATCCTCAACCTGGAGCGCAACGTGAAACTCCTCCATGAAATCAACATGGGTGGTACGGCCATCGGCACCGGACTCAACGCCGTTCCCGGTTTCGCCAAGTTGTGCGCTGCCAACCTGAGCAAACTCACCGGCGAGGCCTTCGTCGCCGCTCCCGACCTCGTGGAGGCAACTCCTGACACCGGTGCTTACGTGAGCTATTCCTCTTCTTTGAAGAGACTGGCTATCAAACTCTCGAAGATCTGCAACGACCTCCGTCTCATGGCTTCTGGTCCGAGGTGTGGCCTCAATGAGATCAACCTGCCTCCCAAGGCCCCTGGATCATCCATCATGCCAGGCAAGGTCAACCCCGTCATTCCAGAGGTCACCAATCAGGTGTGCTTCAAGGTCATCGGCAATGATACCACCGTGTCGTTTGCTGCTGAGGCAGGCCAGCTCCAGCTGAATGTGATGGAGCCTGTGATCACAGAGTGCTTGATCGAAAGCCTTACGTGGCTCAAGAATGCCATCGACACCCTGACAGAGGAGTGTATCCTCGGCATCACCGTCAACAAGGAACACTGCTATGAGATGGTGAAGAACTCCATCGGCATTGTCACAGCCCTCAATCCCTATCTTGGCTACAAGACTTGCACCAAGATCGCCAAAGAGGCACATGACACAGACCGCTCGGTCTATGACATCATTCTCGAGAAGGGGCTGATGACCAAAGAGAAGCTCGATGAGGCCCTCGACCCGAAGAATATGTTGCATTCACACAAACTCTGATCCTGCAACAAATCCAAACCCTTTCTTGTAAAGAGGGCTGCCTATAAAACGGGCACACCCTCTTTTTTTTGTGAAATCTTGGCAGAAGGGCGCGTCAGTTGGTCTGAAGCGCCCTCGTCTTGTAGAGGAGTTGCCGGGTGGCCAGCACGAGGAACATATAGTGAGAGGACCCGCCCCCCAGCACGTATTCGGTTTGCTGCCAGAGGAAGGGAAACTCAAGGAGTTCGGGAAAATCGGGACGGATGAGCGCAGTGCCGGAAACGACCCCACCCGGGATGAACGACCAGTCGGCCCTGTTTGCACCGTAGGCCACGGTGGCGGAGCGAGCTCCCACTCCCGAGGCAAAAGAGGCGGTGTTGCTGCCAGGGTGACATCCGAGGATGAAATTGAGGGCATCGTAGACCGTCGTGGCGGGAAAGATCTCAGGATAGGCGTTAGCCAGGAAATAATACTCGAAGCCGAAGCGTTGGATGTCCCATCCCGCTCCCCAGATGCTGGGTCGGTAGGGCACGCCGTAGGGTGTCTCTGCCGATTGGCGGTCAAGATTATCCTTATAGGCGGCAAGTGCTTTCCGGAATGCCGCATCCAGGCGTTTCACCCGGCGGTCTTTCGAGGGCGACAGTTTTTGCATCAACCTTGCCATCACCCATCCAGAGTGGTTCACCCTGCCCAAGATCAAGTCCTGGTTGCTGAAGATCAGGTCGAGGTAGTCTGTTTTCTCCGTGGTGAGGTAGAGTTCCACGGCGGCGTAGATTTTCTGCATCATGCTGCGCGGGTCGGTTTTTGTATTTTCGAAGATGCTGGAGGCGATATCCAGGCATTCCTTGCTCAGCGGGTCGTTGAATCCCCTCAGTACCCTCGCTGCACCAGCCAGTTGGGCAGCTGTCATGAGTTCACGCGACGGATTGTCCTCCGTGAAGATCCAGCGGTCGTCGTCGTTGCCGATGACGCCGTCGGTCATGGCCGAGGCATCACCGAGCAAGACATATTGCCGCAGGTTGTTGCAGATGATTCCCCTGTAGAGGCGACCGAGCGCGCGGTAGGCCCTGGTCACTGTGAGCGCACCATTCTCCACCTGTTGCAGGATGTCGTTCTTGCCGTCGGCCTCGTGGATTTCCACCACATGCTTGTCGTGGTTCACTGAAGTCACATCGATTTCGGGATGGAAGGCCTCATAAGCCAGTGCGAGGATATAGGCCTCTCCGGCCTGAGACTCCACACGGAGGTCGAAATCGCCAGCGTCGTGCCACCCGCCGATATTCACTCCCGGGACGATCTCGCCAGCGTCGTATTTGGACAGGCCAGGTTGCTGAGCATAACCGTCGATATGGTTGCCCGCCTGAGCCATTCTTGCGTCATCGAGGTGACAGGCATCGTGCCAGACACGGTATTTCTCATTGACCCTCATGTGGCACATCTGCACAGGCAGGAAATATTCGATCACGGGTTGCCATACGCCGCGGTCGTAGACATCGTCGGCGATGCGGAACACGGATGACTCCGACTGCCCATATCTGATTTTGTAGAGTCCGGGTGACTGGATCTCGGAGAAATCGGCCGTCAGGTAGTTGTAGCGCAAGAATCTGCCCCATGTCTTGGGCTGGATGGCTTTCACCGTGTGCTCACCACTGGCGTCGATGCGGATGAGAGAGGCCGTCGACAGTTTCCCGTCTCGTCTGTCGGTTTCGATCACCGCTCTTTTCTGTTGTTGGGTGTGGTATCCCACTTGTGAGGTCTGCACGACAGGAGCATAGACCCAGTCATTCACCACGTTGGGCGTGATGACCCACACCACGGCGTTGTTTGTCACGCCAGGTTTGATTTCACTGCGAAGCACAAACCAACCATTGTTGTGGTTCAACCTGCCATCATACAGTTTGAGTTCCGCAGTCTTCGACTCGATGGTCAGCCGGCTGTAGGGGTCATCGGGCTGTGAGGTGAACACATGGCCGATGGCATAAGGTGCCGCGATCACATCGTCGGCGATCATGGGGCTGTAGCCCTGGGCGTTGAGATGCGGTATGTCGGCCTTGTCTCCTTTGCCTAAGAAGTAGTCGCCCGTATGGAGGAGGTTCGCCGTGGTATTCATCAAGGGCGAGTTGGGCTGCTGTGGATAGATGCCGGTTTGGTCATCCATCACCCAAGGTTTGCCGAAAAGTCGTCCGGGGAAAAATTCCATGTTGAAGCCCACTTTCCCTGCAAGGAAGTCAGGGACCGGTTTGTCGAGATCCACGGTCACCACGATGCTTGCCCCTTGGCTTTCCACCCGCACCTGGTAGTTGAACGCGTAGTCGGGATACACCATGGGATTGAATCCTGTGAGATGTCGGGAGGAGTCGGGGTAGCATAGGTCGGTGATGATCTTACCATCTTCTATCCTTCTGCTTTTTTGTTTCGGAACGGGTTGCCACTGGCCCGGGGTGGCTTCCATCCGGATGTCACCGTTGGTGGCCACCCGCTGGCCGTTCATGATGACGCACACGCCCCCTTGGTGCCCTTCGGGGTAGAAATCACTGAAAGCCATCACGTCGATGCCTTGGCAGTTGAAGTAGCCCTCGGGCAGGATTTGGAACGTCTGGGCTGTCTGCGACTGTGCGAGCAGCCATAGCAATGTGCAGGAAAACAGGTGTTTCATGATAGTTAGTGATTTGGTGTTTTGCAAAAATAAGAAAAACTGCGGTGCCCTGCAAAAAAAATAGTCAACAATTCTCATTTCCTGTGCACCAATACGCCACGGAAGGGCTGAAAAATGCCTTTGTGGGGATTTCCCCCGACAGGATAGGTGAATCCCTTGTTCAATTTATGGGTTTCTCTTTTGGAAGGTATTCGGAAAAGCACTATCTTTGCAATGTGAACGATAACATAGTGATAACATCAAAACTTGAGAGATATGAAAACTTTTACCAAAACCTTGATGATGGCATTGGTGGCCATGCTCGCATTCACCGTCACCAGCTGTGACGACGATGATGAAATCGCCTACACCCTCGAGGGTACTTGGCAAGGCGACATGTATGCCTCAGCCTATTATGACGGCGCTTACTACGATGCCTCCAGAACTGAGGTGTGCTTCCTCCGCGACCCCTATCGTTATTCCTCTGGCGATGGTTACTGGGTAGACTATTATAACGACTACTACTGGGGTGGCTACAACTACATCGCCAACCACATCCGCTGGGAGGTGAACTATGGCCGCATCACCATCCACTTCATTGAGGACAACATGTCGGTCGACATCTACGACTATGCTCTCGACGACTATTACTTCACGGGCTACCTCTACTTCGACGGAGTAAGGCATAAGTTCAACCTCCGCCATGTGACATCGCCCAACTGGAACGACTATTACTACGGATACAACGATTATTATTACGACGACTATTACTACTCCAACGGCAACAGTCTCGGCATGCAGAAGGCTAAGGCCAACAAGCCTGAAGCTCCGAAGAGAGTTTTCCGCACCAGGGAGTAAAAGAAAAGATACAAACCGTAGATGAAGGCTTATGAGAGGTCTGACAGCATTCATCATCACCCTATTCCTCGCGCTCATGGCTACCGGCTGTGAGCGTGAGGATTTGTCGTATGACAAGGAGGAACCCAAGAAAGAGGAAACGAAAAAAGAAAACCCCAAGGACGGCAGCGGTAAGGATACTTCAGGCCAAGACCCAGACAATCCTGGCAATCCGGACGATCCCAATAATCCAGATGATCCAGACGATCCCAACAATCCCGACGAACCGCCCGCTCCCGACCCTGTGTGGCAATCGTTGGCCGCACAGGTCAACGGCGACTGGGAAGGTAAACTCTCGTCGAGCTATTACGACGATTTCGGTGAGCTGAAATCCGGGGAATACACCACCCTGATGCAGTTCGTCCTGACCGAGGAGGGCGGCATCGGCGGCACGGGCAGGGAGACCGACTATGATGCCGAAGGGCGCCGGGTGTGGCGCATGGCGTTCACCTGGGCCGTGACAGGCGATCAGCAGCTCTCTTACACTACGTCGGAAGGAGCGGTTTACGTCACCAAGTCCTGCCACGTCGATGACAGCAGCCTTGTGGCTACTTTCGAGAGAAATGATGGTCGGGAAACCGCCAAGTATGAGTTGAAAAAGAAAAAATAGAGTGCAATGAGAATCGTATTGTTTTGCGAGAACAAGTATGCCATAGATATCCTCCATCCCCTACAGGTGGAGGCTGACCGTGAGGGAGGTAACGACGTGTTGTGGTATGTCCACTCCAAGAGAATCAAGCAATTCCCCCTTGATGGCAAGGTGAGATGGACGGATTCCATACAGGACATCTATGATTTCAGTCCGGAGGCCGTGTTTGTTCCTGGTAATATCGTGCCTTATTACCTGCCTGGAGTGAAGATAGAGATCTTTCACGGTTACGCCACGGAGAAGAAAGACCATTGGGTCATCCGACGCTATTTTGATGCCTATTTCACTCAAGGCCCTCTTTTCACCAAAGGTTTCAAGCGGCTGGCAGAGAAATACGGTGATTTCGAGGTGCTGGAGACCGGTTGGCCAAGGCAGGACTGGGTTTTTGAGAACCTGCACACATTCGATGCCGACCGCGACCGCCTCTTGCGTGAGAGCGGCCGTTCCAAGATTGTGCTCTATGCTCCCACTTTCTCTCCCAGCCTGACCTCGTTACCCTACATGCAGCAGGCGCTGCAAGACCTGGTGGCCAAGCGAGACGTGCTGCTCCTGCTGAAGTTTCATCCCCTCACCAAACCCGAACTGATGGAGGAGTATCGTCAACTGGCAGAGAAGACCGAGGGCATGCTGTGGATCGAGGATTACACCGTGACCAAATACATGCTCATGAGCGATGCGATGATCAGCGACACATCGTCGACCATATATGAGTTCTTGTTGCTCAACAAGCCAGTCATCACCCTCAGGGCAGCCGCCAAGGATTTGTATTGGCGCAACATGCAGCAGCCAGAGGAACTTTGTGACGCTTACGACGAGGTGATGACATCCGATCAGTTGCAGCAGAAGCGGCAGTGGGTCATCGACAACTACGATCCCTATCTCGACGGGAAAGTGGCTCACCGGATGCTTGAAGGAGCGCGCGACTACATCCGCCGTCATGGTGTGCCGCCATACCGCAAGCTGAATATCTGGCGGAAATACACCAGCATCAAGACATTCGGGCGAATCTCGAGGAAATAGAATCCGTAGTAAATCGCATTTTGAGCCGATGTTTTTGGCAATTCTCTCGTTTTTGTTTACCTTTGCCCCCAAATTTAAGACTTACGATGCAAAATAAATTGAATTATCTGGACAGAAATGAGTTCAACTTCGAACCTTCGGAAGAAGTAAGGCGGGCAGTGGAACATTTTGATATAGGAAAACTGTGTTTCTACACACGTATCTATGACGAAGGCAAGAAAAGCATTTTCTCTGATTATCTCTCCCAACTCTATGACATCGAGGAGCGCCAGATTGTGCTGGGCTATGGTGCGGAAGACCTGTTGAAGAAAAGCGTTCACTATTTCCTCACGCTCGGTGGGTCGAAAACCATGCTCATCCCGCAGTTCTCGTGGTGGTACTACAAGTCGATCGCCGACGAGGTCTATGGCACCACGTTGCAATATCCCGTCTATGAGGACGGCGATACCTTCAGGTATGATTTCGAGGGTCTCAAGAAGATGATCGACGATGTCAACCCCAAGATCCTGCTTGTGGCCTCTCCCAACAATCCCACCGGCAACGGCCTCACGGAAGAGGAGATGGAGCGGCTCCTGGGGATGGTGCCCGTGTCAACGGTTGTACTCGTCGACGAAGCCTATGCCTCTTTCGTCTCCAACGACGCTTCTTATATCAAGCGCCTCATCGAGAAGCACGACAACATCATCGTTTGCCGCACGCTCTCCAAGTTTTATGGCCTGCCCGGACTGAGAATGGGCTTCGGTTTCGTGGGGAAGGGCACCGACATGGCGCATTTCACCCGCTATGCCAATATGTATCTCGGTTATGACCGGCTATCGGAAGAAGTAGCCATCGCAGCACTGAAGAGTGATGCTCACTACCGTGGCATTGCCCAGGTGATGGAGGAGGCCCGCAAGATGTACGCCGCCGAACTGGGCGTCTTGCCTGGTTTCAAAGTCTATCAGTCGCGTGCCAACTTCATTCTTGTCAAATATCCCATCGTCCTCAAGGAGGCCCTGCAGCGTGAGTTTGCCGAGGAAAGCTACAAGGTGAAGTTCATGAACGAGCCAGGTATCGACACCCATCTTCGCATCACCCTTGGACGAAAGGAGCAAAACCGCAAGGTGTGTGACATCATCCTTAAAATAGCCGGTCAGCAGTCATGACAGGTGTGATACTCGCGGCCGGCATGGCGAAACGTCTGCGACCGCTCACCGACAATTGTCCCAAATGCCTGCTTCGGGTTGGGGGTCGGACCTTGCTTCAGCGCACGGTGGATGCCATGTTGGCAGCCGGCATCGACGAGTTGGTGGTGGTGACAGGATACCACGAGGAGATGGTGAGGGCGTTTCTGACCACCCATTATCCCCAACTGCCGATACACTTTCTCCATAATGCGGACTATCAGCACAACAACAACATCTACTCGCTTTGGATGACCAAACCGCTGGTTGACGGTAAACCCTTCCTGTTGCTCGACAGCGACATTTTCTTCGACCCTGCTATCCTGCCTCTCATCCTGGCTCAGGAGGAGTCGGCGCTGGCCCTCAACCGCCACCCGCTGGGAGAGGAAGAGATGAAAGTGGTGGTCGATGGCGAAGGCCGCATCACCGAGATCAGCAAGACCTGCCGTATCAGCGATGCCCTTGGCGAGTCGGTGGGTATCGAGAAAATGAATGCAGACTACAGCACGGCCCTCTTCCGCGAACTGGATCAGATGATCATCGTCGAGGGACTGATAGACATCTTCTACGAGCGGGCCTTTGAACGGCTTATCCCGCAGGGGCATACGTTCAAGGTGGTTGACACCACCTCCTTGTTCTCCATCGAACTGGACACCGTGGAGGATTTCGACAATGCTCAAGAGATCGTACCTGATACTTGATCATACACCCAATGGCAACAGCATCGCAACCGCAAATTGTCCTTTTCTACCCCAAGCGGCATGATGACTATGGCTTCTATGCTGACTTGAAAGACAACCCTTACGTCAAGATGGTCAATCCAGCCCAATATCTGCTGGATAGTAGGTTCTTGCGCCTTGTCAGGCAGTTACTGCCCGTCAGGATGGCGATGCGGCATTCCACCCTTGCCCGTAGGATCGCCTTCAAGGTGGCCGGCAAGCGATTCCACAAGGAATATCAAAATCTGCCTCAGGAGTGCAAGCATGCCAAACTGCTTATTGTGATGGACCTCTCGCTGAATGGTATCTCAAGCATGAGGGTCTTTGAGAGATGCAGGAAGGAGAACCCGGATTTGAGGATCATCCTCTACCTGATCAACACCATTGGCAACAAAGACGCGCAAAACCGCAAAGACCTGAAGAAATTGAGCTCCCGCATCAGTGAGTTTGAGTGGGATGATGTCTATTCATTTGACAGGGAAGACTGCCGTAAGTTTGGCTACAAGTATATGGGCTTCAACTATTATTCACGAAAAAAACTGCAGCGTGTGGCTCATCCGCAGCATCATGTCTTTTTCGTGGCCTGTTATTCGCAGGAGCGGGTAGGGATGGTCAATAAGGCTTATCGCACGCTCACCCAGGCGGGTTGCCGATGCGACTTCCATATCAAGTTATGGGATGAAGGTTATGATACCATGACCGACGGCATCCATTACCTGACCAAGGGGCAGGCGTTGTACCCCTATTCCCAGTGCCTGGAGATGATGCAGGACAGCCAGTGCATCCTTGAGATCGTCCGTCCCGGACAGCATGGGCCCACGCTTCGCTATATGGAGGCAGTCTGCTATAACAAGAAACTCCTGACCAATAATCCAGCCATTGTCGATTTTCCGTATTACCATCCTGAATACATGCGTGTCTTCGACCGCATAGAGGACATCGATGTCGATTGGGTGACATCAGACGAGGAAATCGACTATGGCTATCATGGGGACTTCTCTCCGAATGAGATGATCCTGTCTCTGATGAAACAAAAGGGATAAACAGCACCGGAGATGGTGGAACCCAGCGATTCACATAGATGATGTCATCATCAGTTTAATAGCTGAATCGTCTTCCATTCCATTTTAATATTTTCTTCTTCGTGGTGCCGTCTTCGTTCCACTGGGTGTGAATGATGTCCTTGCCAACACGCGGCAGTTCATAAATGCCGTCGTAGATAATTTCAAACCCGGGAGGTTCACAGCCTACCATACGTTTCGTGGCATTATTGTAACGGAAGAAACAAAAATCACTCGTTTCTGTCAGGCATGGTCTGCCGTCAGTTAAGCTTGCCAAATTGTTGAAGGCAATGAGCTTATGTTTTCCATCCGACTCATTCCAGTAGCATATCTCCAATTTGAAAACATGATTTGCGTTTTCATTGTATACTTGCTCAAAAAGGATATATCCGTTTTTTGAGTCGATGGTCAGTGTCTCACCTTCCTCTTGTGGAAGGCCTTTTCTGTGACGTTCCATGGCATTCTGCAATGCTCTCCATGGGCGGTCGCCAGTTTCCTCCTCGTCCTCATAGTTCAGAGAGGGGAATGCGGCCCAAACAAAATCCGTGATAGTGGGCTTGGCGCCTTTGTAGTTCACTTTGATACCATTCTGGGCCATCAACGACAATGTGAGGCAAGAAAAGACAATCGCCGATAATAATCTTCTCATGATGTATAGGGTTTAGTCAAACACAAACAGATTCTCTTAAGAAGACAAAAATACAAAAATATAGCAGATGGGATTCTCTTCGGGGTGTTAAATTTTGCTAAATAACAAAAAACGAGAGCCTTGTGATTGGGCTCTCGTTGTTGTCGTTGTGTGATTCCGTTGGGGCTCGAACCCAAGACCTACTGCTTAGAAGGCAGTTGCTCTATCCAGCTGAGCTACGGAACCATCAAAAACGGGTGCAAAAGTAATGCTTTTTGGTCTGATTTCCAAATATTTTGCGGATTATTTGTCGGTATTGGTGATTTTGCATCCGTTTTTGTGTCATTTGTATTTCTCTATCAGGGCAGGTGCTTGCTCGTTGCCCAGTTCAAGTGCTTTGTTGAGTGTTTGCAGCCCTTCCTTCTTGTTTCCCAACTGGATTTGGGCCAGTCCCTTCAGGAGGTAAGCCTCGCTGTAT
Organism: uncultured Prevotellaceae bacterium; assembly: GCA_946540735.1. Classification (GTDB taxonomy): domain Bacteria; phylum Bacteroidota; class Bacteroidia; order Bacteroidales; family Bacteroidaceae; genus Prevotella. Next base: position 4,320 of record CAMNIN010000021.1, on the reverse strand, counting down.
TCAGGATCCAGCGAGATGCTGGTCTCCGCAGCTTCGAGGGCCTCTTGTTTCATGTTGACGCGCAGCAGGAGTGAGGATTTCTCGGCAAAGTAGAGAGGCTCGCCGGGAGCCATGCGTGTGGCGGTGTCAATGTCATTGAGGGCTTGTTGGAAGAGTTTGCCTTTCACCTCACATTGTTCTCGCTGATAGAAGAACTCCGCACTGTGGTGCCCCGCCATCAACGTGTCGTAGTGGTTGTAGTCGGCGATGGCCTTGCGGTATTCTCCCATTTCCTCCAGTTGTCGGGCACGGGCAATCAGATAAGGCGCAGCTTCTGTGGTGAAGGGCTTTTTGAGTTCGTTCACGGCACTGTCGAGCAGGCAGAGGATGCTTTCTTTCGGAGCGGACAGTTGTTTCTGGCATTGAGCAGCCTCGTAGAACAGTTCGGGGTTGCGCAGGTTGGTCTTGGTGAGGGCCATGAATTGGTCGTGAGCCTGCTGGTATTCCTTTTTCGTATAGAGGATCTGAGCCTGTAGGTGCTGATAGAAAGGCAGCGGACTGACCTCGTAGGCTTTCTGTGCCTCCTCATAAGCTTTGTCGAGGCTCCAGGCAGGGTAGGGGATGTCGGATTTGTAGACCTCCTTCTGATAGATCAGTTTGGCATAGGTGAAATGGGCGTCATCTTTGTCTGTCGCCTTTTTGATGGCAGTCTCCATCTGCCGGGACGCATTGTCGAAGTCATTGGCCCTGACAGCTTTCTCTGCCAGGAGGTAATAACCGTCGGGCAGGTCAGGGAATTTCTGCATGAAGAGGTCAATCACCTTGGATGATTTCACAGAGTCCGCCCCCTGTCCGGCAATCATCAGGGCGAGTTTGGCTTGTTGCATGTCATCGGGGATGGCCGTAGGAATGGCCGTCCGCCGCATTACGGGATCATTGGCCGAGAGCCCCGAAGAGGTCATCTCCGCCACATAGAGAGCGTCGGTGGAATGGTCGTCGGTGGTGTATTTGGAGTGCTGGAGGAATCCGATCACCTGACCGGCGGCATTGACCAGCGGACAACTCTGGGTGTTTCCCGGCAATTCCTGTTTGATGATGTAATAGGAGTATTTGTCCATGAACTTCTCCACCTTATCAATATGCGTCTCGGTGATTTCAGGCTTTTTCACGGCATAGCCCACCAGGTAGGCCGTTGACCCTTCCGCCAGTCCGGTGGTGGCCACCGGAGCAGCCGTGGTCTTGCCTGCGACGATGAATTTGGCCACGTCGTAGATCTCGTTGGCCCCCACGATGCAGGTCACTTCCATTTTTTTGCCTGCCGCATCGACAACCACGGCACTGCTTGCGCCGTCGAACGACGACCAGTCGCTGATAGCCGTGCCATTGCCGTCGATGAACACGCCATGGCTGGATGCCAGCAATGAGCCATCGGCTTTGAAAGTGGTGAGTGTGAAAACAGATTTCGAAACATTCTTCACGGCAGAGGGTTGGGCGAGGACGCTGTTGGTGAAGAGGAAGAGGGCAGACAGAAGTCCGCATGTCTGATAGAAGATTCTCATTTCTATTGGGTTCTTGGCAATGTGAGTTAGTGGATGAAACATGTTTATGGATTGCCCAGAAGTTCCTGGGCGTTTTTGATGGCGGCCTCGGTGATGTCGCTTCCGCTGAGCATCTGTGCGATTTCCCTGACCCGTCCTTCTGCGTCGAGCAGGCACATCCGGCTCACTGTGCCCTGGGCGCCTTCCTCCTTGTATACTTTATAGTGGGCGGTACCTCGGGAAGCGATCTGCGGCAGGTGGGTGATGCTGATCACCTGGCGGTCGTTTTGTCCCATCTCTTGCATGATGCGTGCCATCATCTCAGCCACCTTGCCGCTGACGCCAGTGTCGATTTCGTCGAAGATGATGGTGGGAAGTTTCACGGCTCCACTGATCATCGCTTTCAGCGAGAGCATCACACGGGCGATCTCACCGCCTGAGGCCACCTGGGCGACAGGTTGCAGCGGGGTACTGGAATTGGCCGTGAAGAGGAAGGCGACTTTGTCGTGGCCGTCGGCCGACAGCGGTTTAGGTGTGATTTCCACCTCGAACCTCACCTTGGGGATGCCAAGAGGCACCAGCCGTTTGTGCATTTCTTCTTCCACGGTGCGGGCAGCTTGGGTGCGACGTGCGGTCAGTGCTGAGGCTTTTGTCTCACACTCCTCAGCCAATTTCTGTTCCTTGGCAGCCAGTTCCTGGAGGTTCTCGTCGCCACCGTCAATCTGGCTCAGTTGCCGGGCGAGGTCTTCGCGGAGTGAGATGAGCCTTTCGACGCTGTCGACATGATGCTTCTGCTGGAGGTGATAGAGAAGGTCGATGCGCTCGCTGACTTCCTCCATCCGTGCTGGATTGAACTCAATTCGCTCGGCTTGCCGTGCCACCTCATCGGCGATGTCCTTGACCTCGATGAAACTGCTCTCGATGCGCTCGGCGGCCTCTGCGATGGCCGGGAACACTTCCCGCACAGAGTCGATGTTGTGACTGGCGTTCTTCAACAGGGCGACAACACCTTGCTCGCCGGAGAGCAGTTCGTCGGCGCCATAGAGTGCGCTCTTGATCTCCTCGGCGTGCGACAGCATGTCGTATTCTTGTTCCAAAGTCTCCTGTTCCCCCTCCACGAGATGGGCGGATTCCAACTCATTGAACTGGAAACGGAGGAAGTCCTCGTTCTCGCTGTTGCGGCGCAAGGTCTCACGCATCTCCTGCAGTTCACGCCTCACCGAAACGAGTGTTTGATATGCGGTGCGGTAGTCGCTGAGCACATCCGCGTCTTGTGCGATAATGTCGACCACACTCAGTTGAAAATCCTCCTGGTGAAGCAGCAGGTTTTGGTGCTGGCTATGGATGTCGACCAGTTTGGCACCGAGTTCCCTCATGGTGGTGAGCGGCACGGGGGTGTCGTTGACGAATGCCCGGCTTTTGCCCGAACTGGTGATTTCGCGCCTCAGGATACTGTCTCCGGCGTCATAGTCGAGATCTTTTTCCTCGAAGAATCCTTTCAGGTCGTAGCGGCTCAGGTCGAAATGTGCCTCGATCACACAGCGGTCGCAGCCGCTCTTGATGGCTTTGGTGTCTGCCCTTTGTCCCAAAAGCAGTCCGAGGGCACCGAGGATGATGCTCTTGCCGGCCCCCGTCTCACCAGTGATGACGGAGAAACCGCCACCAAACTCCATGTCGAGTTCATCGATCAGAGTGAAATTTTTGATATAAAGTTTGCGAAGCATGTTCTGCGTTGTGAATATAGGTTATCCTCAACTATTGTTTGATTTTATCCCATGAGTTGCTCTGTGAGGCATTGATGCGCATGAGGATGTCATACACTTTCTCCTTCTCGTTGGACGTACCCTTGCCCTTGTAGATATTGGCCAGTTCGTCTTTCTTATAGTCTGTCCAGATCTGGGGTAGCAAGCTCAGAGGTTTGTTCTCGTGGCATTTCTGGAGGCATTCCTCCAGTGCGGTAGTCACGTTGGTGCGCCCTCGCTCCACATTGCTGGCCATTTCGTCGAGACCTTTACGGTAATAATCGTATTGCAACTGCCTGAAGGGTTGCATACCGCCATCAAGATAGTCGTTGACGATAGCGAATCGGTTGCGGTCGTTGTCGAACGCCTTCCATCCCGGGAATCCGAGGTTCTGGGCATTGTTCACCAAGTTGATGCAGCGCTGCAGGATATCCTCGCCGCCCATGGGTGCGAAGCTGTCGAGGTCGAGACCGATAATGAGGTAGGCATAGTAGGCGATGAGTGCCACCAGTTGGTTGTCGATGACTTCCTCGTTGAACTCCAACTGGTCGAACTGGGCAAATTCGAAGTTGAAGTCGTTGTCCTTGTTATTATAAAGAGTAGTGGTATAGGCAGAGTTATATACGGGCCTGTTGGCCTGGATGATAGCGGAGCAGGTGAAAGTGTTGGTCGAATTATCGTATTTGGTCACCGTGATGTTGAAATTGCAGGAAATGCGCTCATTTTTCTGAAACTGCAAGTTGGTCCATTGTTTGTCGTTGATGAACTGCGTGAGTGTCTCTTGCAGGTTTTCGAACACGCTGGCATCCGTGCCTTGTATCTGGTTATGGTTGATGGTGACCTTGGCCAGCAACTCCTGTGCCGACAGGTGGACGACTGCCAGCGACAACACGATGAGGGTCAATATCTTTCTCATGTTCATTTTCAAATTTCAGGCAAAAGTAAGAAAAATAGCGGCAATAACCCCCGATTTCAGATTAATTAACCTTTATGATATTATGTTATGAGTAATTACTCAGCACCTAAGTAAGCATAGCCATTCGGGTGGATTTGCTTTTGTT